>CP168152.1:3976666-4580000 GCA_041545745.1 Stenotrophomonas indicatrix
CACTACGGCCTGGATATCGACCCCGAACGCATCCTGGTCACGCCGGGCGGGTCCGGCGCGCTGCTGCTGGCCAGCAGCCTGCTGGTCGACCCGGGCCGTCACTGGTTGCTGGCCGATCCCGGCTATCCGTGCAACCGCCACTTCCTGCGGCTGGTGGAAGGCGGCGCGCAGCTCGTTCCGGTGGGTCCCGAAACGGCCTACCAGCTGACCCCTTCACTGGTGCAGCAACACTGGAATGGCGACAGCGTTGGCGCACTGGTGGCATCGCCGGCCAATCCCACCGGCACCGTGCTGTCAGCCGATGAACTGGCGGCCCTCTCGGCTTCGCTACATGCGCGCGGCGGCCACCTGGTGGTTGACGAGATCTATCACGGCCTGACCTACGGCCTGGACGCAGCGAGCGTGCTGCAGGTCGATGACAGTGCCTTCGTGCTGAACAGCTTCTCCAAGTACTTCGGCATGACCGGCTGGCGACTGGGCTGGCTGGTGGCACCGCCGGCGGCAGTACCCGACCTGGAGAAGCTAGCGCAGAACCTGTACATCAGCGCCTCGAGCATCGCCCAGCATGCAGCCCTTGCCTGTTTCAGCGACGAGGCGATGGCGATCTTCGAGCAGCGCCGCCAGGCCTTCCAGCAGCGCCGCGACTTCCTGCTGCCGGCCCTGCGCGAACTGGGCTTCCGCATCGAAGTGGAGCCGCAGGGTGCGTTCTACCTGTACGCCGACGTCAGCGCGTTCACCGATGACGCGCAGGCGTTCTGTGCGCATTTCCTGGAGACCGAGCACGTGGCATTCACCCCGGGCCTGGATTTCGGCTTCCACCGATCGAACCAGCACGTGCGCCTGGCCTATACCCAGGAAGTGCCGCGGTTGCAGGACGCGGTGGACCGTATCGCGCGCGGGTTGAAAAGCTGGGGCGGGTCGCGCTGACGGTAGTGCCGGCCGCTGGCCGGCAACTGCAGCATCCTCGCATCCCTGGTTTGCCGGCCAGCGGCCGGCACTACCGGTCGAGAAAAACGCCGCCCTGGGGCGGCGTTTTCCGTTCTGCTTATTTACCGCCCAACCGCTCCCACAGGAAGCTGTAGGCCAGTGCGGACATGTGCGCAGCCTGCGCGTTGTTGGCCGCACCGCCATGACCGCCTTCGATGTTCTCGTAGTAGGTCACGTCCTTGCCGGCATCGATCATCTTCGCGGCCATCTTGCGGGCGTGGCCCGGATGTACGCGGTCATCGCGGGTGGAGGTGGTGAACAGCACCGGCGGGTAGCTCTTCTTCGCGTCGAACAGGTGGTACGGCGAGAAGGTCTTGATGAACTCCCAGTCGCTGGTGTCCGGGTTGCCGTACTCGGCCATCCACGAAGCGCCGGCCAGCAGGTGGCTGTAGCGCTTCATGTCCAGCAGCGGAACCTGCACCACCACCGCACCGAACAGCTCCGGGTACTGGGTCAGCATGTTGCCGGTGAGCAGGCCACCGTTGCTGCCACCCTGCACGCCCAGGTGCTTGGCAGAAGTGATCTTGCGGGTGACCAGGTCCTGGGCAACCGCAGCCATGTCTTCATAGGCCTTGTGACGGTTCTGCTTCAGCGCCGCCTGGTGCCAGCGCGGGCCGTACTCGCCACCACCACGGATGTTGGCGACCACGTACACGCCGCCCTTCTCCAGCCAGGCGCGGCCCATGCCACCGGAATACGCCGGGGTCAGCGAAATCTCGAAGCCACCGTAGCCGTACAGCAGGGTCGGGTTGGACCCATCGAGCTTCATCGCCTTGTCGTGCACCACGAAGTACGGCACGCGGGTGCCATCCTTGCTGGTGGCGAAGTGCTGTTCGATGACCTTGCCGTCGGCATCGAAGAACGCCGGCATGGTCTTCAGCACTTCCGGCGCCTTGCCGATGTCGGCGATGGCCAGGGTGGTCGGGGTCAGGTAGTCGGTGGCGGTCAACCACACTGCATCGCTGTCATTGCTGTCGACCGCACTGACGCCCAGGGTGCCGAAGGCCGGCGCGCCGACGAAATCGCTCTTCTGCCAGCCCTTGGCGGTCGGAGTCAGCACCGACAGGCGGTTCTTGACGTCGTCAAGCACATTCAGCACCAGGTGGTTCTTCGTCCACGAGGCACTGGCCAGCGAGGTGGTCGCGGTCGGGGTGAACAGCACCTCGAAGTCGCGCTTGCCGGCCAGGAAATCATCCAGCTTGGTCACCAGCAGTGCGCCGGAGGCGTAGGTCTTGCCACCCACGGTCCACGGATCGCGCAGTTCCAGGGTCAACCACTGCTTGTGCAGGCCCTTCTCGGCCGAGTTCGGCGCGTCGATCCTGGTCAGCTTGCCATCGTCGCCGCGCAGGTAGATCTCGTTGTTGTAGAAGGCCAGCGTGCGGCTGACCAGGTTGCGCTCGAAGCCCGGGGTGTCATCGTGCATCGCCGCGATGTACATGTCTTCCGGCTTGCCTTCATAGACCAGGCTGGCCGCGGACATCGGCGTGCCACGCTTCCACAGCTTGGCCACGCGCGGGTAACCGGAGGTGGTCATCGAGCCGCTGCCGAAATCGGTGTAGACGAACACGGTGTCGCGGTCGATCCAGCTCAGGCCGCCCTTCGATTCGGGACGAAAGAAGCCGTCCTTGATCCAGCTCTTGCTGGCCAGGTCGAACTCGCGGGTGACATCGGCGTCGGCACCGCCGCGCGACAGCGCGATCAGGCAGCGGCTGTAATCCGGACGCAGGCAGTCGGCGCCGTGCCAGACCCAGTTTTCGTTCTCGGCCTTGTTCAGCGCATCGAGGTCGAGCACGGTCTCCCAGGTCGGCGAGGCCTTGCGGTACTCGGCCAGGGTGGTACGGCGCCACAGGCCGCGCTCGTGCTGCTTGTCCTTCCAGAAGTTGTAGTAGTAGTCGCCGATCTTCTGCACGCCGGGAATCTTGGCGTCCGAGTCGAGCACCTCGCGGATGCTGGTCTCCATCTGCTTGAAGGCCGGGGTCTGCGCCAGGCGTGCCTCGGACTTGGCGTTCTGTTCCTTGACCCAGGACAACGGCTTGTCGCCGGTGACGTCCTCCAGCCAGGCGTAACGGTCGGTGTCTTCAGCGGCCACAGCAGTGCCCACTGAGGCAGCGGTCATCATGCCGGCCAGCAGGCAGGCGGAAGCGAATCGTGACATTGCAGCTCCAGGCAGTCATTAGCCGTGGAACGCTAGCATGGATCACCGGGGCCGCCCCCGTGTCGAAGGTCAGGCCGTGGCGGGGTGTGCCTTGCGCGTACGTGACTGGGAGAAGCGCCGGGCCTGCCCGGTGTCGCGTCGCAGCGAGCGGAACGCGGCCAGCGTTGGCAACGGGCAGCGCAGCAGTGCCCACCAGGCCGCCAATGGCATGCCGACCAGCCACAGCGGCAACCAACCCAGCCAGACACTGCTACCGCGCGCGGCCGGCCACACCAGGACCACGGCCAGCCCGGCCAGGGCGATCTGCGGCGCCGCCCGCAACAGGCGTGGCTCGGCACGTTCGCTGACGCGTTCAGTTGGCGGGCGGTGGCGGGGACGTGTGCGCATGCGGATTCTCCGGTGGTCGATGCGGACCAGCTTGGCTGCGGGGCTTCTCACCGGCTGCGACACCATTGACGGATTGCGTGCACACAGTGACCATGCGCGGGCAAGCCCACTGGAGCCCGCTCCCGCATGACCTCGATCCGCCCGCTCTGCGCTGTGTTGCTGGCCCTGTCCCTGGGCGGTCCGGCCTTGGCTGCCAATTCCCCACCGTCGTCCCGCAACAGCGCCGCGGAAGCATCTGCAGATGGGGCCATCGACCTGCAGCGCTTCATGGGGACCTGGTACGTGATCGGCCGCGTGCCGAACTTCATCGAACGCGGCCACGTCGCCAGCGTCAACCAGTACGAGCTACGCGAGGACCACAAGGTCGCCATCACCTATCGCTACCGCGATGGTTTCGGCGAGCCTCTGCAGGAAATCCGCGCGCGCGCCAGCGTCGATCCCGACAGTGGCAACCACGGCTGGCGCACCTGGTTCTACCGGGTCGTGCCGACCCATTCGCGGGTGCTGGAAGTAGCGCCGGACTATTCCTGGGCGCTGATCGGCTATCCGGGCCGCGAGATGGCCTGGATCTTCGCCCGCACGCCTGACATGGACAAGGCCCTGTACAAGGACCTGGCCGAACGCCTGCGCGACGAGTACGGGGTGAACACCGACAAGCTCAAGCGCGTGCCGCAGCACGCCGAACAGGTCGGCAAGCTGGGCTACGAAGTGCCGAACGTGCGTTGATCGAATGCGGTAGTGCCGGCCGCTGGCCGGCAACTGCAGGATGCTTCAGGAATTCATGAGGTTGCCGGCCAGCGGCCGGCACTACCCCAACGATGCCGGGCGCCGCCCGGCATTCTGTTATCTGCGGCTGTAATGCGCGACGAGGCGGTCGCCCAGCATCTGCAGCAGCTGCACCAGCACCAGCAGCAGGACCACGGTGACCAGCGCCACGTCGGTATGCGAGCGCTGGTAGCCATCGCGGAACGCCAGATCACCGAGGCCACCGGAACCGATCGCACCACCCATCGCCGTGAAACCGATCAGGGCCACGGTGGTCACCGTCGCACCGGCAATCAGGCCTGGCCGCGCTTCGGGCAGCAGCACGCGGGTGACCAGCTGCCAGGTGGTGGCGCCCATTGCCTGGGTCGCCTCGATCACGCCACGGTCCACTTCACGCAGCGCGGTTTCCACCAGTCGCGCATAGAACGGCGCAGCGCCGATGACCAGCGGCACGATCGCGCCACGCACGCCCAGCGAGGTACCCATCATGAACAGGGTCACCGGGATCAGCACGATCATGAGAATGATGAAGGGCACCGAGCGCAGCAGGTTCACCACCAGCGCAAGCACGCCGTAGGCAACCGGCCGGCGTTTCAGCTGTGGCGCACCGAACAGGTACAGCAGCACGCCCAGCGGCAGGCCGATGGCCAGGGTCAGCGGCAGCGAACCGGCCAGCATCAGCAGGGTGTCGATGGTGGCCTGGCCGATATCGGCCCACTTGCCCGCATCCAGGTGACGGAAAAAGCCGCCAGCAGTGGCGATGATCATCGACGCAGTTCCTCAACGTGCACGCCGGCGGCCACGAATGCGGCCTGCGCGGCGGACTGGTCACCGCCCACCAGGGCGACGATCAGCTGGCCATACGGGGTGTCCTTGATCCGGTCGATACGGCCGGACAGAATGTTGTAGTCGACCCCGGTCTGCCGCGCGACACTGCCGAGCAGGGGTTCGTAGGTGTCAGCGCCGAGAAAGGTCAGGCGCACGACACGGCCACCGACCGCGTCGAAATCGCGGTGCAGCGTGCCCTCGTCCACCTGCTCCGATTCGCTGACGAAACGACGGGTGGTCGGGTGCTGCGGATGCAGGAATACCTGGGTCACCGGGCCGGTCTCGACCAGCTGGCCGGCATCGAGCACGGCCACGCGGTCGCAGACGCGGCGGATCACGTCCATTTCGTGGGTGATCAACACGATGGTCAGGCCCAGTTCGCGGTTGATCTTCGACAGCAGCGCCAGCACCGATGCGGTGGTCTGCGGATCGAGCGCGCTGGTGGCCTCATCGCACAGCAGGATCTGCGGGCGGGTGGCCAGCGCGCGGGCGATGCCCACACGCTGCTTCTGCCCGCCCGACAGCTGCGCCGGGTACTTGTCCGCATGCGCCTGCAGGCCGACGGTCTGCAGCAGTTCGGCCACGCGCGCATCGATCTCGGCCTTCGGCGTACCGGCCAGTTCCAGCGGGAAGGCGACGTTGCCGGCAACCGTACGCGAGGACAGCAGGTTGAAGTGCTGGAAGATCATGCCGATCCGGCGGCGCAGCGCGCGCAGGCCCTCCGGCTCCAGCGCGGTTACATCTTCACCGGCGATCAGCAGACGGCCACCGCTGGGCTCTTCCAGACGGTTGATCATGCGGATCAGCGTCGATTTGCCCGCACCGGAATGGCCGATGATGCCGAACACCTCACCGGCCTCGATGGTCAGGTCCAGCGGCTGCAGCGCGCTGACCGCGCGGCCGGCAACGGCGTAGGATTTGTGCAGGCGCTGGAACTCGATCACGGGATCAGCTCACCGGGAGGGCGATGGAAGGGGCGTGCAGCCTACCAGCGCCGGCGCTCGCGCGCCCGCGCCATGGGCCAGAATGTTATTCCTTTTGGTTCTAAGGCGCCCGCACCGGCTCATTGGCCGGGGAATGGGGTCAGAGCCCCTGCGGGGATCTGACCCCGGGTCGGATCCCCGCAGGGGCTCTGACCCCATTCCCCGGCCAAACCGGTTCAGGGATGGTCCAACGGTTTCGGCGGCTCCTGCCGGTTCACCCGTTCCCGGTGCAGCAGGTACAGGCCCGAAGCGACGATGATCGCCGCGCCCGCCCAGGTGTAGCCATCCGGCAACTGCCCCCAGAAGGCCAGATCCCAGCCGATCACCCAGACCAGACCGCTGTACTCCAGCGGCGCGATCATCGATGCCTCACCCAGTTGGAAGGCCTTGGTCAGCGCGATCTGGCCCAGCGCACCGGCCAGGCCCATGCCGGCGATCAACGGCGCATGCGCCATCTGCAGCGGCACCCAGCCGGGGATTGCCAGCAGCCCGGCGCCGATGGCCATGATGACCAGGAACCAGACCACCATCGACTGCGAGGTATCGGTGCGGGTCAGCAGGCTGACGGTGATCGCGGCGATGGCATAGGCGGTGGCAGCGGCCAGCACCATCAGGCCCGGCACCGAGATGAAACCGCCCACGCCCGGCCGCAGCACCACCAGCACGCCGACCAGGCCGATGCCGATGGCGACCCAGCGCCGCGGCCCGACCCGCTCGCCCAGCAGCGGCACCGACAACGCAGCGATCAGCAGTGGCGCAACGAAATAGATGGTGTAGGCGGTGGACAGCGGCAGGTCGCGCAGGGCGAACACGAAGCAGCCGATCATCGCCATGCCCAGCCCGCCGCGCAGCAGGTGCAGGCCCCAGCGACGCGGGATCAGCGAGCGTGGCCCGGCACTGGCCAGCACCCAGACCAGTACGAAGGGCAGCGACGCCACACCCCGCAGGAAGGTCACCTCCAACGAGGGATAGCTGGCCGAGAGCTGCTTCATGCCAGCGTCCATCAGCGAAAAACAGGCGACAGCAGCGACCATCCAGGCCACGGCGCGCGAAGGGGAGCGTTGCAGGTTCATGGCCCATTATCACCGACCATGCCGGATTGTTGGGTCTGCCGAGCGGTCCTATCGGGCAAGGCTCGACCCTGCACGGGCAGGCACACGGGCCCCCGCGATAGAATGGCAGCCACTGATTTCTGCGGAGTAACGCCCATGCCTTCCTTCGACGTTGTGTCCGAAGTCGACACCCACGAACTGACCAATGCACTCGACCAGGCCAACCGCGAGCTTGCCACCCGTTTCGACTTCAAGGGCGTGGACGCCAGGTTCGAGCGCGAGGGTGAAGTGATCACCCAGTCCGCGCCGAGCGAGTTCCAGCTCAAGCAGATGAACGACATCCTGCGCGCACGCCTGGCCGCCCGCAGCATCGACGTGCTCAGTCTGGAATATGGCGACGTGGAAACCAACCTTGCGCAGGCCCGGCAGAAGATCACCGTCAAGCAGGGCATCGAGCAGAAGATCGCCAAGAAGATCGCCGCAGCGCTGAAGGAAGCCAAGCTGAAGGTGGAAACCCAGATCAACGGCGATAAGCTGCGGGTGATGGGCAAGAAGCGCGACGACCTGCAGGACGCCATCGCCGTGCTGAAGGCCGGCAAGTTCGAGCTGCCGCTGCAGTTCAACAACTTCCGCGATTGATCGACGCCGGGGTGTAGCGCCGGCCCCGGTTGCCGGCCTCACTCGCGCAGCAGTTTGTACAGCGTTGTCCGCGAGATTCCGAGTTGGCGTGCGGCGAGGCTGAGGTTGCCTTCGGCAGCACGTGCGGCTCGCCGCGCTGCATCGCGCTGCTGGTCACGCAGTGGCGCCGCCTGCACGGGCGCCGCGGCCGTAGCCGGCGAACGCGACCGTGCAGCGCGCGGTGCCTGCAGATGCTGAAGATGGACCGCACTGCCCTCGCCCAACCGCACCCGATGCGCAGGACCAGGCTGCAGCAGTCGGCGTCGCTGAGCGGCGCTGGCGCCGGCAAACAACGTGTCCAGCGACAGCAACGGCAGCGGCCCACGCCGTGGCAGGCCGAGCAGACGCCGGGCGACGCGGTTGGCGGCAAGCAACTGGCCATCTTCCTGCACCGCCAACAGGCCCTGCAGCGGTGATGCCAGCCAGCGCGGATCATGCTGCACCGCCAGAAGGTGCACATCGCTGAGCGTGTGCATCAAGCGGTTCTCGATGGCCAGCGCCGCCTGCCGGAAATAGCCCTGCAGCAATGCCGGATCGCGCTCCCCCAGCCCGGTGATGTCGATCGCACCGCAGACCTGCCCCTGCAGATCATGCAGCGGCTCACTCAAGCAGAACACGGGAGCGAATCGCTGCAGATAGTGTTCGTTGCCGCGTACCAAGGCGGGCAGGTCATCGGCCAGGCTGACCGCAGGCGCGGTGGTGCCGATCTCGGCCTCGCCCAGCCGCCGGCCCACCTGGATCGGCCGCAGCAGCGGCGCATCTTCCAGGCCATGGGCGCGATGCACGATCACCATGCCCTCGAGGTTGGCGCAGAACATCGTCCATCCCCGCGCACCGAACGCGGCCCACAACTGCTCCAGCTCGGGCTGCACGCAACGCGCCAGGCGGCGGTCGTGGCGGGATTCCAGGTGGTGGCCGTTGCCCTGCAATGGCGGGTAATACGGCTCCTGGCCGGGGCGCACACCGGCCGCATGCGAACGCTGCCAGGACTGCTGCAACGGCAAGGGCAGCATCGCCAGCGACTGCACGTCGCCCTCGGCAAAAGCGGCACGCGCCGCCACCAACTGCTGTTGCCCGACTGTCGTGGCCATCATGGACGCAGGGTACACCCGCGCACGCCACGCCCGCGTTACGTCCCGGCAACGGAGCGTTTCCGTTTCCGTCAGGCGTTCATCCACGCATGGCGTGGATCTACTTCCACGACGCGCCGTTCCGTGAAAGTACGTTTCCTTCTCCGTCAAGCATTCATGTGTCGACCAAGGTCGACACCTACCAACAGCAGCGGGAACCTGTCGAAGGCGGGGTGGGTCCGGTTGCGGGGGTGTAAGCGCCATGGATGGCGCGCCCAAGCCTCCAGGGACGGATTCACGGCGTCCCCCGCAACCGGACCCACCCCGCCATCCCACGGAATGCCCGCTTTTGACGTTGCCGTCGATTCGGCGGGTGCAGGGCGCAGCCCTGCAAACCCTCACCTCACGCAGCGATCCGCAGGATCGGCTTCAGGGTGATGCCCCGCGTACTGTCCTCGGCCGCCTGGTTGATCTGCTCCAGCGGATAGAACTTCACCAACCTGTCGAACGGGAAGCGCCCCTGCTGGTACAGCGTCACCAGCTGCGGAATGAACACCTGCGGCACGCTGTCGCCCTCGACAATGCCACGGATGCTGCGGCCACCCAGCAGCAGGTTGTTCACATCGAAACTGGCGGTCGTGCCCAGCTTCGGCGCACCGACCACGCCCATCATGCCCAGCCCGGCCAAGGCTTCGATGCCGGCCGACAGCACCTCCGGCCGACCGGTGGATTCCAGTGCGAAATCGGCGCCGCCGCCGGTGATCGCACGCACCGCCTCGATCACATCGGTCTCGCGGCTGTTGACCACGTGGGTGGCACCCAGCTCCATGGCCAGCTGCAACCGCGAGGGCACCACGTCGATGGCGATGATGGTGGTGGCACCGGCGACCTTGGCCGCCATCACCGCGCTCAGGCCCACCGCACCTGCGCCATAGCTGGCGAAGCTGCTGCCCGATCGCACCTGCAGCGAGTTGAGCACCGCACCGGCACCGGTCTGGATGCCGCAGCCCAGTGGCCCGAGCAGCTCCAGCGGCGCATCGTCAGGCACCTTGATGGCGTTGATCTCGCGCGCCAGCGCAAACGTGGCAAACGACGACTGTGCGAAGAAGTGATCGTGCAGCGGCTGGCCCTGCGCATCGGTGATGGCGGTATGGCCGTGGCCATCGTCGCCACCGAAGTTCAGCGCGAAGAAATCGCGGCAGTACGCACCATGTCCACCACGACAGGGATTGCAGTGACCGCACTGGCCGTAGGTCAGCACGACGTGGTCGCCGGCCTTCAGCTCGCGCACGTTGGGACCGACCGCCTCGACGATGCCCGCGCCCTCATGGCCCAGCACCGCCGGCAGCGGCACCGGATAGTATTGGTCACGCACGATCAGGTCGGTGTGGCACAGGCCGGTCGCCACGATCTTCACCAGTACTTCGTCGTCCTGCGGGCCGCGCAGGCGCGCCTGCTCGATGACGAAGGGCTGTTCCTTGCCGCGCACCACGGCGGCGGTGATGTCACGCGATCCACTGTTGCTGCTCATCGTTGCGTTCTCCTCGATCAGATCGGATAGGCCGGGGCTTCGCCCTTGACCGTCATCCATTGCCACTGGGTGAATTCCTCCACGTTGGCCGGGCCGCCGATGCTGGTGCCGTTGCCGGACGCCCCTACCCCGCCGAAGGGATTGATGACCTCATCGTTCACGGTCTGGTCGTTGATGTGCAGCAGGCCGGTACGCAGGCGCTCGCCCAGCTTCAGCGCGCGGCCGACGTTGCTGGAGACGATCGCCATCGACAGGCCGTACTCGCTGTCATTGGCCAGGCGCACGGCTTCGTCGTCGTCATCGAACGGCACCACCACCGCTACCGGCGCGAAGATCTCTTCGTTGAACGCCGGATTGTCCGCGCTGACGTTGCCGAGCACGGTCGGTGCGAAGAACAGGTCCTGGTAGGTGCCGCCGGTTTCGAGGGACGCACCTGCCTTCACCGCGTCGTCGACCACGCGCGCCGCATGGTCGCGTTGCACGGCATTGATCAGTGGGCCCAGCGCCACGTCCTCGCGTGCCGGGTCGCCCACCTTCAGCGACTTCGCCTTGGCCACCAGCTTCTGCAGGAACGCCTGATGGATGCTGCGCTGTACCAGCACACGGCCGGTGGCCATGCAGATCTGGCCCTGGTGCAGATACACGCCCCATGCGGTGTTGGCCACGGCCAGGTCCAGATCCGCATCGTCGAGGATGATCAGCGCGTTCTTGCCGCCCAGCTCCAGCGACACCTTTTTCAGGTGCTTGCCGGCGGCTTCGCCAACCTTGCGTCCGGCCGCCGTCGAGCCGGTGAACTGGATCATCGCCACATGCGGGTCGCTGGTCAGCGCGGCACCGGCGGCGCCGTCGCCGGGCAACATGTGCAGCACACCCTGCGGAAGACCAGCCTGCTCGAACAGGCGTGCGATCACCGCACCACCACACACCGCCGTGCGCGGGTCCGGCTTGAGCACCACGGCATTGCCGAGCGCGATCGCCGGCGCCACCGCGCGCATCGCCAGGTACAGCGGAAAATTGAACGGAGAGATCACCCCCACCACACCCAGCGGACGGCGCCGCGCCAGATTCAGGCGCCCAGGCTCGGACGGCAGGATCTCACCCACGCTGCGCGAAGGCAGCGCGGCGGCCTCATGCAGCGCCTTGATGGTCACCTTGGCCTCGAAACCAGCCTTCAGGCGGGTGGAGCCACTTTCGCGGACCAGCCAGTCGACCAGCGTATCGATGTTTTCTTCGGCCAGGCGTGCAGCCTTGCGCAGCACCTCGGCGCGCTGTTCGTACGGCGCCGCCGCCCATGCCTGTTGTGCCTGCGCCGCAGCGGCTGCAGAACGCGATACCTGCGCCACGTCGGCCAGGCCGATCTCACCAAGCGACTGCCCGGTGGCGGGCTCGATCACTGGCTGGCGCTGTGCGGCAGCGCTCCATTGACCATCGAAGAAGGCGCCTGACCAGAGTGTGTCCGGCAGCCATGGGGAAGATGCAGTCATGTGAAGTCCTCCTGTGTCGTGCCGCCATTGCACGCCTGGCCCGCAGCGCCGGCAATCGGCCATTGGCGTGATATCGGCAAGGGATTGAATCGATGGGAATTTCCAGCATCGCCGTTGTCCAGTTCCTGCACAGTGAACGGCGCTCCCGCACCGGCACGCCTACAATGGCCACCCACGCCAGCCGATGCGCCCGCCATGACCGACACCCCCCTGCCCACCGATGACCCGATCGCCGCCACCCGCCTATGGCTGGAGCGCATCGTCATCGGCCTGAACCTGTGCCCGTTCGCCAAGGCGGTGTATGTAAAGGACCAGGTCCGCATCGTGCTGAGCGACGCGACCACACCCGAAGCCCTGGTGGAAGAACTGGCCGAAGAACTGGTGCTGCTGCGCGACACGCCGGCCGAGCAGATCGATACCACGCTGATCGTGCACCCTCAGGTGCTGACCGACTTCCTCGACTACAACGACTTCCTCGACAACGCCGATGCGGCGATCGAGGCGCTGGACCTGCAGGGCATCCTGCAGGTGGCCAGCTTCCACCCGGAGTATCAGTTCGATGGTGTCGCCGCTGATGACGCCAGCAACTACACCAACCGCGCGCCCTACCCCACCCTGCACCTGCTGCGCGAAGACAGCGTGGAACGCGCGGTGGATGTCTACCCGGATCCGGACGTGATCGTCGAGCGCAACATCCAGACCCTGGACCGGATTGGTGTCGAGGGCTGGCACCGTCGCCTGCGCGGTGACGACCTGTCATGAGCGCAGTGCCGCCGATTGCTGCCTGGCCAGTTGCGCCGCTGCACAACAGAGTCGTGCTGGTCACCGGTGGTGCCAACGGCATCGGCCGCGGCATCGCCCAGGCGGTGCTCGGGGCCGGCGGCCGGGTGCTGATCGGCGATCTGGATGTGGAGGCAGGCCAGGCCTCCCTTGCCGAATGGCAGCGCGGCGATGATGCCGCGTTCCAGCGGCTGGACATCACCGACGAAACCAGCGTACGCGACTTCATCGCGGTGGCCCTGCAACGCTTCGGCCGCGTCGACGGCCTGGTCAACAATGCCGGCATCGCCGGGCCGCACGGCACCCTGCTGCAGGACATGGACTGGGAAGAATGGCAGCGCCGGCTGTCGTCGCTGCATGGTGCGTTCCTGTGCAGCAAGCATGCATTGCCGGCGCTGTCGGCCGATGCAGGCGCAATCATCAACATCGCATCGACACGCGCCTGGCAGTCCGAGCCGCACAGCGAAGCCTACGCAGCGGCCAAGGGTGGCCTGGTGGCCTTCACCCATGCGCTTGCGATCAGTGCCGGACCGGCGGTGCGGGTGAACAGCATCAGCCCCGGCTGGATCAGCACCGATGCCTGGCAGGCGCCGTCGCGGCGGCACGTGCCGCAGTATTCGGCCACCGACCATGCCCAGCATCCGGTTGGCCGCGTCGGCGAACCAGGGGACATCGGCGCACTGGCGGTGTACCTGTTGTCCTCATTGTCCGGCTTCAGCACCGGCCAGGATTTCATCGTCGACGGCGGCATGACCCGGAAGATGATCTACGCCGAATGATCCCGGGCCACGACACCCGGTAGATGCCAACCAAGGTTGGCACCTACCAGGGCATCACGCATCGATTTCCGGTAGATCCACGCCATGCGTGGATGGCGGCAACCTGCTTACGCCATGCCCGAATGGCGAAGCAGCGCGTCGATCTGCGGCGCGCGGCCGCGGAAGGCCTTGAAGTTTTCGGCGGCCGGACGACTACCGCCGCGTGACAGCACCTCGTCGCGGAAACGCGCGCCGGTTGCTGCCAGCGCCTGCGGCGCTTCCTCGAACGCGGCATACGCATCGGCACTCAGCACTTCAGCCCATTTGTAGCTGTAGTAACCGGCGGCATAACCACCGGCGAAGATGTGGCTGAACTGGTGCGGGAAGCGATTCCAGCTCGGCGGATGGTTCACCGCCACTTCCCCACGCACGCGTTCAAGCAGTGCCAGCACGCTGTCCTGTGCAGCTTCGAACTGACTGTGCAGCAGCATGTCGAACAGGCCGAATTCGAGCTGGCGCACGGTCGCCATGCCGCTGTGGAAATTGCGTGCGGCCAGCATGCGCTCGTACAGCGCACGCGGCAGCGGCTCGCCGGTTTCCACATGCGCGGTCATGCCCTGCAGGTGGTCCCATTCCCAGCAGAAGTTCTCCATGAACTGGCTGGGCAGCTCCACCGCATCCCACTCCACGCCGTTGATGCCGGCCACGCCCAGTTCGCCGATACGGGTCAGCAGCTGATGCAGGCCGTGGCCCATTTCATGGAACAGCGTGGTCACTTCATTGTGGCTGAAGGTTGCCGGCTTGCCATCGGCACCACGGCCGAAGTTGCATACCAGGTACACCAGCGGCGTCTGCACGCTGCCATCGGCGCGCTCGCGGCGGTTGCGGCAGTCATCCATCCACGCGCCGCCACGCTTGCCCTCGCGGGCATACAGGTCCAGGTAGAACTGGCCGACCAGGGTGCCCTGCGCATCCACCAGGCGGAAGAAGCGCACGTCCTCATGCCAGACCGGCGCACTGTCTTCCTGCACGCGCAGGCCATACAGCTGTTCGATCACCGAGAACAGGCCACCCAGCACTTTCGGCTCAGTGAAGTACTGCTTCACTTCCTGCTCGGAGTAGCTGTAACGCGCCTGCTTCAGGCGGTCGGCGGCGAACGCCAGATCCCAGGCCTGCAGGCTGTCGATACCGAGATGCTCGCGGGCGAACTGCTCCAGCTCGGCGCGGTCCTTGGCGGCGAACGGCTTGGCGCGCGCAGCCAGGTCACGCAGGAAGCCCAGCACTTCGGCGGGGTCGCTGGCCATCTTGGTGGCCACCGAATAGTCGGCGTAGGAATCAAAGCCCAGCAGCGCGGCCAGCTCGGCACGCAGTGCAAGGATGCGATCGATGTTGCCGCCGTTGTCCAGCGCATCGTCGCCGAACTCGGAAGCGCGTTGCGCGCTGGCGCGGTACAGGATCTCGCGCAGGTCGCGGTCCTCGCCCCAGGTCTGCACCGGCAGGTAGCACGGCATCTGCAAGGTCAGCTTCCAGCCCGCTTTGCCGTCTTTCTCCGCAGCGGCGCGTGCAGCAGCCTTCACGTCGTCCGGCACGCCGGCCAGGCGCGCCGGGTCTTCGACGATCAGCGACCACGCATCGGTGGCGTCGAGCACGTTCTGCGAGAACTTGGCCGACAGCGCCGACAGTTCTTCCTTGATGGCGGAAAAACGCTGCTGCGCCTCCGCATCCAGTTCGGCACCGCCGAGGCGGAAATCACGCAGGGTGTTTTCCAGCACCTTGCGGCGCGCCTCGTCGAAACCGGCCGCTTCGGTGCTGGCCGCCAGGGCCTGGTACTGGCGGTACAACGCCAGGTTCTGCCCCAGCGCACTGGCGAAGCGGGTCACCCTCGGCAGGTTGCTGTTGTACGCCTCACGCAGCTCGGGCGTGTTGACCACGCCCTGCAGATGGCCGACAAGGCCCCAGGCACGCCACAGCCGTTCGGTGGCATCGTCCAGCGGGGTAACGAAGGTCTGCCAGCTGACCGGCTGCACCTGCTCGGCAGCGCTGACCGCCGCCTCGGCCTGCGCCAGCAGCACGTCCAGCGCCGGCGCCACATGCTCAGGGCGGATCGCCTCGAAGCGCGGCAGGCCGGAAAAATCGAGCAGGGGGTTGGCAACGGTCACGGCAGGTCTCCAGATAACGGGCCCGGCAGTGCGGGCAGCCAGATCGATATGGCGCTTGCCGGGCTGGCAGACAAGGGGGGCGGGCCATTGTTCACGTCGGCCTTACGGCCGTCGGCTGAAGCTTGCGGCGCGGGGGAGACCGCAGCGGAACGTGTCGAGGAGGCCCCACATGGAAGGTCTGGCTCCAGCTCCATCCGCAGTACGTTCACCATCGCTGGCGCTGTCGGCCAGCCCGACCGAACTGGCCTGGATCGCCGCGCTGTGCGATGCGGGCGACGATGCGCCGCGCCACCTGCAGCAGCTGCAGGCGCTGCAACACCAGGGCGGCAGGTTCAGCGACGAGCAGGAATGGTATCCGTTCGAAGTGATCGAGCGCGGTGCCAGCCAGGTGCGGCTGGGCCACGAGCGCGAATTCGTCATCTGCGTGCTGCTGTGGCTGCAGGCCCTGGCCCAGGGCCGGGCCAGCAGCCTGGACCCGCGCCTGCACCTGGACGACCGCGCCGTGGAGATCGAGGCCCTGCCCGACGCCCTGCGCGATGCGGTGCTGGATGCGTTCATGGCCGCAGGCTACTGAGCCTGCGCAGCGCCACGCGAAACACGGGTCGAGCATGGCTCGACCCTGCAGAAGTCCGGCTTACAGCGCTTCCAGACTACACCACGGCAATCCAGGCAGGCCCTGCCCGGCCGCTGCCGCCGCTACCTGCGCGTCGGCGGTGTCCACATCGATTCCCTGCCGCACATACCAGGCCGGGTCGTAATAGCTGTGCGCGTAGCGATCGCCGCTGTCGCACAGGATGCTGACGATGCTGCCCTGGCGGCCAGCCTCGCGCATCCACTGCGCCGCCTGCAGCACGCCGATGAAATTGGTGCCGGTGGAGCCACCGACGCGGCGCCCCAGCTGGCGGCTGACGTGCCGCATCGCGGCCAGGCTCAAGTCGTCGGGCACCTTCACCATGGCATCGACACTGGTCGGGATGAAGCTGGACTCCACCCGCGGCCGGCCGATGCCTTCCACCCGCGAGCCGCCGTTGCAGGTCATGCCGCGCCACTCATTGCCACCGGCCAGGGCAGCCTGGTAGCCATCGAAGAACACCGAGATTTCCGGATCCGCACACAGGATGCGGGTGTCGTGCCGGCGATAGCTGACGTAGCGCCCGAGCGTTGCGGCAGTACCGCCGGTGCCGGGGCTGCACACGATCCAGTCCGGAATCGGGCTGGGCTCCTCGGCCATCTGCTTGAAGATGGATTCGGCGATATTGTTGTTGGCACGCCAGTCCGTGGCGCGCTCGGCATAGGTGAACTGGTCCATGAAGTGGCCGCCGGTTTCGCGGGCCAGCTTTTCCGAATCGCAGTTGAGGTCGCAGGCGCGCTCGACCAGATGGCAGCGGCCACCGTGAAACTCGATCGCGGCGATCTTCTCCGGCGACGTCGTGGCCGGCATCACTGCGATGAACGGCAGGCCGAGCAGGCGCGCGAAGTAGGCCTCGGAAACGGCGGTGGAGCCGCTGGAGGCCTCGATCACCGGCCGCCCTTCACGCAGCCAGCCGTTGGCCAGCGCATACAGGAACAGCGAACGCGCCAGCCGGTGCTTGAGGCTGCCGGTGGGATGGCTCGACTCATCCTTCAGATACACCTCGATGCCCTCGAACCCGGGCAAGGCCAGCGGGATCAGGTGGGTATCGGCGGAACGGTTGAAATCGGCTTCGATCTTGCGGATGGCGGCGGCCACCCATTCACGCTGCGACATGGCGGGCAATGGTCATCAGGACGGAACGGTGCGATCTGTCCATTGTACGTCGCGGTGCCGTCAGCTGCCGGCCCGTAGAATGACACCCATCCGGCCGGCAACGGCCCCCTCTGAAGGACCTCCCCCATGACCATTCCCGCCCTGCGCGATGTCCCCGGCGTCGCCGCCCAGGCCCCGGCCGAGACCACCGGCTTCGTCTTCAACCACACCATGCTGCGGGTCAAGGACGCCACCGCCTCGCTGGACTTCTACACCCGCGTGCTGGGCTACCAGCTGATCGACAAGCGCGACTTCGCCGAGGCCCAGTTCAGCCTGTACTTCCTGGCCTACGTTCCGGCCGGCACTGCGGTGCCGGAAGACGACGACACCCGGCGCCTGTGGATGGCCAGCCTGCCGGGCGTGCTGGAACTGACCCACAACCACGGTACCGAGAACCAGGAAGGCTCCGTCTACCACGACGGCAACAGCGACCCGCGCGGCTTCGGCCACATCTGCGTGTCGGTGCCGGACATCGAAGCGGCCTGCCAGCGCTTCGAAGACCTGGGCGTGACCTTCCAGAAGCGCCTGACCGACGGCCGCATGAAGAACCTCGCCTTCATCAAGGACCCGGACGGCTACTGGGTCGAGATCATCTCCAACTGACCAAAAAGGGGACGGAGGGGATTAAGTCGTTTCTGGCACTATTGGGCCGAAAGCGACTTAATCCCCTCCGTCCCCTTTTTTGTGAGGTTGGCATGGAAACGATGGAACTGCACCGCGGGCGACTGATCGACCACATCCAGCTGGTCGTGCGCGATCTGGCCGCCAGCCGCCGCTTCTACCAAGCGGTGTTCGACACGATCGGCATTCCCATCGCCGGTGAAGGCGATGACTACTTCTGGGCCGACGAGCTGTTCATTTCCAGCGCCAGCAGCGAGGCCGCCGCCGGCCAGTTGACCGGCCGCCACCACCTGGCCTTCCAGGCCCGCGATACCGCCACCGTCGATGCCTTCCACAGCGCTGCGCTGGCTGCTGGCGGCAAGGACAACGGCGCGCCCGGCGAGCGCCCTTACCATCCCGGCTACTACGGCGCCTTCGTGCTCGATCCGGATGGCAACAACATCGAGGTCGTCTACCACGGCCCGGCGAACTACAGCGCCGATTCGGTGAAGGTCAGTTTCTGATTCCTGCGCTACGCGCTCGCCGGGCATGGCCCGGCGCTACCAACGAAGAAGCCGGGCATTGCCCGGCTTCGTCTCATCGCACTGCGCAGGCCTCAGTGGGCCGCCATGTAGATGTCCTGCAGCACGGCCTTTTCCAGTTCCAGCTCGCCCAGCAGGTTCTTCACGATGTCACCCAGGCTGAGGATGCCGACCAGCTGGTTGCCATCGGTGACCATCAGGTGGCGACGACGCGAGTAGGTCATCAGGGACATGGCCTGCTTCAACGTGGCGTCCGGCGCAATGCCTTCCAGGCCGGTGGACGGCAGGCTGGAAATCACCCGTCGGCCAGCCTGCGGACCATCATCGGCCAGGCTGCGGACGATGTCCTTCTCGGAAATGATGCCGACCGGGGCATCATCCTTCATCACTACCAGTGCGGCGATTTTATTCGCGCTCATCTTGTGCGCGGCGGCACCAATCGTGTCTTCCGTGTCGATGGTGATGACAGCTTCTTTCTTGGATTGCAGGAGCTCGCGGACGTTCATTCTTGTTTCCTGGTGCAGGTCACTCAAGTCAAAAAAGTGTGCTCTGCCGATTCGCCCCCTCCCCGGGAACAGACCCTTCAGCGCACGTCTGGCGCACTTTGCCGGATCTGGCATTTCGCCAGCAGGCGGGCTAGGTGCTGCAACGCGAACGAGGCGGGTTCAACGGCTCAACCCGGATCTCGGTCAACTTGATTCTACGACTGCGTCCATCGGTCACTAGCGGCATCGATGGGACAGATTGTCGTGGGAACCGGCCAACGATCCAGAGAATGGCACCGTGGGTGAAACCGCCGCTGAATGCTGCCTGCAGGGAGCCCTAAAGTTTGCCGATTGCCAACACCGGTCTTCACCCTGGGCGGACATGCTTCTTGCCACGAAGCATCAGACTGCCAGCCGCACAGGCAAGCATGGCAATGCCTGCCACAAGGAAGGCATCGCTGTAGGCCAGCAGCAGTGCTTCGCGATGAACGATCCTGTCCAGGATCGCGAACGCCTGCTGCCGTTCCAGTGCATGTCCATTGCCGAACAGAGCAGTGGCGCTGTCCATGGGCGCTTTGGCCAGCATCCTGACCAGCTCGACCACGCGCGCCTGGGTCGCTGGCGCGAAGGACGTGACCGATTCCCCGATGTGCAACGCATGCAGTCGCTCCCGCGTCACGATGAACTGGCTGGCTACAGCGATACCGATCGCGCCACCCACATTGCGCACCATCGAGAACACGCCTGCCGCCGAGCCGAGCTCAGTGCGTTCCAGCCCTTCCACGGCCATCACACTGAGTGCGACCACGATCAGCGATTGGCCGATGCCACGCACGATCAACGACGGCACGATGACGTTGCTTGCCGCGTTGGCATCCAGGTGGATGTTCATCAGGCAGCCCACCGCCATGATGACGAAGCCCAGCACGATGACGGTCCGCACGCTGGTGCGCTTCATCAGCGGCGGCGTGGCGAAGGACATGATGAACTGCACGATGCCGTACGGAATCATGGTCAACCCGATCTGGCGAGCGTTGTAACCATGCACATCGGCAAAGTAATTGGGGATGAGGAACACCACCCCGAACACCACCGCGCCGAAGGTGAACTGCATCAGGCTGGCCAACCCGAAGTTGTAGCGGGAAAGCAGCCGCAGGTTGAGGAACGGCTCGCTGCGGCGCAGCTCGATGGCGACGAATGCCACCAGGCCCACTGCGGCAATGAGCGCTGCCTCGATGATGAACGTCGAAGAGAACCAGTCCTTGCGACCGCCCTCCTCCAGCATGATCTGCAGCGCGGACAAGCCCAGGGCCATGGCAATGATGCCGCCCCAGTCGCCGCTCCGGAACTTGTGCAGCGCCATCGGCTGCGGCCGGATCGACCAGCCGATGGCGGCCAGCAGCAGCAGGCCGGGCGGCACCTGCAGATAGAAGATCGCCCGCCAGGAATAGACATCGGTCAACCAACCGCCGAGCGATGGCCCCGCCGCCTGCGCCACGTTGTTGGCAATGGCGAACAACGCCATGCCAAACGGATGTTTTGATGATGGCAGCTCGGTCACGATGAGCTGGAACGAAAGTGGGATCAGCACACCGCCGAACGCGCCCTGCAGCGTGCGCGCCAGGATCATCGCGTTGATGTTGGGTGCGATCGAGCAGGCCATCGAGAAGAGCACGAAACCTGCGGCCCCCACCATCAGCACGCGGCGCACGGTGAAAACCGATGCCAGCCACGCTGCCAACGGAATGACGATGATCTCCGCAACAAGATAGGCCGTGGTGATCCACGATCCTTCCTCGAAGGTGGCACCCAATGATCCGCGCACATCCGGCAGCGACGCATTGGTGACGTGCACGTTCATGCCCGCCATGAAGCAGCCAACCACGCCACCGATCACCGCGACCCACGCACGCAGTGATACTGCATCCTCGGCAGGGGTTGCCATGGTGGCGCTCATGGCGCGCGATCCGCGCGTGTGTCGATGGCCGCTACCACCGACATCCCCGGCCGCAGGAACGACAGCTTCGCCTGGCCGGCATCCACGGTGATACGCACCGACATGCGCTGGACGATCTTGGTGAAGTTCCCGGTCGCGTTGTCGGGCGGCAACAGCGCGAACTGTGCGCCGGAGGCAGGGGCAAAGCTTTCCACGTGTCCCTTCAAGGCGCGTCCGCCGAGTGCATCGACCTCGATCTCCACAGGCTGGCCCGGCGCCACGCGTTCCAGCTGCACCTCTTTGTAGTTCGCGACGATGTAGATCTGGTCCGGCACGATCGCCATCAGCGGTGCGCCGGCACCCACGTAATCTCCCATCCGCAAGCTGCGTTGACCGACCGTTCCGGCCTGCGGTGCACGGATCACCGTGTGCTCCAGGTCAAGGGTGGCAAGGGCCAGACCTGCCTGGGCCTGCACCAATGCTCCCTGCGCCTGGTCAAGCGCGGCGCTCGCGCGCTCACGCTCGGTCACCAGTACCCTGGTGTAAGCCGTGCTCGCAGCCACCGCAGCGCGCGCAGCATCCGCGTTCGCTGCAGTGCGCTGTGCGCTGGCATCTGCGGCCTCTAGGTGCTTCGCATCCGATGCCTGCTGGTCGGCAAGCAGCCGTTCCCGGCGGTAGGCCTGGGCGGCCTGACGGAGATCTGCCTGGTGCGCCCGCAGATCTGCGGCAGCAGCGGCAATCACGCTCTGCTGCCGCGTGCTCTGCGCGTCGAGGTTGGCGATGGCAGCCCGCTGCGCCCTTACCTGCGCCGTCGCCACTGCGACCGCGCCTTCGGCCTGGACCAAGCGCGAGCGATAGTCCCGATCATCCAGCGTGGCCAGAATCTCACCCACGGCCACGTGCTGGTTGTCGCGCACCCGGACCGTGGCGATGTAGCCAGCGATTCGTGGATTGACCGTTACGATGTCGGCCCTGACGTAGGCGTTGTCGGTGCTGACCTGGAAGCGGCCTACTGTCCACCAGCGCAGCCCGGCACCGCTGCCGGCCAGGACGAGCAGCACGATTGCGCCGATGACCATGGGCCTGCGCTTCATCCGCAGGAGGGAGCGGGGCGAACGAACGGGTGCGCCGCGTGGAATGTCTGTGTCTGTCATGTCGTCTATCGGGGAGTGCGGGGGAAAAGGGTGGATCAGCGCGCGGCGTCATCGCTGCGGGTGATGGTGGGGAGATGTACGGCAGGCGCCTGCTCCCAGCCGCCGCCAAGCGACCGGAACAACGCAATCTGGTCGGCGGCGATCTCCGCCTCGGCGGACGCGGCCATGGCCTGTGCCTCGACATCGCGGCGCTCCGCCTCGAGCACGTCCAGCTCGCTCGCCGCGCCGGCGTGTCGGCCCACCTGCGCCAGTCGAAGCGCCTCACCGCTCTGCACGGCAGCTGTCTTCAGCGCAGCGTGCTGACGCAGTGCTGCCTGGTAGGTCGCCAGCGCCTGTTTCACGTCTTTCAATGTGGCCAGGATCACCGCATCGAAACGCGCAAGCGCGGCGTGTTCCTGCGCTTCGGCATCGGCGATCTGCGCGCGCGCCGCGCTGCTGTTCGGGAAGCGCCAGGACAAGGCCGGGCCCAGGCTCCAGGCGATCGACCCGTGATCGCTCAACCCGCCGGGCGTCGGCGCCGAACTGGCCACGGTACCCAGAATGGAAACCGTGGGATACAGGCTCGCGGTAGCCACGCCGATGCGCGCGGTGCTGGCTTCCAGCCGGCGCTGTGCCTCCCGGATGTCCGGCCGCCGCTGCAGCAGCGTGGTGACATCACCGATCGGAAGCGGGGTATCAAGCTGCGGAACTGCGGCGCAGCTGGTTGCGTCTGCGGGCAGGTCGTCCGGCGTCCTCCCGGTAAGCACGGCCAGTGCATACAGGGCATTCTGCCGACCTGCCTCCAGCGCGGGAATGGCAGCGCGGGTCTGCTCGACCAGCGCAGCGGCACGCGCGACATCCAGTGATGTCGCATTCCCTGCATCACGCTGGGCCGTCTTCAGTGCCAGGCTGCGACTGACCAGGGCCAGCGAGCGGTGGGCAATGTCGGCACGCGAGGCGTAGCCACAACTTTCCACGTAGGCGCGCGTGGTTTCGGCGGCAACGACGACCCGCACGCTGTCTTCGGTGGCCTGGATCGCCTCGGCATCTGCCCGCGCCGCCTGGATGGATCGAGCAATCCGGCCAAACAGATCCAGGCTCCAACCGGTTGCGAATCCCACGCCATGGCGTTGCCCGGTGCGGACTGCGGTCTGCTCCAGTGCGGCCGCGATCTGGTCGCTCATCGTGCTGCCATAGCCGACATCGCTGGACACCGTAGTGGTCGGCAGCCGATCACCCTCGCGTTCGCGGAGCACCGCGTAGGCGGACTGCAGGTTGGCCGACGCAACCCGCAGATCGCGATTGTTTTCCAGGGCCTGGATGACCAGCGCATCCAGCGTGGCATCGCCATACAGGCGCCACCATCGGGGCACGGCGGGCGCGCCCGTGATCGCGTCGTTGTCGACGACAGTCATCGGCGGCGGGGCGAGGGTGGAACGTGGCGAACTGCTGGGACCGACCGCGCACCCACACAGCGCGGAAGAGACCAGAAAAGACAACAGCAAAGGACGGAAGACAATCATTGACGGGGTACTTGGGGTGGCGTGTGCCCAGGACACACATCACATCACCCGCCACACTGTCCTTCTCCCGCCTACTGGACTACCATCGTCTAGATATGGACAGAAAACGCACTGTCAGGGCGTGCCACGCAACCGAGCGCCCCGTTGCGGCATTGGCCACCCGACATCCTCACGGCGAACACATTGCCGCGCACCGCCATGCCCGCGCGCAGTTGATCCACGCGCTGACCGGGGTCTTGACGGTCATCAGCGCCGAGGGAAGCTGGGTCGTGCCATCCGGCAGGGCCGTGTGGATGCCAGAGGACGTGGAGCATCGGATCCGCATTGCCGGCGAGGTCGCGATGCGGACCATCTACGTTGCACCCGGGATACGGCCGGATCTTCCCACCGGTTGCGAGGTCATCGAGGTCTCCGCGCTGCTGCGCGAGGCCATCATTGCTGCCACCAGCATACCGCTGGACTATCGCGATGGCGGGCGGGACCACCGCATCATGGAACTGATCCTGGACGAGATCGAAGTGGCGCCGCGGCTTGGGCTGCACGTTCCATTACCGCGCAACGCACATCTGCTGCGTCTGTGCGAATGGATGATCGCCGAGCCTGCCGAGCCTGTAACGCTGGACGATCTGGCCGCACGGATGCACGTCAGCGGACGGACAGTGGCACGGCTGTTCCACCGCGAGGTCGGGATGAGTTTCGGCGACTGGCGGCGGCGGATGTGCCTGCTGCTCAGCCTGCCCCGGCTGGCCTCGGGGGCATCCATCCTGGAAGTATCGCTGGAGCATGGCTATCTGAGCCCCAGCGCCTTCTCGGCGATGTTCCGCCGCTCGCTCGGGGTGTCACCCACCGAGTACCTGGTTTCCAAAGCATGAACCGCGCAGACTGGTTCGACGTATTCCCTGCAGTACCCGCCGCCGAAGCGTCTGCTCTTGCCGGTGGCGTCCAGTCTGGCCGGTGTGGAGGATGCAGAGGGCGAGAGCAACCGCGCCCTCGCCCTCGTTCTTGATCAGCACGTCGTGGAATACACCGTCGTTCAGGCGGTCTGAGGCTTGCCCACTCTATAGCGCGAACACATCGAGGGCAGCACATCACCCGCCAGCCACGTCCGGCCTTACTCCACCGTAACGCTCTTGGCCAGGTTGCGTGGCTTGTCCACGTCGGTGCCGCGTGCCAGCGCGGTGTGGTACGCCAGCAGCTGCACCGGGATGGTGTGCACCACCGGGCTGAGCACGCCGGCATGGCGCGGGGTGCGGATCACGTGCACGCCCTCGGACGCGTTGAAGTTGCTGTCCTGGTCGGCGAACACGAACAGCTCACCGCCACGCGCACGCACTTCCTGCATGTTGGATTTGACCTTCTCCAGCAGGCTGTCGTTGGGCGCGATCACCACCACCGGCATGTCCTCGTCCACCAGCGCCAGCGGCCCGTGCTTGAGCTCACCAGCCGGGTAGGCCTCGGCGTGGATGTACGAGATTTCCTTCAGCTTGAGCGCGCCTTCCAGGGCGATCGGATAGTGCAGGCCACGGCCCAGGAACAGCGCGCTGCTCTTGCGCGCGAAGCGTTCGGCCCATGCAGCGATCTGCGGCTCCATGTTCAACGCATGCTGCACACTGCCCGGCAGGAAACGCAGCTGCTCCAGGTAGTCCGCTTCCTGTGCGGCATCAACGCGGCCATGCAGCTTGCCCAGCACCACGGTCAGCTGGAACAGCGCGGCCAGCTGGGTGGTGAAGGCCTTGGTCGACGCCACGCCGATCTCGGCGCCAGCGCGGGTGTAGCAGACCAGTTCGCTGGCGCGCGGAATCGCGCTTTCCGGCACGTTGCAGATCGACAGCGTGTGCTTGTGGCCCAGCGACTTGGCGTACTTCAGCGCTTCCATCGTATCCAGCGTTTCGCCGGACTGGGAGATGGTCACGATCAGGTGCTTGGGATTGGCATACGCGGCGCGATAGCGGTACTCGCTGGCGATCTCCACGCTGCACGGCAGGCCGGCGATGGCCTCGATCCAGTAGCGCGCGGTCAGGCCCGAGTAGTAACTGGTACCACAGGCCAGAATCTGCACGCCCTCGATGCCCGACAACACCGCTTCGGCATTCCTGCCGAACAGTTCGGCCGGGAAGCCACCGGCGTCGATCGCCGCTTCGATGGTGTCGCCCAGTGCACGCGGCTGCTCGTGGATTTCCTTCTGCATGAAGTGCCGGTACGGGCCCAGCTCCAGCGAGGCCAGCGAGACATCGGAGAGATGCACATCGCGCTCGATCGACTGATCGTTACCGTCGAAGATGCTCACACCATCACGGCGGATCTCGGCGGTGTCGCCCTCTTCCAGGAAGATCACCTTGCGCGTGGCCGACAGCACGGCCGACACGTCGGATGCCACGAAGTTCTCGCCCTCGCCCAGACCGACCAGCAGCGGGCAGCCCATGCGGGCGCAGACGAAACGTTCCGGCTCGGCACGGCTGACAACAGCCAGTGCATAGGCACCGGTCAGTTCCTTGACCGTGTGCTGCAGCGCGACCAGCAGGTCATCGCCGTTCTTCAGGTGGTGGTGGATCAGGTGGGCGATCACTTCGGTGTCGGTCTGCGACTCGAAGGTATAGCCCAGCGTGCGCAGCTTCTCACGCTGCTCTTCATGGTTCTCGATGATGCCGTTGTGCACCAGCGCCACGCCATGGCTGATGTGCGGATGCGCGTTCGCCTCGGTGACACCGCCATGGGTGGCCCAACGGGTGTGGCCGATACCCAGGCTGGCGTTGAAGCCTTCAGCCTCGGCAGCAGTTGCCATCTCCGAGACACGACCGGTACGGCGCACGCGGCGCACGTCGGGCCGTTCGGCTTGATCGATCACCGCAATGCCGGAGGAATCGTAACCGCGGTATTCCAGTCGCTTCAGTCCTTCGATCAGCAGCGGCACCACGTCGCGCCCGGCGATCGCACCCACGATTCCACACATGTCACGCATTTCCTTGAAGACGGTCGCCGCATTCTAGCCTGCGTGTCCGCCAGCCCCCTCCTGTCCGCTTAATGAAAGTGTCCGGAAAGGTGTCCGCGGACACCCGGACAGCAACGGTAGATCTGCAAATCATTGATGGAAAAGGAAATAAAATTGGCACGCTGTGTGCTTTATGTAGGGCACCACTCTGGCACCACCGACAGGCACGAACCCGATGATCCGCGACACCTCCGCCCAGGACCAGATCGTTTCCTCCGCTTCGGCCAGTGCTCCCAAGGCCGCATGGCACCGTTACCGCTGGCCGGCGCTGGCTGGCATCGCCCTGCTCGCCGGCATCGGCTGGGCCGTGCATGCCTGGTCCAACGCCAGCCGCTCGTTCGACAGCAGCCGGGTGCGCGTGGCCGAGGTGCAGCGTGGCGACCTGGTGCGCGACATCGCCGCCGACGGCCGTGTGATCGCCGCCAACAACCCGGTGCTGTATGCGATCTCCGCCGGCACCGTCGACCTGAAGGTGGTCGCCGGTGACGTGGTCAAGAAGGGCCAGGAGCTGGCGATCATCGACAGCCCCGAGCTGCGCAGCAAACTCGCCCAGGAGGAGGCCACCCTGGCCGGCCTGGAAGCCGAGGCCAGCCGCGCCAACCTGGATGCCACCCTGGCCCGTGCCAAGTCGCGCAAGGAAACCGATCAGGCCAGCATCGAGCGGCAGGCCGCCGACCGCGACCTGCAGCGCTACCAGCGCGGCTTCGATGGCGGTGCGGTGCCGCAGATCGATCTGGCCAAGGCCCAGGACACCCTGAAGAAGGCCGACATCAGCCTGGCCAATGCCACCACCGATGCGCGCCTGCAGAGCCAAGGCGCGGACCTGGACGCCCGCAACAAGCGCTTGCTGGCCGACCGCCAGAAGGCCGTGGTGGCCGAAGTGCAGCGCCAGGTCGACGCGCTGACCCTGCGCGCACCGTTCGATGGCCAGGTCGGTCAGGTGCAGGCCACCCAGGCCACCAACCTTGCTGCCAACGCGCCGGTGCTCGGTGTGGTCGACCTGTCCAAGTTCGAAGTCGAGATCAAGGTACCGGAAAGCTTCGCGCGCGATCTGGCGATCGGCATGCCGGCGCAGCTGACCGGCGGCAACGGCCAGCCGTTCCCGGGCGAGATCAGTGCGGTGTCGCCGGAAGTGGTCAATGGCGAGGTCAATGCCCGGGTCCGCTTTGCCGCCGCCCAGCCGGAAGGCCTGCGCCAGAGCCAGCGGATGTCGGTGCGGGTGCTGTTGGATACCCGCAGGAACGTCATGAAGGTCGAGCGTGGCCCGTTCGTGGAACAGGGCAACGGCGTGGCGTACGTGATGGATGGCCGCACCGCGGTGCGCCGTCCGATCGAACTGGGCGTCAGCAGCCTGGGCGAAGTGGAAATCAAGTCGGGTGTGCAGCCGGGGGACCGCATCGTGGTCTCGGGCAGCGACCTGTTCAAGGACGCCGAACGCGTCTCCGTCAACTGACAACTCATACATCCTGGAGAGAGGACACCCCATGTACATGCTCGAAATGCGTTCGGTCGCCAAGGTCTTCCGTACCGAACAGGTGGAAACCCACGCGCTGCGTTCTCTTGAACTGCAGGTCAAGGAAGGCGAGTTCGTCGCCGTCACCGGTCCGTCCGGCTCCGGCAAGACCACCTTCCTCAACATCGCCGGCCTGCTGGAGACCTTCACCAGCGGCACCTACATGCTGGATGGCCAGGACGTCAGCAAGCTTGGCGATGATGCCCGCAGCCGCCTGCGCAACCAGAAGATCGGCTTCATCTTCCAGGGCTTCAACCTGATTCCGGACCTCAACCTGTTCGACAACGTGGACGTGCCGCTGCGCTATCGCAAGATGAGCGCCGGCGAGCGCCGCGAGCGCATCGAGAAGGCGCTGAGCCAGGTCGGCCTGGGCTCGCGCATGAAGCACTACCCGAACGAACTCTCCGGCGGCCAGCAGCAGCGCGCGGCGATTGCCCGTGCCCTGGCCGGCAGCCCCCGTCTGCTGCTGGCCGACGAACCGACCGGCAACCTGGACACGCAGATGGCGCGCGGGGTGATGGAACTGCTGGAGGAGATCAACGCCGCCGGCACCACCATCGTGATGGTCACCCACGACCCGGAACTGGCCGCGCGCGCGCAGCGCAACGTGCATATCGTCGACGGCCAGGTCACCGACCTGGTACGCGAGCCGGTGCTGGCCACCCCACGTCGCATCGTCGCCGTCAACGAGTGAGGGCACGCCCATGTTCGCCTACTACGCCCGACTGGCGGTGCGCAGCTTCCGCCGCAACAAGGTACTGACCGCGCTGATGGTGGTAGCCATCGCGCTGGGCATCGGTGCTTCGATGACCACCCTGACCGTGTTCCATGTGCTGTCCGGCGACCCGATCCCGGACAGGAGCGACCGCCTGTTCTACGTGCAGGTCGATCCGCGCCCGCGCTCGGGTTACCTGACCGGCGAAGAGCCGGAAACCCAGATGACCCGTTTCGATGCCGAGACGCTGCTGCGCGAGAAGCGTGGCGAGCGCCAGGCGATGATGAGTGCCGGCGCTGTGACCGTCGAACCGGAAGGCAGCACGTTGAAGCCGTTCAACATCGATACGCGCTGGACCTCAGCCGATTTCTTCCCGATGTTCAACGTGCCGATGCTGTATGGCCGCGCCTGGACGGCCAGCGACGATGACGGCCGCGCCCGCGTGGTGGTGCTGTCCAAGGTCATCAACGACAAGCTGTTCCAGGGTGCCGACAGTGTCGGCCGCCAGGTCCGTGTCGATGGCCATTCGCTGCGGGTGATCGGCGTGATGGACACCTGGAATCCGGAACCTCACTTCTTCGACCTGACCGTGGGCAACTACGGCCGCGAAGAGGATCTGATGATGCCGCTGTCCACCGCGATGGACCTGAAGTTCGGCAGCAACGGCAACATGAACTGCTTCCGCGACGGTGCTCCCGGCGACGACAGCAATTCCATCAATGCACCGTGCACCTGGATCCAGTACTGGGTGGAGCTTGACCCGTCCAAGGCCGAAGACTATCGCCGCTACCTGGTCAACTATTCGGACCAGCAGCGTGCTGCCGGCCGTTTCGAACGCCCCGCCAACGTGCGCCTGCGCAGCGTGATGGAGTGGCTGACCTTCAACAACGCGGTGCCCAGCGACGTGCGCCTGCAGATGTGGCTGGCGCTGGGTTTCCTCGGTGTCTGCCTGGTCAACACCGTCGGCCTGCTGCTGGCCAAGTTCCTGCGCCGCAGCGGTGAGATCGGCGTGCGTCGCGCACTGGGCGCCAGCCGCGGGCAGATCTTCCTGCAATGCCTGGTTGAGGCGGGCGCGGTGGGCGTGGTCGGTGGCGTGCTCGGCATCGGCCTGGCACTGCTGGGCCTGTATGCAGTGCGCCAGCAGCCGGTGGACTACGCCAAGCTGGCCCACCTGGACGGCAACATGCTGCTGCTCTCCCTCGGCCTGACCCTGCTCGCCAGCGTCGCTGCCGGTTTCCTGCCCGCCTGGCGCGCGATGCAGGTCACCCCGGCCATCCAGCTCAAGTCGCAGTAAGCACCAGAACGAGGACTTTCCATGGACATCCGCCCCATCCTCAGCACCCTGCGCCGGCACAAGACCGCAGCCGCATTGATCGTGCTGGAAATCGCCCTGACCTGCGCCATCGTCTGCAATGCCCTGTTCCTGGTCACCCAGCGCGTGGAAAAGATCAGCCAGCCCAGTGGCCTGGCCGAGAACGAACTGGTCATGGTCCGGGTCAGCGGCATCGGCAAGCAGACCAACGCCATGGCCCGCACCAACGAAGACCTGGCGTCGCTGCGCGCGATCCCCGGCGTGACCAGCGTGGCCAAGGTCAACCAGCTGCCGTTCCGCCGCAACTCGAGCAACACCAGCATCTCGCGCGAGCGGGAGCAGGAACGCCCGACGGCCTTCGTGTCGCAGTACATGGTTGGTGAGAACGCTCTGTCCACGCTGGGCCTGCAACTGGTCGCCGGGCGAGACTTCCTGCCCAGCGAGTACATCGACCTGGAAGAAGCGCAGAAGAACCCGAAGCCTGACCGCGCCGCGCCGGTAATCATCAACCAGCAGGTCGCCGCCAAGATGTACCCGGACCAGAGTGCGCTGGGCAAGACGTTCTACATGGGCAACCAGGCCCTGCATGTGGTCGGCGTGGTCGCCCATCTGGCCACCCCCACCGATTACAACGACAACAGCACCTTGTCGATGATCCTGCCGGTACGTACCGACTTCACCCGTGGGCCGTACATGCTGCGGACCTCACCGGAACGCCGCGATGAAGTGTTGAAGGGCGCGCTGGCCGCGCTGGAGCATAACGACCCCAACCGCCTGGTGCGCGAGAAGCTGACCTACCAGGAACAGCGCGCCGACTACTTCAAGAACGACCGCTCCATGGTCGGCCTGCTGGTCACCGTGTGCATCGCGCTGCTGGTGGTCACCGCACTGGGCATCGTCGGCCTGGCCAGCTTCTGGGTGCAGCAGCGCAGCAAGCAGATCGGCATCCGCCGCGCATTGGGCGCCACCCGTGGGCAGATCCTGCGCTACTTCCAGACCGAGAACTTCCTGCTGGCCACGCTCGGCATTGTGCTCGGCATGCTGGCGGCGTACGCCATCAACCTGGCACTGATGAACATGTACGAGCTGCCGCGCATGCCGCTGCTGTACCTGCCGCTGGGCGCAGCGCTGCTGTGGCTGCTGGGCCAGATCGCCGTGTTCGGTCCGGCCCGCCGCGCTGCGGCGGTGCCCCCGGCCGTCGCCACGCGGGGCGCGTGAGATGCGTGCCAGCCTGCTGGTGCTGTTGTTGGCCCTGCCGCTGCCGGTACTCGCCGGCACCAGCAGCGCGCAGACGCTGGAGTGGCGCCAGGACGATGCGCGGCTGGCGCTGCGCTCGACCGAGGGCGTGGTGCGGGTGGATGTGGCCAGCCCGGAAGCCCGCTTCGGTGTGCGCAGCGGCGACCGCATCCTGCGCGTGGACGATTCGCCGGTGCGGCAGATCGAGCAGCTCGTCGACGCCGTGCAGGCGGTATCGACGCCCACCGTCTACCTGCTGCTGCGCCGCGACGGGCGGATGCTCACCGTGCCGGTGAACGTGGCCCAGTGGCGCCCCGCGCTGGCGCCGCCGGCTCCCCCGCCTCCGCCTCCGCCACGGCGCTGAGGCCGGGCGGCTCCTGCGCCGCCATCGGTTTGGCTATGCTTGGTGGGTGGCGCCGAAAGCTCCGGCCTCATCCACCCTTTTCCGTGCGCGGCGCCGGCGCTTTCCGGCGCTTCCCTGCCCTCCCAGAAGCCGCCGAATGCCTGCGATCCTGATCATCGACGACAACGCCAGCGTGGGAACCGCGCTGGACGTGCTGTTCTCCCTGCACGACATCGACACCCTGCAGGCGCAGAGCCCGGCCGAAGGGCTGGCGCTGCTGGAATCGCAGGCGGTAGACCTGGTGATCCAGGACATGAACTTCAGCGAGGACACCACCTCCGGCGAGGAAGGCGAGGCACTGTTCGCGCAGATCCGCGAACGCCACCCCGATCTGCCGGTGATCCTGCTGACTGCGTGGACCCACCTGAGCAGCGCGGTGGACCTGGTCAAGGCTGGTGCCGCCGACTACCTGGCCAAACCCTGGGATGACCGCAAGCTGCTGACCACGGTCAACAACCTGCTGGAACTGTCCGAAGCGCGGCGCGAACTGGACCAGCGACGCCAGCGCGAGCAACGCCAGCGCCATGCACTGGAAGACAAATACGCATTGTGCGGCGCGGTGTTCGCCGACCCCGCCAGCGAGCGGGTGATCGCCCTGGCGTGCCAGGTCGCGCGCTCGGAGCTGCCGGTGCTGATCACCGGCCCCAATGGCGCGGGCAAGGAGAAGATCGCGCAGATCATCCAGGCCAACTCGCTGGTGGCCAAGGGCCCGTTCGTGGCGGTGAACTGCGGCGCCCTGCCCTCCGAACTGATCGAGGCCGAACTGTTCGGTGCCGAGGCCGGCGCCTACACCGGCGCCAACAAGGCGCGCGAAGGCAAGTTCGAGGCAGCCGACGGCGGCACGCTGTTCCTGGATGAAATCGGCAACCTGTCGCTGGGCGGGCAGATGAAGCTGCTGCGCGTGCTGGAGACGGGGCGCTTCGAACGCCTGGGCTCCAACCGCGAACGCCAGGTCAAGGTGCGCGTGGTCAGTGCGACCAATGCCGACCTGCCGGCAATGATCCGCGAGGGCACGTTCCGCGAAGACCTGTACTACCGGCTCAACACGGTGGAACTGGCGCTGCCGCCGCTGGCCGACCGCCCCGGCGACATCGTGCCGTTGGCCGAGCATTTCCTCAGCATCGACAAGCCGCTGTCCAGCGCGGCGGCCAGTGCGCTGCAGCGACATCTGTGGCCGGGCAACGTGCGCGAGCTGCGCAACGTGATCCAGCGTGCCGAACTGCTGGCCACGGGCAACCGCATCGAAGCAGGCGATCTCAACCTGCCGCGCGCACCTGCTGCTCCGCGCCCGACGCCAAGCGCCGGCAATGATCCCGACCGCGCACGCATCGAGGAAGTGCTGGCGCGCAACCACGGGGTCATCGCCCAGGCCGCCGCCGAGCTTGGACTGAGCCGGCAGGCGCTGTATCGGCGCATGGATCGGCACGGCATTCCGCGCGAATGAAACGGCGCTCCTTCACCTTCCGCCTGTTCCTGCGCCTGCTGCCGGTGCTGGCGCTGGCTGCCGCGCTGCCGTGGCTGCTGGCCTACTGGATGGACCATGGCTGGGTGGTGACCACGGTCTCCACGATCATCCTGCTGTCATTGATGTGGTGGACACTGCGCCGCGCCACCGCACCGGTGCGCTCGTTGATGCGGGCGCTGTCCGGGACCACCAGCAGCTACCGCGACGGTGAGTACAACTTCGGCATCTACTGGCCCGGCAATGACGAACTGGGTGACCTGGTGCAGGCGCACCGCGAACTGGGCGAAGTGCTGCGTGCGCAGCGCCAGGGCCTGGTGCAGCGCGAACTGCTGCTGGATACCATGGTGCAGAACACGCCGGTGGCGATGCTGCTGATCGCCGCCGGTGGCGATGGCATTTCCCGCGTGGTGTTCTCCAACCTGGCCGCGCGCAAGCTGCTGCACAGCGGCTGGAAGCTGGAAGGCCAGCGCATGGAAGACGTGCTCGAGCAGCTGCCGGTGGAGCTGCGCGACGCCATCGGCCGCGGCGGCGACAGCTTGTTCGCGGTGAAGTCGGAAAGCGAAGACGGCGTGGAAGGCGACGAGGATGACGAACAGGTCTATCACCTGTCGCGGCGCGCGTTCCAGCTCAACGGCCGCCCGCATGACCTGCTGTTGGTACGCCAGCTCACTGCCGAACTGCGCCGGCAGGAAGTACAGACCTGGAAGAAGGTGATCCGGGTGATCAGCCACGAGCTCAACAACTCGCTGGCGCCGATCGCATCGCTGGCACACTCCGGCGGCGAACTGGTCAAGCGCGAACGCTTCGACCGGCTGCCGGAGATCTTCACCACCATTGAAGACCGCGCACGGCATCTGGAAGGCTTCATCCGGGGCTACGCACGTTTCGCCAAGCTGCCGCAGCCGCAGCTGCAGACCGTGCACTGGGCGCCGTTCCTGTCCAGCCTGTGCCAGCAGATTCCGTTCACGATGGAGCGTGAACTCGACGAGGAGCTGAGCAGCCGGATCGACATCGCCCAGTTCGGCCAGGCCCTGCTCAACCTGCTGAAGAACGCGCACGAGGCCTGCGCCGAAGCAGATCCGCCGAACGACGACGTACAGGTGCAGCTGACCCGGCTGCCACAGTGGTTGCGGCTGGATGTGCTGGACCGGGGCAAGGGCATGAACGAGCAGGTGCTGCAGAATGCGTTGATGCCGTTCTATTCGACCAAGCGCAATGGCACCGGCCTGGGGCTGGCACTCACCCGCGAGATCGTCGAGGCGCACGGTGGCAGGGTATCGCTGCAGAACCGCACCGACGGCGGGCTGTGTGTGTCGATCCTGTTGCCGGTGGGGTAGGTTTGTTCTTCCTTCTTCTGTTGATTGCTGAAGGTTGATCACGGTTCATGGGCGTCACTTTTCTTTTCGCGCGAAAAGAAAAGTAACCAAAAGAAACGCGCCGCCAGTCCGCGAGCCGTCGTGCTGCGCACGCCGACACCCTGCGGTGCTCGGCTCGCTTCAAGGCGGACTCGAGAAGCAGAGCAAAAGCATCCACGCATGACGTGGATCTACTGGGTGCAGCTGTGGACTTTGACTTGGGTCCGCCTTGAAGCGAGCCGAGCACCGCAGGGGAATCAGGGGCGAAGAGGTGCCGATGTCTGAGCGCAGCGAGTTCGGCACCGGCCCCTGATTCGCCGAGGAGCGCAGGGCACCGATGCGCAGCATCGGCTCGCGGCCGGCGGAACGTTTCTTTTGGTTACTTTTCTTTGCGTACAAAGAAAAGTGACACCCATTAACAATGATCAACCTTCAGCAAGCAACAGAGGAAGCAAAACTAAAGCACCCGTCGCATCGCCACCCGCAGGTGCATCGGAAATCCCAGCGCGGCTTCCTCCGCCATCACCGCTTGCAGGCCCACGCCCCACTCAGCCTCCGGCAGCACGTTGAATCCTTCGCTGGCGTAGAATGGCGCATTCCACGGCACATCGGACAGCGTGGTCAGGACTGCGGCAGCGTAGTCACGCATCTTGGCCACGGCCAGCGCATGGCGCAGCAACGCGCGTCCGTAGCCACGCCGCGCGTGGTTGGGATCCACATCCATCTGCAGCACATGGAAATCGCCGTCGAGTGCACCGCCCAGCAGGTAGCCAGCGATGTCGCCATCGGCGCCCTCGATGACCCACAACTGACCACGCCGCAGTCCAGCCTGCAGCGTGAGCAGATCCAGACCATGACCGGCGAACACCGGGTACGCCTCGTGCCCGCGCAGCAGTTCGCCCGCACGCTGTTCGATGCGGGGCAACGCGTCGAGCTCGTCGACGCGCGGTGGCCTCGGCTCAGCTTTTCTTGATGGGGCGCTGCCAGCCATCGATCGTTTCCTGGCGCGCGCGGGCCACGGTCAGCTTGCCGTCCGGCGCAGTGCGGGTGATGACCGAACCTGCGGCAATCGTTGCCCCTTCACCGATCTGCACCGGCGCCACCAGCGAACTATTGGAGCCGATGAAGGCGTTGTCGCCGATGGTGGTGGTCGACTTGTTCACGCCGTCGTAGTTGCAGGTGATGGTGCCCGCACCGATGTTGACCTTGCTGCCGATCACTGCATCGCCCAGGTAGGTCAGGTGGTTGGCCTTGCTGCCCACCCCCAGGGTGACCTTCTTGGTTTCCACGAAGTTGCCCACGTGCACGCCATCGGCCAGCACGGTACCGGGGCGCAGGCGCGCGAACGGGCCGATCTGTGCCGCACCCTCGCTGATCACGCCTTCCACATCGCAGTGCGCACGCACTTCGGTGCCCGCGCCGAGAGTAACGTCCTTCAGCCGGGTGAACGGGCCGACGGTCACGCCATCGCCGAGCACCACCTTGCCTTCAAGAATCACATCGACATCGATCATCACGTCGCTGCCGACGATCACTTCACCGCGGATATCCACCCGCGCCGGATCCCGCACGCGCGCGCCCTGGATGCATAGCGCGCGCACTGCGCGGCGTTGCCAGGCGCGTTCCAGCTGCGAGAGCTGCCAGGGATCGTTCGCGCCTTCCGCGTCCTGCGCATCGGCCACCAAGGCCATCTCCGCCGGAGTGAACTCGCGGGCGGCGAAGGCGAACACATCGGTCAGGTAGTACTCGCCCTGCGCGTTGCTGTTGGACAGCTGCGACAGCCAACGGCGCAGCGCGGTCGACTCGGCAGTGATGATGCCGGTGTTGATGATGCGCACCCGGCGCTGTTCGTCATCGGCGTCCTTCTGCTCGACGATCGCCCCCACCTTGCCTTCCGCATCGCGCAGCACGCGACCATAGCCGGTGGGATCCTCGACATCGGCAACCAGCACGGCCAGCCGGCCCGGCTGGGCCAGCAGGTCGCGCAGGGTCTGCGCACGGATCAACGGCACATCGCCATACAGCACCAGCACCTGTGCGGCGTCGGGCACCTCCGGCATGGCCTGGGCCACGGCGTGGCCAGTACCCAGCTGCTGCACTTGTTCCGCCCACAACAGGTCCGGCTGGTCAGCGAAGTAGTGCCGCACCTGGTCCCCGCCGTGGCCGTACACCACGTGGATGGCAGCCGGCTGCAGTTCGCGCGCCGTGGCGATCACATGCGCCAGCATCGGCTTGCCGGCGATCGGCTGCAGTACCTTGGGCAGCACCGATTTCATGCGCTTGCCGGCGCCAGCGGCGAGGATGATCACGTGCAGGGGTTGGGTCATGCGGGTGGTCCACGATTTGATGCGGTGATTCTAGAACGGGGGCCGTTAACATGGAGCCCCCACCATGACCCCGGCACCATGAGCCTGCTCCGCCAAGGCCGTTCCTATTTCGTCATCGGCCTGCTGCAGCTGCTGCTGGACTGGGCGGTGTTCGTACTGGCAACGGCAGCCGGCATGCCTGCTGCACCCGGCAACGTCTGTGGACGCGTGGCCGGCATGCTGCTGGGTTTCTGGCTAAATGGACGCATCACCTTCGCCGACGCCAACGGGCAGCGCCTGGGTTGGCGTCGCTTCGCACGATTCCTGCCGCTGTGGTTGCTGCTGACCACGGCCAGCACGCTGCTGGTGGCCGCCGCCGACCATGTGCTGGGCCTGCAGTACGCGTGGCTGGCAAAGCCGCTGGTGGAAGCGGGCCTGGCGGTGGTGTCTTTCCTGCTGCTGCGCCATGTCGTGTACCGGTAACGGCGTCTCCGCTGCGTCGTCGACACATACAAAAACGCCGGCACGTGGCCGGCGTTCCTGCTTGATGGTGCTGGACCTCAGTGCTTGAGGGTCTTGCGCAGGCGCTCCAGCGCCTGCAGCTGGACAACGGCTTCGGCCAGCTTCTGCTGGGCTTCGGCCACTTCCATCGCTTCGCCGCGGTTGGCCAGGATGCGCTCGGCTTCTTCCTTGGCCTTGCGAACCGAGGCTTCGTCGATGTCCTGTGCGCGGATCGCGGTGTCGGCCAGCACGGTCACCACCTGCGGCTGCACTTCCAGGATGCCGCCGGAAATGGCGAAATCCAGCTGCTCGCCGCTCGGCGTGGTCACTACCACCTTGCCCGGCTTCAGGCGGGTGATCAGCGGTGCGTGCTTGGGCGCGATGCCCAGTTCGCCCAGCTCACCGGTGGCCACGACCAGGGTCGCTTCGCCACGGAAGATTTCCTGCTCGGCGCTGACGATGTCGCAACGGATGGTGCTCATGTAACTCTCTTCGCTAGGGGGCGGGTCGAACCCACCGCAGGGATTCCGCAGCGGTGGGCGCAGGCCCACCCCGTGTCACGGTCGGGACGGGCGTGTGCCCGTCCCTGCCGCATCAGGCCTTCTCGGCCATCTTCTTGGCCTTCTCGACCGCTTCTTCGATGCTGCCGACCATGTAGAACGCCTGCTCCGGCAGGTGGTCGTACTCGCCATCGACGATGGCCTTGAAGCCACGGATGGTGTCCTTCAGCGACACGTACTTGCCCGGCGAGCCGGTGAACACTTCGGCCACGTGGAACGGCTGGCTGAAGAAGCGCTCGATCTTGCGGGCGCGCGACACGGCCTGCTTGTCTTCTTCGGACAGTTCGTCCATGCCCAGGATGGCGATGATGTCCTTCAGTTCCTTGTACTTCTGCAGGGTCTGCTGGACGCGCTGGGCGGTGTCGTAGTGCTCGTGGCCGATGACCAGCGGGTCCATCTGGCGGCTGGTGGAATCCAGCGGATCGACCGCCGGGTAGATACCCAGCGAAGCGATCGAACGCGACAGGGTCACGGTCGAGTCCAAGTGGGCAAAGGTGGTCGCCGGCGACGGATCGGTCAAGTCATCGGCCGGCACGTAGACGGCCTGGATCGAGGTGATCGAACCATTCTTGGTCGAGGTGATGCGCTCCTGCAGGACGCCCATTTCCTCGGCCAGGGTCGGCTGGTAACCCACTGCCGACGGCATACGACCCAGCAGTGCCGACACTTCGGTACCGGCCAGGGTGTAGCGGTAGATGTTGTCGACGAACAGCAGCACGTCCTTGCCCTTGCCGTTCTCGTCCTTCTCGTCGCGGAAGTACTCGGCCATGGTCAGGCCGGTCAGGGCGACGCGCAGACGGTTGCCCGGCGGCTCGTTCATCTGGCCGTACACCATCGCGACCTTGTCCAGGACGTTGGAGTCCTTCATCTCGTGGTAGAAGTCGTTGCCCTCACGGGTACGCTCACCCACGCCGGCGAACACGGACAGACCGCTGTGCGCCTTGGCGATGTTGTTGATCAGTTCCATCATGTTGACGGTCTTGCCGACGCCGGCGCCGCCGAACAGGCCGACCTTGCCGCCCTTGGCGAACGGGCACATCAGGTCGATGACCTTGATGCCGGTTTCCAGCAGCTCGGTGGCCGGGGACTGGTCTTCGTACGACGGAGCAGCGCGGTGGATTTCCCAGGTGTCGCTGGCGGCGACCGGACCGGCTTCGTCAATCGGACGGCCGAGCACGTCCATGATGCGGCCCAGGGTGCCTGCGCCGACCGGCACGGAAATGCCGCGCTCGGTGTTGGTGGCCACCAGGTTGCGCTTCAGGCCATCGGTGGAGCCCAGCGCGATGCAGCGGACCACTCCGTCACCGAGCTGCTGCTGCACTTCCAGGGTGATTTCGGTGTTGTCCACCTTCAGCGCGTGGTACACCTTCGGCACCGACTCGCGGGGGAATTCGACGTCGACGACGGCGCCGATGATCTGAACGATCTTGCCCTGACTCATTGCTGCATCCTCTAAATGTGTGCTTTTAACGAACGCGGTCAGACTGCTGCCGCGCCGCCGACGATTTCGGAGATTTCCTGGGTGATCGCTGCCTGGCGGGCCTTGTTGTAGACCAGCTGCAGGGTTCCGATCAGCTTGTTGGCGTTGTCACTGGCCGACTTCATCGCCACCATGCGCGCGGCATGCTCGGAAGCGACGTTTTCCAGCAGCGCCTGGTACACCAGCGACTCGATGTAACGCGTCATCACGTGCTCGAGCACGGTCGCGGCATCGGGTTCGTACAGGTAGTCCCAGTCGTGGTGCGCAACCTGCTTCTCCGCGGCCGGCAGCGGCAGCAGCTGATCGAAGCTGGCCTTCTGCACCATGGTGTTGACGAAGCGGTTGTAGACCAGATACACGCGGTCGACCTTGCCTTCGGTGAAGGCGTCGAGCATGACCTTGATCACACCGATCAGCGATTCCAGCTTCGGCGTGTCGCCGATGTGGGTCACCGTGCCGACCATGTTCACCTTGACCCGGCGGAAGAAGGTCGATGCCTTCTGGCCGATGGTCACCAGGTCCACTTCGGCACCCTTGTCCTGCCAGGCCTTGGCTTCGCCAAGCATCTTGCGGAACAGGTTGTTGTTGAGGCCGCCGGCCAGACCGCGATCGGAGGAGATCACGATGAAACCGACCCGCTTGACCTGCTCACGCTCGACCAGGAACGGATGCTGGTAGTCGGTGCTGGCCTGCGCCAGGTGGCCGATCACCTGCTTCATCGCCTGCGCGTACGGACGCGAGGTCTTCATCCGATCCTGCGCCTTGCGGATCTTGGAGGCCGAGACCATTTCCAGGGCGCGCGTCACCTTGCGGGTGTTCTGCACGCTCTTGATCTTGGTTTTGATTTCGCGTCCGCTTGCCATCTTTTATTCCCGTGGCGCGGGGCCTGGGCCCCGCGTTGTTCAACCGTTTGATCGTCTGGTCCAGCGGAGCATCGCTCCGCTCTACAGGACCTCGATTACCAGCTGCCGGTGGTCTTGAACTCGACGATGCCCTTCTTGAAGGCACCTTCGATGTCGTTGTCCCAACCGCCGGTGGCGTTGACCTTGCCGATCAGCTCGCCCTGGGTGTTGGCGAAGTGCGCGTGCAGGCCTTCTTCGAACGCCAGCAGCTTGCTGACCGGCACGTCGTCGAGGTAACCCTCGTTGACGGCGTAGATCGACAGCGCCTGGTTGGCGATCGACATCGGTGCGTACTGCTTCTGCTTCATCAGCTCGGTGACGCGCTGACCGCGCTCCAGCTGCTTGCGGGTGGCTTCGTCCAGGTCCGACGCGAACTGCGCGAACGCAGCCAGCTCGCGGTACTGGGCCAGCGAGATACGGATGCCGCCAGACAGCTTCTTGATGATCTTGGTCTGCGCCGAACCACCGACGCGCGACACCGAGATACCGGCGTTCACGGCCGGGCGGATGCCGGCGTTGAACAGATCGGTTTCCAGGAAGATCTGGCCGTCGGTGATCGAGATCACGTTGGTCGGAACGAACGCGGAGACGTCGCCGGCCTGGGTTTCGATGATCGGCAGCGCGGTCAGCGAACCGGTCTTGCCGGTGACCTTGCCTTCGGTGAACTTCTCGACATATTCCTCGGACACGCGGGCAGCGCGCTCGAGCAGACGGGAGTGCAGGTAGAACACGTCACCCGGGTAGGCTTCACGGCCCGGCGGGCGCTTCAGCAGCAGCGAGATCTGGCGGTAGGCCACGGCCTGCTTGGACAGATCGTCGTACACGATCAGCGCGTCTTCGCCGCGGTCCATGAAGTACTCGCCCATGGTGCAGCCCGAGTAGGCGCTGATGTACTGCATCGCGGCCGATTCGGACGCGGTGGCAGCCACCACGATGGTGTGCGCCAGGGCGCCGTTCTCTTCCAGCTTGCGCACGATGTTGGCAACGGTCGAGGCCTTCTGGCCGATCGCTACGTACACGCACTTGATGCCGGTGCCCTTCTGGTTGATCACCGCATCGATGGCCAGCGCGGTCTTGCCGGTCTGGCGGTCACCGATGACCAGCTCGCGCTGGCCACGGCCGATCGGGATCATCGAGTCGACCGACTTGTAACCGGTCTGCACCGGCTGGTCGACCGACTTGCGCCAGATCACGCCCGGCGCAACGCGCTCCACCGGAGCGGTCAGGTCGGTGCCCAGCGGGCCCTTGCCGTCGATCGGTTCGCCGAGTGCGTTGACGACGCGGCCCAGCAGTTCCGGACCGACCGGCACTTCCAGGATGCGGCCGGTGGTCTTGGCGACGTCACCTTCGCGCACTTTCTCGTAGCCACCCAGGACCACGGCGCCGACCGAGTCGCGCTCCAGGTTCAGGGCCAGGGCGAAGGTGTTGTTCGGCAGTTCGATCATTTCGCCCTGCATCACGTCGGCCAGACCGAAGATGCGCACGATGCCGTCGGACACGCTGGTCACGGTGCCTTCGTTGCGCGATTCCGCGGCCAGCTTGACCTTCTCGATGCGGTTCTTGATCAGTTCGCTGATTTCGGAGGGGTTGAGCGTGGTTGCCATCGTCAAGTCCTAGTGCCGGCAGCGGGGCCGGACGTTAAATGAATTCAGTTAGCGAGCGCGGTCTGCAGACGGGCCAGCTTGCCCTTCAGCGAACCATCGATGACCACGTCGCCGGCGTCGATCACAGCGCCGCCGATCAGCGAGGCGTCGACCGCGGTGGTCACTTCGACCTCGCGGTTGAAGCGCTTGCGCAGCGCAGCCTTGATCGCGTCCAGCTCGGCAACCGACAACTCGGCCGCGGAGGTCACCGTGGCCTTGACCACGTGCTCGGCCTCGGCGCGCAGTGCGTCGAACATGCCAGCGATTTCCGGCAGCAGCGGCAGACGATGCGATTCGGCAAGCACAGCCAGGAAGCGCGAGTAGGTCTCGCCGCGGGACTCCGGCGCCAGCAGGGCGACGGCGTCATCGCGACCCAGCTCCGGGTTGGCGAGCAGGGCCGCCACGCGCGGGTCGGCGGCGACGTGGGCGGAGAACGCCAAAGCGTCCGACCACGGCGCGAACGCGCCTTCGTCACGCGCGGTCGCGAAGGCGGCGCGGGCGTACGGGCGGGCAAGCGTGAGGGCCTGGCTCATCCTTAAATCTCCGAGGCCAGCTCGTCGAGCAGCGCCTTGTGGGCGTTGGCGTCGATTTCGCGCTTGAGCAGCTTTTCGGCACCGGTCACGGCCAGCGCGGACACCTGCTTGCGCAGATCTTCACGGGCACGGTTGGCGGCGGCGTCGATTTCAGCCTGGGCCAGGTCCTTCTGACGGGTGGCTTCGGCAACAGCTTCGTTGCGGGCCGCGTCGACGATCTGGTTGGCACGCGCATGGGCCTGGTCGATGATCTCGTTGGCCTTGGTGCGGGCTTCCTTCAGCGCTTCATTGACCTTGTCCTGCGCCTGGGCCAGATCTTTCTGGCTGCGGTCGGCAGCAGCGAGGCCTTCAGCGATCTTCTGCTGACGCTCTTCGATCGCGTTCATCAGCGGCGGCCAGATCTTGGTCGCGATGAGCCAGATCAGGGCGGCAAAGGCCAGGGCCTGGGCGATGAGGGTAAAACCGATATCCATGGGGTTCGCTCAGTCGGTTGTGACGGGATGGAGGCGCCGCCACACGGGCGGCGCATCCGAACCTTCATCCGCGACCAGGCGCCTGCGGCGCCCGGTCGTTTCGCTTTCGCTGGATCAGCCAGCGATTGCCGGCAGGCGCGAGACGAACTCGCCGACCATCGGGTTGGCGAAGGCGAACAGCAGGCCCACGGCGACCGAGATGATGAAGGCGGCGTCGATCAGGCCGGCGGTGATGAACATGCGGACCTGCAGGACCGGGATCAGTTCCGGCTGGCGCGCGGCCGACTCCAGGAACTTACCGGCCATGATGGCCAGACCCAGACCGGCGCCCAGCGCGGCCAGGCCGATCATGATGCCGACGGCGAGGACGGTGGAGCTCTGAACTTGGGCGAGATTGGTCAGGACGGCGAAGTACATGGTTTTCTCCAGGAACTTGATTGCTAAGGGTTTAGAAACAAACGGATGAAGGGTGAAGCGAAACTCAGTGAGCGTCTTCCGACAGGCTCAGGTACACGATGGACAGCATCATGAAGATGAAGGCCTGCAGCGGAATCACCAGAAGGTGGAACAGCATCCAGCCGAAGCCGGCGAACGCGCCTGCAAACATGCCGGCGATACCTGCACCGCCCAGCACCCAGATCAGCAGGAACACGATTTCACCGCCGAACATGTTGCCGAACAGTCGCATCGCCAGCGAGATCGGCTTGCTCAGCCACTCGACGATGTTCAGGATCAGGTTGAACGGCATCATCCACTTGCCGAACGGTGCGGTCAGGAATTCCTTGGCGAAACCGCCAAAGCCCTTGGAGCGCAACGCGAAGAACAGCATCAGGAAGAACACGCTGATCGACATGCCCAGGGTGGCATTGACGTCGGCAGTGGGCACCGGCTTCCAGTACGGCACGCCCATCAGTTCGAGCGGCTTGGCGATGAAGTCGGCCGGGATCATCTTGATGAGGTTCATCAGGAGGATCCAGAAGAAGATCGTGATCGCGATCGGGGTCACCAGCTTGCTGGTGCCGTGGTAGGTGTCCTTGGCCTGGCGGTCAACGAACTCCAGGCAGATCTCGACGAACGCCTGCCACTTGCCCGGCACGCCGGAGGTGGCCTTGCGGGTGCCGAGCCAGAAGGCGACGACCATCACCAGGCCCATCAGCAGCGAGGTCACCAGCGTGTCCACGTGGATTGCCCACGGAGAGCCATGACCTGCCGTCAGATTGTGCAGGTGATGCTGGATGTAGGAGGTGGGTGTAAGCGCCTCGCCTGCCATGTGTCCGGAACCTTAAGTTAAATGAATTCGATTAGCGCCTGGCCATGGCCAGGACCTGGAACATCAGCCCGACGGCGATACCGGCCAACAGCGCCAATGCAGGCAGCTTGAAGACCAGGAACCCCACCATCAGGACACCAAAAACGAGCGCCCACTTGGCCACGATCGCAACGATCAGGCGTGCCATGGCCGAACCGGCCCCCAGCGCACCACCACCCAATGCCATCCGTGCCGCCACCCAACCACCGGCCGAAACCGCCACACCGGATGCCAGGGCACCAAGGGCATACTTCGGCCCTACCAGCAGGAAGGCCAGAGCCAGGACAGCCACTGCGGCCAGCGGGTAGACCGCGGCGCGCAGCATCAGTCGCCGACCCGTTTCTACGGAGTTCAGCACAGGACGTCCCGCGTGGTTACAAGTGGATGGCTGAGGCGACTACAGCAGGGGGGCCTCATCGAGCCGCCAAATTATAGCAATGGGACAATTTGCGAGACAACCGGTGCCTGTTCATATCGGAACAGCGCAAGTTGCGGTAAGGGCTGCGCTTCTACAGCCCACCATGGGGACAATGACATCTGCGCGATGTTGCGCCGCAACGTATTCAACTTTGGTCGCAGGCGATGGAACTTTCCGCCGAGGGCGATGGTCCGATCTTGCGACCTGCCTGCAGCTACCTCGTCGACGCTTCGCCTGCAGGTCCCCATGATGGCCCCGAAGCGCCGCTCCGGGGCCATCTTTTTCGCTCGGCACCGACAGCGCTGAACCGTCCACACCGCGTGGACCATACGTTCACGGATGGTGGACAGCGACGTCCGGCAAAGTGGTCTTCATTCCGATGAACCACTGCAAGGACTCTTTCGATGCGCTCCGTCCCCACCCTGCTCGCCCTCTCGCTTCTCGCCGCCGGCGCGTCGTTCGCCTCCGCCGCCCATGCCGCCGAAGGCGATGACCGCTTCGCCCTGCGCCTGGGTGCGATGAACATCGACTCGGACAATACCCTGCGCGGCAACACCAACGTCGCCGGCCAGGACATCGGCTTCTCCGAGGACTTCAAGCTGGGTGGCAAGGAATGGGAGCCGCGTATCGACGGCATGTTCCGCATCAGCAACCGCCAGCGCCTGCTGTTCAACTACTTCAAGTACGACAAGGACCGCCGCGAGACGCTCGGCCAGGATATTTCCTTCGGCAACGTCAACGTGCCGGCCGACAGCTTCGTCAAGGCCGAGCTGAAGTACCAGGTGGCCAGCCTGGTGTATGACTACTCGGTGGTGGACACCGAGAAGTTCGACCTCGGCCTGCAGCTGGGTGCCGAGTACGCGAAGGTCAGCACCAAGGGCTACGCTGACCTGGGCACGGTGTACGAAGGCCAGTTCCTGGACGAGAAGACCGACGGTGTGGCGCCGGTGGTCGGTGCACGCCTGAGCTTCACCCCGTCCGAAAAGTGGATGATCACCCTGCAGGGCCAGTACCTCAACACGCGCTGGGGCAGCTTCGACGACTACAAGGGCGACCTCAGCCGCGCCAACGCGATCGTCGATTACCGCTTCACCGACAACTTCGGCGTGTTCGCCGGCTACGACTGGTTCAAGCTGGATGCGGACAAGAAGGGCAGCGACGGCACCATCGGCCTGAAGCAGGAATTCAAGGGCCCGGTGGCCGGTATCAGCGTCACCTTCTAAGCCCTGCGCCTCTTCCACAACTCTCTCTCCTGGCGCGGCCTCCGGAACATCGGGGGCCGCGTTTTTTGTGCTGTTGTTCCGTGCAGGGGCAAGAGCAGGATGGTCGAGCGCTGGAGGGAGAGGGGGCTGCGTGCGAATGTCCCCCGGCGCCAGCCTGCGGCCGTCCCCTCCTCCTTTACTTCGCACCCACCCCCCTCTCCCTCCGCGTGTCAGGCATCCGGGCGGCTTTGGCACTGGCTCTCGACTGTCCGCAAGCCGAGCCGCTGCGCGGGTGGCAGGCGTTTCGACAAAGTAAAGGAGGAGGCGACCGCCGCAGGCGGACGACGGGGGACATTTGTCGAAATGCCTGCCGCCCGCGCAGCGGCCCTACAGCTCGCAAAAATCCGGAACGGAGAAACAAAAAAACCCCGGCAATGCCGAGGCTTTTTGTTCGGGAAGGCGCGGGCGCCTTATTTCTTCTTCGGCATGTACAGATCGGTGATCGTGCCGTCGTAGATTTCCGAGGCCATCGCCACCGATTCGCTCAGCGTCGGGTGCGCGTGGATGGTGTGGCCGATATCTTCGGCTTCGGCACCCATTTCGATTGCCAGGCCGATCTCGGCCAGCAGATCACCAGCATGCACGCCGACGATGGCACCACCGATGATGCGGTGGCTGTCTTCGTCGAAGATCAGCTTGGTGAAGCCCTCAGTGCGACCGATGCCGATCGCGCGGCCGCTGGCGGCCCACGGGAACTTGGCCACGCCGACCTTCAGGCCCTTGGCCTTGGCTTCGGTCTCGGTCACGCCGACCCAGGCGATTTCCGGGTTGGTGTAGGCCACCGACGGAATCACGCGGGCCACCCACTCCTTCTTGTGCCCGGCAGCCACTTCGGCCGCCAGCTTGCCCTCATGCGTGGCCTTGTGGGCCAGCATCGGGTTGCCGACGATATCGCCGATGGCAAAGATGTGCGGCACGTTGGTGCGCATCTGCCGGTCGACCGGAATGAAGCCGCGGTCGGTGACCTGCACGCCGGCCTTGTCCGCGTCGATCTTCTTGCCGTTCGGCGAGCGGCCCACGGCCACCAGCACGCGGTCGAAGGTGCCCTGTGCCAATGCCGGCGCCTGGCCTTCCTCGGCAGCCTCGAAGGTCACGGTGATGCCCTTGGCATCGGCGGTCACGCCGGAGGCCTTGGTCTTCAGGTGAACCTCGATGCCCTGCTTCTTCAGGCGGTCGGCCAGCGGCTTGACCAGGTCCTTGTCAGCGCCCGGCATCAGCTGGTCCATGAACTCGACCACGGTGACCTTGCTGCCCAGCGCACCGTACACGGTGGCCATTTCCAGGCCGATGATGCCGCCACCGACGACCAGCAGCGAACCCGGCACTTCGGCCAGTTCCAGTGCGTCGGTGGAGTCCATCACGCGCTTGTCGTCCCACGGGAAGTTCGGCAGCTTCACCGCCTGCGAACCGGCGGCGATGATGCACTTCTGGAAGCGCAGCAGTTGGGTGCTGCCGTCTTCAGCCGTGATCAGCAGTTCGTTGGCCGACACGAACGTGCCAACGCCCTGCACGTTGCGGACCTTGCGCTGCTTGGCCATGCCGGCCAGGCCCTTGGTCAGCTGGTTGACGACCTTTTCCTTGTACTGGCGCAGCTTGTCCAGGGTGATGGTCGGCTTGCCGAACTCGACGCCGAAATCACCGGCGTGGGCGACTTCGTCGATCACCGCAGCGGCATGCAGCAGCGCCTTGGAGGGGATGCAGCCCACGTTGAGGCAGACGCCGCCGAGGCTGGCATAGCGCTCGACCAGCACGGTATCCAGGCCGACGTCGGCGGCGCGGAACGCGGCGGTGTAGCCGCCTGGGCCCGAGCCCAGCACGACCATTTCGCATTCGATGTCGGCGGCCTTGCCACTGGCCAGCGCTGGCTTCGGTGCGGCAGGCTCGGCCGGGGCGCGGTGCGACGGGGTCACCGGCGGCTTGCTGGCCGGAGCGGCTGCAGCCGGGGCCGGCGCAGCGGCCTTGGCCGGCGCTTCAGCGGCGCCCTCGGTCTCCAGCAGCACGACAACCGCGCCTTCGGACAGGGTGTCGCCCAGCTTGACCTTGATTTCCTTGACCACGCCGGCAGCCGAGGACGGCACTTCCAGGGTGGCCTTGTCCGACTCCAGGGTCACCAGACCCTGGTCTTTCTTCACCGTATCGCCAACGGCGACCAGCACTTCGATCACCGGTACATCGCTGTAATCGCCGATGTCGGGAACCTTGATTTCAATCGTGGCCATGGTGGGTTTTCCTCGTGCCCGACCGGCGTGGCCGGTGGGCTGTCACTGCGTTTCGACAGGCGGCCGCGCCAGGGGCAGCGGCCGCACGGTGGGGGCGAAGCGGTGCCTTACAGCAGCACGCGGCGCATGTCGGCCAGCACCTGCGAGAGGTACGTGGTGAAGCGTGCGGCCAGGGCGCCATCGATGACGCGGTGGTCGTAGCTCAGCGACAGCGGCAGCATCAGCTTCGGTGCGAATTCCTTGCCGTTCCAGACCGGCTGGATGGACGACTTGGAGACGCCGAGGATGGCCACTTCCGGTGCATTGACGATCGGGGTGAACGCAGTGCCGCCGATGCCGCCCAGCGAGCTGATCGAGAAGCAGCCGCCGCTCATGTCGGCCGGGCCCAGCTTGCCGTCGCGCGCCTTCCTGGCCAGCTCGCCGGTTTCCTGCGCGATCTGCACCACGCCCTTCTTGTCGACATCGCGGATGACCGGAACGACCAGGCCGTTCGGGGTATCGGCCGCGAAACCGATGTTGAAGTACTTCTTCAGGGTCAGGTTCTCGCCGCTGGCATCCAGCGAAGCGTTGAACTCCGGGAACTGCTTCAGCGCCGCAGCGCTGGCCTTGATCAGGAAGGCGAGCATGGTCAGCTTGATGCCGGCCTTCTCGTTCTCCTTGTTCAGCGCCACGCGCAGGCCTTCCAGGTCGGTGATGTCGGCCTGCTCGAACTGGGTGACGTGCGGGATCATCGCCCAGTTGCGGGCCAGGTTCGCACCGGAGATCTTCTTGATGCGCGACAGCGGCTGCACTTCAACGTCGCCGAACTTGCTGAAATCGACCTTCGGCCACGGCAGCAGGTTGAGGCCACCGCCGGCGGCCACGGTACCACCGGCAGCCACCGGGGCGCCGCCGCTGAGCGCGGCCTTGACGAACTTCTGCACGTCGGCCTTGGTGATGCGGCCGCCCTTCTCGCTGCCGCTGACCTGCAGCAGGTCGACACCCAGCTCACGGGCGAACACACGCACCACCGGCGACGCGTAGGGCACCTTGGCCGGCAGCACGCCATCGGCGTTGAACTGCACCGGCGGGCTGCTCGGCGCGCCGGCCGAGGGGGCGCTGGCGATCTCGCGGGCGGCCAGCTTGTCCGGCTGTGCCGGCACGGCGACTGGCTCGACCTTGGTGGCCGTCTCGGCGGCGGCCGGGGCGGCAGCGGCGGCGGCCTTGCTCGGGGCCGGGGCGGCAGCGCCTTCGGCTTCGATGATGGCGACCACGTTGCCCTGCGACAGATTGTCGCCGACCTTGACCTTGATCTCCTTGACCACGCCGGCGACCGACGACGGCACTTCCATGGTGGCCTTGTCGCTTTCCAGCGTGACCAGACCCTGGTCTTTCTTCACCGTATCGCCCACGGCGACCAGCACTTCGATGACCGGAATACCGCTGTAGTCGCCGATATCCGGCACCAGCGCTTCAACCGCGCCGCCGCTGGCAGCGGGGGCGGCCGGGGCGGGAGCGGCCTGGGTGGCGGCCGCCGGAGCAGCGGCCTTGGCCGGAGCCGGAGCAGCGGCAGCAGCGGCCGGCTGGGCAGCCTCGCCGTCGGCCACTTCGATCAGCGCCACGACCTTGCCTTCGGACAGGCTGTCGCCCAGCTTGACCTTGATTTCCTTGACCACGCCGGCCACCGAGGACGGTACCTCCATGGTCGCTTTATCGCTTTCCAGCGTGACCAGGCCCTGGTCCTTCTTCACCGTATCGCCGACGGCAACAAGCACCTCGATTACCGGGATATCGCTGTAGTCACCGATATCGGGGACACGTGCTTCCTTGATTTCGGCCATGGGGAGAACTCCGGCAATCTGGTGTAGGGAAACGTCTATTGTGCGGCCAGCGGGGGCCTGCGCCAACCGTTACAGGTGTTTTCAGTACGCACGCAGCCGGGACACGCTGTTGCTCATGGCTCGCCGGCGCTTCCAGTCGGTAGCGTATTGTCCCGTCGATGTCCGCTTGATGTCGCCAGTGCGAGGGCCACCTGCTGCCAGGCCTGGCGCAGGCGCGGCAACGACCATGCTGCATTGGCTGGACTGGTGGACGGCAGCGCCAACACATTGGGCGACGTGGCCAGCTGCGGCTGCACCCAGCGCTGGAAGGCCCGCATCGCAGCGCCGCCATTGCAGCCGATCAGTTGCAGGTCAGGCAACGTGGCGATCAGTGCGGGAAGTGCATTGGCCACTTCCGTGCCACGCACGATGTCCGCATCCAGGCTGCCGCGTCGTTCGCAGCGGCCGATCACATCCCACAGGCCGACACCATTGACGGCCAGCGCCTGCAGTCGCTGCGCATACGGCAACGACGGATCGAAGCCGCACAGATCGCCGAGCAAGGGCCAGAAGCGATTGCGTGGGTGGGCGTAGTAATGCTGTGCCTGCAACGACGCAATACCGGGCATAGAACCCAGCAGCAACACCCGGCAATCCGTGTTCACCTGCGCAGGCAGGCCGATGCACAACGTTGCGGCGCTCACATCTTCTCCAACTGCATGAATATTCCGGAAGGGCACAAACCGCATGGAAACAGGGATTTCGCGCTGTTCGCTGAACAGTGCGAACTAATTTTTAACGCGCGTCGGATTCGATTCATGTTGGGGCGACTACGGTGTGCTCGCCCCGCAACCGGGGGCCCAAAACAAGAAACATTAGGAGATTCCCCCATGCGCTCCATCCGTATCCTGAGCCTCGCCCTGCTGACCTCCGCCGCGTTCGCACCGGCTGCCTTCGCGCAGGACAGCAGCACCACCGATACCGCCTCGGGCAAGCATTTTGCCGTGGTTGGCGGCGTCTCGCTGCTGCAGCCGAAGAATGACCCGATCGACGGCATCAAGAAGGTCGATGGCGGCCCGGCACCGACCGTCAGCTTCAGCTACTACATCAACGACAACTGGGCCGTTGAACTGTGGGGCGCTGCAGACAAGTTCGACCACAAGGTGAAGGGCCCGGGCAATGCCCGCCTCGGCAGCGTCGAGCAGCAGCCGGTCGCACTGAGCGGCCAGTACCACTTCGGCCAGGCCGACAACGTGTTCCGTCCGTTCGTGGGCGTGGGCTACTTCCAGTCGGCTTTCAGCAATGAAACGCTGGCCGACGGCAGCGACTCCGACATCCGCCTGAAGGATGCCAAGGGCGTGATCGGCACCGTCGGTGTGGACATGAACATCAACTCGACCTGGTTCGCCCGTGCCGACGCCCGCTACATGCGCTCGCGTCCGGACGTGAAGGTCGGCGGCGAGAAGATCGGCGAAGCGAAGATGGATCCGTGGACCGTCGGCTTCGGCATCGGCGCCCGCTTCTAAGCGCTTCTGCATCATTGTTGTACCGCGACGGGCCCTTCGGGGCCCGTCGTCGTTTCCGTCACCCGCATTAGGTAGAGTCGACTGCCAGTCGACTCTACACAAACGGGATGCGGAGGCGCGATGGACGAGGTCGACCTGCTGGTGATCGGCGGTGGCATCAACGGTGCCGGTATCGCCCGTGATGCCAGTGGCCGTGGCCTGAAGGTGCTGCTGTGCGAACAGCACGACCTCGCAGCGCACACCTCCAGCGCCAGCAGCAAGCTGATCCATGGCGGCCTGCGCTACTTGGAGCAGAGCGAGTTCGGCCTGGTGCGCAAGGCGCTGGGTGAGCGCGAGGTGGTGCGCCGGCAGGCGCCGTTCCTGGTGCGGCCGCTGTGTTTCGTGCTTCCGTGGCAACCGCACCTGCGGCCACGCTGGATGCTGCGCCTCGGCCTTTGGCTGTACGACCACCTGGGCCGGCGCAGCCCCGCCTTCCCTGCATCGCGCCGCATGGATCTGCACGACGATCCGCTCGGCGCGCTGCTGTCGCCCCAGCTGCGGCAGGCCTTCAGCTATGCCGATGCGCAGGTGGATGATGCGCGGCTGGTCATCCTCAACGCGCTCGACGCTGCGCAACGGGGTGCGCGCATCCTGACCGGCACGCGCTGCGTGGATCTGCGACGCGGGCAGGGGCGCTGGCGCGTCGTGCTGGAAGACACATCCGGCCATCAGCAGACCGTGCAGGCACGGGCGGTGGCCAACGCCGCAGGCCCTTGGGCTGGCGGCCTGCTGGAGCGCATGCACGCCCGCAGCGGCGGACCCGCGCTGCGCCTGGTGCAGGGCAGCCACATCGTGCTGCGCCGCCCCTGGCCGAACGACAGGGCCTGCCTGCTGCAGCAGCCCGACGGCCGCGTGGTATTCCTGCTGCCCTTCCACGACCATCTGCTCGTCGGTACCACCGACACCGACTATCGCGGTGACCCCGCACGCTGCGGCGTGCTGCCTTCGGAGGTGGACTACCTGTGCAGCGCGGCCAACGGCTACCTGCGCGACCCGATCACACCTGCCGAGGTGGTCTGGCAGTTTGCTGGCGTGCGCCCGTTGCTGGCCGACCCGGACCCGCGCGCGGCGAAACTGAGCCGCGACTATCGCCTGCAACTGGACGCCGAGGGTGCGCCTGCGCTGCACGTGCTGGGCGGCAAGCTGACCACGTACCGGGTGCTGGCCGAGGAAGCACTGGACCTGCTGCGCCCCTATCTGCCAGGCGCTGGCCCCGCCTGGACGGCGGCAGGCGACCCGCTGCCCGGCAGCGACTGGGGCGATGCCGGGCAGGCACGCGAGCAACTACAGCAACAGGCCCCGTGGCTGCCGGAGACCATGGTGCGGCGCTGGGCAAGCGCCTATGGCAGCCGCAGCGTCGATCTGCTGCACGGCGCGAGCACCCTGCTCGATCTGGGCGAAGACTTTGGCGCTGGCCTGCACGCACGCGAGGTGGCGTTCCTGTGCGACCACGAGTGGGCCCGCAGCGCCGAGGATGTACTGTGGCGACGGAGCAAGCTGGGGCTGCAGATGGATGCGGCGCAGGCGGCACGGCTGCAGGCGTGGATGGATTCACATTGCCGGTAATGCCAGGCGCGGCCAGTAGCCGCCGATGCATTACGATTCCAACATCGCCACTGGAGACGCTGCATGACGCCCCGCTACGTGCTGGCCATCGACCAGGGAACCACCAGTTCGCGTGCGATCCTGTTCGATCGTAGCGGCGACATCGTCGGCAGCGCGCAGCGCGAGTTCGCCCAGTTGTTCCCACAGCCGGGCTGGGTCGAGCATGACCCGCGCGAGATCCTGACCAGCGTCTATGCCACGATCACCGAACTGCTCAGCCGCGAACAGATCGATCCCCGCCACATCGCGGCACTGGGCATCACCAACCAGCGCGAAACCACCGTGGTCTGGGACCGCGCCAGCGGCCAGCCGATCCACAACGCCATCGTCTGGCAGTCGCGGCAGAGCCAGGCGATCTGCGAGCGGCTGAAGTCCGGCGGCCACGAAGCGCTGATCCGCGAACGCACCGGCCTGCTGATCGACGCCTATTTCTCGGCCACCAAGATCCGCTGGATCCTCGATCACGTCGAAGGCGCGCAGCAGCGGGCCGAACGTGGCGAGCTGCTGTTCGGCACCATCGACAGCTGGCTGGTGTGGAATCTCAGCGGTGGCCAGGCGCACGTGACCGACTACAGCAACGCCGCGCGCACGCTGCTGTTCAACATCCATACCCTGGAATGGGACGATGACCTGCTGGCACTGCTGGGCATCCCGCGCGCGATGCTGCCGCAGGTGCGTGATTCCAGTTCGGTGTATGCGCACACGCGCCCGCAGTTCTTCTTCGACCACCCGATCCCGATTGCCGGCATCGCCGGCGACCAGCAGGCCGCGCTGTTCGGCCAGGCCTGCTTCCAGCCAGGCATGGTCAAGAACACCTATGGCACCGGCTGCTTCATGCTGATGCACACCGGCACGCAGGCCGTGCGCTCGCGCAATGGCCTGCTGACCACCATTGCCTGGGGCCTGGATGGAAAGGTGGAATACGCGCTGGAGGGATCGATCTTCGTCGCCGGCTCGGTGGTGCAGTGGCTGCGCGACGGCCTGCGTATGATCGATCGCGCCGGCGACAGCCAGGCCTTGGCCGTACAGGTGCCGGACTGCGCAGGGGTATATCTGGTACCGGCCTTCGTCGGCCTGGGTGCACCGTACTGGCGCAGCGACGTACGCGGTGCGATGTTCGGCCTGACCCGTGGCACCCGCAAGGCCCACTTCGTGCGGGCGGCGCTGGAAGCGATGGCCTACCAGACCCGCGACGTACTGGACGCGATGCAGTCCGATGCGGGCATCTCGCTCAGTGAACTGCGCGCCGATGGCGGCGCGATCGGCAACGACTTCCTCGCCGGCTTCCAGGCCGACATCCTCGGCGTGCCGCTGCTGCGCCCGCGGCTGACCGAGACCACCGCGCTGGGGGCGGCCTACCTGGCGGGGCTGGCGGTCGGTTTCTGGGAAAGCCGCGAGCAGATCGCGGCACAGTGGGGGCTGGATCGCCGCTTCGAACCGCAGATGGCGGTAGCCCGGCGCGAGAAACTCTACGCCGGATGGCAGCAGGCAGTGGCCGCCACCCTCGCCTTCCACGTCGATTGACGGTAGTGCCGGCCGCTGGCCGGCAACCCCATGATCTTTGGTGTCGTTTGCAGATTGCCGGCCAGCGGCCGGCACTACCACATGGCCAGAACGGCCGTAGCGCCGGGCCATGCCCGGCGATCGGCGGTCAGAACGCCGGCAGCACCGCGCCCTTGTACTTGGTCTCGATGAAGGTCTTCACCTGCGGGCTGGTCAGCGCCTTGGCCAGCTTCTGCACGCGGGCATCATCCTTGTTGTCCGGGCGGGCGACCAGGAAATTCACGTACGGCGAGTCCTTGCTCTCGATCGCCAGCGCGTCCTTGGTCGGGTTCAGACCGGCATCCAGCGCATAGTTGGTGTTGATCAGGGCCAGATCGACCTGGTCCAGCACGCGCGGCAGCATGGCCGAATCCAGCTCGCGGAACTTCAGGTTCTTCGGGTTGGACACGATGTCGCGCTGGGTGGCCAGCGCATTGGTCGGGTCTTTCAGCTCGATCACGCCAGCCTTGTGCAGCAGGATCAACGCGCGGCTGTTGTTGCTCGGGTCGTTGGGGATCACCACATCGGCTCCTTCACGCAGCTCGGCCAGCGACTTGATCTTGCGCGAGTAAGCACCGAACGGCTCGATGTGCACGCCCACCACCTTGGTCAGGTCGGTCTTGCGATCACGGTTGTAGGCGTCCAGGTACGGCTCGGTCTGGAAGTAGTTGGCATCCACCTGCTTCTGCACCAGCTGGTCGTTGGGCTGCACGTAGTCGTTGAACACGCGCACGTCCAGCTCCACGCCTTCCTGCTTGAGGATCGGCTTGACCACTTCCAGGATCTCGGCATGCGGCACGGCGGTGGCGGCCACCACCAGCTTCTGCGAAGGCTCGCCGGACTTGCCGCAGGCGGTCAGTGCCAGCGCAGCGGCGAACAGGGGCAGCAACAGGGTCTTCTTCATGGGCGCAATCGATCTCGGGGGAGTTGTCAGGATTTTTCGTAGTTGGTCAGGGCCAGTTCCAGCAATGCCTTGGCCTGCTCGCGCAGCATCATCGGCTCGACGATCTCGGCATCGGACCCGTAATGCAACACGTCCATCAACAGTTCGCGCGACACGCTGTAAGGCACCTTCAGTTCGTAGCGGCCGTCCGCGAGGAAGCGGCCCTGCTGCTTGGAGTGCCAGTGTTCGTCGGCCACCCAGCGCGCGGCCTTGGCACTGAACAGGATGGTTGCCCAGCCCTTCGGCGCACCGGAGAAGATGCCGTAGCTGGCGCCCAGCTGCTCGTCCAGCTCGCTGTCGGCAACATCACGGGCGGTGCTGTCGATCACCCGCGCCTTGTAGATGCGGTCCACCGCGAAGCTGCGCAGGGCCTCGCGATCATGGTCCCAGCCGTCCAGATACCAGTTGTCGCGGTAGTGGGTCAGCCGCTGCGGCGATACCGTGCGCTTGGTCGCTTCGTCGGTCGAGCGGGCACGGTATTCAAAGCCCAGCTGCTTGCGTTCCAGCACCGCCGAGGCCACCGAACGGAAGCTGGCTTCATCGAACTTGCGGCCACGGTGCGGAATCACCCGGACCCGGTCCACCGGCCAGCTGGAAACACCGGCCTGGGCGGCCAGCAGGCTTTCGATGCGCTGCTGCAGCGGCGCCAGCACCGAAGACAGCACGCCACCGCCGGTACGGGCCAGCAGGTGCTGCGAGGCCAGCAGCGCGTGCAGTTCCTCCGAGCTCAGCCATAGGCCGGGCAGCTCGAAGCGGTCGCTCTCGTCGGCCAGGTAGCGGAAGCCGGCCTCGCCATCGCCCTCGATCGGCGCCATCAGCGCATCGCGCAGGAACGCCAGGTCGCGGTAGACGGTGGCCCGGGAGCAACCGAGCTTGTCCTGCAGGGTCGCCACCGTCACCGGATAGCGTGCGGACTTGAGCAGACGATGCAGGGCGGTGATGCGTTCGTATCGGTCCATGCCCCCGATTATGTCCGAGTCTCGGGCGTTGTGGCGGACGATTGGGCTATCGTGGGCGCCCCCTGCCCTGCGGAGCGCCCGATGCGCCGGTTGTCTGTCCTGCCCCTGCTGGCCTGCCTGCTGCTGGCCGCCTGCGACCGCACACCGGCGCCCACCGGTACTGCAACGCCCGTCCCCGCTGCCGATCCGGCACAGGCGGTGCTGTCTGCCAGCCAGCGGTTTGCCGCCCTGCGCAGCTTCCACGCCGAGCTGGAGGTGCTGGGCGCGCAGCAACCGGTACGTACCGCGATGGACTTCGTCGCCCCGGACCGCTTCCGGGTGCAGACCCCTGCCGGGCCGCAGGTGATCATCGGCGACACCATGTTCCTGCAGACCGACGATGCGATCCGCCAGGTACCGACCCCGCCAGGGCTGCTGGAGCAATGGCGCAGCCCGCTGCCCGCCGATATCCCCGCCCAGGCCCTGCAGGCCGAAGACCTGGGCGAGCAGACGCTGGATGGGGTCAGCACGCGCCACTACCGCCTGCGTGGCGCCACCGCCGGTGAACGCCTGGAGTACTGGGTGGATGCGCAGGGCCTGCCACGGCAGATCGTGCGCAGTGGCCACAACAACGGCAAACCCTTCCAGCTGCGGCTGCGCTACTCGCGCTTCAACGATCCTGCCCTGCAGGTCGACCTGCCCTGAATGGGGCTCGCCGACAACGCCTGCTGAAGCAGGCGGGACGGGCGATTCGGACGGTCATCACGCATCCAGTATCATCACCGGCTGCCAATCGCTTTGGAGAAGCCTCGATGTCCCTGCGCGTGTCCCTGCTGGTCCCCTTGCTGCTCTGCGCCCCGCTGGCGTATGCGCAGGATGCCTCCGAACTGGCGGCAATGTCCTCGCCATGGAGTGGCAGTGGTGGCGAACTCGGCTTCGCGTCGGCACGTGGCAACAGCAGCACCGAGAGCTTCAACGGCCGCCTGCGCCTGCGCTACACCGATGGCGACTGGGTGCACAGCATGGACCTGTTCGGTCTGCGCTCCAGTTCCAAGGTGATCGAGACCAGCGACGACGGCACCACCACCCGCCGCAACAACACCACCGCCAACCGCTACACCGGCAGTGCTGGCAGCGCGCTGCAGCTGGGCGAACATCGCCAGCTGACCGCCACGGTACGTACCGAGCGTGATGATTTCGCCACCTACGATCGGCAGAGCTCGTTCGGCCTGGGTTACGGCACCCGGTTGTGGAACACCGAGCGCTTCTCGTTCGATGCGCAGATCGGCCCCGGTGTGCGCCGCACCCACAGCACCGAGGACGATCGCACCCGCACCGGCCTGATCGGTCGTGGCCTGTTCGACCTGAAGTACTCGCTGACCGACAACACCGACCTGATCAACACGCTGCTGGTCGAATCGGGTTCGTACAACACCTTCGGCCAGAACGATTTCGGTGTCTCGGTGAGCATGAACGAGCACCTGGCGCTGAAGGCCGGCTGGCAGGCGCGTTACAACAGCGACGTCGCCGAGGACAAGCGCAAGACCGATACGCTGACCACGATGAACGTGGTCTACAAGTTCAAGTAAGCGAAACGGGCGCCTGGCGCCCGTTCTGCTTTTGGTAGTGCCGGCCGTTGGCCGGCAACTGCATTCAATCAGGATCATGAGGTTGCCGGTCAGCGGCCGGCACTACCTGCGGTGGCTCAGACGTTCAACAGCTCGCCGGCACCCGCCTCCAGCAGCATCTTCGCCACGCGCTGGCCCAGCGCTTCCGGGTCACTGGCCGGGCCCACGGCGTCGGCACGCACCGCGCGGCCGTCACTGGCACTGCCGACCAGACCCTGCAGGTGCAGATCCTGCCCCTGCCACTGCGCTATCGCCGCCACCGGCACATGACAGCTGCCGTGCAGCGCGCGGTTCATCGCCCGCTCCGCTTCCACACAAGCGCGCGTGGCGGCGTCATCCAGGCCTGCGAACAACGCCATCAGCGCCGCATTGCCGCCATCGCACTCCACCGCTACCGCGCCCTGTGCCGGCGCCGGCAGCCACTGCGGCGGCTGCAGGCGGGCGACGATGCGCCCCCCCAGGCCCAACCGCTCCAGCCCAGCCACCGCCAGCACGATGGCGTCGTAGCCACCGTTGTCGAGCTTGGCCAGGCGGGTGTTGACGTTGCCGCGCAGGTCCAGCAGTTCCAGGTCCGGGCGCAGCGCGCGCAGCTGGGCCTGGCGGCGCAGTGACGAGGTACCGACGCGCGCACCGATCGGCAGCGCATCCAGCGACGCATACAGGTTGGAGACGAAGCCGTCTGCCGGATCGTGCCGGGTCAGCATCGCCGGCAGCGCGAACGGCGCATCCAGTTCCATCGGCACGTCCTTCAGCGAATGCACCGCGCAATCGGCCTCGCCACGCAGCATGGCCAGCTCCAGTTCCTTGAGGAACAGGCCCTTGCCACCGATGGCCGCCAGCGAGCGATCCAGCACTTCATCGCCGCGGGTGCTCATCGGCACCAGTTCCACGTGCAGATCGGGATGTGCCTGGCGCAGGCGGTCGGCGACGTGTTCGCTCTGCCAGAGGGCGAGCGGGCTCTTGCGGGTGGCGATGCGGACGGTTTCCATCCTTTCATTATCGCGCCTATCGGCGGGATACGGCCAACGGCGGAGCCCCTCGTGGCTTGAAGCAGCAGCTGGGCTTGGCCGGTCGGGGTGGGCTGCGCAGGGGTCGCTGCAAGTACGTCCATGTAAGCTCGGTCGCCGCATCCATGCGGCTCACGCCCCTGCGCAGCCCACCCCGACCGGCCTCTGACAGTTTCCGTGTGCGTCAGCCACGGAAGATCAAAAGAAAAAAGAAAAAAGAAAAAAGCAGAAGCAGAAGCAGAAGCAACAGCCGACAGCTTCCGGGGTCAGATCCCTTTTCCGCAGGAAAAGGGATCTGACCCCTCTTTCCCGCCCGATAACAACAATGCCTTTGCCGTCCGACGCAGTGGACAACGAGAGGGTTGGGCCGGGGTGGGGTGGCGGGACCGTTGGCGCCAAGGATGGCGCCATCGAGCCCCCATGGATGGGTTTACGGCGTGTCCCGCCACCCCACCCCGGCCCAACCCAGCACGTGACACCGACGAGCCGACCAACCCGCTGTTGCTGTTGCTGTTGCTGTCGAAGCAGTCGCGGCCGCAGGCCGCGCGGAACCTCACAGATGCCGCAATTCCTGCTTCAGCGTCGCCACGCAGCGCCGACTCACTTCCAGCGGCTGCTTGCCATGCCGCAGCACCGCCTGCACCTGGCCTCCGCTGCCACGACGCAGTTCCACCAGCTCATGGCGCGCCACCAGGCAATTGCGATGGATGCGCACGAAGCGGCTGGCGAACTCTTCCTCCAGCGACTTCAACGATTCCTCGATCAGGTCTTCGCCACGTGCGTGATGCACCACCACGTACTTTTCTTCGGCCTGAAGATAGTGGATGTCGTCCAGCGGAATCAATCGCAGGCTGCCGCGCAGGCGGGCACACAGCATGCTGCGCGCCTGGCCGCCGGTGTGCTGGGGTTGGCCGTCACGGCCGGCCAGGAAGGTGCGTGCGCGTGCGATCGCCGCCGCCAGCCGTTCGGCGCGCACCGGCTTCATCAGGTAATCGATGGCCGCCGCCTCGAACGCCGACAGCGCGTGCGCATCGTAGGCGGTGCAGAACACCACGGCCGGCCTCGGCTCGAAACTGGCCAGATGGCGGGCCGCTTCCAGTCCGTCCAGGCCAGGCATGGCGATGTCCAGCAGGACCAGGTCCGGCTGCAGTTCGGCGCACGCGTGCAGGGCCTGCTCGCCGTTGCCGGCCTCGGCCACCACGTCCACCCCTTCCTGCGCGGCCAGCAGGCTGCGCAGGCGCTCGCGCGCCAGCGGCTCGTCATCGGCGATGACTACCCTCACGATCGTCCCCTCACTGGATCGGCACTGTCACCTGGCAGGCATAGTAGCCCTCGCTCCAGCCAGCCGTCATCCGCGCGGCGCGGCCGAAGCGCCAGCTCAGGCGATGGCCGATGCTGTGCTGGGCATGGCCTGCTCCCTGGGCCAGGGCAAGCCCGGGCACCTGCGGATCCGGCGCAGGATTGCGTACGCGGATCTGCAGCTCGTTGCCCACACAGGCCAGATGCAGCTCGATGGTGCCGCCTTCGGGCAGGCGCGAGATGCCGTGCAGCACCGCGTTTTCCACCAGGGGCTGCAGCACCAGCCGCGGCATCGGCAAATCCCAGGGCAGCGGTTCGTCGCGCTGCCAGTGCACCCGCAGGCGGTCGCCCAGACGCAGTGATTCAATCGAGAGATAGCGCTCGGCCAGTTCACACTCATCGCGCAGGGTCGAATCGCCCTCGCCCGCCCCCAGCGCGGCGCGGAACAGATCGGACAGGTCGAGCACGGCACGCTCGGCCACCGCCGGGTCGCGATGCAGCAGGCTGGCGATCAGGTTCATGCTGTTGAACAGGAAATGCGGGCGGATGCGCGCCTGCAGGGCGTCGGCCTGCGCGCGGGCATTGGCCTGCACCTGCGCCGCCCAGCGGTCGCTGACATAGAAGTAGCGCAGCGCCAGCGCGGTGATCAGCGCCGTGGTGGCCGCGCTACCCAGGGTGAAGCGCCAGAAACCGATGCCGCGCGCGAAGTTGTCGCCCAGCACGGCATACAGGGCATGGATGATGCCCGCGCACAGGATGGCGATCAGCGCGGCCAGACCGACAGCGGCGACGGCGCCCAGCAGTTCCGGCAGCTTCGACAGCGCCTGCCGCAGCAGGCACAGGCTGGCGGTGACCGCCAGCGCCAGCCACAGCGCGAAACCGCTGGCCGAGGCCAGTTCACCCATCGTCCAATGGCGGCTGCCATCGGGCGCCAGCGCCAGCACCACCACCACCAGTTCGGCCAGGCCGAGCATCGCCGCCAGCCGCGGCAGGCGACACAGTTCCGGCATCCACGGGGTGGCAGCGCTCGCGGCCATGGCTCAGGCGACGCCCAGGCGTGCCTGCAGCCAGTCGCCCAACGCGTCGATTTCCTCGGCGCAGACCTGGTGGGCCATCGGGTAGCTGTGCCACTGCACGTCCAACCCGAGCGTGCGCAGCTTCTCGGCGCTGTGCGCGGCCACTGCCTGCGGGATCACCGGATCGCTGCTGCCGTGGGCCATGAACACCGGCACGTCCACTGCGCCATCGACGCGCGTCGCGCTTTCGGCATCCGGCAGGTAGGTCGACAGCGCGATCAGGCCGGCCAACGGCGCAGTGCGCGCCAGCGCGGCACTGAGGATCACCGCACCGCCCTGCGAGAAGCCGGCCAGGAAGATGTGATCGGCGGCGACACCACGTTCGATCTCGCGGGCGATCAGCGCATCCAGCTGCGCCACCGACTCCTGCACGCCGGTCATGTCGGCGCGCGAGCGGAAGTCCATGCCGACGATGTCGTACCAGCCGCGCATCGGCACGCCGTTGTTGATCGTGATCGGCCGCACCGGTGCGTGCGGGAACACGAAGCGCAGCGCCGGCCAGTGCGGGCGCACCAGTTCGGGCACGATCGGCGCGAAATCATGGCCGTCGGCACCGAGGCCGTGCAGCCAGATCACCGACCACTGCGGCGAGGCGCCGGTTTCCTGTTCCACCGTTTGCAGCATGTTGCGGCTCCTGTACGTTCGAGCCGCATTATGCCGCTGGCACGGTGCGATCAGTACAGCGGCGGTTGCTCGGCCGCTTCCCGGCGCAGCTGTGCGGCACGCACCAGCACCGGCGGCGGGATGTTCTCTTCGGGGATGTCGAGCAGGCCGAGGCGATGCAGGAAGGCACCCGGTCCACGCAGCGAGGTCAGTGCCACCACCGGCACCGCCAGCACCATGCCGATCACCACCGGCGCCATCCAGGCGGCCAGCGACGGCGACACCGCCCACGCCAGCATGCCCATGAAAGCGCCAAACACGCCCAGGCCACCGTAGCCGCGCACCAGCGCCATCCACGAGATGCCACCGTCATCGCGCTGCTGTGCATCCCAGCCCGAGTCGCGGCCGGACAGCACCTCGGCCACGCCGCGCGACTGCACGTACATCACCACCGGCGCCATCAGCGCGGCCAGCACGGTTTCCACCAGCATCGACAGGAATGCGCGGATCGCGCCACCGCAGCCACGGCGCTCGACCGGATCAAGCAGCATCGCCAGGTAACCCAGCACCTTGGGCATCAGCAGTACCGCCATGGTGGCGGCGAACAGGCGCACCACCTGTTCTTCATCCTGCGCGCGCCAGTACACGCTGGGCGACAAGTGCAGCAGGGCATTGAAATCGATGCCTTCCTGGAACAGCGGGATGGCGATGCCGATCAGCATCAGCATCGCCCACATTGGTGCGGTGAAGTAGTGGCCGATGCCGATCAGCATGTGTACGCGGCTGATCCAGTGCAGGCCAGGGCTGCCCACCACTTTGCCGTGCTGCAGGTTGCCCTGGCACCAGCGGCGATCGCGCACCAGCAGGTCCGTCAACGTCGGCGGGCCTTCTTCGTAGCTGCCGCCCAGGTAGGGCACCATGTGCGCAGCCCAACCACCACGGCGCATCAGCGCTGCTTCCACGAAATCATGGCTCAGCACGTGGCCGCCGAACGGCTTGCGCCCCGGCAGTTCCGGCAGGCCGGCGTGGTCGGCGAAGGCACGGGTGCGGATGATCGCGTTGTGCCCCCAGTAATTGCTTTCGGCACCGTGCCACCAAGCCACGCCACGGGCGATCACCGGCCCGTACACGCGCCCGCCGAACTGCTGCATGCGCGAGAACAGGGTGCGGCCGCCGATCACCGACGGCAGGGTCTGGATCAGGCCGACGTCAGCGTTGTGCTCCATGCCGGCCACCAGGCGCACGATGCTGTCACCGGTCATCAGGCTGTCGGCATCCAGGATCAGCATCTGCGGGTAGGCACCGCCGAAGCGGCGTACCCAGTCGGCGATGTTGCCGGCCTTGCGCGCGCTGTTGTCGCCACGGCGGCGATAGAACAGTCGCGCCTGCCCATCGGGCACCAGCTCGCGCAGTTCGGCGAACACCTGCTCTTCGGCACGCGCGATGTCCTCGCGGCGGGTATCGCTGAGCACGAAGAAATCAAAACGCTGCAGCTGGCCGGTGGCCGCCACCGATTCGTAGATCGCGCGCAGGCCGGCCAACAGCCGGCGCGGGTCTTCGTTGTAGGTGGGCATCAGCAGCGCGGTGCGGCTGTGCACGGTCGGCAGCGGCTTGTCCGGATCGATGCCCAGGCGGTATCCGCGGTCGAACACGGCCGTCAGGAAGCCGGCCACGGCACTGGCGAAGGACAGCGCGATCCACGCGAACAGGCCGACGAACAGCACCAGCAGGCAGGCCTCCAGCACGCTGATGCCGTTGCCGGACAGCACCCGCCACATCATCCGGGTGGCCACGGCGGTCATCGCCACCGTGCCGCCGAGGATGTACAGGCGACGCAGGCCGATCATGCGCGGCGAGGTGCGATGGCGGCGGACTTTCAGCGTGCCTTCGCGCAGCGTCTGTTCGGGCATCACCAGCGGTGCTTCGGCCGGCAGCAGGGCCCAGCCCGCGTCGGGACCGGCCGTGACCGGTTCCGCTTCGATGGTTTCACTCCCCATGGCCGCCTACTCCCTGCAGGCCGCAGGACCGGCCATCCCGGCCGGGCTGCATGCACCAAGGTTCCTGGCACGCATTCCCGGCGTCCGCACTTGTCCTGTCTGCCACGGCGTCATGCCGCGCAGTCGATGTCTGTCACTACCGGAACCCACACGATCTCCAACGGGGCGGAATCGAAAAATGCGGCTCAGTCTATGGCCCCGAATGTAAGCCGGGTGCGAAGGTCTACGCCGGGAAATCTCCCCATTCAGCAATCAGCAGGCGAACCGCGGCACGTGGTCGGGGAATGTCGATTCAACCCGGAAAGTACTGGATCGTAACAAACGCGAACGGTTATCATTACGTTAACCAGGCAGGTCGCCGCGCTCCGCGCACCGGACCCACCCAGCTGCGCCGGACCTTCCGCGCGCCCGACGACCCAGGGAAGGGGTGGCTGCCTGCTGTCTGCGTGCGCCTGCTGCTTCCACCGGGTCTCTCCTCTCCCTTGGAAGCCGTCATGTCCCCTCTTCGTTCCGCGCGCCTGTCGCGTACCCGCCTGGCCAGCGCCCTGGCCGCCGCCTGCCTGCTGACCCTGCCTGCCCTCGCCGCCGCTGAATCCAGCGCGGACGCCTCGACCAAGGACCTGGATACCGTGGTGGTCACCGCCTCGGGCAACCAGCAGTGGATCAAGGATGCCCCGGCCAGCATCAGCGTGATCAGCCGCGAAGACATCGAACGCCAGCCGGTGCACGACCTGGCCACCCTGCTCAGCCGCATTCCGGGCGTGACCGGTGGGCTCAGCGCCGCCGGTGAGCAGTCCAAGATCAAGCTGCGCGGCATGCCGTCCAACTACACGCTGGTGCTGGTGGACGGCAAGCGCATGGGCAGCTCGGCCTCGACCAACTATCGCCCCGACCTGGGCCGCCAGGACCTGAACTGGATTTCTCCCGACCAGATCGAGCGCATCGAAGTGGTGCGCGGCCCGATGTCATCGCTGTATGGCTCGGACGCGATGGGCGGGGTGATCAACATCATCACCAAGCGCATCGGTGACAGCTGGAACGGCAGCGCCACCCACAGCTACACCCGGCCGCAGGATGGCGACCGTGGCGACACGCAGCAGATCGGCGCGACCTTCTCCGGCCCGCTCGGCGAGCGCTTCGGCCTGCGCATCGGTGCCAACAGCATGCGCCGCGACTCGGACCGCTCCAACGGCGGCGTGTATGGCAACGCCTACGCCGGCGAAAAGGACCGCAATGTCGACGCGCTGCTGCAGTGGAAGCTGAGCGAGGCACAGGAAGTGTCGCTGGAAGCGGGCCACGGCGTGCAGCAGGCCTTCATCGCCCAGGCGCTGGAGAAGCAGGACGAGGGCGCATGGGGTGCCAGTGAGCTCAAGCGCAGTTCGCTGGCGTTGAACCATGACGGCAAGTGGGATTTCGGTACCTCCAAGCTCAGTGCGTATTGGACCGAGTACAAGAACGACATCGGCGCCACCGGTCGCTCAGAGGCAACCGATACGATCATCGAAGGCAGCCTGAGCACGTCCTTCACCCTGGGCGTGGACCACCAGTTCGCGGTGGGCGGCCAATGGAAGCGCCAGGAGCTGACCAACACCGACACCATCGGCCAGGCACCGATCGACTACGCCGGCAACCCGGTGGTCGGCTCCAGCCTGGAGGTGGATACCTGGGCGCTGTTCGTCGAAGACGAGCTGAAGCTGCATCGCACCCTGGCCCTGACCCTGGGCGCGCGCTTGGACCACCATGAACAGTTCGGCAGCCATGTCAGTCCGCGTGCCTACCTGGTCTGGCACCCGACTGAGCAGTGGACGATCCGTGGCGGTGTGTCCAAGGGTTTCCGCGCACCGAGCCTGACCGAGAACTCGCCCAGCGCGGCGACCCAGTCCGGTGGCCGCGGCTGCACCTCGCTGATCCCGCTGGGCTATACCCGCGGCGGCTGCTACATGGCCGGCAACCCGGACCTGGACCCGGAAACCAGCACCAACCGCGAGATCGGCGTCGGCTTCGACAACGATCTGGTCGACGCCGGCCTGACCTACTTCCATACCGACTTCAAGAACAAGATCGAGTACAAAGCGCTGGGCAACTTCAACGGTTACTGGTGGACGCGCATGAGCAACGTGCAGCGCGCGCGCACCAGCGGCATGGAAGGCAACCTCAACTTCCGCTTCGGCGATCACTGGCGCTGGCGCACCTCGGCGACCTGGATGAAGGAAGCCAAGAACCTGACCACCGGCCGCAACCTGATCGACACCCCGGAGTTCTCAGGCTATTCGTCGCTGGACTGGACGCCGAACACGGTGTTCTCCAGCAGCCTGTCGGCGCAGTACACCGGCAAGCAGACCGGCGTGGTCAGCACCTTCCTGAAGGCCTACACGCTGTATGACCTGACCGCTGCCTGGAACGTCAACGAGGTGCTGACCCTGCGTGGCGGCGTCAGCAACCTGGCCGACAAGAAGCTGTATGCCGATGGCTCCACCGACTACTTCGTCGCCGGCCGCAGCTACTTCCTCAGCATGACCGCGCGCTTCTGATGCGCACTGCGATCGCGCCGGCAGCAGGCCAGCGCGATCGTGGGCTTTCCGGGATCAGTCGTGTTCCAGCACCGCCGGCGCCGCGTCACGGCTGGCCGCGATGCGTGCACGGTCCATCGCCACCGCCAGTTGCTGGCGGGCGAGCAGTTGTTGTGCCTGCACCACTTCGGGTGTCGGCAGGAGCACCGGTCCGGGTGCGTTTTCCGGTGTAGCGGGTGTGGTCATGCAACCTCCATGGACATACCGCCGCTACCCGTGAACAACCGGGGTGGCAGCGGAACTGCGCACCCTATCCTAAAAACAAGGCGGATGGGTGACGGTGCGGCGTTGGGACGCAAGCCCTTTGCCGTAGGAACGTCACATTTTTGACGCTGCAAGCTGGCTTGCTGAATGTGACTCACTTATCATGAAAACGTTTTCCTAACAGGGAAGTCCCTACGCACATGAATACCGTCGACCTGACCCGCTTCAGCCCGAAGTGGCAGTTCCGCTTCAATTTCTTCCAGCAGCACGGCGCCCCCAAGGAGCCCGGCTTCAAGCAGGCCTGGAAGGCGCTGTCCTTCGGCGACCGCCTGAAGGTCAACCTCAACTTCTTCGCCTTCTTCTTCGGCGCGATCTATCTGTTCATCCTGGGCATGTGGCGCAAGGCGCTGGTGGTGATCGGCATCAACATCGTGCTGATCGCGGTCAGCCTGGTGCTGCCGGACATCGTGGCCCGCGCGCTGTTCATCGCAATGAACTTCCTGGTGGCCTCGAGCACCAACTACAGCTACTACCTGGAACAGGTGAAGGGCAACACCAGCTGGAACCCCTTCGAAGGCATGTTCTGAGCCCAGCGCACAGCACGCGCAGCGGCATATCGACGCCCGGCCTTGGCCGGGCGTCGTCGTTCATGGTCTGGCTCAGGCCGCGCGCAACGCGGCAGCCGGTTGGATATCCGCCTGCAGGCGGAAGCGTGACACCGCCACCGCCAGTTGCTCGGCCTGTTCTTCCATCGCCCGTGCCGCCGCCGTGGCTTCTTCCACCAGCGCAGCATTCTGCTGGGTGGTCTCGTCCATCTGCACCACGGTCTGGTTGACCTGTTCGATACCGGCCGACTGTTCGCGCGAGGCGGCCGAGATCTCGGCCATGATCTCGTTGACCCGGCCGACCTGGCCGACGATCTCCTGCATCGTGCGGCCCGCACCGTGCACCAGTTGCGCGCCGGCGCCGACATGGCCGACCGAAGCGTCGATCAGCTCCTTGATCTCCTTGGCTGCGCCTGCCGAGCGCTGTGCCAGCGCGCGCACCTCACTGGCGACCACCGCAAAGCCACGGCCCTGTTCGCCCGCGCGCGCCGCTTCCACCGCCGCGTTCAATGCCAGGATGTTGGTCTGGAAGGCGATGCCATCGATCACCGAGATGATCTCGGCGATGCGCTGCGAAGAGGTCTCGATCTGCTCCATGGTCTGCACCACCTGGCTGACCACCTGCCCGCCCTCGCTGGCAACGCCTGCGGCCGAGGCCGCCAGCGTGTTGGCCTGCAGGGCATGCTCGGCGTTCTGGCGCACGGTGGAGGTGAGTTCCTCCATGGACGCGGCGGTTTCTTCCAGATTGGCCGCCTGCTGCTCGGTGCGGCGTGACAGGTCGCTGTTGCCCGACGCGATCTCACCTGCGGCCAACCGGATGCTGGATGCAGACTGCTGGATCTGGCCGACGATCCGGGTCAACTGCTGCACGGTGCTGTTGGCATCATCGCGCATCACCGCGAACACGCCGTGGAAGTCACCCTCCATCCGTGTACTCAGGTCACCGGCGGCAATCGCACGCAGCAGCATCGACAGCGCCGCCAGGTTGTGGTCACTGACCTGCATCATGGTGTTCAGGGTTTCCACCATGCGGCGGAAATCATGCTCGAAGCGCTGCGCATCGCCGCGCACCGCGAAATCACCCGCTGCTGCGGCGGCGGCCAACTGCTGGATCTGCTCGTTGATCGCCGCCAGGTTGCTCTTGGTGGTTGCCATGGCCGCGGTGAATACCGCCTTTTCGCCAGGCAGTGCCTCCATGTCCACGCTCAGGTCGCCCACCGCGTAGCGCTGCATCACCTCGACCAGGCGTTGGGTGACCGTATTGCTGTCGGCCACCAGCTGGTTGCTGTCGGCCACCATGCGGCCGTATTCGCCCGGGAACACCGAGGCATCCATGCGGTAGCTGATTTCACCGGCATCATGGCGGCGCGCCATCTCCGCCTGTGCGGCCATCACTGCCTGCAGCTGGCCGCGCATGCCCTGCATCGCATCCAGCAGGCGGCCCACTTCATCGTTGCCCAGCGCCGGCATGGCGGTGTCCAGCTTGCCCGCGGCCACGTCGCCTGCGATACGCACCGCCTGCGCCAGCGGTCGCACGGCCAGCCGCTGCAGCAGCAGGTAGACACCGCAACTGAGGACCAGCGCGGCCACCACACCCACCAGCAGGATGATCCACAGCAGCTCACGCGCCTGCGCGATGATCACCTCATGCGGCATCACCACGCCCAGCGCGAAACGCTGCGGCGCGTCACCCACCTGCAACGGCACATACAGACGGACGTTGCCGGCAGCGTCGGGCTCGAACGCTTCGTACGTCTTGTCGGCGGCGATCTGCGCCAGCATGCCGAGGGTGGCGGCATCGGTACGCGGCTTGCCGATCTCGGCAGCGTTGGCCGAGGCCAGTACCACGCCCTTCGGCGACAGCAGTTCGACTCGGCCGGCGCCCATTGGTGTCAGTGTGGCCAGATGCTTCTGCAGCGCGGCCAGCGAGAAGTCCACGGTGAAGACACCGAGGAAGGTGCCGTTCTCGACGATCGGCGTGCTCAGCGTGCTCATCAGCACCTGCTTGCCGCCAATGTCGTAGGCGTAGGGCTCGCTGACCATCGGCAGCTTGTCGCGGCTGGGCACCATGTACCAGTTGCCCGAGCCGCTCGGCGTCTCGGTGTAGTCGGTCATCGTCGACTGCTGCGGCTTGCCGTCCTGCCAGGCCCAGTAGCTCATGTAGCGGCCGGTGGCGTCGTGCGCCTCGCTGTTGACGAACTCGGCATCCTTGCCGTCGAAGGCATTGGCCTCCCACATGGTGCTTTTGCCCAGCCATTCCGGGTGCGCGTGCAGCTGCTCGCCGATGACGTTGGCCAGGCTGGCGCGATCAGGCGCATCACCGCGCGCACGCTGGGCGAGCACGGTTTCCACCATCGCATCGTTGCTGGCAAAGGCTGTGCCCAGGTCGGCAGCCACCTGCCGCGCCTCGGCCCGGGCTTCGCTGGCCATGGTCTGCCGCGAGGACGACACCAGCGCCGAACTGGCCTGGTGATAGATCAGGAACGCGGTCGCGCCGAAGCACAGCAACGCGATCACCGCGGTGCCCAGCATCAGCTTGTGGGCGATGCTGCCGGGGCGACGGGCAGCGACGGAACGGGAAGAAGACATGGGAGGATCCGCAGGCAGTTCAGGTCGACCGGTGCCACCAGGGCACCGCGCAGATGCGCGATCCCTCGCGCGGGCCGCCTGCCCTGCCGGATCGGAACCCGGCGCAGGAAAGCGCGCACCGGGTTAGCGGCCATGGCCGGGCGAGGTTGAGGCTCAGCGCACGCACAAACCTGAACCTGCTCAGCCGCGGCCGTCGACAGCGGCCTGTGCTACTCCGCCACGCGGTCGCGGATCCACTCCGCACGGGGCAGGACCTCGATGCTGCCTGCGGCGTACTGCTGCAGAACGTCCTCCGGACCGAAACGCGGCTGCCAGCCCAGCGCCGCGCGCATCCGGCTGCTGTCATAGACCCGGTCGATGCTGAGCGGCAGCGGCCAGCCACGGCGCTCGAACTCGGCCAGCAGCTGCGGTGCGCGGCGCGCCAGCACCTGGCGCGGATCGGCCGCCAGCTGCAGGCAGTCCTCGCGCCGGAACGGCGTCGGGGCACAGGCGAGGTAGCGCCGGAAGGGCGCGCCTTCATCATGAAGCAGCGCGGCATGCGCGCTGGCCACATCGCGTGCGTCGATACCGCGGTGCAGGCGGAACATCGCCATGCGATCAGGCGGCTCCGGGAAGCAGCGTGCCATCCGCAGCACGCGCACGGTGAACGATGTGCTGGCCGCCGCTTCGGCGGCCGCCTCCGCCTGCAGTTTGGTGCGGTGGTAGATCGTGCGGGGCAGCGGCTCGGTGTCCTCGTCGACCCAACGGCAGCCGCCGGATACCACGGCATGGCCGTACAACGCCGTGGTGCTGGTCAGCACAAAGCGCTGTACGCCAGCCTCGCGCGCCAGTTGCAGCAGGTTCGTGGTGGCCTCCACGTTGATCTGCTGGAACACCGCGTCGGGTACCAGGCCCACGTGGGGTGCGTGCAGTGCCGCGGTGTGGATCACGGCATCAATCCCCTGCACGGCACGCTCCAGCGCCCGGCGGTCGGTGACATCGGCAATCACCCGCGTGGTGGCGAAGGGACTGCGATCCAGCCCCACCACCTCATTGGCACCCGCCAGCGCACCGAAGATCGCGCGCCCTATCCGCCCGGAACTTCCGGTCAACAGAATCTTCATTGAATCCATTCACTCGACAGCGCCCGGGATCTACCGGGATGCTTCGATTCTAGGCAAGCCCGATGGCATCGGCGATAGGAATCGATGACATTCTGTATGCCACAGCTGCGGTGCTGACAGCGCCTGGGCGGGCAGCAGACTTCACACCTGCGCGCGGGCCGACACCAGCCGCAGGAAGGCTTCGTGCTGGTAGCGGCTCATACGCAGCTGCTGGCCGTTCTCCAGGGTGAGCACGTGATGGCCGTTGAACCAGGGGTGGATCGTCCTGACCCGCGCGATGTTGACGATGGCCGAGCGGTGCACCCGGGCGAAGTGCCGGGGATCAAGCCGTTCAGCCAGACTGTTCATCGTTTCGCGAAGCTCGTGCACGCGATCGGGCAGATGCAGCTGCACTGTATTACGATTGGCGCGGATCCAGAGAATGTCCTGCACCGCCAGCAACATGACGGCCTCGCCCTCACGCACGGCGATCCGCTGCAGATAGTCCTCGCGCCTGCGCAGCACGTCGAGCGCCTGCAGCAAGCGCGTATTGTCGGCGGCATCGGCGGCCTGGGTCAGCCGGGACTTCGCGCGCAGCAACGTGGCCGCGAACCGTTCGCGACTGAAGGGCTTGACGAGGTAATCCAGCGCGTTGGCCTCGAACGCGCGTACCGCATACTGCTCGTACGCGGTGACGAATACCGTGGCCGGCATCCGCGCGGCACCGATGGTGGCCAGCACGTCCAGACCGGTGATGCCAGGCATCTGCACGTCCAGGAATACCAGGTCCGGCGACTGCGCACGGATGGCTGCCACGGCAGACACTCCGTCACCGCACTCGGCCACATTGTCGATGTCTACATCACCGTGCAGCAGGCGCGTGACCGCACGCCGGGCGATCGGCTCGTCATCCACCACCAGCACACTCAGGCTCATGCGGCACCGCCGTGCACGACAAACTCGGGAGCGTCATCGGCATCGTCCAGTATCCGCAGTGGCAACCGGACCCGGCAGGCCACACCCTGCGGCCAGAGCAGGTCCAGGCGCACCTCGGCCGCATCGCCGTACAGCTCGCGCAGGCGCAGCCGCGTATTGGACAGGCCGATGCCATGGCCACCTGGCGCCCCCGGCTGCTGCAGCGTGCTGTTCTGGTTGCGTACCTCAATGCAAAGCATGTCACCGTCGCGGCGGCCCTCGATCTCGATGGTGTCCTCGCCAAGGTTGCGACCGATGCCATGGCGCAGCGCGTTCTCCACCAGCGGCTGCAGGATCAGGCTTGGAACCGCGCCATCAAGCAGTTCCGGTGCAACGTAGATGCGGCTGTGCAGGCGATCCTTGAAGCGCGTGCGCTGGATGCCGAGGTACAGCTCGATCAACTCCAGTTCCTGGCGCAGGCTGATCTCCTGGCCGTCGTAGTCTTCCAGAAAAGCACGCAGCAGCTCGCTCAGACGCAGCAGCATGTCTTCGGCGCCGGCCTTGTCGTCATCCAGCAGGGTGATGATTGCGTGCAGCGTATTGAACAGGAAATGCGGCTGCAGCTGCGACTTCAATGCCAGCAACCGCGACTGCGCCAGCTCGGCCGCCAGCCTGCTTGCCTCGACCTCGCGGTGCACCTTTTCCTGCTGGAAATGCAGTGCCTGCTGGATCGCGAACAGGGCCCAATAGGTCAGCAGGCCCATCGCGAAATGCTGGGCAATGAAATACCACAACTGCTCGCCAAAACTACTGGGCTCGAACCAGGTCGACACCAGCGCACCCACCACCATCGCCAGCCCGGTCACTCCCGCGCTGGCCAGCAGCTGCACGCCCATACCGGCCAGCCTTCGCTCCGGCCGTAGCGGGTAGCGTTCGCCCAGGGTAAACACCAGAGGCGCCAGCACCGCCCAGGTGAACCACTGGATCATCGACCAGCGCAGGTAAACCTCAAATGGAAATGACTGGCCCTGCAGGCCTTGACTCAACACCTTCTGCAGGGTGAAGGCAAGCGCGACCGCCAGCCACAGCAGCAGGTAACGCAGCACGTCGATCTGGGTATGGCCAAGGCGGATCTTCATCGCATGCGTCCCGGTGCCCGGAGCGGGCCAGCGCCATCTTAGGCACAGCATGCCCGGCAATGAAGGGCGGCGATGGCCGATTGCGATTGGTCCCGCTGTCGCGACGATTCGTCCCGGATCGATTGCAGGCGCGTGGCCTCCACCGCCAGATGGCGATGTCCCCAACGGAGATCCCCCATGCACCTGCCCCGCACCCTGCTCGCTGCCAGCCTGTTGTGCAGTGCCTTCAGCGCACCTGCCGCGCCGCTGCACTACCTGACCCTGATCAATCGCGCCCATGCACCCATCACGTCACTGGAAGTCGCGGCGAGTGAAACCGACGCATTCCACACCTTGGCATTGGCCGGTCCCATCGCCGGTGGTGGCGGCCAGGCAACCGTGGCACTGCGCGGAACCGGCTGCCGCGTCGATCTGCGCGTCATCTTCAACGATGGGCGTCGCGCGCTGTACAGCGCCACTGATGTCTGTCGCGGTGACCGGCTGGTCATATCGGCACTTCCTGCACGGTAACCCGGTGTCAAACGCATGCGCAGAAAATGTGAGTTCAACGCGGTCAACGTCCACTTGCCCTTACCCCGCGATGCGGAACATGAAGCTGTCGCTGATGGTGGCATCCCAGTTCATATCCGGAGACCGGCAATGGCCAACTTACGCAATGGCAGCAGCAACCGTGGCTTTGCCTCAATGGACGAAGACAAGCAGCGCGTGATCGCGTCAAAGGGGGGGCGTGCCGCACACGCATCCGGCAATGCGCACCAGTTCAGCCCGGATGAGGCCCGCGTGGCGGGCCGCAAGGGCGGCGAAGCGATCAGCCAGGATCGCCAGCACATGGCCGCGATCGGGCGTGAAGGTGGCCATGCACGGCATGCCAGTGCCCGCCAGCAACAGCACCTGCAACAGCAGGACATGCCTGGCAAACCTGGCAACGGTCAACAAGGCTGAGCTGAGTTGGTGCGGTTACTGCGCCACGTATCGGCGGTGCAGGGCAAAGGCTGTCAGCACCGCCAGCGCACCGGCCAGCGCCATTGCCCAAGCGAACCCACTGGCCATCGCCGCGCGGTAGTAGCCCAGCAGGTGCGGTGAACCGGACGCCATCGCAGGTTCGAAGATGAGCAGCCGTGCTTGCAGCGCCACCTGCGGTTGGCCGGCGGCATGGGCTGCCGCAGTGAGGTGCTGTACAGCGCGCTGGCTCATCACGCTCCCAAGCAGCGCGATGCCCACGCTCATCCCCGCCTGGCGCAGTGCATTCATCGTCGCCGAAGCGATACCCGCCCGCTCCTGTGGCACGTCGCCCATTACGGCCATGCCGGTCGCAGGCACCGCCAGCCCCATGCCAGCCCCCAGCAGCAACAGAAGCAGCGTTGCATGTGTGCGCGTGCTGCTGGCATCCAGGCCTGGCATCGCACACAGAGCAATGCCTGCCAGTGCGTAACCGGTCGCCAGCGCCACCGGCAAGCCAATCCGCCCGACAATGCGACCAAACAGCAGCGAAACTCCGCCCATCATCAGGAACTGTGGCACCAGTTGCAGGCCCGCGTCGGCGGCGCTGTCGCCCCGCACCTGCTGGAAGAACAGCGACAGGAAAAACAGGCTGGCGTAGGCGCTGAAGCCCAGCACGAAGGACGCGACGTTGAGCAGGCGGAAGCGATGATCGGCCAACAGGGCCAGCGGCAGCAGCGGGCGCGAGACCCGTCGTTCCACACAGCCGAAGGCCACCAGGCCGGCGACGGCAAGGGTCAGCGCCAGTACGGTCCGAGGCGCCGCCAACCCATGCTCGCCGATGCCGATCAGTCCGTAGCTCAGCGCCGCCAACGCCACGATGCTCAGCAGTTGTCCCGCCGGATCCAGCGCGGCATGCTGCGGGTGCCGTCGCTCGGGGATGCCCCAGGCGCCAAGCGCGATCGCCAGCAACCCCAATGGCAGGTTGATCAGGAAGATGCTCGGCCATCCTGCCCGCTCCACCAGTACACCGCCCAGCAGCGGCCCCAGCACCAGCGCCAACGCACTGAAGGCCGACCAGCCGCCGATCACCTTGGCCCGCTGCCGGGGATCGGGAAAGGCATGGCTGAGGATCGGCATGGCGCTGGGAATCAGCAGCGCACCGGCCACTCCCTGGATCGCACGTCCCATCACCAGCACCTGCAGACTGCCGGCGCAGGCACATACCAGCGAGCCGGCGATGAAGGTGGCGACACTGACCAGCCACACCCGCCGCTGGCCATGTCGATCGCCCAACGGACCGGCCGAAAGCATGAACGCCGACAGTGCGATCGCGTAGGCGTTGATGACCCATTGCAGCCCGGCGATGTCGGTCCGCAGTGCGGTCTGCAGTGTCGGCAGTGCGACGTTGACGATGCTGATGTCCAACGACGCCAGGAAGGTACCGAGATAGGCCGCCAGCACCAAGGCTGGGCGTCGAAAGCGTTGCATGCCGGAAAACCCCGAAGGAACATCGACGCATACATTAATCACTGACTGACCGTCGGTCAATGACTGGCGGTCAGTCAATACCGTCCGCGCCGTAGAATGGCGCTCACCCTCTTCAGTCCGGATCGCCGCCGATGATTCCGTCGCACGCGTCAGCCAAGTCCCGCACCAAGCCCGCAGAGATCCGTCTGGAGGAGTTGATGGACGCCGCTGAGGCACTGTTCCTGTCGCGCGGCGTGGAAGCGACCACCATCAGTGACATCGTGGCTGCAGCCGACGTCGCCAAGGGAACGTTCTATACGTACTTCGCGTCCAAGGGCGAAATCCTGCAGGCGCTGGCCAAGCGCTATACCGAGCGTTTCCTGGCCGAAGTGGAACTGGCGGTCGAGCAGCATCCGGCCATCGCAGGCGAGGCCCGCCTGCGTGCCTGGATCGAGGCCAACATCCGCATCTATGCGCGCACGCATGCGCTGCATGACGTGGTCTTCGCCAACCACCATCACCACGAACGCGGCAACGCAGACCGCAATGCCATCCAGCAGCAGTTGTCGGCAATCCTCGAAAGCGGTGTCGAGGCAGGGCTGTGGTCGTTGCCCGCGCCACGGATCACCGCCTCGCTGATCTACGCCGGCGTGCATGGCGCCACGGACGATCTGATCGCCGCTCCCGAACAGTCACCCGATACGTTCATCGCTGCGGTGGTCACCGATTGCCTGCGCATGGTCGGTATTGCCGCGACAGCCGCGAAAAAGCGCCGCTGATCCGGCGCGCGCCGACTAGGCGTGGACGAGGATGTTCAACAGGCGCCCGAATGGGTCGCGTACATAGAAGCGGCGCACGCCCCATGGTTCTTCGGCTGGGCCATATTCAAGAGCGATGTTCGCGTGTCGCAGGCGTTCGAGCACGCCATCCAGGTCGTCCACCTCGATCGAAAGATCCGGCACCGGCGTAGCCGATCCACCTTCGCTGGCAATGCTGAGCTGTGCCAGCGCAGTGCCCTGCCCGCCGTAGGTGACGATCCAGCCGTGGTCCATGACGATGTCCATGCCGAGGATGTCACCGTAGAACGCGGCCGCCTGCGCAGGATCGGCACTGGCGATGTTGGCGACGACGCGTTTTACAGCCATGTGGCGGCTCCAGGCGAACAAGACCGCGGACCGCGTGCTGCGGCCAGGTGGAAAGGGGCCCATGGATCGGCCCCCCCCAATGCGAACGGGATGCAGGCCTCAGATGGCGCCGCACCTGTCCATGACACAGCGATCGTATTCGAACTGGCACTCCATGGCATCAGCGCCGCCGGCCACGCAGGCCTGGTAGGCCTTCCAGCACGGCAGGTCACATGGCTGGACCGGACCGGCCACCGCCACCGAACCGGTACACGCAAGTGCAAACACTGCAGCAGCGATCACTTTCCTGATGGCTCGCATCGATATCACTCCCTGATAGGCCTGGTGATTCCAGGCCGCATCACCCTACCCGCGTGTGCGGGAGAGGAAGTGAAAAGCGCCGGTTCAGCCTGCCAGCAGCTGCAGATGGCGGAGCTGCGCGCGCAGCTCCGCGATGTCGTGCCACGGCAGTATCGGCGAGTTCCCGCGCTCATCGGGAGGGTTGCCGGGAAGACCGTCCGACCAGCCACCAGCGCCCACCAGCGGCAGCAACGGCCGCTTGTGCAGCCAGGCCAGACACACCTCGGAGATCGTGCCAGCGCGCCCGCCAATGACGATGCAGGCATCGCCGGCCAGGGCCATGATGAGGTTGCGCGCATCGCCCATACCGCAGGGCACGACCACTGTTGCCGGCCAGTCCGCTGCAGGCATGCTGCCTTCCGGAATCACACTCAGCACCGTGCCACCGGCCGCGACTGCATGCTCGGCTGCCACCCGCGTGGCCGGGCTGCCGCAACCGCTGACGAGGGTGATTCCACTTTCGGCGAGGAATCTCCCCGCCTGTGCAGCACGGTCGAATGCTGGTGAGCCGGGATCGGCACTACCAAGGATCGCGATCTGGGGCTTGCGGAAGGATGATGTCATGGAGCGACCTGGGCGATGGGAAGAGAAGCAGGGAGGCAGACTCGATCCACACAGCGCGCTCGATTGCCCGAGGCGGGACAGTATCACGCTCATCCATCCCTTTCTGATGCGGGTTGCTCACTCCACGACCGTCGCAGCATCGCCAGACCAACCAGGCTCAACGACGGCAGCAGCAGGCCAAAGGCCACCAGCGGCCAGACCGTATCGCCCGGCAGCACCAGCGTCGCGAGCGTGCCAAGCGCGGCTACGATCAGGCTCTGCACGGCGTAGTACAGCGCCACCGCCGTGCCGGAGGCATCGGCGAATTCGCGCAATGCACCGTTGGCCGCCACCGAAGCCACCATCACGATGCCGATAGCCACAAGCCACATCGGCAGCACGACACTGGCAAATGACGGCCGCAACATCACCGCCATGGCCATGACCAGTACGCCGCCGATCATCACCATCAATCCACGCAGGAAGCTGCCACCAATGCCCCATCGCCCGATGAACCACGCAGCAAAGCGCGAGGTGACGATCATCACCAGCGCAACCGTCGCGAAGGCCACGCTGAAGCCCATCGGCGAATAGCCTGCGCGCCCCATCAGCACTCGCGGGGCGATCGAGAAGAACACGAAGAACGTGCCCATCGCCGCACTGAATCCCAGTGCGTGGACCCAGAACCCGGCATTGCCGAGGATGCGCGCGAAGGCTGGCGATGCGTTGCCGTGCTGCGGTGGCCGCGTTTCCTGCCAGCCCCGGCATGCACGCACACCCGCCAGCAGCCCCAACACACCCAGCGCGATGAAGATGGCCCGCCAACCCAGTGCGTAGGCGATCAACGCGCCGAGGATCGGGCCGAGTGCCGGCACGAACGCCAGCATCGAGGCGAACAGACCATAGAGCGTGGCACCCTCGGCCGTATCGGCATACACGTCGCGCACCGTAGCGAAGGTGGCGACCAGTGCGGCCGACGCACCGATCGCCTGCACGCCGCGCCAGGCCAGGAACGCCGCGCCACCACTACACGCGGCGAGCGCGAACGACGCCAGCGTGAACAGCAACGCGCCCATCAGCAGCACAGGCCGTCGCCCGATCCGGTCCGACAGCGGGCCGAAGATCAGCTGGCCCAGCCCGAGTACGAGCATGTACAGACTCAGCGTCAACTGGATGACGGCAGGCGATGTGCCGAGTGCATCCGGCATGGCCGATACAACAGGCAGATAAATATCCATGGCCAGCGAGGCCAGGAGGTCGAAAGGAGCCATCAACGCGATGGCGGCCGGCAGGGAATGGGCCCAGCGAAGGGCTTTTCGATCAGACATGGGGAAACATCCGCTCAGGAGGAAATCCGGCGGTGATCAACCCAATGCGTGGAAATCGCAGGTAAAGACCACCGCAACAACGTGCGTACCGTTGTTGCGGCTCAGCGGACTGTCTGCGGACCGTTCCCGTTGTTCATCTGATGATCCGGTGGAAAATCGAATGCGGCCAGTGTAGCAAGGCAATTCCGGGGTAACCGGCAACGTCGTCCCGCACGGCTTCAGGGCAAGGGCGGCATGTCGATGCGTCTGGATGGCGTGCATCGCACCTGCTCGATGAGCCGGCGGACCACTGGCGACGTTTCCTGTTCACGGTACAAGGCAGCGATGGTCGAGGCGATGACCGGCCCGGCGATCGGCAGATACACCACGCCCGGCAGCAGCAGCGTCCGCTGCAGTATCGACGGTACGATCGCCACCGCCCCATCGCCCACCGAGACCTGCGCGAGTACAGCGGCAAGATGGCCGGGACGGGAGCGGATGTCCGGCACGAATCCGCCACGGCGGGCGACTTCCAGTGTGCCTGCGGGCTGCTCCGGCATGATGAACGCCTCCTTCGCCAGCAGCGCCGGCTGCACCGGCAACGCCGTGCCGGCCAGCGCGTGCAATGCCGGCAATGCTACGCAGAACTGGTCTTCGATCAGGATGTGCGAGCCCAGCGCGTCGGGAACCTCCATCGGAAGGCGGCAGAACACCACATCGATGCGACCGTCCAGCAGCAGGTCCGGCAGGTCGGCCATGGGCCATTCGCCGACCTGCAGAACCACATCGGGCGAGGCGCTGCGGAACCGCTGCAATAGCTCCTGCAGCGCGCCCGCATAGACCGCCGAACCCACGTAGCCGATCTCGATCCTGCCGATCTCGCCGCGACCAGCACGGCGGCCCACCGCCTCTGCCTGCTCGAACTGGCGCAGCACGTTGCGCGCTTCTGCCAGGAAGATCGCGCCGGCCGAGGTCAGCGTGACCTCGCGTCGACTGCGATCGAACAAGGGCGTACCCAGGCGACGTTCGATCTCCTGGATCTGCACGCTCAGCGTCGGCGTAGCGATACCCAGGCGCAGCGCGGCGCGTCCGAAATGCAGTTCCTCGGCCAGTGCGACGTAGTACTGCAGATGTCGACGGTCCATACGCGCCCGGTCGTTAGCTTTGACCTAACGTACTTCAAGAACACCGGCAATGAAACAAACGATCGAAGCTGCTTGAATGTCCATTCTTCTCTCACCCGAGTATCCGGTGCCCCTCTCCCCTCCCCGCCGCAGGCCGCCCAACTGGATCCTGATCATCGCCTCGCTCGGCTGCACGATGACAGTGCTGGAAACCAACGCCGTGGCCGTTGCGCTACCGACCATCGCGCGGGACCTGCAGGCTGACTTCGCCGACATCGAATGGGTGATCAGCTGCTACATCCTGTCCTTCACCTCGCTGCTTCTCCCCGCCGGTGCCATCGCCGATCGCCACGGTCGCAGGCGGGTGCTGCTGATCGGCATCGCACTGTTCGCCATCGCATCGCTGACCTGTGCGCTGGCCCCCACGGCCAGCGCGCTGTATCTGGCCCGCGCGTTCCAGGGCGTGGGAGCAGCCTTCCTGCTGGCGCCGTCACTGTCGGTGATCGGCCACGAGTTCCACGAAGGCAAGCAACGCGACGATGCCTGGGCCTTCTGGGGCACGGCAATGGGCATGATGATGGTGCTGTCGCCATTGATCGGCGGGCTGTTGTCCTCGTTGTGGGGATGGCGTTCGGTGTTCATCGCGATCCTGCCCTTCCTCGCCTTCCTGGCCTACGGCGCGATCCGCTGGGTACCCGACTCCGCCGACGCGGTGGTACGCCCGCTGGATCCGCCCGGCATCATCACCTTCAGCATGGCGATCTTCGGCATCGTGTTCTTCCTCGTGGAAGGACTCGCACAGGGCTGGACATCGGTGGTGGCGCTGGCCGGCCTGGGCCTGGGCATCGCGATGGGCGCGCTGTTTGCCGGCATCGAACTCAAACGTCGGCATCCGATGGTCGACCTGCGGCTGCTTGCCAGCCCGCGCTTCGTCGGTGCACTCATCGCCATGATCGGCTACGCGGTCAGCGCGCAGGTGATGGCTTCGATGCTGCCGCAGTACCTGCAGAACGGCGTCGGCCTGAGTGCCTTGGCCACGGGTGCAGGCATGCTGCCGTTCGCCGCAGCGATGCTGCTGTTCCCAAGCGTTGGCAGGCGCCTGGGCCGGCGATTCTCCAGTGAGATGGTGCTGGCCATCGGCTTGTCCATCACTGCCGCCGGCAACGCGCTGGCGGGTATCGGCGCATGGCACAACACGCCGATGGTGGCGCTGCTGGCGATGGTCATCATCGGCGCTGGCGGTGGCATCCTCAACGGCGAAACATCCAAGGCCATCATCGGCTCGGCGCCTCGCGACCGCGCAGGCATGGCCTCGGGCATCAGTGCCACGACGCGCTTCGTCGGCATCCTGCTCGGTTTCACGGTGCTCTCCAGCGCCCTGACCGTCGGCATCCGCGCCGGACTCTCAGCACGCGTTCCCGCAGAAGAGGTCATGCGTCTGGCCGATACCATCGCCACCGGTGCACTGAGCCAAGGAGACCCGGTTGATCTCGCGCGGGCGATCTACAGCCAGGGCTTTGCCGCGTCCCTGTGGACCGCCGCCATTGCAGCGACGCTGGCCAGCTTGGCCGTTGCCCTGCTCAGGAAACGCAACTGACCGCGGGTGGTGACAGACGCAGAAACGACCAGGGCAGCACTGGGCTGCCCTGGTCGCGGCGATGTGGGGGGCGATCGCCAGATGCGATCAGGCAGCCTTCATCGCATGCTTGCGCGCGCGCATCACCGAATGGCATTCCTGCACTTCCGGCAGCCACTGGGTCACTTCCTGGCGCACCGCCGGCGGCAGGTCGTTGTCCTTCAGCACGTCCTTGAACGCGCCCAGCAGGCGATCCTCGGACTCTTCAAGTTCGGCCACGTAACCGTAGTTGGTGTCACCGAAGGCCGCGCGCACCTTGCCGTAGAACTGCTGCATGGAACCGACCATGGTGCCGTGCTCGGCCGGCTTGCCGCCGGTAGCGGCCACCGAGCTGCTCAGCGAGGACACGATGCGGCCCTTCACCCCGGCGATGCGGACGAACAATGCCGACAGCTCGGCGTCCTTCACCTTGGTTGCGGCTTCCTCGTAGAAGGACTTGCCATCACGTGCGATCTCGATCAGGTCGTTGAGGCGATGCTCGATGGTGGACTGGTTGCTCATGTGTAGTCTCCTCTGGGGAAAAAGGGCAACAGTGGAATCCGTTGCCTGCGAGCCCAGACTGGCCGACCCGGTGTGGTTCGCGGGTGAGCATCGATTGATGCGGTGATCATGCTGCCCAACGGGGCCCCACCCACTCACGCGGACGACGCGATGTCTTCACTGCATCCGAATCCCAGGAGCGGTCACACGATCTTGCAGACAGGACGTCTAGTCCACCGCAACCCTCACCACATGGCTGATGCCACGATGGAACATCTTCGCGTAGGGACAGACCCGCTCGGTGTTGCGCACCAGTTCGGCTGCACGTATCGGGTCCATGCCAGGCAGACACACCACGATCTCGGCCGACAGCAGGTACAGACCGTCCACGGGATCGCGTGCGAACGTCACCGCTACTTCGATGCTCGGGTCGATCAGTTCCAGCCCCGCACGCGCAGCCACCAGCACCATCGCGCCGTGGAAGCAGCCGGCGTAGCCCGCCGCCAGCAGCTGCTCGGGATTGGTACCGCCGCCGGGTCCTCCCAGCTCAGCGGGCAATCGCAGGTCCACCGACAGCGCGCCGTCATCCGACCGCACCACGCCCGACGCACGACCGTGCTGTGCCACGCCACCACTGACCCGCACCCGTCCGGTATACAGCGGGCGCACCTCATCACCGTGGTACTTGTCGAGCACACTGTGCGGAGGCGGTTTCAGCCCGGTCATCGCAGGTTCCTGCTGGCAGCGTCCACCGCCGATCAGGCCGGCTGGCCCTGTACCAGCCCGGACTGCTGCAACCAGCGCTCGAAGCCGATCGTGCCGAGCCATGCCTGGCCCACCGGTACCAGCGTGTCCTGCTGCAGCTGCGCACCGAAGTAGTGCGCCTGGGCGTCGCCGACCACGTTGCGCACGTCACCGGTTGCCTGCAGGAAGTGCTGCGCCAGCACTGCCATCGATTCACGCTCCGGACCGGCGATCTCCACTACGCCGTTGGCCGGCGTCTGCTGCGCGATGCGCGCAACCGCATCGGCCACATCCTCGGCGGCGATCGGCTGCACTGCGGCGGTCGGCAGATGCAGGGTCTGGCCGTCACCGGCTGCCTGGATGATGCCCGGCAGGAACTCGAAGAACTGCGTCGAGTGGATGATCGTGTACGCCAGGCCGGAATCGCGGATCAAGCGTTCCTGGGCGATCTTGCCGCGGAAATAGCCGCTGGCGGCCAGCTTGTCGGTACCCACCACCGACAGCGCGACATGATGGCGTACGCCCGCCTGCGCCGCGGCCGCCAGGATGTTGTGGCCGGCAGTCACGAAGAACGACAGAACCGCCGCATCTTCGAACGAGGGTGAGTTGGCCAGGTCGACCACCACCTCGGTACCCGCCATCGCAGCGGCCAGACCCTCGCCGCTCAGCACATCGATACCGGTGGAGGGTGCAGCGACGACGACCTCATGGCCGGCCGTATGCAGGCGATCGACCACCTTGCTGCCGATGCGGCCGGTGCCACCGATGACGAGGATCTTCATGACAGGTCTCCTGGAACGTGGAAGGTGCGGGCGTGGCTGCATGCTAGGAACGCATTGGCCGGCGCAGTAGATCCGCAGCGGGCCACGCACCGTTGCCGCATCGGCACCAATGCGGTCATGCCCATGCCGGGGCCGCATCGCGATGCGCTGCCGCCTGCTGCCGCGCTTCCCAGTGCGAGAACACATCCAGATCCAGCGAACGTATGCGTTGGGTGCTGAAGTCGATGAACGCGCGGATCCGCTTGGGCAGCTGGCGTCGGCTGAGATAGCACAGGTAATGGCCACGATCGTGGGGCGCGTAGCGATCCAGGCAGGTCAGTACAGCGCCTGTGCGCAGCGCAGCACTTACCTGGTAGCTGGGCAGCTGGGCGATCCCCAACCCGTCGATCACTGCCTGCAGGACAAGATCGGCATCATTGAACACCACCTCCGCCGGCGGCTGCAGATTCACATCCTGGCCCTCCACACGGAAGTCCCAGCGCTGCAGGCGCCCACCGGGAAGGCGTCGACCGATGCACGCGTGGGCGGACACGGCCTCGACTTCCTCCGGCAGGCCATGCGCTTGTGCGTATGCAGGCGACGCACAGATCACCAGCTGCATCGGCACCAGCTGCTTGGCGATCACTTGGCTGTCTTCCAGCACGCCATCGCGGAACGCCACATCGATGCGATCGGCGGCCAGGTCCGGCGCCTGCTCGTCCAGCAGCAGCTCGACCGAGACCTGCGGATACTCCGCGCGGAACGCAGACAGCAGCGGGGCGATCACCCGCCGTCCGAAACCATGGGTCGCACTGATCCGTAGATGCCCGCGCGGTGGTCCCTCGCGCAGGTCGCGCATCTCGTCCAGCGCCTGCAGGATGCTGGCAACGCCCGGGCTGCAGCCCTCCAGGAACAGCTCGCCTTCGCGGGTCAGTGTTGTCGAGCGCGTGGTGCGCAGGAACAGGCGCACGCCCAGTTGTCCCTCCAGCTTCTGCACGCTGCGGCTGACTGCCGAACGACCGATGCCGAGGCGATCACCGGCGCGGGCGAAGCTGCCCTCGGCGGCTACCGCGATGAATGCCAGAACCCCGGCATAGCTGGCGGAGAAGGACGCCGTGAGGGAATCGCGGCCGTCGCTGGCCAGACAGGACTGCGGCATGACATTCATGGTGTTCCGGGCTCCTGGAAGTCGCGTCGGGCAAGCAGGTGGGCGCGTGCATGCTCCAGGCGCTGGCGGCATGTCGTCAGGTCCAGCCCCAGCAGGGGCACGATGTCTTCGACGCCCGCACCCAGCACGTCATGCAGCAACAGCACGGCCCGCATGTCCGGTGGCAGTTCGTGCAATGCGGCAAGGAAGGCCTGCCAGACCCGTTCACTGGCGGGGCAGGCTGCTGCGCGGATCGAGGCAGATGAGGTATCCATGCCCGGCAGACGGGCGAGCATCCGCCGCTGTGACAGGCCATTGGTGTTTTTCGTGCAACACCGTGCAGCCCCGCCCTCGCCTACCGCCCCGCGCGCAGCGGGCCTAGCCTCACTGCATCCCTCAACTCCCATCGGAACACCGTCATGAGCCAACGCCTGGACTACGCCGCACAGTCGCCCGAACTCTTCAGGAAGCTCGGCACCTTCTCCCATGCCGTGCACAACAGTTCGATCGAAGCGCCCATCATCGACCTGGTCAACATCCGCGCCTCGCAGCTCAACGGCTGCGGGTTCTGCCTGGACATGCATGTGAAGGAAGCGACGATCCGCGGCGAGCGCGCACTGCGCCTGCACCACGTCGCGGCGTGGCGCGAATCGAACCTGTTCAGCGCGCGCGAACGTGCCTGCCTGGCATGGACCGACGTACTCACCCACCTGCCTGCGCAAGGTGTTGCGGACGACGTGTATGAGCGAGTACGCGGGCAGCTGTCCGAACAGGAAATCGTCGATCTGACCTACGCGGTGATGGCGATCAATGCCTGGAACCGCGCCAACGTCGCCTTCCGTACGCAACCCGGCTCGCTGGACCAGGCCTTTGGCCTGGACAAGGCCGGTCTGGCCTGACTTCGACTGCATACGTCCCCGCTGGAGACCTGCCATGCGTTCTCTCTGTTCCCTCGCCCTGCTGGCCCTGCTGCCGTTGACCAGCATCGCCGCCACACCGCCGCCCACCGCACCCGAGCCCATCGTGCGCGAGGTCATGACCCGTCCGTTGCCGGAACAGCCGGGCAAGGAAGCACTGATCCTGACGGTGCAGTACCCACCCGGCGGCGCCGATCCCGTGCACCGGCACGACGCCCACGGCTTCGTCTATGTGCTGCAGGGCCGCATCGTGATGGGCGTGGCCGGTGGCCGCGAGGTTACGCTCGGCCCCGGGGAGGCCTTCCATGAAGGTCCGGACGATCTGCACACCGTCGGCCGTAATGCCAGCCAGACCGAACCGGCGACATTCGTCGTGTTCCTGATCAAGGACATCGGCAAGCCAGCGGTACTGCCACCACGCTGACCGCCACCGGTCCGGGGCAATACCAGCCCCCATCCCAGGTCCGCCGATGTCACAATCGGCGGACCTGTCCCGTCTCTGCTGGCATGGACGACCCCACTGCCCTGTTCACCCGACTACGCCCGCGCCTGTTCGGCGTGGCCTACCGCATGCTTGGCTCCTCGCATGAGGCCGAGGACGTGGTGCAGGATGTCTGGCTACGCTGGCATGGCGCCAACCAGCAGGGCATCGAGAACGCCGAAGCCTGGCTGGTGGCCACCACCACCCGCCGCGCCATTGATGGCCTGCGCCTGGCCCGGCGCACGCGCGAGCGCTATGTCGGCATGTGGCTGCCCGAGCCGCTGCTCACCGATGAAACGGGCACACCCGAGTACATGCTGGAAACGGCCAGCGACCTGTCGGTGGCCTTCCTCAACGTGCTGGAGCGGCTGGCACCGGACGCGCGTGCCGCGTTCCTGCTGCACGATGTGTTCGACCAGGATTACGACGTGGTGGCACGCACGCTGGAAAAGACCGAAGCCGCCTGCCGGCAGATCGTGCACCGCGCACGTCTGCAGCTGCGGCAGGAACGCCCGCGTTACAACGTGCCGCAGGACGTGCACCAGAAACTGATGCGGCGTTTCGCCGAGGCCATCGCCAATGGCGACTTCAGGACGATGAAAACCCTGATGGCCGAATCGGCCGTGCTGATCGGCGATGGCGGCGGCATCGTCACCAGCTTCCCGAAACCGATGGTCGGCGGCGCACGCATCGCGCAGCTGTTGTATGCCCCGCACCTGCGGCGCAAGGACCAGCTGCGGATGGTGCCGAGCATGATCAATGGACGACTGGGGCTGCTGCGTTACTTCGACGGCGTGCTGGAATCAGCAATGGCCTTCGATACCAACGGCGAGCAGATCGTGCAGATCCTGGTGCAGCGCAACCCACACAAGCTGCAGGGTCTGAACCAGCCAACCTCGATCCAGTAGATCCACGCCATGCATGGATGCGGTTGCTCTCATGCACGGCAAAAGCCACGCATGGCGTGGCTCTACTGATTCTCCGTGCTGCCTGACGGCTGCCCTTGTGGTTACTTCTGCTGCAGGAAGGCCAGCAGGTCCTGGTTGACCTTGTCCTTGTGGGTCTCGGTCAGACCATGCGGCGCACCCGGGTAGACGATCAGCCTGGCGCCCTTGATCAGCTTGGCGGACATCCGTCCCGCCACGTCGATCGGCACGATCTGATCGTCGTCGCCGTGGATCACCAGGGTCGGCACATCGAACTTTTCCAGGTCACCGCGGAAGTCGGTCGCCGAGAACGCCGCGATCGAGTCGTAGGTGTTCTTCTGCCCACCCAGCATGCCCTGCGCCCACCATGCATCGACCATCGCCTGGTTGACCTTCGCGCCCGGTCGGTTGAATCCATAGAACGGACCGGACGGAATGTCCCTGTACAGCTGCGAACGGTTCTCCAGCTGCGCCTTGCGGATGCCGTCGAACACTTCGATCGGAACGCCACCGGGGTTGTCTGCGGTTTTCAGCATGAACGGCGGCACCGAACTGATCAGCACGGCCTTCTTCACCCGTCCCGTGCCATGGCGACCGATGTAGCGCGCCACTTCGCCGCCGCCGGTGGAGAAGCCCACCAGCGTGACGTCCTTCAGATCCAGCGTATTGATCACCGTGGCCAGGTCATCGGCGTAGTGATCCATGTCGTTGCCATCCCAGGGCTGGCTGGAACGACCGTGGCCACGGCGGTCGTGTGCGACCACCCGGTAACCGTGGTCCGCCAGGAACATCATCTGCGATTCCCAGCTGTCCGAATCCAGTGGCCAGCCATGGCTGAAGGTCACCACCGGCCCGTTCTTCGGGCCCCAGTCCTTGTAGTACAGCTGCACACCATCGGCGGTGGTGATGGTGCTGGCGGTGCGCGCGACAGCGCTGGGTGCGGAAGGGCGTGCCGGCGCGGCGGCCTGGGCCGACAGGCCCGCCTGCATCGACAGGGCCAGGGCAGTTGCAGCGAGCGTGCGGGTAACGGTGTTCATGGTGGACCTCCAGCGGATGGGGTGGGTTTCGACAGGGGCTACTGTGCGCCCCTGTCCGGGACCATTGGTGACGTGAAGTCCAGAAAACTTGATCAAAAATCCCAGAACACCGGCACCCAGCGGAACGCCTCGCCCTCGCGGGACACGCGGCCCACCGACGGGAACGGCAGATGCGTGGCCACCAGCATCTCGCCGGTACCGGCCAGCGCGTCCAGCAGCTCAATGCGCACCCGCGCCGCTTCCTCCGGGTCGTGCTCGAAGCCGTTGTGCCAGTTCGGTTGATCGAAACCGACGGCGAACACGGCATCACCAGCGAACGTCAGCGCCTGGCCCTCCGAGGCAACGCGCACCACGCAGTGGCCCGGCGTGTGGCCACCAGTGCGGCGCGCGACCACACCCGGTGCGATCTCGTGCTCATCCTCGAAGGTGTGCACGAAGTTGCCGTACTCGGCCCAGAAATGCGTGGCCGTTGCGCGAAGCGCCTCCGGGAACCCCTGTGGCATGTTGGTGCGGGTGAAGTCGGGCGACTTCCAGAACGCCACTTCCGACGCCGCGACGTGGATCTTCAGGTCCGGTCGCAGCTGCGCTTTCACCCCGTCCACCAGCAGGCCACCGATGTGGTCCATGTGCATGTGGGTGATCACCACATCGGTGATCTCGCCCAGGTCGATGCCAGCGGCGCCGAGGCGGCGGATCAACTGGCCGGCGCGTGGCAGCTGCAGGTCCGGGTCCATGCCCAGGCCGGCGTCGATCAGGATGGTGCGCTCACCGCTGTGCACCACCATCACGTTCAACGCCCAGTCGAACGCATCCTGTGGCAGGTACATCTCGTCGAACCATTCGGCACGCTCGGACGCCGGCACGTTGTGACCAAGCATCTGCGTCGGTAGCGGCAGCACGCCGTCACTGACCACCAGCACATCGATATCACCGACTTTCAGGGCGTAACGCGAGGGAACAAGCTCGTCGAGCGCGGGCGCGGCAGGGGTAGTGGTGTTTTCCAGGCTGAACATGAGGCGATCTCCACGAAGGTTGGCTGGCGGGCAGTGAAGCAGGGCCGGCGGACAGTTCCGGGGTACGCCTTCGCACGACGCAGGGCATGGCGTTGCCGGGCAGCAATGCCCTGCAGCACAGCGCCGCTGGTTCGATTGAAGACGGGATCCACGAGCTGTCGTGGACCCGGAGCACGGCAAGGGGCCGTGTGGGATCAGCGTAGGCAACGCAGGCAGTGCGCAGTAGACCCGCAGGCGGGCTCGCGGCGTTGCCTTTTGGGAAGCAGTGGGCACGTTGCCCGCTTCGGCAGGCGGCCGCTCACTCAGTCAGGGCGCAAGCAGCGCCACGATGGCCTTTGGCAGAAACAATGCTGCCGCAACAGCCACCGACAGGATCAGCACAACCTTGACTGTCAGCGGGCGACGACGCGGGTTGCTGAAGTGCAGGCGTAGATCGCGCAACTCCGCTTCCAGCGCGCGACGTTCACTCGCCCCGCGCTGCCGTGGGGCGGACAACTGCCGCTCCACCTCGCGCAGGCGCTTCATCAGCTCCCGCGCAGGTGCTGTCCGCAGTATCTGCTGGTCAATTGCCTGCAAGCGCAGCGACAGCGGCATCAGCGCCTCCGCGAACTGCTCCGCAGGCAGCTGCCTGGCAGCAAGTCGGGCCGCTTCGAGATTGATCTCGGCTTGCAGCGCAGCACGCTGGGCATGCAGCCGTTCAAGCCGGTTTCCACGCAGACCCATTGTTGCTCCCTGACTCAGCCGTCCTTGCCCATCATCCAACGAATGGCCTGCGGGAACGAGGTCTTCCAGTCGTCCGGATAGAAATGGCCACCGCCATGCGTACGCGAACGTACTTCGTTGCCCTCCCTGAACAGCGCGCGGAAGTCCGCGCTCATCTTCTGGTTGGCCGGCCCTTCCTGTTCGCCGTTGATGACAAACACCCGCTTGCCGTGTGCGCTGCTCTGCGCAGGCACCGGCTGGCGCCAACCGCCCGGCGACACCAGCAATGCACCGGCGTAGTCATCCGGGTGCTGCGCCAGCAATGCGCCCGCATGCTGCGAGCCCTGCGAGAAGCCCATCAGGTAGACCTGCTTGCGGTCGATGCACTGGCGCGCGGCCAGCTGCTCCACCCCCTTCTGAACGACCTTGTGCGTGCCTTCATAGGGGCCGGTCCAGCTGAAGCTGTGGAACGACTCGCGCATCTCCGTACCGTTGATGCCCAGCAGCACCACACCGGCATCGGCCAGCGGCTGCTTGCTGCTGTCCAGGTGTCCGTTGATGCCGTAGCCGTGCAGCCATACCAGTACCGGCGCACAGGCCGGCATCGCAACACCCTTGGAAGGTTGCAGCACCGAGCTGGCGCCCACCTTTCCGGCCGACACCTGCGCGTAGCGGGCCTGCGTGTTGGCCAGCACCTGCTTGAAGAACGGCGTTCCGCGCAGGTGCTCGAAATCATCGTTGTCGGCCAGCGCGGGCGCGAACCACATGCCACGCTCATCGGCTTCACGCAGATAGCGCTCGGCAAGCGCGTCGTCACCGCGACGAGCGAACAATGCCGCTGCATGGTACGGCGCCTGTGCCAGCATGGGGTCTTCGCGGGTTGCCGCCAGATAGAGCGCCAGCGACTGCAGCAGCGTGGCGTCGTCTTCCTCGGCCCTCTCCATCAGCTCCTGCGCATCGTCGGCATTGATCAGGGCATTCAGCACCGGGCTGATCGATTTGAACGCGATGGTCGACGCGCTGTCCTGTTCGTCGGCGTGTGCGCTCGGCGCGCAGACAGCAAGCGCCATGAAAACAGGGAGAGCAGACAGCCTGGGAATGGGCATGGGGAATCTTCCGTGATTGCGGCGACGCGCGGGGCGCGCAGTCTAGCAACCTCGGGGCCGATCAGATCACCGTGCGCTCAACCGTAGGCAGGATGACTACCGGTAAGCACGCCCATCGAGAACGCGTAGCCCGCTTCTTCCAGCAACAGGCGCATGCGCAGTTCCGCGCGGCGCGGAACGCAGAGCCCGCTCGGTGCGTACAGCGCATAGACGAAGCCGGCGCCTTCCACGTGCTCGCGGCGGACCGAACAATTGTTGGTCTCGGCGGCATCGGACCACACGGCCCGCAGCTTCTCCGGGCCGATGGACTGACCGTTGCGCAGGCGGAACGTCAGCCAGCGCACGCCCAGCGGCGGATGGTAGGTCAGGTTAGCCATTGCGCACCTTCAATGCGGCGGCGGAGATGGTTCAGGACGTCCGGTTGCAGATCGGGATGCTCATTGCGCGTGGACACCGGCAGATCGATGCGGACGGCGCCATTGACCAGCGCGGGAGGATCCGTGTGCAGGTCGATCCACCATCCATCGGGAAGGCGAAGCCCGCGTCCGTCCCTGTCATAGAGGTTGATCTGAAAAGACATGACGCTCGCTCCCATCGGAACTCGAGCATACGCCTGCGCAATGTCACTCCATACTGCGACCCGCCAGTGCGGTCTCCTCGATCCGTTTCGCGCAGACGAAGACGAACGCCTCGTCCTGCTGCACCTTCAGGAACGAATCGAGCCAGCGCGCAGCAGCGCCGCGGTTGCCGATCACGCCGCCCAGTTCCTCGGTGAGGCAACGGGCACACTCCATGCCACCCGGACTGGGTGCCTGGCAGGCGCGGCATCGCGCCATCGTCGTCGTCCTTGCCGGTCGGCACTGGTACATGATCTTCGTCATCAGGCTTACCGCACGGGCATGGGATGGCATCAGCGCTCTTCCAGAACGTTGGATGGTTGGACAGAGGAAAGCCGCAGAATGTGCGGCCTCTTCTTTGCTTACTGCTCAGCGACGGGCGTCACGGCCCGGCTCGCTCTTCTGTTCCTGTCCGGACTTCTGCGGGACGCTCGGTTGCCCATCCTGCTGCTGTTCCTGCTGGCCTGGCTTGCCATCCTGCTTCTGCTCTCCCCCCAGTTCGTTGCCATCGGTCTGCCCCTGCTGGGCAACCTGCCTGGTATCGGTCGAGGCGTTTTTGCGGTAGGTCTGGCCTTGCGTGTTGTTGTTCATGTCTTGCTCCACCGCAGCGATCTGCTGCCACGCCACTGTGTGCTTCGGCCAGTTACGCAGCTGCATCGGATCACGCGAATAATGAACAGCCACCATGAACAGCCGCTGGTGCACACGGGGTACTGACACGCAGAGGTATACGGTGGTGTTCAAACAGGAGAAGTCTCATGGAACGCACCACCAACAAGGACTTCGTTGACGTCGAACGCGAGCTGCAGCACTGGCAGGCCGCATTCCAGACGGGCGATCTGCCCGCCATCAACTTCCGCCACGAGGTTGCGCCAGTGATCCGCCTGGCGTGCGACATCTACGTCCGCAACCCACACGGCACGCGCACGGCGTGGCTCACTGATCTGCAGTCACGGCTCGCACTGCGCACCAGCCTGCGTGGCCACCCGGGGTCGGCTGAAATGGCGATGGGTTGCTGGGCGCGCCTGTCCGGGCCGGCATTGGTTCCGCAAGCGGGCTGACACGCCCTTGCCGGCAGATCACTCCTCGCCGGCGAGCTGGTTGCCTTCCTGCATCAGCTGATCGTTCAAGCGGTTCACCAGCGCAATGACCGCATCGGCCAGGGCGCGCGCATCGGCGATGGAGCCATGGAAGGCGATGCGGGTGCCCTCCACCTTCACTTCCGCCAATGAAAGCTGCGACGCCAGCGTCGCGCAGTGCTGCAGGAAGCGGTCAGTCCACTGCCCATCGGGCGCCTGGTCCAGCAGCGCAGTGATTGCTTCATCGGCAGTCGCATCCACCTGCTGGCGAAGCCGAGGCACGTCGAACCCAACGATCCGCGGCAATCTGGACGTGCTCACGTACTTCCCCAAGGTGTGCAGAAGGGCAGTATCGCGTCACCGCGCACCCTGTGCGAACCGCGCCACGTGAACCATTCATCCTGCCGGCCATGGCCTGCGTGACCAGAAAGCACCTGTGTCGATTCCAGGGCTCCTCGCACGTCGATGGAAGGAGGGCCGGCCGATGGTGGCGCCCAACCGCGATGGAGATCCCGATGACCCCGATCCTGACCGCATTCAAGCATTCACCGGACCGTGGCCAAGGCCTGGCCCGCGACATGCGCGTACGCTGGGCGCTGGAAGAACTGGGCGTGGCGTACGGCGTCCATCTGCTCTCTTTCGAGGAAATGAAGCGACCGGCACACCTGGCACGGCATCCCTTCGGGCAGATTCCTACTTACGAGGATGAAGACCTGGTGCTGTTTGAATCAGGCGCGATTGTCCTGCACCTGGCCGAACAGCACCCCGGCTTGCTGCCCGCCGATGCGATCGCGCGCATGCGTGCGATCACCTGGATGTTCGCCGCACTGAACACCGTCGAGCCGCCGATCGTCGAACGCTCCATGGCCTGGGTGCTGGAACGGGAGCAGCCTTGGTATGCGCAACGTCTGGTGATGCTGGACGAGCGCGTACGCAGGCGACTGTGTGAGTTGTCCGCGCGACTGGGCGATGCGCCGTGGCTGGACGGAGACTTCAGCGCCGGCGACCTGTTGATGGTGTCGGTACTGCTGCGGCTGCACAGCAGCGGCATCGTCGGCGAGTATCCAAGCCTTGCGGCCTACGTTGACCGCGCGACCGCGCGGCCGGCGTACCAGCGCGCGTTCGCAGCGCAGCTGGCGGTGTTCCAGAACCTGTAGCTCTACGCCATGCGCGGAGATCTCCGGAAGCAATACCGCAAGATCACCCGGGAACTTCGTGAGGCCGGTGAACGTTGCAGCCGCCATCATGTTCGACGTCTGATGAAGGCAGAGGGAATAAGGGCAGAAATTGGCTACGGCACCAAGCCGCGCCATCGAGGCGGTCCGCCTGGGATGGTTGAAAACGTCGTCAATCGCGACTTCTCGCCCGCTGCACCAAACAAGGTGTGGGTCACCGACATCACATACATCCGAACCTACGAGGGCTGGATATTCCTGGCAGTGATCGTCGACCTTTACTCACGGCAAGTGGTTGGCTGGGCGATGCAGTCCCAGATGACCACCGACCTTGTGCTACAGGCACTGGTATCGGCGGTGTGGAAGCGAAAGCCTGCTGCGGGCCTGATCATCCACTCTGACCAAGGCAGCCAGTTCACGAGCAGCGACTGGCTATCGTTGCTGAAGCAGCATGGCATGGTTCCAAGCATGATTCGGCGTGGAAACTGCCATGACAACGCGGTGGCTGAGAGCTTTTTCAGTGCACTGAAGAAGGAGCGGATCAAGCGACGAATCTACCCGACCCGGGACGAGGCGCGCTCGGATGTATTCAATTACATCGAGATGTTTTACAACCCAATCCGACGCCACGGTTCCGCTGGCAACCTGGCCCCTGTAGAGTTTGAACGGCGCTACGCGCAAAGCGGCTCATGAATGTCTACGGAAGTCTGGCCGGTCCACCGGATCATCGGCCAGTCAGCTCACGCGTGGGCTTTCCTTGCTCATCAAGGAACCGCATCAACGCCTCTCCATTTGGTTGGACGACCAGCTCGAGACGAACGTTGCCCTTGGCATCGAGAAGTTCAAGGACAGAGTCTTGCTTTTCAGACTTTCCCAAGAAGACTCGACGCGTGATTGCAGCCTGCCCTTGCCGATGAAGCGATTCATCGACCGCGGAGAAGATTGGTCTTTTGAGGCCATCAGCCACATCGTTGAAGGAGAGGCCCCCGTAATGCCTGCCTTCTTCGTCCACACCCAGCAACTGCACCTGCTGGTCCTGTTGGTAACGGTCAAATGTCAAGCTCAACCCGCTCGATGGTTTCCCCAAAGATCCTTCGGCACCACTATAGATCAATCCGCCGCTTTCGGTTCCTTCGTCGTTGAAGAACAGCATGCCTGCAACATCACGTGGGTGGGCATGCTCTTCGTTGCGCACGATGGCGCCAGGGAACTTTGTGCGATTGGACAGGCTGAGGCGGATTGTCCCATCTGGCTCGCGGATGTTGATGCGTTGAACATCCAGCACGTCCAAATCGGCATGTTTGTCTCGCTCCACCGAAGGGCGAGTCAGCACGATTGCAAACGTTGCGACAACGATGGCGGCAGCAAGATACAACTGGCGTCGCTGCAGCCTGTGAATCTTGAGCCTAATTTCTTCGTCGTACTCGACCATCCTAGATCGTCTCGCCCCTATTCAAGTGAATGCCCCATGCGCCATGTCCACTGGCAAATGCGTGATTCATCATCAGCCCCACAAGAGCCATTTGCTCGTGTCACACATGGGATCCAACGTTTTCATCGTGCCCCCGAATGCTAAGCGTAGAGGCGGAGGACATGACGTCGATCTGCGGTCTATGGAGGTAGACCATACCAGTGCGTTAAGACAAATGGCACTCATTAAAGCGTGGTGTACATCACAAAGCTACAACGACGTAGCTCGTCTGCAACTCGCGAGGTGGTGAGCGCTCGCAAGCGTATCCGAGCTGATGATCGAACCAGCGAACATCGTCTCAACTGATCTTGGCATTGAGCGATGTCTAGTAGCAACTTCCGAATGCGCATTTTTTCCTCAACACACACAACAAAAAGTGTTGTCTCCTGCTGTGTTTACGCCCATTTGCAGCCCTGCGGTCATCTACGCTGAGAAATTTCCACTTGACGTTTTGCGACGATATGGTTTCTATTCGTCGCTCGACCACGCACACCTAGCTTGAGCAATGGAGTGCTGATCAATGCGTTTTTCAAGGAACGAAAATGAGCTACTTCGAGCATAGTCTTGTCCAATCGCGCTTCTTCGAGCCTATCGATGCGTACAAGCACAAAGACGACTGGCAAAGTCGAGTACGAGCTGCGCTGCCAGGGGACTGGCAGCTGTTCCGTTCCTCATACTGGCTTCAAGCCATCGCACCAGGCGATGCATTTCCTGATCAGGGCTTCAAGCTTCACGTTGCGCCCGACTACGAGCGTATCGCCGAGCAAGTCGACAAGGTTCTCGAAGTGCTCGTCCAGATGGGAGCTTCATTCAAGATCGTTGCCGATGACTTCCTAGTCGAGCTGACCAACTCAAAGAACTTTCCGAGGACCGCGTCCGGCAAATTCGTCACGGTCTATCCCGTCGACGACTCACATTTCAAGCGCCTTGCTGAAGCCTTGGCAAGCGCAATGCACGGGTTCAATGGGCCCTACATCCTTACCGACCGACGCGTCCCTGGATCTGATGTAGTTTTCTATCGGTACGGCGGTTTGCGCAGCATTGTGGGTAGCACAGAGGACGGTCGAGCCAAGCATCTCATCCGACGTCCTGATGGCGAACTGGTCGAGGATCGACGTGACCCATCGTTCTATCTACCCCCGTGGGTATCCGATCCATTCGAAGGTCAGCACGCCGTGCCCGCTCATAATGAGTCAAATGATCCCGCTTTGCAGGGACGCTTTGAGGTCGAGTCAGCCTTGCACTTTTCCAATAGCGGAGGGGTGTACAAGGCGAAGGATCGGCATGACGGACAGATGGTGGTCCTGAAAGAAGCGCGCCCACGCTGTGGTCTCCGATCAGGAGGCGCAAAGGGGCGCGCGGACGCGCAGCAGGCGTTAACGCGTGAATACGAAATACTGTGTCGGCTCGAAGACTTGGGGTGCGCTCCAAGGCCAATCCAGCTGTTTCAAGAGTGGGAGCATCTCTTTCTTGCGCAGGAGCTAATTGATTGCCCTACTTGGCAGTCATACTTCGCTCGAGAAGATATCTTTTTGGGACCATTCGTTAAGGGCTGGTGTCGTGTAGAGAGCTTCTTGCAGGTGCTTCCTCAGATCGTCCGCAATGCGGTGGAGATGCTTAGAAGGGTGCACAGGAGCGGCGTTGTGCTGGGCGACCTTTCGCCCAACAACATCATGGTAAACCCCGACGACTTCACCATTCGAATCATCGATGTTGAGTCTGCGTCTCTCGGTGACCAGGAATCTGCTTGGAACACGTACTGGGCAACGCGGGGTTATGGTCGCTCTGATCGGATGTCTCGAACTGAGGTCAGCCCACTTGATGACTGGTATGCACTGGGCAAATGTGTGATGAGCTCGGTGATCGCTCTTGAGGGCCTGACGATCGCTGAGGGGGATGAAGAGAGCCTCAGTGATTTGGAGTTGGCACAGTATCTTGTTGATACAACTGGACTTCCGCACCTTGTCATTGATGTTATCACTGCATTGCTCAACGGCGACCCAGACTCGGCTCTAACGTTCCTGCAACGGCTCCAAGACTTCATTGAGCTGCCACCTCCTCAACGTCGCCTGTCCGAACTTAGCTCGACGAAGCGAGATCCGTTGAAGTCGAGAGGGGCTGTCGACCTGAATGAGGTTGCGGACTTCATTTCTGAGACATATCGAGAGTCATCCAGGACAGAGTTCTGGCCCGCTGATCCTGGCCTTTACGCCTCAAATATGTGGAACCTCGCCCACGGAGCAACGGGCGTCGTGGCCTTCCTTGATCAGATGAAGCGCGGTACTCCCGACCGAGTCGACCGAGTGCTACGGTCAGCAAAGCTGGTCGAATGCACTGATGATATCGGGCTCTACACGGGACTTTCGGGCATTAGTGCTTTTGCGGCAATGCGCGGTGACTACATCGCCACAGAGAGAGCAGTAGAGAAGATTGCGGAGAGCGCGTTCCGTTACCGCGGCGCTGATATCGCGACCGGTGAGGCTGGCGTGGGCGTCGGAATGCTCAGTCTGCATAGGCTGACCGGGTCTGAGAAGGCGAAAGTCTGCGCCATGGGGAGCTTCCGCTACCTCCAACAGACAGCGATTCATGACGCCACGGGTGCCAGATGGCCGTCTAACGATGCCAAGAAAAATTCCTACTTTGGCTATGCTCGTGGTGGTGCGGGAATTGCCTTCTTCCTTGCGCAATACGCGGTGAGTGAAAAGTGTGAAGAGGCGGCAGTCCTGGCTAAGGACGCCTTGAAGTTCGTCATTTCAAATGGACTCTTGGACAAGAGAGGAGGCCTCCAATGGACTCCTCATGCGGATGACACGCGGCTAATGCCCTATTGGTCTCATGGCGCAGGCGGCGTCGGTGCTGTTCTGCTTCGTGTGGGAATGCAACTTGACGAGCCTTACTTTGTCGAACTTGCCAAATCCGTGGCAAGCTCAGCCTTCTCAAAGCTCTCTGTGTGCGTTGGGCAATTTGACGGATTGGCCGGTTGCCTTGAGTTCCAGACTGATCTTGTTCAACTGGCCGATCTTACCGAGGCGGCGTTCTATCAAGAGCAGCTTGTAGAGGGTATCGGTCTCTACTCAAGGCGGACACCGGAAGGTATTGCGTTTCCTGGCAACTTTGCCATGCGACTGAGCTGCGATTTTGCTACCGGCAGTGCCGGCGTGGGCGTGGCGCTTCGAAGGGCCGCACTGGGCGGCAGTCGCCCGCTGATGGACTTCGCACTTCCGTCAGCTGAGCTTTTCAGTGGGAGAGCGGTGGGATGAAGGCTGGATCGTTCGGTCGCCTTATGCGGACTGCCAGCTACTGTTTCGCTTTTCCCTTTAGAAACATGCGGACTGCTCGGCACGCGCTAGTCTGGGTGTTCGTACTTCACTCCCTCGTTACCTTCTCCTGGTCCTTTGCAGATCCATTCATTCAAAGGTTCATGATTGACCAGCTCGTCGCCCGGAACATCGAGATGTTCCTGGCGGCGGTCCTCACGGCCTTCGCCTTGTATATCGGAATGTACTGGCTGGGATGGCGCACAGTGCTACTAAGGGCGGATGTGGACAGGGTGCTATCCGCACTGCTGATGGATCGCGCCATGTCTTCGCTTTACGCCCATCCGCCTAGGCGGGGCTCGCAGGGAGGTGATCTCGTCAGTCGCGTTATGAATGAGCCAGCACAACTATCGGGCACCGCAACCTTCGCGCTCGAGATGTTTGGAATAGTGCTGACGTTCTGCTTCTCCGTGGTCTTCTGCGCTTTCGTATCTATCTACGCCATCTTGCCGTTGCTGCTCTTGCTTCCGGTGGTCATAGTCGTTGTCATGCGCGACGCCAATCGTGCGCATGGCGCGTCAATACGAGTTGAAAGACGCAAAGCAGAGGCGACCTCGGAGCTTACGCAAACCCTGGCGTCAATGGCTCTGTTCGTGCCTTTCAGGCTCTTGGGGCGAGTACGCAGAGGCGTTAGTAGGAGCTTCTCAAAGTACCGCTGGGAGAACCGCGAGATGTTGGCAGGTCGCGCGCGTGTCAATCGAAACGCTCGGATGTCGATGTCGGCCGTAGAGGTACTTATTTTCGCTGCCGTGGCATTTGTTGTGATACAGAAAGATCTGAGTATTGGATCCTACTTTGGGCTGACCGCAGCATACTGGCGACTACTGAACTCAGTACGCGACATGGCCGAACGCATGCCCATGGTGGCAGTGCATTATGGTCGCATCCGCAGATACGAACGGTTCTGTGGGCGCACCCCGGGCCGCTGGCTATCGACCGCGAGTGGCAATGAGTACTCGGAATTGAGGGTGCGAGGCCTAGTAACTGGGCGATACGACGGCACAACACGGCAATTGACCGTTGATCTTGCACCGAGCCAAAGATTGGTTGTAACGGGTGCTAATGGCGCAGGAAAGACGACTTTTCTCAATGCCTTAAGTTGCCCAAGCAGCGATCAAGTTGGACATTTGCAGGTTCCAGGTCCAATGTCACTGGTAGTCAGCCCGCCAGCCTTCCCCGTTCTATCCATCTCGCGTTTGTTAAAGCTCGACCTGTTGGGTGACGAGGCTATTCAAGAAATCAGGGAGCTGGCGAGCGAGCTTGGGCTTGATCCAGGTCGGTTTGATGAATGCCCCCAAGGTTGGTCTGATGGCGAAAAGCGCAGATTGGGCGTCCTTCTGGCGCTAAGCAAAAAAGCGGCGATCTACGTCTTTGATGAGCCACTGTCAGGCTTAGAGAGTGCTGCCAAATCGAGAATCATGAAGGTCATTATTGATCGAACCAAGACGGCAATTTTGGTGGTGACCCTGCACGAACCCGAGCTTGTAACGCTCTTCACGCATCACTTGGACATGTCGGGCAACACCGGCGATGGTGATTTGACGCCTACCAAATTTGAAGAATTGCCAATCTCGACACCACGTGCTGTCCAGATTGGCGTATGAAGTTCAGAAAAAGCGTCGAGCTTTTGCGGCGCCAACGAGGGTGAGGCCCGAGGTCGTCTCACCTGGTGTTTGTTCTATGGCCTCAGTAGGAAGACGAAGCGCCGATAGTGAGGGAATACTTTGGCTGCAAACCCACGGCGTCGTGTACGCGGCGATTTGATGGGATCAGCAGCTTCTGTACTTGCTGTCACAGCCAGTCAGGATTGTCAGTCACGTTAGCTCTTGCTAAGAGTTGATGCTCTGGCAGAACGCATGCCTTGAATCTAATTTAGTCCACCTTCAAGCATCAGGAGACGGTGATTAAAATTGGCCCAGGGTATTTATTATTTAACTAAATGGAGTTAAACCTATGAACAACGTCCTTGCATTGCAGGCCCTCGAAACCGCCCAGGCCGCTGAACTGCTGGGTATCAGTAGCGTCAGCAATCACTGCAGCAGCGGCAGTAAGGGCTGCACTCACGAGGAGGAGTAACTGCAGCTGCTGCAATTTTGAGAAAGAAGCTCAACCGATGCAAAATCATAGTTGACGCTCAGCAGTGAACAATTGCAGTATTTGCTGCAGTTGAATATCGGTATTTCAAATGCTTACATGGAGTTAAGTAATGAATAATGTTCTCGCATTGCAGGCCCTCGAAACCGCCAAGGGCGCAGAACTGCTGGGCATCAGCAGCGTCAGCAATCACTGCAGCAGCGGCAGTAACGGCTGCCAGCAGGAGGAGGAGTAACTGCAGCTGCTGCAATTTTGAGAAAGAAGCTCAACCGATGCAAAATCAGAGTTGACGCTCAGCCGTGAACAACTGCAGCAATTGCAGCATTTGCCGCAGTTGCTGCAGTTTCTCGACACCTCAATACTTAAATGGAGTTAAGTAATGAATAATGTTCTCGCATTGCAGGCCCTCTAAACCACTCAGGGAGCAGAACTGCTGGGCATCAGCAGCGTCAGCAACCATTGCAGCAGCGCCAGCAAGGGCTGCCAGGCAATGTAAGGGGCGGCTAGTCACTCGTAACGAAAACAAATGAACGTTACCAGCGTCTAGCTAAATGTCGGGGCTCCTCGCCCCCCCCACAAACGTCGAATTTTAGCGCGTGCCTTACTGGCTTGCGCAAAGTGTGCAAGAGCTTGGCGCGGCAACTCGCTTGAAGCGTTCACGTACCGGTACAAAACTTAGAATAATGGAAGTTCTATCCGCGCCACAGCCCCCCTCACTCCGACCCTATTGTCCAGATCAATTCGACCACCATGTGCATCCAGGATCTGCCGCGCGAGCGCTAACCCGATGCCATTACCGTCCTTTTTTGTCGTGTAAAAGGGAATGAACAGGTTTTCGCGGTTAACTATTCCAGCGCCATCATCGGCAATTTCTATTATGACGCTGTCATTCCCTTCCTTCCAGCTAACTAGCAGTTGTGTTGCGCCGGTTGACTGCATCCCGTTGCGCAGGACATTGATCAAAACCTGCTCTAGTTGAACTCGATCTGCTGCAACTGAAACGTCCGCACCATTAACCTTCACATCAATGCCTTCGAAAATTGCACGCGAAGATTCTACGACTGCCCGAAGAGATGTTTTTCGAATGCAGGGAGCAGGTATCTTGGCCAAAGCAGCGTACTGGCTTATGAATGACCGGAGATGTGCGCTCCTTCTTTCAATGACGACCAGACTCTCTCGAATGTCTCCTAATAGATATGTATCCGTATATTGCGCGGAAGCCGGCAATAGCTGCTGTGCAGTGGCAGCCATTGAGGATATCGGAGCGAGAGTGTTATTGATTTCATGGCTGATAACGCGAAGAAGTTGACTGAAGGCCTGTGCCTGCTGCTTTCTCAGAATTGGCTCAACGGATTGGATGAAAAGAAGTCGTGCGGGCTTTGCCCTGATGCGCAACGTCGCGTGCCTAACATGCCAACGTCCGGGTAAACCTCCGAAGTCGTGACTCTGCACCGAGCCCGACGGCACGTCGAAGAGCCTAGCCAAGGAAAGATCAGAGGCGCTTCTGCCGATCAGATTCTTCTCAGTTGATCGCAGAATGTTGGCTCCCGCCAGGTTAGTCATTTTCAGGCACTGTTCGTGGTCAAACAAATAGACCCCCGCATCAAGCGCTGCGAGTGTCTTGCGAACGAGATTCTGGGCTTCACGCTCGGCAACCTGTCGTTGCTGGAGAGCTGTCGCAAGGAGATTGACCTCCTCTAAAATTCGGTAGTATGTGTTCCCTCCCTTCTGCATGCTTGCCCGAATTGCGACGTTTCCTTTTCGGATCGATTCAAGTAGCGTGAGTAGGGTTCGCTCATCGTGCTGCTCACGCGCCCCCAATGACTTGGCAAGCGCTATAGTCAGTGTTGCGACCAGCACTAACAGTATTAGCGACGGGCCCAAGGGCGGAGCTCCTGCGACTAGAACGGTCACTAATCCAAGCGTGGCGGGAACAGCAACCAGGGCATATCGCGCGGAGGAGGGACTACTGCGCCGCAACTTACGCAAGCTCATGTCGACTCATTTTTCGATAAAGGCTTTGTCGGCTGATCCCGAGTTGATCGGCCGCACGCTGGATATTTCCCTTGTGATCCCGAAGTGCTCGACGTAGCAGTTCAGCTTCAGCCTCGTCTAGAGTGAGCCCATGGAGATCCTTCTCGCTACTAGCTGAGCCTGCTTTAGTCACACTTGTATCAAGCTGCAAATCCTCCGGCTCGACGGTTTGCGTGGAACACAATAGTGCTGCCCGCTCCATCACGTGAGCGAGCTGCCTAACGTTCCCTGGCCACTCGTATGCACGCAGCGCTTCGGACGCCGCTTCATTCAGCCTCAGCTTTCCTCGTTGATATCGCAACGCCGCAGCGTCTAAGAAGTTTGTTGCGAGTTCGTTAATGTCCTCTCCTCGCTCACGAAGCGGAGGGACGTGAAGTTGGAGAGGGTTGAGACGATAGAGGAGGTCCTCTCGGAATTCCCTAACGCGGACGCGCTCGTTTAGGTCGGCGTTCGTTGCGGAGATTATTCTGACATCTACTCGTTGGGTAGTAGAGGAACCGACGCGCTCGAATGAGCCATCCTCGATGGCTCGAAGTATCTTTGCCTGCTGGTCCAAGCCCAAATTTGCGATTTCATCCAGAAAAAGGGTGCCCTGATCGGCGAGCTCGAATCTACCCATGCGATTTGACTTGGCATCTGTAAATGCGCCTTTTACATGACCAAACAGTTCACTTTCAAACAGCGAGGGAGCCAATCCCCCCACGTCCACTTTTACGAACGGAGCGTCACAACGCGGGGACTCCCGGTGCATCATGGCAGCGAGCATAGACTTTCCTGTGCCGTTCTCACCGAGAATGAGCACATTTGCGCTACTCGTTGCGACCTTGGACCACTTCCTCAGGAAGGACCGCATTGCTTCCGACCGCGACACCACAAACGGGCTGACCTCAGATAGCCGAAGGCGCTGCGCTTGGGTTAATTTTTCGTTCTCTACCATGCTTTGACGAAGCTTGACCCTTCCGTCGATTACCGCTAGAACTCGAGCATTGTTCCAAGGCTTCTCAATGAAGTCGACGGCTCCCGCCTTCATTGCGTCTACAGCGACCTCCACACTGGCCCAGGCTGTCATCGCGACAATAGGTAGATCGGGATAGCTGCTGGCCAAGCGAGAAACCAGATCCACGCCCTCCTGGCCCGATGTGGTGTCGAGCTGGAAGTTCATGTCAACCAAGGCTGCGCAGACTTGGTTTGACTCAGCCTTCTCGATGGCCTCGGCTGGCGTTGCGGCTTCCACTATGGCGAAACCAGCGCCCTTAAGCAGAAGGCCTAGCGCTCTACGGATGTCTTCCTCGTCGTCCGCGACGAGTATGAGAGGTCTTGGGATATCTTGTGTCATTGCTATCAGTTCTGCATCTGTATGGCGACGATGAAGCATTGCGGACGGGGCGTATAGCCCCGTCCGCTTCACCACCAGGGCGGCGTCCATGAACCACCTTTGGTCTAGCGCTAGCTCTCCCGAAGTACTTTCATAGGATCAACAGCCGAGGCGCGTCGTGCGGGACCTATGCTCGCAGCCAGCCAAGCAAGGGTCAATGTCACAATCACAAGCGCGAAGGCAGCTATGTCTGCTGAGGAGGTCTGAAACAGGAAGCGCTGGACCAGCTTGGACACTGCCATTGAAACAGCGATACCAATCGCTAGCCCGTAGGCCAACTGTTTCCCGCTCTCCTTAAGAACCTGTAAAAGCAGGTGGCTTGGGCTCGCCCCTAGGGCTGCACGCACGCCGAACTCGTGACTGCGAGCCGCGATTGAGTAGGCGAGCACCGCGTAGAGCCCAACACAAGCGAGAACGAGCGCCAATATCGAGAAGATCGACACAAGGGTTACATTGAGCCTCTGTCCCGAGGTGGTCGATCGCACCACATGATCCATGCTCTCAATGTGTGAAATGGGCTGCTGATTCGAGGTGGAGGCAATCAGCCTGGGCAGCTTGCGGTGGATTTCAGTAGCAGAGCCTGGTTGTAAGAGGACAGCGTAGCGCAGTGGCAGGAAGTCCCTGATTGTTACCCAAAGCGTCTGCGTAACCTGGGCGAGGGGGATGTAGATGATAGGAGGTGCAGGCTCACTTGGGCCCAGCTGACGAACGTCGCCCACCACGCCTACCACACGCATTGTCTGTGCAATTCCGTCTTCGTCGGGTAGCGTGATCATCTGTCCCAATGGACTTCCTGTCAGATATGACTTTGCGAAAGAGTAGCTAACGATGCACGCTCGTGGCGAGTCAGCCCTATCCTGTGTATCCGTAAACGTTCTGCCGGACAGCAGAGGTATTGAGAAGACATCGAAGAAGCCAGAAGTTATGGGGCGGAACTGAGCACTAATTTCCTGCCCGCTGGGGAGTTGCATGTTGTAGTTGAACTGGGATCCCGTTGGGAGGTTCGTGCTTGCGGCGACATTTTTAACACCTTGCTGCACCGACAGCATTTCCACAATGCGTCGTTGTTGCTGAAGGACCGCACCAATATCCGGCTGGTCAAGCTGAATTGGGGACAGCGAAAAGGTTGTGATCGAATCGCTCTTGAATCCCATGGGGACGGAGGACAGCTGTTGCAGACTCCGGCCAAACAGCGCCGCTGTAAGCAGGAGAACAGACGCGGCCGCTATTTGAAAGACGATTAGAATTCTCGCGAGTCTACCGGCGCCACGCCCCATCCCGCTCCGACTTTCGTTGAAGATACTGGCGGGGAGCGACCGGGTCAGCCTGGCATTTCCAATCACGGCAGCGCTAACTGCGGTTAACTGGGCGATGAGCAGGGTACTAACTATCGTAAACGACCCAAGCCCCACGGTTCTACCTTGAGTCCATTCGAGTGGAATCTGAGGGGTGAGGAGTAACAGCCCTAGCCAAGCAATTGCGATGCCGGCAATTCCACCGATCAATCCGACAAGCACGGCCTCGGAAAGTTGCGGCACGAGCAGCCGGGAAGACGTTGCGCCAAGCGCGGCGCGGATGGCCGAGTCATGTGCGCGAGAGCCTGCTCTGAGAACCATCAAATTAGTGAGGTTCATAAGTGCGATAGCGAGGACGCATCCTGCGACTGCAAGGAACATCCATGGCACGTTGCCGGAACGGCTCACGAATATTCCGTCGTTCAGATCGATTGCAGTAAACTCCATCTGACGGGCGGATGCTCTCCCCCCTTTAGATGCACCTAACTGCGCGAGATACGCGCGAAATCGCGTTTGAAGCTCTGCAACCAATTGTGATCTTGATTGCGATCCGGATAACCGCCCCACAATAAATTCATTTATCGATAGGCTGTTGCTTGTAGGATCGTTGCGCAGAGGGGTAATCAAATCAAACGTATCTGGCCACACAAACGCCGGGGACAATACGCCAACGACTGCGACCTCGCGTCCTTCAATCACGATGCTACGACCCACAACGTCTTTTGCTGCGCCGAAGTGACGCCGCCAAAGATCGTTGCTAATGATCACTGCATCTGCACCATTCCTAGTATCCTCGGACTCTAAAAAGTTACGCCCTAATGTCGGGAGAAGGCCCATCGTGTCAAGGAAGCCACGATCAGCGCCCAGCGATGTAAGAACTCTTGGCTCACCGTCGACGACCGCGTTTACATTGCGCGTATAGGCTTGAACTAGTCCCGTTGATTCAAGTGTCTGGAACTCCTTAGCTCTATTGTAGAGGCCAGGTGACCCGTAGGTCGTTCCCTCTCCGGAGGAAACCCCGAGGGTGACGAGCTTATCTGCGCTGGGGAAGGGCAGCTCACGAAAAACCGTCTGGTCCAGAAGTGCAGTCACCATTGTTGTGGTGGCGATGCCCAGAGCCAGCGTTAAGCTTACAAGTGCCAGATAGCCCGGTCGACGGAAGAGCGCGCGCCAGCTTTGCAGGGCGTCATCAGTGATTAGGTCTGCCTTTATCATCTCGCCTGCTCCGCAATACTCAAGGCCTGGGACGGCGCTATTCGACCACTGCGAGCAACCTCATCCTCATCGACGATCTGTCCATCTAGCATATGAATCACCCGGTCTGCGCGTTTGGCGAAGTTTGCATCGTGCGTGACCATGCAGATTGTTGAGCCCGACGCATGCAGATTTGATAACAACTCCATGACAGACTCGCCATTTTTGCTGTCCAAGTTTCCGGTAGGTTCGTCCGCCAGAAGTAGAGCGGGTTCGCCAACTAGCGCTCGTGCGACAGCGATGCGTTGCTGCTGTCCGCCTGACAGTTGACCAGGATAGTGTTTCCGGCGATGCGCCATGCCAACGAGCTCTAGAGCTTGGTCAGCTTTTTCAAGCGCAGTCCTTCGATCATAATTAGCGCGATAGGTAAGAGGCAGGGCAATATTTTCTATTACAGTCAGGTCGGCTATCAGGTTGAATGATTGGAAGATAAAGCCGATGTGGCTGTTTCGCATTACCGTTCGTTTGGCGAGGGATGTCCCGGTCATTTCCTCACCGTTGATGAGGTACTTTCCCTCGTCAGGCGAGTCCAAGAGGCCGAGAATTGATAGGAGTGTTGATTTCCCGCAACCTGACGGCCCCGTGACAGCGACGAACTCTCCCCGATTAAAACTTAGGGATATTGAAGAGAGGGCGTGCGTTTCTATATCTGTAGTATGAAATACCTTGTTTACCTCTGAGAGGAGGATAAACGGCTCCTCTGCATGCAGGTTGATGCTAGCGTTGCTCATTTGATGCGCACCTCTTCGTAGTCTGCCCAACGTGTTGCGTCTGAGAGAATCACCTTTTGCCCGGGTTTCAAACCGCTACGCACCTCTATTCGGTCGCTTGAAGCGGCACCGTATTCCACAGGAACCCAGTGAGCGCGTGCGCCAGCACTGTCCAGGACCAATAGGCGCCCTGTGCTATCAGCAGCGGCGAGCGCTGGCCTGCCAATCGATACAGCGTCAGCAAGCGTTCCTAGCAGTATTCGCCCCTCCACGGAAAGATCCGGTCTAGCCCCGGAGGGAAGTTCTGCTGGTAATTCGACGTCCACTGTAACGGCGCCATCGCGAACTGCGGGATCTACACGTGCAATGCGGCCAAGGACGCTACCATTTCGGACATCAATCTCCGCTGACAGACCTTGGATTACTCCTGTAGCGAGCATCTCCGGCACGAGCAGTCGAGCGATTAGCTTGTCGGGCTGTGCAACTCGCGCGAGTTTGGCGCCGCTTTCAACCTGTTGCCCCTCTTCAACTTCGACGTGTTGCAACGTTCCGTTGATGCCCGCGGCGACTGTCAGAGAAGACACCTGCTGGTTCGCTATATCTAGTGAACTCTTTACCTCTTCATTCCTTGCGGTCGCCGCACGCAGTTGTGCTTCCATGTTTCGTTGAAACGCTGTCACCCGCTCCCTTTCGATGGCTGATTTTCGCTGAGCTTGCTGCTCAGCAATCTCCGTCTGCTTAAGTTCGACCGATGAAAGAATTCCCGCAGCAAATGCCTTTCTATGCGCATCTGCCTTCACAGTCGCAGCCATAGACTCAGACTCTGACTGAATTGCTGCCGACTTTTGATCCATAAGCTGTGAGGCGAGCGACGCTCGAAGGGCGGCAGTATCTGCTACCGCTGCAACGTAAGCGGCCTTCGCCTTGATCATGTTGGTCGACACTTCCGGATTCTCGAGCTCCAAAATGGTGTCTGTAGCGACAACTTGTGTGCCGCCTTGCAGGACCACTCTCTTGACAGTTGCGGTGGCACCAGCGGTAACCCACCTGATGTCTTTGGGCACTAATCGTCCGCTAGCCCTGATCTCACGCTTCATCTCTCCCTGGACAACGCTGTCTATCCAAATATCGTCCAAGCCAATTGATGGTGGTGCTTTGCCTAATAGTGCCAGCACGATCGCGGCCAAAAACAGCACTGAAACGAGTGCCGCCGTCAGCAGCTTACGGCGGCGCGTGAAACCTTGAGGTGCTTTTTTTATGTCCATGACGACCCTGAAGCACAAATCGTGCCAACTCCGTCGAACTGCTACTTTTGGCGCGCTTCGGAGGCTTCCCGCGTCATCTTGCGATCCGAGACGTCCGTTTTCGGACACTCCGGACACGTCAGTGGAATTCGGTGGTGTCTTGGCTGGCAGAAAGCACACCGTACGGGTGCCATCTAGCTGAGGGTGACGGCTACCCGCAAATAGCTGCCTCTACCACTTCCGGCCTGCTCGGCTGCTTGGCGACCTGACCGGCTGGCAGAGGTAGGCGTGAGCCTACTGGTACGCTTGAAGCGCTGGTTGATCCGGTGCTATTACACACATCTCCCTAGGCGCTGGAGATGCGTTGTGATCAGAACAAGCCACTCTCATCCCCTGCTCATCGCAGAGATCCCGATCGGGAGTAACGGAGGATACGTTGGCGTCTCCTTCGCGCCGGGAAAGTTTCAAGAGATCGCTATAACCGGTTCTTGGGCTAGAGATCTGGACACTGATCTCTCAGCCATCCGAGCCTGGGGAGCGACCCACCTCATCACCTTGATCGAGTCGTGGGAGTTTGATGAACTCCGCATACCTCAGTTGCCAGGGCGCGCGTCTCAGCTGGGACTGCAGTGGCACGGGCTCCCAATCATCGACGGTGCAGCTCCCGATGTGCGGTTTCTTCTTCCTTGGGAAACCCTCGGCCCTGTGCGGCGTCATTCGCGGCAAGGGGGTGCGCACGACGATCCAGGACCGCAACGTCCCGTGCCCGCTCGATCGCGTCCAGCGCCAGTTCCGGGCCGACCGACCCAACGCCCTGTGGGTCAGCGATTTCACCTTCGTCTCGACCTGGCAGGGTTTCGTCTACGTCGCCTTCGTCGTTGATGTGTATGCCCGGCGGATCGTCGGTTGGGAGGGAGATTGGCGGCAGACCACGCAAGATGCCACCCGGCTGAAGGGCCGGCTCTTTGATTCTGGTCCAGATAGGCGATCGGAATCACCATGCAGCGTGGCGGGAACTAGACCAAGAGCCGGCAGTGGAACATCGATCGTTCGAGCCACAGACGGGTGCACTCTTTCGGCAGGCCTTGAGCTGTCACGAAGCAGCTTGGTAGCTGTCCGCGCAGAGACACCAAGGGCGAGGGGTTCACCCCCGTTTTCACGGACACTTACGAGAAGGCCGATCCAGGCCATAAGGAGTGTTCATGTCAAAGCGTAGGAAGTTCAGTGCCGAGTTCAAGCGCGGAGCGGTTGAGCAGGCGAGCAAGCCCGGCGTCAGCTGCGCCCAGGTGGCCCGGGAGCTGGGGATCCGCGACACCCTGCTGACCCGCTGGAAACGCGAGGCACAGAGCCCGGGGGCTATCGCCTTCGGGGGCGCCGGAACACCTCGGGATGAGGAGTTGGCACGCCTCAAGCGTGAGCTGGCGCGGGTGAAGAAGGAACGGGATTTTTTGCGAGAAGCGGCGACGTTCTTTGCAAAGGGATCATCCTGAGGTATCAGGTGATCGAACGTTGCCGCGATGAGTTTCCGATCCGGCTGATGTGCCGGTGCCTGAAGGTATCGGCCAGCGGCTACTACGCGTGGAGCAAACGCCCTGCGAGCGCCCGGCAGGTCGACAATGAGCGCCTGGTGGTACGGATGCGCGAACTGCACGAAGACAGCCGCGGTACGTTGGGGGCTGGTCGCATGCGCGAAGACCTGGCTGAGGAGAGCGAAAGTGCCAGCTTGAACCGGGTCGCTCGCCTGATGGCGGCCGACGGCCTGCAGGGCTGGCCCCGGCGGAAGCGTCGCGGGGCGCGTTACAGCCCGGCCGTAACGCCGCCGGGCGTGGTCAACCTGCTTGAACGCGATTTTCTCGCGCTGGAGCCGGAAACCAAGTGGGTGACCGATATCACCGAGATCAAGACCCAGCAAGGCAAGCTGTATCTGTGCATCGTGCTGGATCTGTACGACCAGCGCATTGTGGGCTGGTCAATGCACGCTCGGCAGGACCGTCAGATGGTGATCCGGGCGGTGCAGATGGCGGTGTGGCAGCGGCAAGGAAGCGATGAGGTGATCCTGCATTCGGATCGTGGCAGTCAGTTCCGCAGCGGCCACTACCAGGGGTATCTCGCGGCTAACGGACTGATCTGCTCAATGAGCGCTGTTGGGCATTGCGGCGACAACGCGGCCTGCGAAGGCTTTTTTGGGCTGCTGAAGCGCGAGCGGATCTATCGAACGAGCTACCCCACACTGGATGCAGCAAGAGCGGATGTGTTTGACTACATCGAGCGACGCCACAACCCAAGGATGCGGCGAAGGATCGCCAGGCAGGATCAGAAGGTTGCAACTCTTTTAGAACCGTCCGTGGTATCGGGGTAGAACCCTTGTTAGATCCGGATCGGTAAAGTATGTGCCGTGGATGACGGGCAGCATCAGCTCATTGAAGATCTTCTGATGCGGCAGTTGATCGATTGGATATCCGTCGATTAGCTTCTTGAGATCTCCGTGCGACAGCAGCTCCGAATTTCCGAGTAGAACAACTCTGTGTTCATAGCTTCCACGATCGGGAATCTTTTTAATCTCTTTCTGCATCTTCCTGATCTGGGCGTTGTAGGGCTCGCCAGCTTCCGAAGTTGTCTCGCCATGCATAATCCTGGCGACGTCCATCTTTAGCAGATCGGTTGGGGTCATGTGGACGCTCAAGAAGTTCTTCGCGTTCGCTCTAAACTTTGCTTGCAGCAAGTACATTTTCTTGTTCGGTCTATCAATGTAATAGGCATCAATGCCGCCGTCGTACTTTCCGTCGGTAATGAAAGGCTCTCGGGCCGAGTGACTTATAAGCCCAAATCGTGCCTTCAAAAACAAATGAAGAAGCGCGCGCGACCGTGCTTGGATTACGGCGTCATGGTTGCTCTTCGGTGGGTTATACACCGCTTCCTGGGGGGGGTGCTTCGCTTCTCAGCGAGTCCAGTACACGTATCAGTGCCTCATACAGACGCTGAGACCCATCGTCCCAAGAGGCCGCTTCCGCCATTGCACTAGTCTTTGCCATCACCATCCTCGTCACCTTGAATTTGGATCCTTTTAGCGTATCTCACGCGTGCAGGTTGTGGCGGGGGTGCGCCCATTTTTTGGTTGTAGGAGATACGGTCGGTCTTCCCGATAGGCGAGGGCTCCGAGGCGCATTAGCGCTTCAGCCCCCCCCCCTTCACAAGCCGCGGATACTGTTTGAACGTGGATGCTAACGGGAGACGGACCGAGGTCAGGATCATTGCCGTCCAGTTGTCTTCATGACCGCTTCTGTCCGGAAGCGGTCACCCAAGGGCGGGTGCCCATTGTTTACACAAGCCGGGGCGATTCACTCCATGCTGCACAGCGAGTACTCATTGAGTAGGGAAGGCTGCCTTCAGCGATCTTCGGAGGTACTCCACCGACGCTCTGGACCACATGTCACCCCTCTGCGCAGCGTAGTGCAACGACTGAGAGTCCTTCAGTTGCCAGGTCGGAACGGCAAAGCGCGAACTTGCGACACCCCGGACTGCTCGACAATGGGAAAGAAATGCGATGTTCTTCTCTCGCAGTTCTGGATCTAGCAACTCAACATCGCCAGCGTAGCGTGCATGCTCTCTATACAGAATGAAGTTGGGCAACTTCACAGCCGTTGGCCACCGAAGAATGGGCAAGGGTGCAGCTGGGAAGGAAGCTTCATAGGGAAGGTACATCGGTCCCAGATCAAGCTACTGACCCGCGGCCAATACCCAGAAGTGCGAAGGGAGCCCATCCTTACCGCCTCCGAATCCCTGGAGCGTCAACGTTGCGCCGTCTCGGGACACCACCGTACAAATGAACTCTCCTCCCACCATATGCGCTGAGATGCCTTCGTCTCGCAGAAGGGCCGCGATCCCGAGAGATGCATACATGCAACGCTTATGAAAGTCGTCTGGGAAGAACTCGCGAAGCGACACATCTACGATGGCCAGTGCCTGGCCGATTGAATCTTTTGTAGCCATGGATGTCAGACCTACCTTAATGAATGAGAATCCTGATCCTCCTTCAATGTCAGGGACAGGTTCGCTGTCAGTACTGAGGCCTACATCCATCCCGATTAAGGAATAAGCCACATGAATCCGTCAAAACAAGATAGACACGTCCCCGACTGACGGCGGCATTATGGCCTCAAGCGATCGGAATACGTTTGTCGGCACAGGTTGCATGCAACGCTACGCCTCGCCCTCAGGTTGCACACGCACTAGCCGCCTGAACTCGCCTATTTTTGAAGGCGTTGCATGAAAGGTGCTTCAGTCATACCCGCCGGTAGTACAGGGTCGGTGATTCCACGCATGGCTGCAATCAAAGGCGAGGAAGGATCAACCTTCCATGCTGGAACAAACTGCAAAGACGAAATTCTTATTCCCAGATCAATGTTCTCGCGTGCAAGTGCTATCCCAGAGGCGCCTCCCTTGAAATCAACTGGCATCAGGATGACGAATCCCGACCGTCTAAAGTGTTCCTGCAGGATGTCAAGGTTTCGACCTGATGATGGCGTCATGTCGTGCATCCGATAGGCCATGGCACAAAATCGATTGTTCGACATGGCAGCTTTCATATACGACTCACTGATACCAACTACCACACGGTAGGCCAGCGGATTACTGCGCTGGATTTCGGTAATGATCGTCACACTGAGCCAGCCATCCTGGTTCTCCGCACCAATCTTTTTGAGCCATCCACGGAAGATCTTCTTGCCTGACTCGAAATCCTCGAAAGCCAAGGCCATCATAGGCGGCACTACTTCTCCAGGTGCCTGTGGCAATGCTACAGCTGTTCCTTTCCACTTCGCCTTATCCCACAGTGGAAGTACGATGGGGGACATCACTCTCACGTCGCGATGCCGAATAGCATCTGCGCCAAATAGATGCTCGGGACGCAACTCATCGCCGGGAGCCCCCTCCTCGCGGGATACATCGTCACCTTCCTCAGCGGCAACGGCCCTTGGCGCCCATGCCTCCTCTCGAGCGAGCGGAAAGTCAGACAAACTTTCGTCTCGCAGCCAATCATTCGCCCGCCCAGGCGGAGGATCTCCGAGGATGTTTGCCAGTGAAATGATCGATCGTGCAGCGTAGTGTGCGCGATCCTGAGCGCGGAACTTTGCAAACATTTCTTCAAACTGCTGCGACTCGGCATTGAGTTGCAGCTCATAGGTCACGCGCGTGAAGAGATCAAACATTGGTCCTTCAAAGCCTTCACCGACAATATCTGCGACTGCCAAGACTGGGTGGGTGATGATGAGCGTCGTCTCGCCGCAATCGTCCTCGACATGACGATGCGAGAACGGTGCCTTCGCAGCCTCGGCCTGTCGAACCTCGATAAGCAGTCGCTCTCGTGGAGAAATGAGCGTCATGCCGCGAACCGCACTGGAGTAGAAGGCCTCGAGGAAGCCTACGATGCTCTCTCCAAGCAATGCCGATGTAGTTCCGCCGCGGACCAGAATTTCGACTCGACACCCCAGTATGAAGGTCACCAAGGTGGTGGTACGGAAGTGCCATAACGGCTTTTCGGAAAGATCGAGCCCGGCCGGGGACGCGAGCCACTGGCTGAAGTACTGGTTCAGATCGCCGTCACCGGAGCCGTACTCTTCCCGTATCTTGCTCTCGTAGCCAAGCATGAAAAGTGCGGCAGCACGCGACATCTCCAAGCCTAGGCTGGAGAAGAGGTCTGGTAGTCGCGTCAAAGCCACCCAGTCTTCATGAGCAGTACGAAGAATAAGTATCCCCAAGACTCGATCGATTGCTTGCAGTTCATGATCAAGCTCCTGGACCTCTGCCTCACTCAAGCTCAATGCAGTTCGGATGGGCCCAAACCACTTCACCCATGCAAGCACGTAGGGCACGCGACCAAGCTGAATCTCAATCCACGCTAGCTTCTTGAGAAGCGGTAGCGCACGTCGATCAACAGACCCTTCCTTGAACCACGAGTACAGGGATCGGTCGAGCGCACCAACAAGATTTCCTCTTGCTGCATAGAATAGTCCCGCCGACTCGTACGCCAGCCCTGTTCCAACCAGCGCAGCTATGAACTGATCACGGCAGTCGTCTTGTGCCAGGAGCACCTGCGCACGGGCCAAGTCGTCAATCGCGTCATACGGCTTCTTTCGCTCAAGCTTTTGCAGTCCGCGCTGCAACTGCAGCTCGCCAGCGGCACGATCGCCATTCCTCTCGCGCTCGATTTCAATGACGCCGTCCAAGAGATCATCATATCCGGCCGTGTCACCGATGAACTGTGATAGCTCCCGCACGATGCGAATGATCGGCTCGATGGGGAATTCAATCAGTCGACGTACTTGGCCAAGGATTTCGTGCATTGCGGCCAGGGTGGCCTGCAGGCTTCCTTTCCCGCGCCTGGTCTCAGCGAGATCCATGAGGAGCAGCTGCATGCGTGCCCAGAGCGAACTTGTCGTCTTTGAAGTGTCGTCGGCATGGCGCTGGAGTGCGGCACGCAATGCGGCTGTACGCGCCTCTTCAGGTTCTTTTGTGATCTGAAGCGCCGTCCATAGATTGACGAGGTCATCTAGGTGCCATACCCAGTCGGAGGACAGAGCTTCGGATTCAAGGAGGTCATAAATTCGTGCCGCTTCATCCAAGTCATCGAACCACCAAAGTGCGCTCCAAGCTTTCATGTACAAAATGCGCTGTCGCTGGCTACCTCCGACTTTCTCCGCGAGACGCAGTGCACGATCAAAGCGGCCATCGATTTCATGTCGGGGCCTCTCAAGGCCCCGTGCAAGCACAGCAGATCGCAAGCTCTCTTCAACCAGCTCGAAGGTGACTGAAGATGCAGCCGCTGCCTCAATCTTGGTGTCCAACGCCTCCAGATCGCGCAGTCTGCCAACATCGTGAGGGCCGGGCGTAGAGACAGTCTTATGCGTAAACTCGAACTGGAGGGCTTCGGCTACGGTGTCCCACCGTCGATTTCGGACAACTTTCTCTACGATCCAGCTTCTGTCGAGGATTCGCACCGGGACGCCATGTTCAGCTGTCAGGGCATCTTCTACTGCGGCACGATCTTTGTCCTTAATGGCTTGATTGGAGATGAAGTAGATCAGGGAGTACGGCCGACCGGTAGACGCAATCTTTGCAACGTCGGAGAGGACTTTTGGCTTCCATTGGGCCTTGGCGCTCACTGCGAAGCCCCAGCGTTCTTCGGCAGCGGTTGGCGCCCCCTCGAACCAGAGCGTCGCAATCGACGGAGCTACTGGATACGTCTCCGTATCGACCTTGCTATCACCACCGCCTGTGGGCCCAGTCTGCGGTATGAGATTGGGGCATAGCTCCTTCTCAGCGAGCAACCGCGCGAAGTTCTCAAACGCGGTTTCTTCCTTACGGCTGGTGAGGGTTTGCAGATGGTACTCAAACTGGCGTCGGTCCATTTCGCCGACATCGGCATGCAGCGTGTCCGAGTACAGCTCCGGGCGTCGAGCACGCATGAATTTTCTGTAGCTCACCTTCGCAATCCCGTCGTCCATAAATGTCCTTAAGGTCTACGCTTCGCACACAGAAGCATGGCTCGCCACTGAGAATCATTTGGTTCAGGCTGCCAAGCCATTGCGTTTCAGCATGGCAATATCTGGTTTCCGGCAGTAGCGCACAGCCGTTATTGGATGCACCACTGTTAGACCTGTCGTCGTAGTCTGGCCAACAGGCACCACCATCATCACGTGGAGCCCTTCTAGCCTACCCTTCGCGTAGACGGTACATGGGCACTTCAGCATAAGTTGGCCGCAGCCGGAAGAACCACCACTTGCGGCACATAAGCCATTGAATTGCCTAGGCCGGCGAATCTACAGAGGCCTTAAATCGGCCAACTTGTGCTTTACGCTCTAGTACAAGTTGGCCAAAACGGCCAACTTGTGCTTTCGCCCACAACAGGTGGCAATGCGGGAGTTTGATGTGGTGGGCCCACCAGGATTCGAACCTGGAACCAAAGGATTATGAGTCCTCTGCTCTAACCGTTGAGCTATAGGCCCCCCGCAGCTGCACAGTGTAGTGGAGCCCCCTGCACGCTTTCCACTACACACCCAAGCATCATCCGAAACGCTGCCCCATCGCCTCCACCCGGCGGGCATTCTCCGCCGCCAGCTCGCGCAGTTCGGCCGAGCGCAGCAGCGCCGAGTCCGCCACGCGTTGCCAGTAGTCCACCGCCTGGGGCGCCGCCCAGTGCAGGTGCGCAAGCTGGCCACTGCGCTCCGGGGCGACGGACGCCAGCGGCGTAGGCGCACGTACGACCCCGGTGCGCGAAGGCGCCAGTGACATCGGCAGCATGTCGTAGACCGGTGCCAGCGCCAGCGGGCCGCGATCCACCAGGTGGAAACCTAGATTTCCCTGGTGCATGTCGCTGTTGCCGATGAGCCGGCCGAACGCGTGCAGCCTGCCCATGGTGGCCTGCGCGTCGTGATCGACCCAGCCCTGCGCCAGCAACGCGTCGCCCGCCGTTCCCCAGTCCAGGGTCACATCGCCGACGAATGCCGATGACAGCGCCAGCAACGAGACGAAACCACGCCGACCGAGCACGTCAACGGTGCGGTCGAAGCGCTGCACCTCCAGGAAGGTGTGCGTGTCGGTCTGGAGGACCTCTGAAGCGGCTGCCTGCATACCGGCGTCGCGCAGGCACTGCAGGGCCAGGTGCTCGCAGACCAGCAGGTCCGCCCAGCGCTCTGCGGCTTGCCCTGCGGTGGGCTGCGCGAACTTGACCAGCGCTGCGTAGCGGCCGCCGTCATGCTCGACCGTCGCGGTGAACTTCGGTTGCTCGCCACCGGGCGACGAGCCGACGTCTTCGCCTTCCAGTGCTGCCGCGGCACGCTCGGGATAGCGGCGTGCACGCTCCCCTGCTGGAACCCGGTCACCGGGCGCGTCCAGCCCGCGCAGCGCCATCTGCACCGCATCGCCGCCGAGCAGGAGATCACCGATTTCGGTTCCGCCTGCACGGACGAGTGCCTGTAGGGTATCGGCCAGCTGCCATCGATTGAGGTCGTCGGGAACGCCCAGATCCCGGCCGCGACGATGTGCGAAGGTGCGACCGAGGAAGCCCTGCGGGCGCAGGTCGTCCAGGTACCACGGCAGCCCCGGGAAGTGGCTTTCGACGGTCTCGCCTGGCGAACGGGTCAGATTGGGGCGTGCGGCGGTGGTCGCCACGTGGAAGGTCTCGCCCGTGAGTGCCACGACCGTGCCCAGTTCTTCAAGGGTGGCGTCCGGCCCCAGCCGGAACAGCGGCCACTCGCTGCCCGCGGCGGTCTGCTGGCGGACGGCATAGGCCGTGGTACGGGTGCGGCCAAGTCGCACCACGCGGTTCCCGGCCTCGGCGACAAGACGACTCAACGTTGTCCGGGTAACCCTCAAGCGATCGACGAGATCGGCAGCTGATACGACCTCGCCGGCAGGCAGGTTGTCGAACAGCGTCTGGAGCTGGACGGTACGGGGACGGGCCATGGCCTGAGTTTCGGGACGAATTAAGTTACGAATCTATACACCAATTTTCGGCAAATCGCAACCTCACGAAACCCATATGCCATTGATTAAAATAGCATCTCCCCAAATAGCATCGAGAGAAAACCCGCAATTAAGTTACGAAACGCGCAACGAAATAACGCGTTCCGCCTAGCGATCCCCCAAGCCCTCGAACAACCGCTCCATCCGCTGCGCCGCCGCCCGGCTCGAGTACACATCCGCATTCGCGCCCGCTGCATACGCGGCGACACCTGCCGCCCCAAAAAACAAACCCCGCTTGCGCGGGGTCTGTCGGTGCTTCATCGCGAACTGCCGGGATCGATCAATCGATATCCAGGAAGCTGCGCAGCTGCTCCGAACGGCTCGGGTGACGCAGCTTGCGCAGGGCCTTTGCTTCGATCTGGCGGATGCGCTCGCGGGTCACGTCGAACTGCTTGCCGACCTCCTCGAGGGTGTGGTCGGTGTTCATGTCGATGCCGAAGCGCATGCGCAGCACCTTGGCTTCACGCGGGGTGAGGCCGGCCAGCACGTCGCGCACGGTTTCAGACAGATTGATGTTGGTGGTGTTCTCGATCGGGGACTCCACGTTGGTGTCCTCGATGAAGTCGCCCAGATGGGAATCCTCGTCGTCGCCGATCGGGGTTTCCATCGAGATCGGCTCCTTGGCGATCTTCATCACCTTGCGGATCTTGTCTTCCGGCATGTCCATTTCCTTGGCCAGCTCCTCCGGCGTAGCCTCGCGGCCGTACTGCTGGAGCATCTGGCGGGAAATGCGGTTCAACTTGTTGATCGTTTCGATCATGTGCACCGGAATACGGATGGTGCGCGCCTGATCGGCGATCGAACGGGTGATGGCCTGGCGGATCCACCAGGTCGCATACGTGGAGAACTTGTAGCCGCGACGGTACTCGAATTTGTCCACGGCCTTCATCAGGCCGATGTTGCCTTCCTGGATCAGGTCGAGGAACTGCAGGCCGCGGTTGGTGTACTTCTTGGCGATGGAGATCACCAGACGCAGGTTGGCCTCGACCATTTCCTTCTTGGCCTTGCGCGCCTTGGCTTCGCCGTAGGCCATGGCACGGCTGAGTTCCTTCAGCTCGTCCAGGTCCAGCAGGGTCACCTTCTCGATATCGATGGTGGCCTGCTGCTCGGACACGATCTGGTCCTTCACTTCACGCAGCGCCGAAGACCACTTCTGCTTGCGCTTCAGTGCGTCTTCCACCCATTCCAGGTTGGTCTGATTGCCTTCCCAGGAACGGATGAAGTCCTTGCGCGGCATGCGGGCAGTGACGGTGGCCAGGTTCAGCACGCGGCGCTCGTGGGCCTTGACGCTGCCCATGGTGTCACGCAGCTGCTTGGTCAGCACGTCGGTCAGCGGCAGCGGCAGCTTCAGGGTGACGAACACCGCCGACATCTCCTCGCGGAGCTTCAGCAGGTTCTTCTTGTCGCCCTTGGCAACGGCCTTCTTGAAGGCATTGAGGGCATCGCCCAGCGCCTGCATGCGCGCGGCGACTTCCTCCGGATCCGGACCGGTCGGGCCGGCTTCTTCTTCACCGCCCTCGACGTCGTCATCTTCTTCGTCGGCGTCGTCATCGCTGGCGTCGGCGTCATCGGCCACGGCAGCCGCCGGGGCGGGCACTTCTTCAGACAGATCGTTGAAGCCGACGATCACTTCGGCAAGGCGCTTGCGGCCTTCCTTGTGCGCTTCGTAATCGGTCAGCAGCGATTCGACCGACACCGGGAACTGGCCGAGTGCGGCCTGGACCTGGGACAGGCCTTCTTCGATGCGCTTTGCAATGGCGATTTCGCCCTCGCGGGTCAGCAGCTCGACGGTACCCATTTCGCGCATGTACATGCGCACCGGGTCGGTGGTACGGCCACCTTCGGTGTCGAGCGCGCTCAGCGCGGCGGCAGCTTCTTCGGCTGCGGTGTCGTCGACCTCACGGTTGCCCGTGTTGCCGTCGTTGAGAAGCAGGGTTTCCACATCCGGAGCAACTTCATGGACATCAATGCCCATGCCGTTGATCATGCCGATGATGTCTTCGATCTGTTCCGGGTCGACCATGTCGTCCGGCAGGTGGTCATTGACTTCGGCATAGGTCAGGTAGCCCTGTTCCAGGCCCTTGCTGATCAGTTGCTTGATTTCGGATTGGGCAGGACGTTCGTTGGCCATGTAGTGCTCGCGCCACCGGCTAGGGGGAAATAGGGAACGTAGCATTATACCAGCCCGGGGCCCGGCCTGCCGGGCGGTGGTCCCGGTGGCCTAGGGCCTGAGGAGGAAGGTCACGGGACCGTCATTGACCAGGCTGACGACCATATGGGCACCAAAGCGGCCCGTTTCCACCCCCGGCGCGTGATTTTCACGACAAATGTCGACAAATCGATTGAAGCCGCGTTCAGCCTCCTCCGGCGGTGCGGCGCTGGTAAAGCTGGGCCGCATGCCGGAACGGGTGTCCGCGGCCAGGGTGAACTGGCTGACCAGCAGCAGGCCGCCGCCGGTATCACGCAGCGAGCGGTTCATTTTGCCCGCCTCATCTGCAAACACACGGTAGCCGAGCACGCGTTCGGCCATCCGCTGCAGCTGGGCCTCGGTATCGCCCGGCTCCATGCCGACCAGGGCCAGCAGGCCGGGGCCGATCTGCCCTACCGCCTCACCTTCCACATGCACGGCAGCCTGGCTGACACGTTGAATCAGGACGAGCATCGGGGCAGGCTTCCAGGCAAGGGGCCGGCCACGATAGCAGCGCCCTTGGCTAAACTGGGGGAGATGAATCCACACCGCAAAGCCCGGCTGGTCTACCGCGCCACCACCCTGTTCGCCCGCCTGCCCTGGCCACTGCTGCGCGGGTTCGCGCACGCCCTGGCCTGGACGTGGGTGCGCCTCGATGCCCGCGAAAGCCGCGTCACCCGCCGCAACCTGGAGCTGGCCTATCCCGAGCTGGACGGCGCGGCACGCGAACGCCTGCAGCGCGACCTGCTGCGCTCCACTGCCCTGCAGGCCATCGAGACCCTGCGCCTGTGGAGCCGGAAGCCCGAAGACAACCTGCGCCTGCACCTGAAGGAGCGCCACGGCCAGGCGCTGTACGATGCGGCGCTGGCCAGTGGCAAGGGCGTGATCGTGGCGGCCCCGCACTACGGCAACTGGGAGCTGCTGAACCAGTGGCTGGCCTCGCGCGGGCAGATCGCCATCGTCTACAAGCCGCCGGAGGACGAGGCCAGCGATGCCTTCCTGCAGATCGTGCGCGGCGGCCACAACGTGCAGCAGGTGCGCGCCGAGGGCCCGGCCGTGCGCCAGCTGTTCAAGGTGCTCAAGGACGGCGGCGCCACCGGCATCCTGCCCGACCAGCAGCCCAAGGCCGGCGACGGGGTGTTCGTGCCGTTCTTCGGCGTGCAGGCACTGACCATGACCCTGGTCAACCGGCTGGCCGAGCGCACCGGCGCGACGGTGCTGTATGGCTGGTGCGAGCGCATCGGCCCGGACATGGAATTCGCCCTGCACATCGAGCCGACCGACCCGGCCGTGGCCGACCCGGACCCAGAGGTCGCCGCCACCGCGCTCAACGCGGGCATCGAACGCATCGCCCGCCGCGACCCGGCGCAGTATCAGTGGACCTACAAGCGCTATACGCTGCGGCCACCGGGCAGCGGCGAGGAAGACCCGTACGCGACCGACGAGCATCCGCACTGAAAGCCGCTCCACCCGGCCTGCGACACACCGCCGCAGCACGTTGAATACGACGCTGGCGCCCCCATAGAGACACCGATGTCCGCCTCCCCCGGTCCTGCCATGTCTGCTTCCTCCCTGTTCGGTGATCCGGCAGCGATCCGCTGCGAGCGCGCGGTCGCCGAGCTGCGCGCCGGTCGTCCGGTCCTGCTCCACGATGGCCAGGGCCAGCGCTTGGCGGTGATCGCGCTGGACAGCGCCACTGCCAGCAGCTTTGCCGCCTTCGCCAGCGCCGCGCGCGAGCGCCATTACCTGTATCTGACCGCCACCCGCGCCCGCGTGCTCGGCGTCGAGGCACCCGAGGGCGCGCGCCTGCCATTGGCCGGCGTCACCTTCGATGCCCTGCCCTCGCTGGGTTACCTGCGCGAGCCCGGACCGATGCCCGCGGCCTGGAGCGCAGGCGATGCGTTCGATGCCGGCGCGGTGGAACTGGCCCGGCTGGGCCTGCTGCTGCCGGCGATGGTGGCCGTGCGCCTTGAGGCGGCTGACAACACCTTCGATGGCGCCGCCGACGTCGGCCTGTGCGATCTGGCCGAAGGCGCTGCGCATGCCGCACATGATTACGAACTGGTGGCACGTTCTCCTGTGCCGCTTCGCGATGTCGGCATGACCACGTTCGCGGTGTTCCGCGGCGGCGTCGCCCAGCGCGACCAGGTGGCGATCATCGTCGGCGAACCGGACCTTTCCGCCGTGGTGCCGGTGCGCGTGCATTCGTCCTGCCTCACCGGCGACCTGTTCGGTTCACTCAAGTGCGACTGCGGCGACCAGCTGCGGCGCGGCCTGCGCAAGTTGAAGGAACTGGGCGGCGGCGTGCTGCTGTACCTGGACCAGGAAGGCCGCGGTACCGGCATCGCCGCGAAGATGCGCGCCTACGGCTACCAGCATGACGGACTGGATACCATCGACGCCGATGCGCAGCTGGGCTTCGGCGCCGACGAGCGTCGCTATGGCAGCGCGGTGGCGATGCTGCGCGGGCTGGGTGTGTCCCGTGTTGCCCTGCTCAGCAACAACCCGACCAAGGCACAACGCCTGCGCAATGCAGGCATCGAAGTGCTGGACTGCATTCCGGTCACCGGCGAGATCACCGCCGAGAACGAGCACTACCTGCGCACCAAGGCCGACCGCGCTGGCCACCTGCTGGATGTCGACGCGCTGATCCAGGCCGCCCAGTAGCGCGGGCGACCTGCTAACGTCTGCGCAGTGCGGCCATCACCGCGCCTGCCCGCCCTGCTGCCCGACGGACGCCTGCGTGACCGAACTTCCCTTGCCTGTTGCCGCCACCGAAATGCCCCTCGACCACTGGCAACCCCTGCCGCGGCGCGCTGCCCGGTTGGCGGCGCTGGAGGGCGCCTTCGGCGGACTCTTCATTCCCGGCGCACCGCTGGCGGCCGCCTGGTGGTTCTTCGATCTTCCCGGTGGCCTGTGGGCGGCGTCTCTGGGCCTGCTGGTCGGCGTCGCCTTCGGCGGCTGGATCGGCCATCGCCGCCTGACCCGCACCCGCTGGCGGCTGGATGCACAGGGCCTGGGCCTGCGCCGCGACCTGATGTGGCAGCTGGAGACCCGCATTCCCATTTCGCGCGTGCAGCACTTGGACCTGCGGCGCGGGCCGCTGGAGCGGCGCGCAGGCCTGGCCACGCTGATCGTGCACACCGCCGGCACCCGCCTGAGTGCGGTCACGGTCAACGGCCTGGACGAAGCCGATGCCGAGCGCCTGCGTGACACCCTGGCCCATCAGCTCGACCAGGACGCCGACGCCCTGTGAGCCTGCCGCCGCCCCTGCCGCCGTCGCTGCCCAACGGTGGCGAAGAGCATCGCCTGCACCCGTGGTCGTGGCTGTTCGTGCTGCTGATGCAGCTGCGCCACTATTTCCTGCCGCTGGTCGCGTTGCTGGTGTTCGGCCAACGCAGCGACCGCGACCCGATGTGGGCACAGTTGATCCCGCTGACCGCCATCGCCGCGCTGGTGCTGGTCTCGGTACTGCAGTACCTCAGTTACCGCTATCGCATCGGCAACGATGCGATCACCGTGCGCAGCGGCCTGCTGGCGCGCAACCGGCGCGAGATTCCCTTCGCCCGCATCCACAACGTGGAAGTGCGGCAGAACCCGTTGCATCGGTTGTTCGGGGTTGCCGAGCTGCGCCTGGAATCGGCCGGCGGCGTGCGCCCGGAAGCGGAGATGCGCGTGCTGCGGCTGGACCAGGCGTTGGCCCTGGAACAACTGGTGCGCCAGCGCGGACAGGCGCCCCAGCCAACGCCGGGCGACGCGGCGGCTGCCAGTGTCCTACCCTCCGACGACGAACAGGTACTGCTGCGCCTGTCGAGCTGGGATGTGCTGCGCATGGGCCTGCTGTCCAACCGCGGCTGGGCGCTGGCGATCGCCGCCTTCGGTGTTCTGTTCCAGACCGTACCGCGTCCGGTGATGGACGATGCCATCCAGCGCGGCGGGCGCGAGGCCTTCGGCTACGCCAGCCATCTGCACACCGGGGTAACCGGTGGGCTGGTGCTGCTGGCTGCGGCATTGCTGCTGGGCTGGCTGCTGCTGCGGGTGTTGTCGGTGGTGCTGACGCTGCTGCGTTACCACGGCTTCACCCTCAGCGAGCGCGAACGGCGCCTGACCGTCTCCACCGGCCTGCTCAGCCGTACCCGCAGCAGCGTCGCGCGTCGCCGCATCCAGGCCTGGACGCTGGGCGAGAGCACCCTGCAGCGCTGGTTCGGGTTGCGCCAGCTGCGTATCGACAGCGCCGCCGGTGGCCCCTCGCGCGATGACGACCGCGCGCTGCGCGAACTGGCACCGCTGGCTGGCGCCAGCGCCTGCGACGGGCTGGTGCGCCACCTGCTGCCACAGCTGCAATGGCCGCCGCAGCAATGGCAGCCGATACCGCAACGCGGATGGTGGCGGCTGTCGCTGTCCACGTTGCTGGTTGTGCCGTTGCTGACCGCCGCACTGTACTGGCGCTGGGGCCTGCCGGCCCTGGCACTGCTGGCCTGGCTGCCGGTCAGCCTGTTGATCGCGCACCGGCAGATGGCACGGATGGGCTGGCACTTGGATGGCCAGTTTGTGGCGGTGCGCGGTGGCTGGTGGAAGCGCTGGTGGCGCTGGGCCGAGCTGGACAAGGTGCAGGGCCTGCGCCTGCAGCGCTCACCGCTGGACAAGCTGCTGGGTACGGCCAGCCTGCATCTGGACACCGCCGGTGCGCATGGCGATGTGGCGTTGGCGTTGCGCTACCTGCCGCAGGCGGGTGCACATGCGTTGATGGAAGAACTGGCGACGGCGCTGGCGCGTCGCAAGCTGCGCTGGTAAGCCGCCGGGCGTTGAAATGACCATCCACGCATGGCGTGGACCTACTGCGGAGCAGGGGGTCGGATCCCATTCCGCAGGAATGGGCTCTGACCCCTGCGCATCCATCACCGCTGCGACGGCCCCCAGTAGCCCAGGTCCTTGCGGATCTGCAGGTCGCGCACCCAGCTGCCAAACGGTTTGCGACGCAGCGCGCCCATCTCGCCGGACAGGAAATCCTCGGTCGCGGCGATCACCCGCTCACTGGACAGGCCATCGCGGTAGGGGTGGATGGCATCGGCGTAGCGCACGATCTCCGCCTGCAACGCTGCATCCGGATGCAGCGCGCGCGCCAGCATTGCCGACAGCTGCTGCGGATCGTCGAAATCGATCATGTGCGGCTTCGGCACGCGGTTGCGGAAGGTCACCACCGGTTTGTGCTGGATGATGAACTCGGAAACGATCGATGAGGTGTCCGATACCAGCACGTCGGCGGCGCGCTGCGCAGCCATCACCTGCTCCGGTTCGATGAACCGCGCATTGGCGCCGGCCAGCGCGCGGTAGCGTTCGAACAGTTCTGGCGGGCACTTGGGGTGCAGGGTCAGCAGCCAGTAGTGCTGCCCGGCGGCGATGTCGGCGGCGATCTGCGCATGCAGGTGCGGGGCCGCACTCAAGCGCTCGGTGAAAGTTGAACCGAACAGGATCACTGGGCGACCGCCGGCCGCACTACGCAGCGCGGCACTGTCGCCGCCATCGTCGCGGAACAGCGGGTCCAGCTTCGGCCAGCCGGTTTCCGCCACGGCGAAATGACCCTGCAGTGCCGCGATCTCGCGGAACGGCGCGGTAGTGGCAGGGCCCTGCGTGCAGTAAAGGTCGAACATGCCGCGCACCCGGAAGTGGCCACGCGCACTGTCGCGCTTTTCCACGTTGAAGCCGTGGAACAGCTGCACCTTGGCCCCCGACAGGAAGGTCGGTACCCAGTTGGCCGCGCTGAACACTGCCCGCGGACGCATCGCCAGGGCCTGCTTCAGGCCGATGTTGGGCACGCCGGGCAGCTGGCTGCCAGCCGCACCATCTTCGAACCAGGCCGCCACTTCCTGGCCGGAAGCGTGCAAGGCCTGCACCAACGGGGCGAGAATAGGCAGCGCATAGCGCTCCGTCGCAAACAACAGGTACCCGGCCATCATGTCCTCCACGACCGCTCCCATCGAACGGCCTCGCATCTCGGCCTGCATTATCGCGTTCAACGAGGCCGGGCGCATCGGCGACTGCCTGGCCTCGCTGGCCTTCTGTGATGAGATCGTGGTGGTGGACTCCCTGTCCACCGATGCCACGGCAGCCATCGCCGAGGCTGCCGGCGCCCGCGTGCTGCAGCGCCCGTTCGATGGTTTCCGCAGCCAGAAAGCGTTCTGCGTCGAGCAGGCCCGCCACGAATGGGTACTGTGCCTGGACGCCGACGAGCGCATCAGCCCAGAACTGCGCACGGCCATCGAACAGGCCCGCGACGGCGGTTTTACAGGTCATGCGGGCTACCGCTTCGCGCGCCTGTCGGAGTATTTCGGCAGATTCCTGCGCCACGGCAATGCCTATCCGGACCGGGTGCTGCGCCTGTTCGACCGCCGTCAAGGCGGCTGGCGCGGCAAACGCGAGATCCATGAGGCGGCCAGCGTCGATGGCACCGTCGGCACCCTGCGCGGGGACCTCATCCACTTCCCCTACCGCTCGCTGCAGCAGCAGCTGGCCAAGACCGAGAAATACGCGCGGATGATGGCCGAGCACGAGTTCGCGCGCGGCAAGCGGGCCACCCTCGGCAAGCTGGTGCTGGCCCCGGCCTGGCGGTTCTGGCGCGGCTTCCTGTTCCGGGGCGGCTTCCGCGACGGCTGGCACGGCCTGGTGTATGCCTATGTGCGCGCCAACTACGTGCGGCAGAAGACCATCATGCTGTGGATGCTGGGCAACGGCCAGGCCGTGTCCGACCCGCCCAACCCCTGAGCGGGAAGCCGGCCGGGGCTGGAGGCTACCGGGCGTTCTTTGCCCGGTGCCGCGCACCTTCCACGATCGACAGGCCGGTCAGCAGGCCGACGATGGTGACGTAGAAGCTGGCGGTCATCTGGTGCGCGAACATCGACTGGGTCAGCCCGCACAGGATGTAGGACACCACCACCATCACGCCGGCGGCAGCCGGACCACGGAAGGTGGCGTGCCCGCTGCGCCGGTGCAGGCGCACGAACACCCACAGGGGCACGCCATACACCGCCAGCAGCAGCAACAGGCCCGGTACGCCCTGGGTTGCCGCCCACTCGGCGACATCGTTGTGGGCATGGCCCAGATGACAGCGCTGTTCCTGCGGATCCTCGCGACAGATCGGAACCCGCTGCATGGCGTTGTCGAAGTGGCCAACGCCTACCCCGATCAGCGGGTGATCGAGGAAGGTATCCCATGCCACCTGCAAGCGCTCGACCCGGGCACCTGCCGATGAGTCGCTGTCGCCCTGCTCCATGCGCTGCACATCGCTGTGCAGTTCGGTCAGGCGCACCTGGTGGCGCAGTTCGGGTACCGACAGCAGCAGGGTCGCAGCGATGGCCAGCATGCCGGCAAGCACCGACAGGCGCGCCACGCCGGTACGCCAGCGCAGGCTGAGTGCCAACACCACCAGCAACGCCAGCAGCGCTGCAAACACGCCACGGCTGCCGGTGAGGATGATGGTTCCGCAACCGGCGGCGGTGCCGACGATCACCAGCGACCAGCGTCGCGAGGGCCGGCAGAACACCAGCAGCACCATCAGCATCACCACGATGTCGGCGAGCACAATCGCATTTGTGGACAGTTCCGCGCGCGCCGCGCCTCCCAGTACCTGCAACAATGCCAGCGCGAAGGTACCCAGCAGGCCGGCGAACGCACCGCGCCACAACCAGCGCATGTCCGGCCGCAACGCGCAGACCCATAGCGCGATCCACGGGATCACCAGGAATCGTGAGCGGTTGTCGACATTGCGCAGGCCGTGCTCGAACACCACCATCGAGAGCACACCCAGGGCCAGCACCGCCAGCGTCAGCCAGGTCAGCGCCCTGATCGGCTGGGCTTCCATGTGCCTCGCACGCCACAGCAGTTCCGGCGCCATCAGCGTCGTGACCAGCAACACCAGGCCATATGGCAGCAGGTTGATCGGGATGGTCAGCACCAACGCCGGCATGCAGAACAGGCCAATCTGCGCCAACCAGTGCGCAGCGCGCGGGCGACCACCAACGGGTACGCCCAGCGGATCGCCGGTCGTGGATTCCAGGTTGTGCTGTGAAACTGCCACGTCGAAAAGTTTCGCTACGATCCTGCGGAATGAACGGGATCAGCGGCACGGCCGATCCCACGCTGACGTTTTACTGCCTTTGGCGCCGCTTGGGCAGTCTGGACAAGCGCAGGCCGGAGTGGTTACTCCTCACGCTGCAATCGCCGCTCGCGTTCGCGCTCGTCGGCGCTGGCCACGCACCGGCCCTGCACCGCAGCGGCCGGCACCAGCCACCAGCGGCGGCGGTTGGCGATTCCGGCCAGCTCGGCACGGTTGCGGTCGATGCAGGGCAGCAGCGCGTCCTCGTGGACCAGCAACCAGCGGCGCCGGGGCGCCAACTGCTGCCATTCCACGGCCGCAGCCAGCTGTGCATCCCAAGGCTCGTTGAAACCGAAGGTTGCTGCCGGGCGGTCGGCCATCAACAGATTCTGCTCTTTCCAGGCCACCAGTCCCAGCTCGGCATCGGCGCCGATGCGCTGGCCGGTGTGCCGCATCAGGCCACGAGCGGAACTTGAATCATTCAGCAGCGGATAGCCGATCAGGCTGTACAGCACCCATACGGCCGTCAAGGTCGAGACCAGTGCCAGCTGGCGACGGCCGCGACCGAACAACAGCAGGCTGGCCATACCCCAGCCGCCCATCGCCATCGCCGCCCAGGCCAAGGCGTTCATCTCGCCATTGCCGATGCCACGCGTCTGCATCAGCCGCGTTTCGAAGCCGGGCTTGCCCAGCAGGGCCGCCAGCCCGGCGGCCAAGGTGCCCAGCGACAGCAGCAGCGTGAACGCGCCCAGCAGCCATTGCACGTCGCGACGACGCAGCAACCCCGGCAGCAACGGCGCCAGTGCCAGGCAGAACATCGGCAACGCCGGAAGGATGTAGACGTCGCGCTTGCCGTTGGGAATCGAGAAGAACAGCACGATCAGCGCCCACCAGCCCAACAGCAACAGATAGCGCGCATCCCGACGCTGCAGCCGGCGCCGCCAGGCGGGGATCGCCCACGGCACCGCCAGGAAGGCGGGAATCCACATCGACGGCATGGTGGCCAGGAAGTACCACCAGGGCTGGTGGTGATCCCATGATTGCGCATAGCGCTTGGCGGTCTGCCGGAACAGGATGTCGTCCATGTAGGCCAGGTAATCGCCGGAGCGTGTCGCCAGCGCGGTCATCACCATCGGCACCAGCCACAGCGCGATGGCCAGCACGAATGCCAATGGCGCCAACCAGAAGCGCAGGTCGCGTGCATGCAGCCGCACCCGCGGCCAGTGCAGCGCCGAACCGATCACCGCCGGCACGATCATCAGCAGCGCGATCACGCCCACGCCCTTGGTGATCACCCCGATGCCCGCAAAGAACCAGCCCAGCCACCACCAGCGCCACGCGGGCCCCAGCAGCAGGTGGCGCAGCAGACCGTAATTGGCCAGGGTGATGAACACCACCACCAGCGGGTCGATCTGCGCCTTCTTCGCCTGAAAGGTGAACTGCAGGGCGAACAGCAGCGCCCAGCCCGCGTACAGGCCAACCTGCCGCGTCCACAGGCGCCGGCCCAGATCGACCACGCACCACAGCGTGCCGAGTGCGGCGATCAGCGAGGGCAACAGGAATGCCACACGCCAGTTGCCGACCACGCTGTACAGCGTGGCCTGCCACCACATCAGCATCGGCGGCTTGTCCGAGTACAGCTCCAGCCCACGATGCGGGAACAGCCAGTCGCCGCTGTCCACCATCTGCTTGGCGACCAGGGCGAAGCGCGGTTCGTCCGAGGGCCAGGGATCGCGTAGTCCCAGGCCGGCACCCAACACCAGCAGGGCCATCACAACGAACAGCCACGTCTGGCGTAACGCACGGGTTTTCAGCATGGGGGCTCGGACAGCGGTTGGGTCAGCCCTTTTTTAGCAGACGCGCGTAGAAAAATCCGTCAGCATCGTTTTCACCGGGCAGGCGCTGGCGCGCGATACCGTCACAGTCCAGACCAAATGCGTCATCCAGCGCGACCGCTTCCGCATCCGCGTGCCACTTCAGGAAGCCCTTTACCTGATCGACGTTCTCCGCGCGCAGGATCGAGCAGGTGGCATACAGCAGTGCACCACCGGGGCGCAGCATCGACCAGCAGGCTTCCAGCAACCGGGCCTGGATGCCGACGAGGGCATCGATGTCCTCCGCACGGCGATGGAACATCACGTCCGGCTGCCGACGGATGACGCCGGTGGCCGAGCACGGTGCATCCAGCAGGATCGCGTCGAACGGAACGCCGTCCCACCATGCCCCCGGATCGCTGGCATCGGCCACCAGGACCTCGGCACCTTCGCCCACACCGGTGCGGGTGAACGTATCCTTGGCGCGCGCCAGGCGACGGGCGTCGATATCCAGCGCCAGCAATCGCAGACTGGGGTCGCGCTCAAGCAGGTGCGCGGCCTTGCCACCCGGGGCGGCACACGCGTCGAGCACACGGCTGCCGGCCGGCGGCGCCAGCGCGTCGGCAGCACATTGTGCCGACAGATCCTGCACCGACAGCACACCTTCGCCGAAGCCGGGCAACTGGTTCACCGGAACCGGCGCGGCCAGTCGTAACGCATCGGCGCTCAGCGGGCTGGCTTCGGCGGCAATGCCCGCCTCGGCCAGGGCCGCCATCACCTTGTCGCGCCCGCCCTGCTGGCGGTTGGCACGCAGCCACAACGGCGCCGGCTGCAGGCTGGCAGCGAAGATCGCCTCGGCCTGTGCCGGCCAGTCGCGCTCGACGGCCTCGGCCAGCCAGAGCGGAAATGCGTCGCGTGCCGGCTGTTCGGGGAAGCCCTCGCGCTGGGCCCGGCGCAGGATCGCGTTGACCAGGCCCGCCTGGCGTTCACGGCCAAGTGCGCGTGCGGCATCGACCGTGGCCGACAGCGCTGCATGGGCCGGCAGTTCCAGCACGTCCAGCTGGGCGAAGCCCACCATCAGCAGCGTGCGCAGGTCGGCATCGCGTGCGGACAGCGGCTTCTGCATCCATCCCTGCAGGGCGGCGTCATAGGTGCTGCGACGGCGCAGCACCGCAAAGCACAGCGCTTCAAGCAGGGCGCGATCGCGGGTGTCGGCCAGTTTGGGCAGCGCCCAGGCCAGCTCCGCCTTGAGCGAACGACCGCGGGTGAACACCTGCGCCAGCACGCGCGCCGCCAGCATGCGGGTGGCCGCGCCCGGCGCCGCCTTGGCGATGGAAAAATCGTTTGCCTTGCTCACCCGTCAGACCCCCACGCGCAGGTCGCGGCGGGCATTGAGGTAGTCGGCGGCAGTGATCGCCTTGCCGCCTTCCCGCTGCAGCACGCGCAGGCGCAGCGCGCCCTGCCCGCAGGCGATGTCGATGCCCTCGCGGCCAGCGGCCAGCACCGTGCCCGGCGCTTGGCCATGCGCCGCATCCAGCGCCACCGCGCCGTGGATGCGCACGCGCTCACCGGCCAGCAATGCCTCGGCAATCGGCCACGGATTGAACGCACGTACCGTGCGCGCCAGCGCTTCGGCGTCCTGCGCCCAGTCCAGTTTTGCCTCGGCCTTGTCCAGCTTGTGCGCATAGGTCACGCCCTGCTCGGGCTGCGGCCGTGCGATCGGCTTGATACCAGCGCGCAGCAGGCCCAGCCCATCGGACAGCACCTGCGCGCCGAGCTCGGCCAGCTTGTCGTGCAACTGGCCACCGGTATCGGTGGCGGCGATCTGCAGCTCCTGGTGCAGCAACACCGGGCCCGTATCCAGGCCGGCTTCCATCTGCATCAGGCAGATGCCGGTCTTCTCGTCACCGGCCTGGATGGCACGCTGGATCGGTGCGGCGCCGCGCCAGCGCGGCAGCAGCGAACCATGCACGTTCCAGCAACCGTGGGTCGGGATGGTCAGCACCGCCCTGGGCAGGATCAGGCCGTAGGCCACCACCACCATCAGGTCCGGCTGCAGGTCACGCAGCAGTTGCTGGGCCGCCTCGTCCTTCAGCGTTTCCGGCTGGTGCACGGGGATGCCGCGGGCGACCGCTTCCAGCTTGACCGGCGAAGGCGCCAGCCCACGGCCGCGACCGGCCGGGCGATCAGGCTGCGTATAGACAGCCACCACCTCGTGATGACGCGCGGCCGCGCGCAGCGACGACACCGCGAATTCCGGCGTACCGGCAAAGACAATCCTCATGGCAACCCCACTTGCAGGATGAAATCGTGCAGGAAAAAAAACGGCGCCGTCGGCCGGCGCCATGCAGCCCGCGCGTCACGCGCAGGCGAGGGCCACCCGGACGGGCGGCCCGAAGCAACGATCACGCCACGTGCTTGCGCTGTTTGGCCAGCTTCTTGCGGACCATCTCGCGCTTCAGCGGCGACAGGTAATCGATGAACAGCTTGCCGTCCAGATGGTCCATCTCGTGCTGCACGCAGACCGCCAGCAGGCCATCGGTGGTCAGTTCCTGCGGCTGCCCCTGGCGGTCCAGGAACTTGACGGTGATGGTGTCGGCACGGGTCACGTCAGCGAAGATGCCGGGCACCGACAGGCAACCTTCCTGGTACACCTGGCCCCCGTCCTTGGCGACGATTTCCGGGTTGATGAACACGCGCGGCTCGTTCTTTTCTTCGCTCACGTCGATGACCATGAAGCGCTGGTGCACATCCACCTGGCTGGCAGCCAGGCCGATGCCGGGGGCGTCGTACATGGTCTCGAACATGTTGTCGAGCAGCTCCTGGAACGCCGGCGTGGTCACTTCGGCGGCATCGATCAACGCAGCCTTGGTACGCAGGCGCGGATCGGGGAACTCAAGGATGGGGAGTAAAGCCATGGCAGTTTCCGGGGGGTGGGGCCGGGGTACGCCGGCATACGTCGCAGATTCTAGCTCCAACGCTTGCCTTGCGCCCCGGTTTCTGGACTATAGTGCGCGGACCTGTTGGGGAATCAGGGCTTCACACCTATGTTGCTTCGTTTTCGTACGGTCGTCGCCGCGGCGATGCTGACCGTGGCTGCCTATGCTACCGCCGTGGAAGTGAATGGCGGGCACCCGGACACCTATGTGGTCCGCAAAGGGGACACCCTGTGGGACATCGCAGGACGATTCCTGCAGAAACCATGGCTGTGGCCGGAGATCTGGCAGGCCAATCCACAGGTCGCCAATCCACACCTGATCTATCCCGGTGACGTCCTCAGCCTGGCCTATCTGGACCGTGTAACGGCCCAGCCCGGTCCGCGCCAGGAAGCCCCGGTCACCGGCGTGCCGCTGGCACAGGTGGAACCGTTCCTGAAACAGCTCAGCGTGGTCGACAGCATCGAGCAGCTGCCGTACGTGGTCGCGCTGGAGGACAACCGCCTGCGTGCCACCGGTGGGCAGACCGCCTATGTGCGCCTGGCCGACGCCCAAACCGGCCAACGCTGGGCCGTGGTCCGCCCGACCGTGCGCTACGCCCAGCCCAAGCCAACCGAGGACCTGACCGCCAACGGCGATGTCACCCCCGGCAGCGGCAACCTCTGGAAGGCTTTCAGCGCGCCCAACCACCGCCGCGGCATTCTGGGGTACGAGCTGGCACAGGTCGGCACCGGCACCATCGCCAAGGTGGCCGGCGGCAAGACCGAAGCGTCGACCCTGGTACTGGACAATGCCAGTGGCGGCCGTGAAGTGCGTGCCGGCGACCGCTTGGTACCGGTCGAGGCCACGCCGTACGACCTGCAGTTCTTCCCGCATGTGCCCGCAGCCGGTGTGGAAGGCGTGGACGTGCGAGTACTGGCGGTCACCGACATGTTCAACGCCGGCGGCCCGCGCGATGTGATCGCGATTTCCGCTGGCCGCGCCCAGGGCGTGGACAACGGCACCGTGTTCTCGCTGTGGCGCCAGGGCAGCCACGTGGCGCACCGGATGAAGTTCCCGGGGTCCTCGCGCATGGACGACTCGACCAGCACGGGCGCCGGCCGGGTCAGCCTGCCGGATGAGTACGCCGCGCATGCCATGGTCTTCCGCACCTTCGACAACGTCAGCTATGCGTTGGTGATGCAGGGCGTGAAGCCGGTGCGTGTGGGCTACAGCGCGCTGCATCCGGACGCGAAATGATCCGGCGCCGGGCCCCGCCCGGCCTCGGCAGATGGCGCCGGCCGCATCGGCCGGCAACCTCCGGGATACTCTGACAGCAATACGCGAAGGCGCCCTAGGGCGCCTTTGTTGTGTGGGGCCGATAGTCGGGGGATGACAGAGCATGGACTTGAGGCGCTGCTGCGCCTGATGATCGCGGGTGGTTCCCTGGCACCCAGGCGCACCCTGTTGCAGACCACCGGCAATGCGGACGCGGCGTTGGCGCTGGGCGTTGCAGGCTGGCGGGCCCACGGCTGCACGCCGGAACAGTGCGCTGCGCTGGAGCGTCCCGATACCCGCGCCCTCGCGCTTGCGCAGCGCTGGCTGCAGCAGCCTGATCATCATCTGCTGGCCTGCAACGATCCCGCCTTCCCGCCCCTCCTGCTCGACGCACCCAATCCGCCCTTGGCGCTGTTCGTTGCCGGGGATCCAACCATCGCCTGGCGTCCTGCGGTGGCCCTGGTCGGCAGCCGTTCACCCACCCCCGCCGGCCGTGCCCTGGCCGCCCGGTTTGCCACGTGCTTCGTCGAGGCAGGGCTGGCGGTGACCAGTGGGTTGGCGTCAGGCATCGATGCAGCTGCCCACCAGGCGGCGCTGGACGCAGGCGGCTGCACGCTCGCGGTGATAGGCACTGGCCCGGACCGCGCCTATCCCACCAGCCATACCCGCCTGCAGGCAACAATCGCTACCGAAGGTGCAGTGCTCAGCGAGTACCTGCCAGGCACGCCCGCACGGCCGGGCCACTTCCCCGCGCGCAACCGGCTGGTGGCCGGGCTGGCCCTGGCCACGGTGGTGGTCGAGGCCGCACAACGCTCGGGCGCCCTGATCACCGCCCGGCTGGCGGCCGAAGCAGGCCGCGAGGTCTGCGCGATACCCGGTTCGGTGCTCAATCCGCGCGCCGCCGGCTGCCACCGGCTCATCCGTGAAGGGGTTGCCCTGGTCGAACGCCCCGAAGAAGTGCTGGAACTGCTGGCCCCGGCACTGCGTCACCAGCTTCCGGGCTTGCAAACCCGGCTTGCCACCCCCACTGAACAGGCAGCGCCGGCGGACCTGCCGGCATGCTGGGCGAACGACGCTGACTACCAGAGCTTGTGGCGGGCGCTGGGGCATGACCCAATCAGTATGGATTCACTGATCACGCACTGTGGATTGACGGCGTCGGAGGTGTCCTCCATGCTGCTGGCCATGGAACTTGCGGGGATCGTGGTGTGCGTACACGGCCGCTACTGTCGACGTCCCTAGTTTCTTCACCTCCACAGCGTCGCGCGACGCAGGCCGAGGGGCAATGAAAGAGAGCATCCTGGATGTACTGTTGTACCTGTTTGAACACTATTTCAGCGAAGATGCGGACCTGATCCGTGACCGCGACTCACTGCAGAATGGCCTGATCCAGGCCGGTTTCAGCCCCACTGAGATCAACAAGGCATTCGAATGGCTCGATGCCCTGGCAGCGCAGCGCCCAAGCGCGGCCCAGGCCCGGGTCGATGGCCCGGTGCGCATCTATCACGGCCCGGAGCTGGACAAGCTTGACGTGGAATGCCGTGGTTTCCTGCTGTACCTGGAACAGCACGGCATCCTGGATGCCGGCCAGCGCGAGCTGGTGCTGGACCGGGCAATGGCCCTGGACCAGGACGAACTGGACCTGGACGACCTGAAATGGGTGGTGCTGATGGTGCTGTTCAACCAGCCCGGCGCCGAGGCGGCCTACGCCTGGATGGAAACGCAGATGTTCGTGGACGAGCCAGAACCCCTGCACTGACCGTACACTTGGGGGCCGTGCGCATTCAGGAGCGTCCCCCGTGAGTGAGTGGTTCCATGCCGAAGGCAACCGCCAGCAAGGCCCGTTGCCCTCGGAACAGTTGATCGAGCTGTTCCGTAGCAACCAGATCACTCTGGACACACTGGTCTGGCGCGACGGCTTGCCGCAATGGCAGCCGTTGCGCAACGTGGTCGACGAACTGGGCCTGATCGTGCCCGCTGTTGATGCAGCCGCCACTGTCGCTGTGGCGCCGCCACCTCCTGCCGCTCCCCTGCCGCCGACCCTGCCACCTGCCTCGCCCTACGCGACCACGCCGATGGATGCTGCACCGGCCGCGAAGAAGGGCCTGTCCGGTTGCGCATTGACCGCCATCATCGGCGGCGTTGCATTGCTGGTGGTGGTGCCGATCCTGGCCATCCTGGCAGCCATCGCCCTGCCGGCCTACAACGACTACACCATCAAGGCCAAGGTCGCTGGCGCGATCACGGCGCTGCAGCCGCTGAAGGACAAGGTCCAGCATTTCGCCGATGACCAGGGCCGTTGCCCGGGCGCCAACGACGCCGGCTTCCCGGCGGCGGACGAATTCGCAGGCCAGGGCCTGTCGGCCGTGCATATCGGCCGCTTCAACAACGGTCACTGCGGCATCGAAGCAACGCTGGCGGTTCCGGGCAAGAGCCAGGATGGCGACCTGCTGTGGCTCGAGTACGACCGTGACAGCGGACGCTGGGAATGCAGCGGCGAAAGCGACGACAAGTATCTGCCCACGCAATGCCGCGGCTGAGCCGCGCATCGGGCAACCCACCAAGGACGACCCAACAGGGGACATGCAATGACTGAGTGGTATTACGCCGAAGGACAGCAACGCCAGGGGCCGCTGGAGGTCACCGAGATCCGCCAGCGTTTCCAGCGCGGCCAGTTGACCCTGGACACCCTGGTCTGGCGCGAAGGCATGGGACAGTGGGCACCGCTGCGGCAGATGGTGGACGAACTGGGCCTGCAGACCCTGGCCGATGCCAGCACCTCCACCGCCACCGGTGGCTTCGACCTGCGCAACGACTACGCCGCGATCGACAACGGCACCGCGCCCCTGCCAGGCACCGGCGCCCTCAGCAGCTCGCCGTACACCGCGCCCGGTGCAAGCGGTGGTGACTATTCGCAGCCCGTGCAGGGCGGCGACGTGGTCTATGCGGGCTTCTGGAAGCGCTTTGCCGCCTACCTGATCGACTATTTCGTCCTGCTGATCCCCAGCGGTGTGGTCGGTGGCGTACTGGGCTTCGTGCTCGGCGCTGGCATGGGGGCGACCGGCAGCGGCGAAACAGCGGTGGAAGTGGTCACCCAGCTGATCAGTGGTCTGGCTGGCCTGGTCATCGCCGCCGCCTACTACGGCTGGTTCCATGCCTCCCGCGGCGGCGCCACCCTCGGCAAGATGGCCATCGGCATCAAGGTCGTGCGCGGCAACGGCGATCGCCTGACCCTGGGCCGCAGCATCGGCCGCTATTTCGCCACCATCCTCAGTGGTCTGACCCTCTGCATCGGCTACCTGATGGCTGCCTTCACCGAGCGCAAGCAGGGCCTGCATGACCTGATCTGCGACACCGTGGTGGTCGACCGCTGGGCCTACACCGACCAGCCGCAACTGCAGCGCCGCGAGCTGGGCACGGTGACCATCGTGGTCCTGGTGCTGGGCGGTCTGCTGATGCTGGCCGGTTTCGCCGCGATCATCTTCGCCGTCGGCGTCATTGCCAACATGGCGTCGTGATCGAAGATCGAGGGCCAATGCGCCGTCGCGGACGGCCATCCTCACGCCTCCCTGCTTGACAACGGCAGGCCGGGCGTGATTCCTCTAATAAGGTGAAACCTGAACGCCCGGCACAGTCCCGGGCGTTCAGTTTATTGATTTGCCCGTGGCCGCTTCACTAATGCGTCCGTTTGCTCCACCCTAGCGGCCCTTCCCCGCGGCTTACCCACAGACCCTGCTGCCATGCCCAAGCACCTGCTCATCGTTGAATCGCCGGCCAAAGCCAAGACGATCAACAAATACCTCGGCAAGGACTACACGGTCCTGGCCTCGTATGGGCACGTGCGTGACCTGATCCCGAAGGAAGGCGCGGTTGACCCGGACAACGGGTTCGCCATGCATTACGACGTGATCGAAAAGAACGAAAAGCATGTCGATGCGATCGCCAAGGCCGCAAAGGGCGCCGACGACATCCTGCTGGCGACCGATCCGGATCGCGAAGGTGAAGCGATCAGCTGGCATATCGCCGAGATCCTGAAGGAGCGTGGGCTGGTCAAGGACAAGCCGATGCAGCGCGTGGTCTTCACCGAGATCACCCCGCGCGCGATCAAGGAAGCCATCAGCCAGCCGCGCGAGATCGCCAGCGACCTGGTCGATGCCCAGCAGGCGCGCCGCGCGCTGGACTACCTTGTCGGCTTCAACCTGTCGCCGGTGTTGTGGCGCAAGGTCCAGCGCGGCCTGTCCGCAGGCCGCGTGCAGAGCCCGGCGCTGCGCATGATCGTCGAGCGCGAGGAAGAGATCGAAGCCTTCATCGCACGCGAGTACTGGTCGATCGCCGCCGAGTGCGCGCACCCCTCGCAGCACTTCAACGCCAAGTTGATCAAGCTGGACGGGCAGAAGTTCGAGCAGTTCACCGTCACCGACGGCGACACCGCCGAGGCCGCCCGCCTGCGCATCCAGCAGGCCGCACAGGGCGCCCTGCATGTCACCGACGTGGCCAGCAAGGAGCGCAAGCGTCGCCCCGCGCCGCCGTTCACCACCTCCACGCTGCAGCAGGAAGCCTCGCGCAAGCTGGGTTTCACCACCCGCAAGACCATGCAGGTTGCGCAGAAGCTGTACGAAGGCATGGACATCGGCGGCGAAGAAGGCACGGTCGGCCTGATCTCGTACATGCGTACCGACTCGGTGAACCTGTCGCAGGACGCGCTGGCCGAAATCCGCGATGTGATCGCCCGTGACTACGGCATCGCCTCGCTGCCCGACCAGCCCAACACCTACCAGACCAAGTCCAAGAACGCCCAGGAAGCGCACGAAGCGGTGCGTCCGACCTCGGCACTGCGTACCCCGGCCCAGGTCGCGCGGTTCCTGACCGACGACGAGCGCAAGCTGTACGAGCTGATCTGGAAGCGTGCAGTGGCCTGCCAGATGATTCCGGCCACGCTCAACACCGTCAGCGTGGATCTGTCGGCCGGCAGCGAACATGTGTTCCGCGCCAGTGGCACCACGGTGGTCGTGCCCGGTTTCCTGGCCGTCTACGAGGAAGGCAAGGACAGCAAGAGCGCCGAGGATGACGACGAAGGCCGCAAGCTGCCGGCGATGAAGCCGGGTGACCGCGTGCCGCTGGAACGCATCGTGGCCGACCAGCACTTCACCCAGCCGCCGCCGCGCTTTACCGAAGCGGCGCTGGTGAAGGCGCTGGAAGAATATGGCATCGGCCGTCCTTCGACCTACGCCTCGATCATCCAGACCCTGCTGTTCCGCAAGTACGTGGAAATGGAAGGCCGCAGCTTCCGCCCGTCCGATGTCGGCCGTGCGGTATCGAAGTTCCTGTCCAGCCACTTCACCCAGTACGTCGACTACGACTTCACCGCCAAGCTGGAAGACGAGCTCGATGCCGTCTCGCGCGGCGAGGAAGAGTGGATTCCGCTGATGTCGCGCTTCTGGGGCCCGTTCAAGGAACTGGTTGAAGACAAGAAGGAATCGGTCGACCGTGCCGAGGCCAGTGGCGCGCGCGAGCTCGGTACCGACCCGAAGACCGGCAAGCCGGTCAGCGTGCGCCTGGGCCGGTTCGGGCCTTACGCAGCCATCGGCAGCACGGCCGAGGATGCCGAGGACAAGCCCAAGTTCGCTTCGCTGCGGCCGGGCCAGTCGATGCACACCATTTCCCTGGAAGACGCGCTGGAGCTGTTCCTGATGCCGCGCGCGCTGGGTGAGGACAAGGGTGAGGACGTCAGCGTCGGCATCGGCCGCTTCGGCCCGTTCGCCAAGCGCGGCAGCACCTATGCTTCGCTGAAGAAGGAAGACGACCCGTACACCATCGACCTGGCCCGCGCCGTGTTCCTGATCGAAGAGAAGGAAGAAATCGCGCGCAACCGGATCATCAAGGAGTTCGAGGGCAGCGACATCCAGGTGCTGAACGGCCGTTTCGGCCCGTACATCAGCGACGGCAAGATGAACGGCAAGATCCCCAAGGATCGTGAACCGGCATCGCTGACCCTGTCCGAAGTGCAGCAGTTGATGGAAGAAACCGGCAAGCCGGTGCGCAAGGGCTTCGGCGCCAAGAAAGCCGCCGCGAAGAAGGCCCCGGCAAAGAAAGCGGCAGTGAAGAAGGAAGCCGCGCCGAAGAAGGCGGCTGCCAAGAAGGCAGCTGCGAAGAAGGCACCGGCGAAGAAGGCCGTGGCCAAGAAGGCCGTCAAGAAGGCTGCCAAGTAGATCCACGCCATGCGTGGATGAGATGCCAAGGTGTGCGGACCAACGGTCCGCACCCACTGCTGCACCCGTTGTGCACGCAGCGGGAGGATAATGAAGGCCCACGCCGGGCCCGGTCGCCGCCATGAAAGAACTCACGCTGGACACCGCAGTCGCCACGCTTCGTAGTGGCGGGGTGATCGCCTACCCGACCGAAGCGGTCTGGGGCCTGGGGTGCGACCCTTCGCATGAGGCAGCGGTTCACCTGCTGCTGCGGCTGAAGCAGCGCCCGATCGAGAAAGGCATGATCCTGGTGGCCGCGGAACTGTCACAGCTGCAGGGTTGGGTGCGCCTGCAGGCGCTGCCCGATGCACGCCAGCGCGCGGTGCTCGCCAGTTGGCCTGGCGCCAACACCTGGATCCTGCCCGTCGGCACCCGCGCCCCCGGCTGGATCACCGGCGAGCACAGCGGCATCGCGGTACGCATCAGCGACCATCCCTTGGTCGCAGCGCTGTGCCAGGCCTGGGGTGGCCCCCTGGTCTCCACCAGCGCCAACCTCGCCGGCGAGCCCCCCGCGCGCAGCCGCGAAGAGCTGGACCCGCGCCTGCTGCGCCTGCTCGACGGCATCCTCGATGGGCAGACCGGTGGCCTGGCCCAACCCACGCCAATCCGCGACGCGCTCAGTGGCAACGTACTGCGCTCCTGACGGGCTGATTGCGCCGGCGTTGCCGATCGCGCACGCTGCGCCCATGACCCTGCTGCGCCCTGTCCTGTGCCTGGCCCTGCTGCTGCCGTTGCCGGCACTTGCCGCTGACGATGTGCGGGTCTACCGCTGCGTCGGCAGCAATGGTGCCGTCGCCCTGCAGGACAAGCCCTGCACGGCCGGCCGCCAGGAAGTGCGCGACCTGCAACGCCCACGCGACCCGTCGCCGCGGGTGGTCAGCACCGACGCAGCAGTGCCCTCACCGGCGCAAGCACCGCCAATGCGCGAGCGCGAAGTGCGCCATGTCTACATCCAGGCGCCTCAGCCGATGTACGAATGCGTGAGTGAAGACGGCGACCGCTACACCAGCGACAACAACGAAGGGAATCCGCGCTGGGTGCCGCTGTGGACCACGGTCTGGTACCCACATGGTCATCCTGGCGGCGGGCGACCCGGACCACATCCAGGGCCGCGCCCGGCCAGCAGTGGCACCGCCATCGATGCCTCCATCGGTGGAGGACCGCCGGTCTATCGCCCGCCGTCGGTGGGCGTCGGCGTCAACGTGCCTGCCGGCAACATCCTGGTTCGCGATACCTGCCACGCGCTGCCCCCGCAGGAAGTGTGCGCACGCCTGCGTGACCGTCGCTGGGAACTGGACCGGCGCTACAACAGCGCGCTGCAGAGCGAGCGCACCGCGATCAGCAAGGAGCAGCGTGGCATCGATGCACGGCTGGCGCAGGATTGCAGCATCTGAGCCCTGCGCTGGGGCTGTGCCCCGCTTTGGTGGACGCCCACCTTGGTGGGCGCTGGCAGACACAGTGCCAACCAAGGTTGGCAGCTACCGGGGCATGTGAGCCCTGCTTTGGTAGACGCCCACCTTGGTGGGTGCTGGCAGACTGTGGTGCCAACCAAGGTTGGCACCTACCGGGGTATGTGAGCCCTGCTTTGGTAGACGCCCACCTTGGTGGGCGCTGGCAGACACAGTGCCAACCAAGGTTGGCAGCTACCGGGGCATGTGAGCCCTGCTTTGGTAGACGCCCACCTTGGTGGGCGCTGGCAGACTGTGGTGCCAACCAAGGTTGGCACCTACCGGGGCATGTGAGCCCTGCTTTGGTGGACGCCCACCTTGGTGGGCGCTGGCAGACAGCGGTGCAAACCAGGGTTGGCAGCTACCAAGGCATGGGCCACGGCTGTAGGCTGCTCGCATGAGAAGACTGATCTGGCTGGCCATGGGCCTGTTGCCCGGCAACGCGTTGGCCGATGACATAGTGATCTACCGCTGCATGGGCAGCAGCGATGTGCCCACGCTGCAGCGCACCCCCTGCCCCGCTGGTACCCGCCAGCAGATCCAGCGTGTCCCTGCGCCTTCGCCGACAGCACCGGTCGCGCCGGTGCAGAACGGCCCCACTCCGCCGCCTGCAGCGCTGCCGTCCGTGGACGCCGCCGCCGAGCCTGCAGCAACGCAACCACGCGAGGGCCGAACGATCATGGAAGCACGCATGGTCGAGCACGAAGGCGGCGACGCCATACTCGACAGCGCGATGCTGCCACGTTCGGGCGACGCCACGGCGGTGGATGACAACGCACCGCCAAAGCCACCGCTGCCGGCGATCTATCAATGCCTCAGCAGCGAGGGAAGCTCATACCTGCATGAGTACGAAGCCGCACCGGGTCATTGCGAACTGTTGAACGTACAGGGCCTGGGCGGGGCGACACCGGTCAACGCCGCCAGCTGCGAAGTGGTCCGCGACCGCTGCACCGAAGTAGCCGAAGCGCAGCGCTGCGGCAGCTGGCAACAGCGCTTCCGCGATGCACGGGGTCGCGAGCGGTTCGCCGCACCGGAGAATCAGCAGACGGCGCGTAGCGAACGCGAGCGCCTGCAGGCCGTACTGGAAGCCAGCAATTGCCCGGTGCCGAAGTGAAACCATTCGCAGCGAGCGGGCGCCGTCAGAACCCGTAACGCAGGAAGCCGCCATCCACCGCGATGCATTCGCCGGTGACATAGCTCGATGCCGGCAGGCACAGAAAACCCACCGCCGAGGCCACTTCTTCCGGCTCTCCGATGCGCCGCATTGGCGTACGTCCGATCACTTCTTCGTAGTAGTCGGTATCGGACAGCGGGCCGGAGGTGCGACGGGTGCGGATGTACCACGGCGCCACTGCATTGACCCGGATGCCATCCTCGGCCCACTCCACCGCGAGGTTGCGGGTCATCTGGTGCATCGCCGCCTTGGTCATGCCATAGACCACGCCACTGCGCACATGGGTCAGGCCGGACACGCTGCCGACGTTGACGATGGCCGATGACGCGTGGCGCGCGAGCAACGGATGCGCATAGCGCGACAGTTCGAACGCCGAGAACAGATTGGTTTCGAAGATGCCGCGCCATTCGTCTTCGGAATACTCCGTGGCGGGCTTGGTGATGTTGCCACCGGCATTGTTGACCAGGATGTGCAGGCCATCGGCGTGGTCCTCGACCCAGTCCAGGATCTGCCGGCGGTCTTCGTCGTCGGACACATCGGCGGCCAATGCGTGAACCTGGTGTTGCGGATACACATCCAGCAGCTCGTCGCGGGCACTCTCGAGCATATCCAGGTCGCGGCCGACGATCATCAGATCGGCGCCGAGACCGGCCAGTTCATGCGCGATCGCCAGGCCGATACCGGCGCTGGCACCGGTGATCAGGGCCGTCTGCCCATCCAGGCGCCACCGTTGCTGGGTCATATGTTCTCCGGGGCCGCGCCCACTGTCTTTCGATACGGCAAGGATACGCGCTCACGACCTTCCCCTGTCCGTGATGCGACACTGGCCCCACGTCCCTCGTGGAGAGCTGCCATGCGCGTCCTGATTCCCGTTCTGCTGTCGGCCGCCGTGCTGGCCGGGTGCCAGCGCCCTGCACCGCCGAATCCGGAACGACCACCGGAACCGCAGGCATTGGCCAAGGCGGTCAATCAACCCCTGGACCGCGCCAAAGGCGTGCAGAAGACCATGGACGAGGCGGCCGAACGCGAGCGCAAGGCAGAGGCCGACGCGCAGTAGATCCCCGCATGCAACAACGCCCGGCCAAGGCCGGGCGTTGTGTGTTCAGTAGGTCCACGCCATGCGTGGACATCGCTGATCGGGAATCAGAACCCGCAGAAGCAATACGCCAGCGACTTCACCGGTGCACCGTTGCCCTTTTCGCGGGCCGCGTTCTCAACGAAGCGCAGCTGCGTATCGATTTCCGGCATTGTGCGCGCCAGCATCATCCGGCCCACGCCGGAATCGGCCAGCATCCAGGCGCCGGCGTGGCTGCCAGCGAAGCCGCTGACGAACTGCGCGAACGGCGTCGCCGCCTTCTCGATGTAACGCACCCGGTACTTGTCGGTCGCGCCCAGCTTGGCCCGGCCGGCGGCATCAGCCACGGCGTCCTTCAGGCCACCGAAGGCATCGACCAGACCGCGCTCCTTGGCCTGCGCACCGCTCCAGACACGCCCGCGGGCCACTTCGTCGATCGCCTCGACCGGCTTCTTGCGGGCCTCGGCGACACGGCCAGTGAAATCGGCATAGCCCTTGTTGATCACCGACTGGATGACCTGGCCCACCGCCGGGTCCATCGGCCGGGTGACATCGAAGGCACCGGCGAAACGGGTGGTGCCGACGCCGTCGGTGTGCACGCCGAACTTGTCCAGCGCACGGCTGAAGTTGGGGATCATGCCGAAGATGCCGATCGAACCGGTGATGGTCGACGGATCGGCATAGATACGATCGGCGTTCATGCTGATCCAGTAGCCACCCGATGCAGCGAGGTCGCCCATGGACACCACCACCGGCTTGCCCGCAGCCTGCAGGGCCACCACTTCGCGACGGATCTGCTCGGAAGCGTAGACCTCGCCACCCGGAGAATCCACGCGCAACACCACAGCCTTCACGTCGTCATCGTCGCGCGCCGCGCGCAGCAGCGCCGAGGTCGATTCGCCACCGATACGGCCGGCCGGCAGATCGCCGCCGCTGATTTCACCGGAGGCCACCACGACCGCGACCTGCGGACGCGAATCAACCGGGTTGCGGCGCGCATCGAGCTGGGCCATGTAGGTGCCGAAATCGATGTTGCGGAAACCACCGTCGGCGTCTTCATCAGCCACGCCGCGCTCGATCATCAGATCCTCGAATTCCTCGCGGGTCTTCAGCGCGGTCACCAGCTTCTGCTGCAGGGCGAATTTGGCCAGATCACCGCCGGCGGCAGCGACGCCTTCAGGCAGGGTGTCGATGCCGGCCGCCAGCTGTGCCGGATCCAGGCGGCGGGCCTTGGCGATATCGCCGAGGTAGCGCTGCCACACATCGTTCATCCAGAACAGGTCGGCTTCCTTGGACGCCGGCGATGCCGCGTCGAGCACGTACGGCTCGGCGGCCGACTTGTACTCGCCCACCTTGAACAGGTGCACGTCCACGCCCAGCTTGTCCTGCAGGCCGGTACGGAAGTACTGGCGGTAGCGGCCCAGGCCTTCCAGCACCACCGACCCCATCGGGTCCAGGTAGACCTCGTCGGCCTGCGCGGCCAACAGGTACTGCGACTGCCCCATGCTCTCGCTGAAGGCGACCAGCTGCTTGCCCGAGGCGCGCAGGTCCTGCAGCGCAGCGGACACCTCGCGCAGCGAGGCGAAACCGGACGGCTGCAGCTTGTCCAGCTCCAGCACCACCCGCTCGATCTTCTTGTCATCGCGCGCGTTCTCGATCACCCGGATCAGGTCGCGCAGCTGCACTTCCTCGGCACCGTTGTCACCGACGGCCTTGGCCAGTGCGCGACTGACCGGATCGGCGCTGTACTGCTCGACCAGGCGGCCTTCCGGCGCGATCACCAGGGTGGTGCGGTCCTGCAGCGCCTTGCTGGCGCCAGCGCCCATGCCCGCAGCGACGATGAACATCACCAGCACCAGCAGCAACAGGCCGAAGAACACCAGGTTGAGGATCAACCGGCGGGTGAAATTCATCACGTCCCACAGCCCGATGAAGAAGCTGGCGACTGGATTGCGGTTCGCCGGGGGCAGCGGCGGCACGGGTTGGTTCATGGAGCACTCCGGATGGCTTCTTGCCGTGGTGACAGCATAGCCGGTGCCGCGTGAGGCAGCATCGGACACAAGTCAGGGGATCGCCGGTCACGGTTGCCCTGGACCGGCGTGATGTCAGGCCAGCGTGGACTGGCCGATGCGCTTGCTGCTGCGGCTCAGGCGCCAGCCCATCAGGATTGCCGCCGCGGTCAGGCCGACGATCAGGCCGATCCACATGCCCTGCGGGCCCATGCCCAGGCCGAGGCCGAGCCCGGCGCCCAGCGGCATGCCCAGGCCCCAATAGGCGAACATGGCGATGAACATCGGCACGCGGGTGTCCTTCAGTCCGCGCAGCGCGCCGGCCGACAGCACCTGGATGCCATCGGGGAACTGGAAGGTGGCCGCGTACAGCAGCAGGGTCGAGGCCAGACCGGCCACGGCCAGGTCGTTGGTGTAGACGCCGACGATGGCGTCGTGGCCGAACAGCAGCGCCGCCGCCGACAGCGTCTGCGTACCCATGATGATCGCGTAGCCGGCCCACGCCGCACGGCGCACGCCGAAGCCATCGCCACGGCCGACCGCATGGCCGACCCGCACGGTGGTCGCCTCGGCCACGCCCATCGGGATCATGAAGCACAGCTGCGCCACGTTGATCGCGATCTGGTGCGCAGCCGCTTCATTGGCACCCAGGCGACCGATCAACAGGGCGGTGACGATGAACAGGCCACCTTCCATCAACACGGTGATGCCGATCGGCAGGCCGGTGCGCAGCAGGTCCCAGATCGCTGACCAGCGCGGACCCTCGAAGTGCGAGAACAGCTGCAGGTGGGCAAAGCGCTTGGTGAACCACAGGTAGGTACCGAAGGCGATCGCCTGCAGCCACATCATCACCGCCGAGGCGATGCCCAGGCCTTCGGCGCCCATTTCCGGGAAGCCCAGCTTGCCGTTGGCCAGCACGTAGCCCATCGGCGCCAGCACCAGCAGGCCGCCAAAACCGAGCAGCATGGTCGGCAGCGTCCAATGCATGCCTTCACTGAGATAGCGCATGCAGAAGTACAGGGTCAGCGCCGGGCCACCCCAGCGCACCGCATGCAGGAACGCCGTTGCGCCGGGCACGATGTCCGGGGCGATGCCGAAGGCCGGCAGCAGCGGCGGCACCACGGTGAGGAAGGTGAACATGATCAGGCCCAGGCCCAGCGCCAGCCACAGCGCCTGCCGGAACAGCGGGCCGATCTCGCGCTCACGGCCAGCGCCATGCAGCTGCGACACCGAGGCGGTGAGTGATATCAGCGTGCCGATCGGGATCAGCATCGGCAGCCACAGCAGCGCGGTACCGATGGTCACTGCAGCCAGGGTGGATGTCGCATGGTGGCCGGCAATCACGTTGTCGACGAAGGAGATCAGACCGGTGGAGACGTGCCCGAGCACAAGCGGCAGGGCAAGCAGACCGGTGGCGCCGACTTCCTTGCTGAAGCGCGGCGTGGAGGTTGCAGTAGACATAAGGTGCTTGACGCGAACTACGGTTGCGCGCGAAGGGCACAGGCACCGGGTTGCGGCCGGCCATCTTACGCGCGCTGGGCGGTCATTCCCATGACTGCCCCATAAAGGGGACGGAGGGAATTAAGTCGTCTCCGGCACACTCGGGCCAGAAACGACTTAATCCCCTCCGTCCCCTTTTTGCTTACTGGCCGGCCTGGCGCTTGAGCCAGGTGTCGCGTTCGGCGGCGGGGACAGTGAGGAATGCGCTGCGTACGCTGTCGCGTTCCTGCGGCGGCGTGCGCTGGGCGACCAGGGCCAACTGCACCAGCTGCGCCGGGCTCAGCTGGCGCAACACCGCCAGGATGGCGTCGCGCTGTTGCGGCGGCACGAAGCCGAACAGGCCGTGCAGCTTGGGGAATTCCGCGCCCAGTTGCGGGCCCAGACGCCAGCCTTCTCGGAAGGCCTGGTCCTGTGCCTGGAACTGCGTGCGCAGGCGCTGCTGCTGATCGGCCGGCAACGCAGCGAAGCGGCTGGCGGCCTGGCGGATGCGTTCGCGCTCACCCTCTGGCAGGGCCCGCCACGCGGCGTAGTCGCTGCGACGCTGGCGTTGCTGGGCAGGATCGAGTTGCGCGAATGCCGCCGCCGCAGTGGACGCGGGCGTGGCCGCTGATGCTGATGGTGTTGCCGACGGCGTGGGCAGCGGCACATTCAACGATTGCGGAGCAGCGGCCAGCGACAGCGGCAAGGCCAGCAGCAGGCCGGCGAAGAGAAGCTTATTCATCGGCAGCAGAGGTTTCCAGCGCTGCGCCGACCGGTTCCGGGCGGGTCGGCTTGGGTTGTGACTCGTCCACCGGCAACGGGCCACCGGCAGCACTCCAGGCATGCATGTCGGCCTCGGCCAGCAGCGGGTAATCGCGGTCGGCCAGCATGGCGGCATCTTCGCTGGCCTGCGCATCGCCGCCTGCAGCGGGGCGGACATCGCTGGCGGGCAGTGCCTCGACGGTGACCGGCCCGGCCTCACCCACCACGCCTTCGGGCAAGGGGCCATCGGCAGTCAACGCGCGGCCCTGCCAATGGCGCCAGCCCAACGCAGCCAGCAGCAACACCGCCACGGTGATCAACAGGATCACCGGGCCACGCCAGCGCGGCTTGGCATTGGGGCGGCGACGCTTGCCAGTGGCAGGCGCGCGCTCATCGCGCGGCGGTGCACGCCAACTGGAAGCCGGCGCCTGGTTGTTGGCCGCTGGCGCGGACGGTTGCTGCAGCTGCTGCAGGCGCTTGGCCGGCAGGTCACGGACACGCAGCTGCACCTGTTCGGCCAGCGTCCGCCATGCGGCGGCGTCGGGCTGGCCATCGGCATCGCGTGGGCAGGCCGTGGCCAACAGGCGTTGGTAGCCCTCCTCGTCGACATCCAGAACGCGGGTGGCAATGCTCTCGTCCAGACTGCCCCCCACCCGCAGCAGCAGGGCCAGCCGCGGCAGAGGTGCCATGTCGCCCAATGCGGCCAGCGAAGGCGGCCACTGACCGGTGGCCGGCTCGCGCAGCGCCTGGCGCTGGCCCAACAGGGTCCAGAAGCGGCCGGGCCACTGCGCCATCGGCAGGTCGCTGGCGACCGCGGCGAAGGCGCGCATCACCGCAACCAGCGTCTGTTCGGCACGGGCGGGGTCACCGCATTGCAGTTCGGCCACGACCAGGGCACGGCGCTCGACGCCACGCAGAAATGCCGACAGCGCGCCGGCCGCGGTCGAGGAAACAGGGGCGGGCACAGCCGTCATCGGTCACTCCAAAGGTCTGCCGGCATGATAGCGGCAGCCCATCGCTGCCCGGCAGGACTTGCGATTGCAGACACTTCATGCTGCAGGTTGTGCACAGCATCACGCAGGAACGCGGCGATTCCTGGGTGAATGGCTGAATTCACCCTGTTTCAGCAATGTTTCACACTTAACTTATTGATTTTTATTGGATTTAAAGTGTGGCTATTTTTTGACCAACCCAAGCGTGAGGCCGTCGCTATCGGCCTCATGCGGTGCCATGACCCGCTAACGCACAGACTTATCCACAGAAGATGTGGATAAGACTGAATCTCCAATAGACACCGATATTTAGGTGACATTTATGATTCACCGAAGGGCATGCCAGTCGCATTTGCCACTGCCATGCGCCCTCGCAGGGGCCGTTACACTGAGCCGATGCTCGCCCCCGATTCCGGCCCTGTCCCGACCCTGCAGGTCGCTCTGCCCGTCCCCCTGCCGCGCCTGTTTGACTACCTGCCGCCGCAGGGCGTGGGCCCGACGGTGGCAGTCGGCTGCCGGCTGAAGGTGCCGTTCGGCAACCGCGAACTGATCGGCGTGGTGGCCGGCCATGGGCAGGTCGAGGACAGCCAAGGCCTGCGCCAGACGCTGGCCTGGTGTGACACGGCACCGTTGCTGCAGGGCGAGTTGTGGCAGAGCCTGCAGTGGCTGGCCCGCTATACCCACGCCCCGCTGGGCGAGGTACTGAGCACCGCCCTGCCCGGCCCCCTGCGGCACGGCGAGCCGCTGCCCGACACCCATCACTGGGGCTGGCAGCTGACACCGGAGGGCCATGCCCAGCGCGAAAAGCTGCGCGCCGGCAGCCGACCACGGCAACTGGCCGAGCTGCTGGCCGACGCGGTGGTGGACGAGGAGGTCCTGTCCGCGCGCATGCAGGACTGGCGGGTGGCCGCACGCAGCCTGGGCAAGCGCGACCTGGCCGAGCGCATCGCCCTGAGCGTGGCACCGCAGCACGCTCAGCCCCTGCCCGGCCCCACCCTCAATGCGGAGCAGGCCGAGGCCGTGGCCGCGATCACCGCCGCCGAGAGCTTCCAGGCATTCCTGCTGGACGGGGTGACCGGCAGCGGCAAGACCGAGGTCTACCTGCAGGCAATCATCCATTGCCTGGCGCAGGGCAGGCAGGCCCTGGTGCTGGTGCCCGAGATCGGACTGACCCCGCAGACCCTGGCGCGCTTCCGCGGCCGTCTCGGCATCGCCGTGCACGCGTTGCACTCGGGGCTGACCGACAACGAACGTGCGCGGGTCTGGGCCGCGGCCTCGCGCGGCGAAGCACGGGTGATCGTCGGTACGCGTTCGGCGGTGTTCATTCCGCTGCCGCAGCCCGGCCTGTTGATCGTCGACGAAGAGCACGACGGCAGCTACAAGCAGCAGGACGGCATCCGCTACCACGCACGTGATTTCGCTCTGGTGCGGGCCAAGGCGCAAGGTATTCCGGTACTGCTGGGCAGCGCCACGCCTTCATTGGAAACCCTGCACAACGCCTATGCCGGCCGCTATGCGCACCTGCGCCTGAAGCAGCGCGCCGGTGATGCCCGACCACCACGCGTGCGCATCCTGGATGTGCGCAAGCGTCCGCTGCGCGATGGCCTTTCCGCCGACGTACTGGCCGGCATCGGCGAACACCTGCAGCGTGGCCAGCAGGTGCTGGTGTTCAAGAACCGGCGCGGCTATGCGCCGGTGCTGCTGTGCCACGACTGCGGCTGGACCGCGCCGTGCAACCGCTGCGATGCCCCGATGACCGTGCATGGCGGTGGCCGTCGCCTGCAATGCCACCACTGTGGTGCGCGGCAGCCGGCACCGTTGGCCTGCCCCGCCTGTGGCAGCCTGGCGCTGCAGCCCCAGGGCATCGGTACCGAGCGGCTGGAAGAACACCTGGTCAGTGCATTTGCCGATTTCCCGGTGGTGCGCATCGACCGCGGCACCACTTCCCGGCGCGATGCGCTGGAGCAGCAGCTGGCCAAGCTGGGCAACGAACCCGGCATCCTGGTCGGCACGCAGATCCTGGCCAAGGGGCACGACCTGCCCAAGCTGACGCTGGTGGTGGTGGTGGGCATCGACGAAGGCCTGTTCTCGGCCGATTTCCGCGCCAGCGAAAAACTGGCGCAGCAGCTGATCCAGGTGGCCGGTCGCGCCGGTCGCGCGCGCGATCCGGGCGAAGTGTGGTTGCAGACCCATCATCCGGGTCATCCGCTGCTGGAGACACTGGTGAACGGTGGCTACCATCCGTTCGCACAAGCCGAATTGAACCAGCGCGAAGCGGCAGGTTTCCCACCGTTCGCGCACTTGGCGCTGATGCGTGCTGAAGCGCTGCAGGTCGAGCATGCCAATGCGTTCCTGCTGGCCGCGCGGAAACTGCTGGACGAGCAGAACGTGGTGGAAGCCTATGGGCCGATGCCGGCGCCGATGCCGAGGCGTGCCGGCTACCAGCGCACGCAACTGCTGTTGTCGGCGGCGCAGCGGCCACCGCTGCACGGAGTGCTGGCACAGCTGGTGCCGCAGCTGTACGCACTGCCGGAGGCACGCAAGGTGCGCTGGTCGCTGGATGTGGATCCCACCGACCTGTATTGATCGGCAGAGCGCTGCCGAGCATGGCTCGGCACTACAGGTGCCACCTTGGATCCAGCGTTACGTCATCGGGGACATCACGCCGCGCTGGTACGCCGGGCGTTCGCGCAGGCGTGCATACCAGTCGGCCAGGTGCGGCAGGTCCGGGCGCTGGATCGGCAGCTCGAACCACGCGTAGATCAACGAGCCCAGGGCGATGTCACCCATTGCGAATTTCTCGCCTGACAACCACGGTTGCGTGGCAAGGGTCGCATTGGGCAGGGCCAGGAAATCACCGGCGCGCACGATGGCGGCATTGATGCGCGCCTCATCGCGGTCGGCCGGCGCGGTGCGCATGATCCCCCAGATCAGTTCGGAGTACAGTGGCGCCATCCGCGAGGTGCTCCAGTCCATCCACTTCTCGGCCTGCGCACGCTCCATCGCGTCTTCCGCGTACAGCGTGCCCAGCGAATAGCGCGCACTGAGGTAGCGCACGATGGTGTTCGATTCCCACAGCGGCAGGCCGTGGTCTTCGATCACCGGTACCAGCCCGTTCGGGTTCATCGCCACGTACTCCGGCGACTGCGTTCCACCGTGGCTGCCACCCACTTCGATGGACTCGTATGGCAGGCCGATTTCCTCGGCACACCACAGCACCTTGCGGACGTTGCTGGAATTGCGGCGACCCCAGATCTTCAACATGCGGATTTCCTTGCGTGCAGCGCTGCGCCAAGAGGGCGCGGAGCCGTTACGATACGCCGATCCACAAGGGGAAATGGCATGACCGCATGGGATGCAGTGAATTACGTTCTGCTGGCAGCAGGGCTTGTGGTGCTGGTGCTGGGGTACCGCCGATCAAACCGCAACATGCTGCTGTGTGCCGGGCTGTTGCTGCTGGCATTCAACGGAGTTGAGGATTTCGCCGATGGATTCGCTGCGGGCTACGCCGGGTCCGATGCACACGCTCTATAACGCGCACGAACAGCAGCCGAGCGTGGCTCGGCTCTGCTTTGCACCGGCGCTTTCCGTCGTTACCGGTTCTTCTTTGGCAGTGCGCGCACGTAGGAGGATTTACCGTCCTTCTTCAGTTCGAACAGCCCGATCGCAGCCAGCAGGTCGCTGAGTTTTCCGTAGCCGTAATTGCGCGGATCGAACGAGGCCTGGTTGCCGATCTGACTGCCCACCGGGCCCAGGTGCGACCAGCCATCCTCGCCTTCTGCCGAGGACACCGCACGCCGCAACATCTTCACCAGGCGCGTGTCGCTGCGCATTTCCGCCCCGCTCTTGCGTGGGCGCGCATCATCGCTGGTGGCCTGCTCGCTGGGCGCCTGTCCGTTCGATGATTGTTCGTTCGCTGCCTGCTCCACATCCTGCACGCTGGCGTGGGTCTGGCCCAACGCTTCGAGATAGGTGAACTTCGAGCACGCGTTGACGAAGGGTTCCGGGGTCTTCTTTTCGCCGAAGCCATAGACCTTCACGCCGTCGGTCAGCAGGCGCATCACCATCGGGGTGAAGTCGGCATCGCTGGACACGATCGCAAAACCATCGAGGTTGCGCGCGTACAGCAGATCCATCGCGTCGATCACCATCGCCATGTCCGACGCGTTCTTGCCCTTGCTGTAGGCGAACTGCTGGATCGGCCGGATCGCGTATTCGTGCAGCACCGCCTCCCACCCTTTCAGCCGTGGGCTCTTCCAGTTGCCATAGGCACGGCGCACGTTGGCCACGCCATAACGGGCGACCTCGGCCAGGACTTCGTCGATCTTCGAGGCCGGTGCATTGTCGGCGTCGATCAGCAGGGCGATGCGCTTTTCCGGTTCGCTCATGGACTCCTCACGGGCAGTTGCCTGAACCCGAGTATCGCCGATCCGGATGCACGCTGACGTGACAAGGACCGGCCGTGCGAAGATGCCAGGCACTTCCCCCATGCCCCCCTGGAGTGAGTCGATGAGTCGTGATCGCGTCCCCCACCTGGTCGTTGTCGGCGGCGGTTTCGCCGGCCTGTGGGCCACCCGTGCGCTGGCCCGCGAACGCATGCGCATCACCCTGGTCGACCGTCGCAACCATCACCTGTTCCAGCCGCTGCTGTACCAGGTGGCCACCGCGGGGCTGTCTGCGCCGGATATCGCCGCACCGCTGCGCCACATCCTCGGCCACCAGCGCAACGTGGAGGTGCGGCTGGGCGAAGTGGTGGCCATCGACAAGGAAGCCCGCCAGGTGCGCATGGCCGATGGCAGCACGCTGGACTACGACAGCCTGCTGCTGGCCACCGGCGCCACCCACGCCTACTTCGGCCACGACGAATGGGCCGACGATGCGCCCGGCCTGAAGACACTGGACGATGCCATCGCCCTGCGCCGCAAACTGCTGCTGGCGTTCGAACGCGCCGAGGCCGAGCCGGACCCGGCGAAGAAGGCTGCATGGCTGAGCTTTGCCGTGGTGGGTGGTGGCCCGACCGGCGTCGAGCTGGCCGGCACCCTCGCTGAAATCGCCCGGCATACGCTGCGCAATGAGTTCCGCCACATCGATCCAGCCAGCGCCAAGGTGCGGTTGGTCGAGGCCGGTCCGCGCGTGCTGTCGACCTTCCCTGAAGTGCTTTCGCTGAAGGCACGCCGGCAGCTGGAAAAGCTGGGCGTGGAAGTGATGACCGGTACACCGGTCAGTCACATCGATGGACAGGGCTTCAAACTGGGCGACCAGTTCGTGCCCGCGCGCACCGTAGTCTGGGCCGCTGGCGTGGCCGCCTCGCCCTTGGCGCGCACGCTGGACGTGCCGCTGGACCGCGCAGGACGCGTGCCGGTGCAGCCCGACCTGACCCTGCCCGGCCATCCCGAACTGTTCGTAGCGGGCGACCTGGCCGCGCTGAGCCAGGCCAACGGCAAGCCGGTACCGGGCGTGGCCCCGGCCGCCAAGCAGATGGGCAAGTACGTGGCTGAAACCCTCCGCGCGCGCCTGCACGATAATCCGGCACCGGGGCCGTTCAAGTACGCCGACTTCGGCAACCTGGCCACCATCGGCCGCATGGCCGCGATCGTGCACCTGGGCAAGCTGCAGCTGTCGGGCGTGCTGGCCTGGTGGTTCTGGTTGGCCGCGCACGTGTTCTTCCTGATCGGTTTCCGCAACCGCGTCGTGGTGCTGCTGAACTGGGCGGTGGCGTACTGGAGCTACCAGCGCAGCGCGCGGATCATCTTCGGCGATGACCGCGAAGACCGGCGACCGAAGCGGTAGGTACTGCCGTGGGTGACCTCTCGACCGACACAGTAGATCCACGCCATGCGTGGATGGATTTCTGTGCAGGCTGCATGGAGCGTAGCCACGCGTGGCGTGGCTCTACTGCTTCATCGGGCCGCTGGGCACCCGCTGGGGGCGCGTCCTCGACCGACACAGTAGATCCACGCCATGCGTGGATGGATTTCTGTGCAGGCTGCATGGGGCGCAGCCACGCATCGCTCACGGCGCCTTCGGCTTCGGGTACCACAACGCGTTGACGATGACCCAGCGCTGGTCGAAGCGGCCCATGTGGAAGTAGTCGACGAACCACGGCGTTTCCAGCCGCACCGAGGCCGCACTGCCGGTCACGTCCAGCACCGTGCAGCGGCGATCCCATTGATCCTTCGGGGTCTTCAGCGCGCCCTGTTTCGTCAACGCAACCAGCTCTTCCTTCGACATCCGGCGCAGGCCCAGGCGCTCGTCCGGCGTATCACCGAGCACCGCGCGCTTGGCCAGATCCGGATGCAGGGAACGGGCGACGCGTTGCGGGTCGGCCTCCAGCTGGCCATCCACGTAGTCATGGCAGGTCGCTTCGATGGCGGCGATCGTGGCGGCGTCGGCAGCGGGGCTTGCCGCCGCCGACAGTGCGAACAACAGGGCAACGGTGGACATCCGGGTCTCCAGCGCTGAGGGCTGGGCGATCATGGCATGGCCGGATGCGTCCCATCCACGCATGGCGTGAATCTACTGTGGGGCCAAGCCGATGCTCGGCTCTACAGAGGCGTGGGATCCGGCGTCCGCAGCCAGGCCAGCTTGCGTTCGCGCGGCTGCTGCTTGAGCTCCCATTCGGCGCGCGAGGCCGCTGCCCTGTCCGGGTATTCGCGTACCGCCAGCACCCGCAGCGGCGGACGCGACCGGGTATAGCGCGCCCCCTTGCCGGCCTGGTGGGCGGCGAAACGGGCCTGCACGTCGGTGCTGATGCCGGCGTAATAGCTGCCGTCGCGGCATTCGAGCAGGTACAGGAACCACGGGCGGGAAGGCGAAACCATGGCCGGATTATGCCGTGCTGCACTGCAGCGGATATACTGGCGCCCGAATGCAGGAGAGAGGCGCCGCGCTGGCGCCCGCCGAAGGCGCAGGCTCCCATGATCGCTCAGGCCGGTGGGCTGGAATCCCACCAACCATGCATTCGACTCGCCGAGCTGGAGAGAGGTCACCGGGCATGCCCGGGACGATCCGCCGAAGGGGCACGCGGCTCACGCCGCTGAACTCTCAGGCAAAAGGACAGCGGGAGCGGCACCGGTCATCGTCGTCCCGTCATTGCGCAGGCAATGGTGGTGCCCGCGCATGGCCGGCCCCACCGCGTCCGGAGCCTGTCCATGCTGCTGTCCATCATCTACTTGATCGCCATTTCCGCCGAAGCCATGACCGGTGCCCTGTCTGCAGGCCGCCGCCGCATGGACCTGTTCGGCGTTGTCATGATCGCCTGTGTCACCGCCCTCGGCGGCGGCTCGTTGCGCGACATCCTGCTCGGCCACTATCCGCTGGGCTGGGTGAAACACCCCGAGTACCTGGGCTTCACCGTGTGCGCGGCGTTGATCGCCACCTGGGTGGCACGCTGGATGCACCACTTCCGCCGCACCTTCCTGGTGCTGGACGGGCTGGGCCTGATCGCCTTCACCCTGATCGGCTGCTCGATCGCGCGCGAGGCCGGGCATGCACTGCCGATCGTGCTGATCGCCGGCATGCTCACCGGCGCCTTCGGCGGCGTGCTGCGCGACATCCTCTGCAACGAGGTGCCGCTGATCTTCCAGAAAGAGCTGTACGCGATCATCTCGCTGCTGACCGGTGCGGTGTATCTGCTGTTGCTGCACTGGGGCGTAGCCGATGCCACCGCGATCCTGTGCTGCCTGGGCGGTGGGTTCGCCGTGCGCCTGCTGGCGATCCACTACCGCTGGGAAATGCCGAAGTTCGTGTACCACGACGAAGTGCATTGAGCGCTGGCGTTCGCCGGAGTCCACACCACCCCGGCGATGTACCTGGCGCTGTTTACATACGCAGCGCCAGGCGCATCGCCGGTGCAGACGGGCCGATCTCCAACTCCGACCGGCCCTGATCGCGGCCGCACCCCCGCAGGCGCTGGCCGCCATCCACACGCGTGCCGCCGTCAGGCGGCTTCGGACACCTTCACTTCGCGACGAGCGCGCACGGCCGCCGCCAGCCGCTCCAGCACCGTCACGGTGGTGTCCCAATCGATGCAGCCATCGGTGATGCTCTGGCCGTAGACCAGCGGCTGGCCTTCGACCAGCTCCTGACGGCCACCGACCAGATGGCTTTCAACCATCACACCGACGATGCGCTGCTCGCCGTCTTCCAGCTGGGTTGCGATGTCTTCGATCACCTTGGGCTGGTTTTCGTGGTTCTTCAGGCTGTTGGCGTGGCTGGCATCGATCATCAGCCGCGTCGGCAGCTTGGCCTTGGCCAGTGCCTGGCAGGCATCGGCCACGCTGGCCGCATCGTAGTTCGGCTGCTTGCCACCACGCAGGATCACATGGCAGTCCGGGTTGCCGGTGGTGGAGACGATGGCCGTGCCGCCCTGCTTGGTGACCGACAGGAAGTGATGCGGGTTCGAGGCGGCGCCCACGGCATCGGCCGCGATCTTGACGTTGCCATCCGTGCCGTTCTTGAAGCCGACCGGGCACGACAACCCCGACGCAAGCTCGCGATGCACCTGGCTTTCGGTGGTGCGTGCACCGATCGCGCCCCAGGCCACCAGGTCGGCGATGTACTGCGGCGAGATCACGTCGAGGAACTCGACACCGGCAGGCAGGCCGAGCTTGTTGATGTCGCGCAGCAGGCCACGGGCGATGCGCAGGCCCTTGTCGATCTTGAAGCTGCCATCCAGGTCCGGATCGTTGATCAGGCCCTTCCAGCCCACCGTGGTACGCGGCTTTTCGAAGTACACGCGCATGACGATTTCCAGCTCGCCGGCCAGCGCATCGCGCAGCGGCTTCAGGCGCTGTGCGTACTCGATGGCGGCTTTCGGGTCGTGGATCGAGCATGGCCCGACCACCACCGCCAGGCGGTCGTCGCGGCCGTGCAGGATCTGGTGCAGGGCCGCGCGCGAAGCGCTGACGGTGTCGGAGGCTTCGTCATCACAGGGCAGCATCGCCAGCAGCTGGGCAGGCGGTGTCAGCGGTTCGATGGTGCGGATACGCAGGTCGTCGGTGTGCGGGGGCATGGTGGGGGGTCTCTACGGAACGATGGGGGTCCGCAGCGTGGCGACATGAAAAAAGCCGCCAGGTTCGCTGGCGGCTTTCGGGAATGCGTCTGAAGCTTTCTTCAGGGTGAGCGCAATCCTTCCTCCGCCGGGGGCTTCGGAAAGTAATACCAATAAAAGCTGGCGTGGGCTGCGTTCATGGGATCTATTGATAACACAGGGTTTTGGCAGGTGCCAACTGTTTCATCCGCAACTGCGGGCGCGGTTCAGCGGACTATCGGCTGCCATGCACTTCCACGTCCAGCAACAGCGTCTCGTGGATATCCACCCAGCGCTCCACCACGCGATCCAGTTCCTGCCTGGCCTCATCCAGCTGTTCGGGGTTGAGCATGGATCGGGCCGTATACAGATCGGAGACCAGCTGCCGCAGGGTGGCTTCCTGGATGGCGACCACCGGCCCTTCCAGGCCGGGTACCTGCAGCGCAGGACTGCTGCCCAGCGCCCCGTACAACGTCACCTGGATCTTGCTCTGCATGCTCGACTTTCCTGCGGATGGATACGGCCGAGCGCCATCTTTACCCGGAATGGATGACACGCGCATGTGCCACCGCAGCCCGCGTCACAGCGCCGCGAGGTCCGCCAGGTGCTGGGCCATTGCATCCACGGCGCCCACGGCATTGGTGGTGGCGAAGTAGTCATGCCAGCCGGTGGCACTGATGGCGGCCATCAAGGCATCGGCATCGGCACGGCTGGCGCACTGCCAGACGGCGTAGTACTGCTCGGCGCTGGCATGTGGCACCTCGCTGGCCACGCGGCCCATCGCCAACGGTGCGATGCATGCAGGGTCGAGTTGCTGCATGCCGGCGCCGATACGGGTGAAGAAGGTGTTCCGTTGTTCAGCGGACAGCGCTTTCCAGGCCGGCGTCGCGGTGTACAGCTCGATGAGGAGGTGGGACATGGGGTCTTCCTTGAGGGTCATGGGGCTGCCGGCCAGCGGCCGGCACTACCGGGGAATGGGTGTGACATGGGGTTGCCGGCCGGCGGCCGGCATCAGCGGGATACGGGTGAACGGTGCGGCGCTACAGCGAGCGCAGCGCGCGTTTGCGGATGTACGTATTGGCGACGCTGTCGTGGGTTGACTGCCACCTCGTGCACACATCGCGCACCCAATCGGGTTGGCTCTTGCCAGCGTCGTTGAGCCAGTTGCCCACCGAGTCCTGCACGTAACGCTCTGGATCGTCGGCAAGTGCCTTCAGCACGGGCAGCACGTGTTCGGGTTGCTGCTTGAACAGCGCAATGTGCGTGGCCCAGACACCGCGGGGACGCAGCGCCTCACAGGCGAAGCGGCGCAGATGTGGCGAAGGCTGCTGCGTCCAGGGTTGCAGCAAGGTGAGCGCCTCCAGTGGCCCGGCGACGATATCGCTGCGCAGCGCCAACCACGCCCATTCGCGCACACCGAAGTGCGGATCGTCTGCCAGTGGACGCATCGCCTGCAGCTTGTCAGCCAAAGTCGCCTGCGCGTCACCGCCGATCAGATAGCACACCCACCCCCGCACGGTGTCGGATGGATGGGCCTGCCAGTGCTGTACGTCGCCCTGCCCTGCCTCGCGCAGTAGCGCTGCAGCCAAGGCCATGCGTTGGGTGATTCCCTTGCCTGCGGCGGCGTGCATGTGCTGTATCGAGGCCGGTGGCAAGGTTGGTGCCACCGCCTGCAGCAACGCAGCGAAGTCCACCGCCAGGCACTCGGCCAGATGCGTGCTGGCGGTGCTGCCTGCGTTGAGTGCAAGCAGGCGTGCCGTGGCGATAGTAGTGCTCATGTACCTGCGTCCTGGCCTGCGTCGGTGTGTCGCCAGACCTTTTCCAACAGCAGCGACAACTGCGCCTGTTCGCCGGAATCAAGACCCTTGAACAGTCCGCCGATCCACTGTGTGTGCTGGTTGAACAGATCGCCGGCCAAGCGCTTGCCGCGCGCCGTCAGCACGATCTGCAGACGGCGGCCATCCTCGGCATCGTTGCGTCGCTGCAGCAGTCCGTCACGCTGCAGGCCATCAAGCAGCCCGCTGATGGTGGCGCGGGTGACCCCGGCACGCTCGGCAAGCTCATGCGGCGGCAACGTGCCGCCGGCGCCGTGCAGCAGGAAAAGCACGACGAAGCGGCCTTCGCTGAGGCCGTGCGGCGCGAGGCGTGTGGCGCAGTCACGGTCGATCGCACCGGACAAGGCGAGCAGCTGGAAGCACAGGCGCAGCTGCGCGACATTGGCGTGACCACGGCGCTGTGCCTCCTCGACGAGGGCCTGGTGCTTCGACTCAAGCATAGTGCATCCAGATATGATTAGGCGGCTAATCATAATCCATGAGACAAGAACTGCAAGCATCCGTTGCCGCCGGCAGGGTCCTCAGCTCAGCAATCGCGGAGATGCATCGCTACCATTCCATCACCCGCAACGGTGGGCCGGGATGCGACGGAAACAACGGCAGCACCTCTTCGGCCAGTTCCTGCAGCACATCGGCAGCTGGGCGGCGCGAGAACTGGATGCCGAGCGCGGCATGGTTGACCCCGGCGCGCAGCCACGCTTCCAGCAGCGCGATCAGCCCCTTGCGCCCGGTACGCAGGCAGTAGCCACCCTGCAGCGGCACGCGCGGATGGTCCGGGTCATCCACCAGATCCAGCCATTCATTGGTCATGTGCGGACGGAAGCCGCCATCGGGAATCTGCGCCCGCCATGCGTGGATCTTCGCCGCCAGCCGCTGTGGTCCTGCCGCGTCATGGGTTGCGTCGGGATAGGTCAGCCAGCCGTCGGCATGCTCGCCGATCCATTGCAGCGACTGCCGGGCGCCACCGGTGACGATCAGCGGAATGCGACCGCTGACCGGCGGCGGCAGCAGCTGCACGCCCTGCGTGGCCCAAGGATGGCCGGCCAGCGCCCCGTCAGCGGGCTGCAACCATTGCCGGAAGCCCACCACGGCGTCGGCGAACCGTTCACCACGTTGGGCGTGGTCGAGGCCATAGGCGGGAAACTCAAGCGGTCGATCACCCGTGGCAATGCCCATCACCAGCCGCCCTGCGGACAACTGGTCAATCGACGCGGCGGCCTTGGCCAGGTCGATGGGATGCCGCAGTGGCATCACCACGCTGCCTGTCGCCAGCGCTACGCGACAGGTGCGCGCGGCCAGCCATGCGAGATACGTGAACGGATCGAATACCTGTCCGGCATCACCGAACTGTGGATCGAACAGCGGAACATCGCGCACCCACACCGCAGCGAAACCATGGCGGTCGATGGCCTCCACCAGCGCGGCCTGCCCCTGCAGAACCGCCATATCGCCCTGGTAGAAGCGCAGCGGCAGGAAGATGCCCAGAGTCAGCGCATCGGCGCGGAACATGCGCTGATAACCGGCATGGCCGGCGAAGGCGGCTGCCGAAGCACCGTGGATCGAAACGGAAGCTGTCATCACAGGGATCTCCTCAAGGCCCGGTCGCGGGCTCAGGCAGCCGCACGCCGCGCTGCACGGCGGGCCGTCCGGCTACGCGCCGGTACCACGCCGAAAGATGTCGATGGCGCGAGAAGTCGATGTCGATTACGCGGAGCACATGCAGCCAACCGAAGTGGGCGATGTCGGCGATCGAGTAGTCATCGCCGGCCAACCAGGGACGCGCGGCCAAGCGTGCATCGAGGATCGCGAAGATGTCTTCCGAGAGGTGCCGGTAGCGCTCGATCGCCGGCAGGTAACGCTCCTGCGCGAAGTGTTCGAAATGCACGCGTTGGCCGAAGATGGGACCGACGCTGGAGGCATGGAACATCAGCCAGGTGATGGTGTCCCAACGCGCGGCCGGTACCTGTGGCAACAATGCGCCGCCCCGCTCGGCCAGGTACAGCAGGATCGCCGCCGACTCGAACAGCACGATGCCCCTGGCGCGGTCTTCGAGGACCGGAATGCGACCGTGCGGATTGAGCCGCAGGAAGTCGGGATGGCGATGTTCACCCAGCTCGATGCGCACGTGGTGCAGGCGATAGGGCAGGCCCAGCTCCTCCAGCGCGATGGTGGCCTTGTAGCCATTGGGTGAGCTGTCGGTATGCAGGTGCAGCGAAGGTTCGGTCACGGCAACGTCCTGGAGGCAGAAATCGGGTGCACACGCGCTGCCCGCCCACAACATCAGCAGGGCGAAGCGATGTGGAAAAGGCGCTGCAGCGACCGTGCAACCAGTCTAGGAACCGGGCATGCAAGCGGGAAACGATGTCTGCTGCGGTTGCAGTTGAGCCCAGCTCAACATCGCGCGCACCGACGCGACAGCCATCGACCCGGCCGATATGCTGTGCCCTGCGCTGGCCGGTGGACGTGCCGACGGCTCGCCAGCATCGTCACGGGAGAATGGAAATGGGTGCGGTACTGCCCTTGCTGGCCCTGCGGGCCTTCGTTGAAACCAGCCGCCACGGCAGCCTGACAGCGGCCGCCGAGGTGATGGGCGTGACACCCGGTGCCGTGAGCCAGCAACTGAAGCAGTTGCAGGAACGACTCGGCGTCAGCCTGTTCGATCGAACCCGCCATGGCGTGGTGCTCAGCGCGGCCGGCAGCCGCGTCTATCCGGAACTGCGTCAGGCCTTCGATCAGATCGCCAGCAGCCTGCACGCACTGGAAGCGTGGCAAGGCAGGTCAACGCTGCGGATCAGCGCCGCGCCCAGTTTCGCCGCGCACTGGCTGGCGCCGCGACTGGCCGATTTCAGTGCACGGCATCCAGGAATCGACGTGCAGTTGGATGCCAGCCCTGCGCTGGTGGACCTGCGCCGTGATGGCGTGGACATCGCGATCCGGCACGGCCTGGGCCAGTATCCGGGGCTGCATGCAGAGCACCTGTTGGCACCGGCGTTGCTGCCGGTGGCAAGCCCCGCGCTGCTGGCAACCGTGCCAACGATCACCCGCGTGCAGCACTGCCTGCGGCTGCCGCTGCTGCAGGACAGCGAACGCAGTGACTGGCGTCTGTGGTTCCAGGCCCTGGGCCTGCCGCAGGATGCGCGCCTGCAGCGCGGCCCCGCCTTCGATGACGATCTGTTGTTGATACGTGCGGCGGCAGCCGGCCAGGGCATCGCGCTGGTGCGCGACATCCACGTGGCCGACGAAGTGGCCAGCGGTCGCCTGCAGGTGGTCCTGCAGCAGCCGTGGCCGCAGTCCTTCGCCTACTACGCCGTGACCCGGCCAGGCAGCGAGGGCAGCGACCGACCGATGGTGGCTGCGTTCCTGGCGTGGCTGCAGGACACCATGTCAACAGCACGCGCAGCGTAGCGGCGGGCAATCCCGCGTTGCCCGCGTAGATGCACGCTAAGCGTGGATGCAGCCCACAAAAAAAACCCCGCCTTGCGGCGGGGTTTTTTCATTGCAGCAGGGAAGCGTACCGACCTGGGTCGGCCGCTACCGGTGCAGCGGGACTTAGAAGTCCATGCCGCCCATGCCACCCATGCCGCCCATGCCACCGGCGCCACCCATGGCCGGCTCGTCCTTCTTCGGAGCGTCGGCAACCATGGCTTCGGTGGTGATCATCAGGCCAGCGATCGAGGCGGCGTTCTGCAGCGCCGAACGGGTCACCTTGGTCGGGTCCAGGATGCCGAACTGCAGCATGTCACCGAACTCGCCGGTGGCGGCGTTGTAGCCGAAGCTGCCGGTGCCTTCCTTGACCTTGTTGACGATGACCGACGGCTCTTCGCCGGCGTTGGCGACGATTTCGCGCAACGGAGCTTCCATCGCGCGCAGGGCGATCTGGATGCCGTGGTTCTGGTCTTCGTTGGCACCCTTCAGGCCAGCCAGCGCGGACACCGCACGGACCAGGGCAACGCCGCCGCCCGGAACCACGCCTTCTTCAACGGCCGCACGGGTCGCGTGCAGGGCGTCGTCGACGCGATCCTTCTTTTCCTTCATTTCGATTTCGGTCGAAGCGCCGACCTTGATCACTGCAACGCCACCGGCCAGCTTGGCCACGCGCTCCTGCAGCTTCTCGCGGTCGTAGTCCGAGGAGGTGTCTTCGATCTGGGTCTTGATCTGCGCAACGCGCGAATCGACCGCAGCCTTGTCACCCACGCCATCGATGATGGTGGTGTTTTCCTTGGAAACCTGCACCTTCTTGGCGCGGCCCAGGTCCTTGATGGTGGCCTTTTCCAGCGACAGGCCGACTTCCTCGGAGATCACGGTGCCGCCGGTCAGCACGGCCATGTCTTCCAGCATCGCCTTGCGGCGATCGCCGAAGCCCGGTGCCTTGACGGCCACGACCTTGACGATGCCGCGGATGGTGTTGACCACCAGGGTCGCCAGCGCTTCGCCTTCGACTTCCTCGGCGACGATCAGCAGCGGCTTGCCGGCCTTGGCGACGCCTTCCAGCACCGGCAGCAGGTCACGGACGTTGGAGATCTTCTTGTCGTGCAGCAGGATGTACGGGTCATCCAGGTCAGCGGTCTGCGACTGCTGGTTGTTGATGAAGTACGGGGACAGGTAGCCGCGGTCGAACTGCATGCCCTTGACCACGTCCAGCTCGTTGTCCAGGCCCGAGCCTTCTTCAACGGTGATCACGCCTTCCTTGCCGACTTCCTTCATCGCGTTGGCGATAATCTGGCCGATCGACTCGTCCGAGTTGGCCGAGATCGTGCCGACCTGGGCAATGGCCTTGTCGTCAGCGGTCGGCTTGGAGATGTTCTTCAGCTCGGCGACGGCAGCCACGACGGCCTTGTCGATACCGCGCTTGAGGTCCATCGGGTTCATGCCGGCAGCAACAGCCTTGGCGCCTTCGCGGATCAGGGCCTGGGCCAGCACGGTGGCGGTGGTGGTGCCGTCGCCGGCGTCGTCGTTGGTACGCGACGCGACTTCCTTCACCATCTGTGCGCCCATGTTCTCGAACTTGTCAGCCAGTTCGATTTCCTTGGCGACGGACACGCCATCCTTGGTGATGGTCGGGGCGCCGAAGCTCTTTTCGAGCACGACGTTGCGGCCCTTCGGGCCGAGGGTGGCCTTGACGGCATTGGCGAGAACGTTGACGCCGCGCACCATGCGCGAACGGGCGTCTTCACCGAAACGAATATCCTTGGCAGCCATTGCAGTTACCTCATTGGTAGCGCCGGGCCATGCCCGGCGGCTGGGTGTTTGGAATCAGGGGTATGAAGCAGGTCGCGCCGACGCTCAGCCGATGACAGCGAGCACGTCGTCTTCGCGCAGGACCTTGTACTCGACGCCTTCGCTCTTGTACGAGCTGCCGGCGTACTGGCCGTAGATGACCTTGTCACCGACCTTCAGCGACGGAGCGCGCACGGTGCCGTTGTCCAGCGGCTTGCCCGGGCCCACGGCCACGACTTCACCCTTGGTGGACTTTTCCTTGGCGGAGTCCGGGATCAGGATGCCACCGGCGGAAACTTCGTCGGCTTCGATCGGCTTGACCACAACGCGGTCGTGCAGCGGCTTGATGCTCATGTGGGACCTCTTAAGTTATTGATTGGTCTGAAAAAGTCCGGCGATGTTAGCACTCGCACCAGGCGACTGCCAGCAACGCGCGTGAAAAAGCCCGACAGGTCGGGAGCACGACAGAGATGGAGACCTCCGGAGGCCTTTCAAGGCCCGCCCCGAAATTTTTCTCGAGGGCCCCGGTGGCGCTCCGTCACTGCGCGGACGCCTTTATAGGGATGCGTCGCGGCAAGCCAAGGGGCAATTCGCGATCATTTGGTGACCGCCGTCGCACTGTCAGATATCTGGCGTTCATTTACGACAAAGTGTCACCGGATCGGCTTTAGGGTGGCCCGGCATTCCCAATCACAAGGAGTAGTCGATGCGATTGCTGTCCCCGCTCGCCGCCGCCTGCCTGCTGGCCCTGGCTGCCGCGCCGGCCCAGGCCGAGGTCTTCATCAACGAACTGCACTACGACGACAGCACCGCTGCCGGTGACGTCGGCGAAGCCATCGAAGTGGTCGCCACTGCCGGCGAAGACCTGTCCGGCTACCGCCTGTACCTCTACAACGGCAGCAACCCGTCGGCCGCCACGGTCTACGCCAACAACGCGGTGCCGGCCGGAACCGCGACCGGCTGCGGCAGCGCCACCCTGGCCGTGGTCACCTACCCCAGCAACGGCCTGCAGAACGGTGCCAACGACGGCATCGCCCTGGTCGACGCCAGCGGCAAGGTGGTCCAGTTCCTCAGCTACGAGGGCGCGATCACGGCCGCCGGTGGCCCCGCTGCCGGCATGACCAGCCAGAACATTCCGGTTGCCGAAACCAACAGCACCTCGGCGGGCACCTCGCTGCAGCTGACCGGCAGCGGCAGCCAGTACGCGCACTTCACCTGGGCCGAATCGGCCAGGCAGACCTTCGGCAGCTGCAACAACAACCAGACCTTCAGTGGCGGCGGCACCCCGGGCCCGAACACGCCGCCGTCGGTGTCCACCACCACGCCGGCACAGGGCAGCAGCACCTTCCCGGCCGCCGCCGACCTGGAAGTGGTGTTCAGCGAGACGGTCAACCTCGCCAGCGGCGCCTTCGCACTGACCTGCGGCACTTCGGGCAGCGTACCGCTGACCTGGCCGGCCAGCGGCAAGAGCGTGAAGCTGTCGACCAACACCGCGCTGGTCGCCGGTGAAGCCTGCCGCTTCGACATCCGTGCCGCACGCATCACCGATGCCCAGGGGGCCCGCCCGGCCGCCGACAGTCGCATTGCCTTCACCGTGGCCAGCACCGGCGGCAATCCCGACCCTGGCAACCCGGGGGTGCCGGCCGGCTACTACTCCAAGGTCAATACCAGCAGCTCCAGCCAACTGCGCTGCTCGCTGCATGCCACCATCAAGGGCCACACCGCGTACCCGTACAGCGGTACCGGCACCAGCACCTGGACCATCCTGGAGATCGCCGACGAGGATCCAAACAATCCGAACCGGATCCTGGATGCCTACCGGAACCGCAGCTATGCCAAGGTCAGTGACCGCGCGGGAACCGGCAGTGGCCTGACCTACAACCGCGAGCACACCTGGCCGAACTCGCTGGGCTTTGCCAGCATCACCGGCGACAAGGGCCTGCCGTACGCGCCCTACACCGATACCCACATGCTGTACCTGACCGACGCACAGTGGAATGCCGATCGTGGCAACAAGCCGTTCGGCAAATGCGACGCCAACTGCGGCGAGCGCGCCACCGAGGCCAACAACGGCCAGGGCGGCGGCAACGGCGGTTACCCGGGCAATTCGAACTGGGTACGCACGCCGGATGGCAATGCCGGTACCTTCGAGGTGTGGGGCCATCGCAAGGGCGACATGGCACGGGCGGTGATGTACATGGCCATCCGCTATGAAGGTGGCAAGGATGCGGCCACCGGCCAATCCGAACCGGACCTGGAACTGACCGACGACCGCAGCAAGATCGTCAAGACCAGCAGCTCGCCGGCCTACATGGGTCTGCTGTCGACCCTGATCGACTGGCATCTTGCTGATCCGCCGAGCGCTGCAGAACGTGCCCGCAATGACGTGATCTACAGCTTCCAGGGCAACCGCAACCCGTTCATCGACCACCCCGAGTGGGCCACCCCGGCCCTGTTCACCTCGGCCAAGCCAGCCACCTGCCAGCTGGCCAATTGACCGCGCAACGCTGCGGTGCACTGCCGTCGCCGGGCCCTGCCCCGGCGACGGCCCTATACTCGACGGTCATGTCGACCGTCGATCCCGTCCTGCTGCTGTTGACCACCTGCCCGGACCGGGCCAGTGCCGAGCGCATCGCGCACGCGCTGGTCGCCGAGCACCTGGCTGCATGTGTCACTCGCCTGGACGGCGCACAGTCGACGTACCGCTGGCAGGGCGAGGTCACCACCGACGCCGAGCTGCAGTTGCTGGTGAAGACCACCGCAAGCCGTGTCGATGAAGCCATCGCCCGGATCGTCGAACTGCATCCGTATGAACTCCCGGAGTGCATCGCGGTCGAAACCCGGGCCGGCCTGCCGGCGTATCTGGACTGGATCCGGGCGCAGACCCGGGAGGACACTGATTGAAGACTCTGTTTGCGCGTGGCGCCGCCTTGTGCGCCCTGTTGTGGCTTTCACTGCCGGCCTTCGCGCTGGATGAAGAAGATCTGCTGCCGGTGGACCAGGCGTTCGCGCTGACCGCCAGCGCGCCCGAACGTGGCCAGATCCAACTGCAGTTCAAGATCGCCCCGGGCTATTACCTGTATCGCCACCGCACCACGGTGAAGGCCGATCCGGCCTTCAATGCCGCTGCGCTGCAGATGCCCGCAGGCAAGAAGCATCACGACGATTTCTTCGGTGAAGTGGAGACCTACCGCGAGCGCCTGCAGGCCACCCTGCCCGGCGCGCCCACCGATGCCGCTGGCACCATCAGCCTGGAAGTGCGTTACCAGGGCTGCGCCGATGCCGGTGTGTGCTACCCGCCGCAGAAGCGCGTGATGCAGGTAACCCTGCCCGGCGCGGGCGGTGCGGCTGCCACGCTGCCGACTGCACGCGCCACCGGTGCCAGTGCGTTCAACAACCCGCTGGCTGGCGCCGGCAGTGGCGGTGGCCTGCGGCTGCCGGGCACCAGCAACAGCCAGGCGCTGCCGCTGCCGTCGGAACAGGCATTCGGCTTCGATGCCATCGCCAGCGATGGCAACACCCTGTTACTGCGCTTCAGCCCGGCACCGGGCTATTACCTGTACCGCGACCGCACCTCGCTGAAGCTGGAGGGCGGCGCCGGGGTACTGGCCGACAAGCCCCGCTGGCCGGCGGCGCAGTCGCATCGCGACGAGCACTTCGGTGATGTGGCGGTCTATTTCAACCAAGTGGAAGTGCCGGTGCCGCTGCGCCGCACCCGCGCCGAGGTGGTCGACAGCACGCTGGTGGTGACCTTCCAGGGTTGCCAGACCGATGGCATCTGCTACCCGCCGATGACCCGCCGGGTGAAGCTGTCGATCCCCGCCGGCAAGGCCAGCGCCAGCGGTGATGCCTCTGCCGCACGCGACGACGTGATCCGCTCGCTGCCGGCTTCGGCCGCTGCCCGCACCCGCGAGGGCGCCAACGGTACGCCGCTGCGCCTGCTTCCGACCGTGCCCAACGACGCGCCGGCCAACGCCGGTGCTGCCGACGCCAGCAGCGGCGCACGCGATGCCTTCGCCGCCGACGCGCAGCAGGACAATGCACTGCGTACCAAGGCCCCCAGCCGCGTACCGAAAACCGACAGCTCGCTGCTATGGGTACTGCTGCTGGCGCTGGGCGGTGGCCTTGTACTGAATCTGATGCCCTGCGTGCTGCCGATCCTGTCGCTGAAAGTGCTGAGCCTGGCGCAGAGCGGTGAAAGCCCCGAGCGCGCCCGCAGCCACGCCATGTGGTACACGCTGGGCGTGCTGGTCGCCTTCGCCGTGATCGGCGCGCTGATGGTCGGCCTGCGCATGCTGGGCAATGCGGTCGGCATCGGTTTCCAGCTGCAGCATCCCGGCGTGGTCGCGGCGTTGGCCTACATCATGTTCGCTGTGGGCCTGAGCCTGTCCGGCGTATTCACCATGGGCGGCGGCATCGGCAACTTCGGCCAGTCGCTGGCGCGACGCAGTGGCCCGGCCGGCGACTTCTTCACCGGCGTGCTGGCCTGCGTGGTCGGTAGTGCCTGCGTGGGACCGTTCTTCGGCCCGGCGGTGGCCTATGCCTTCGTTGCACCGCCGGTGGCGGCGATGCTGGTGTTCCTGTTCCTCGGCCTGGGCCTGGCCCTGCCGTTCCTGCTGATCGGCTTCGTGCCGGCGCTGGCCCGTCGCCTGCCCAAGCCGGGCCAGTGGATGGAAACCCTCAAGCACGTGCTGGCCTTCCCGATGTACGCCGCCGCGTTGTGGCTGCTTTGGGTGCTGGGCAAGCAGCGCGGCGTGGATGGCATGGCGCTGGCGCTGGGTGGCCTGCTGCTGCTCACCGGCGGTCTGTGGTTGTTCGAGCGCAGCCGCTGGCGCAGCCAGCGCGCGGCCGGGCTGCTGGGCGTGCTGCTGGTGATCGCCGCGCTGGTACCGGTATGGGGTGTGACCCAGCTGGCACCGCCGGCGCGTGCCGCGCAGGCGAGCAGCGAGAACGTGGTGGAGTATTCGCCGCAGATGCTGGACCGCCTGCGCGCCGACAACCGCGTGGTGTTCGTCAACATGACCGCCGACTGGTGCGTGAGCTGCAAGGCCAACGAACGCGCGGTGCTGTCGCGCCCGGAGTTCAAGGAACTGCTCAAGCGCACCAACGCGGTGTACATGCGCGGCGACTACACCAATGTGGACCCGCAGATCACCGCGTTCCTGGATGAGCACAAGGCCGTGGGCGTGCCGCTGTACGTGGTGTACGGCCCGGGCGCACCGCCGACGGTGCTGCCCACCCTGCTGACCCAGGCGCTGGTGGAAGAAGCGCTGCTGCGCACCGCACGATGAGGTGGCAACGGCCAGCACTGCTGTGGACAGCGGTGCTGGCTGCCGGGCTTGGCCTGTGGGCCGGCAATCGGCTGACGCCGCCGCCGGCGGCGCAAAACCCAGCGCCTGTTGCCGTATCACCGCCAGCGCTGCCGATGCTGCGCCCCGGTGATCCGCTGCCGGCGCTGGTCCTTCCCGATGGTGAAGGCAACGCGCAGGATATCCGCGAACGCTTCAAGGGCCGGCCATTGCTGGTCAATGTCTGGGCCAGCTGGTGCGGCCCCTGTGTGGAAGAAATGCCCGAGCTGGCCCGCTTTGCCGAGGGCCAGGGCACGAGCGGCGTACAGGTGTTGGGCCTGGCGCTGGATACGCCTGACGGCGTGCGCGACTTCCTGCAGCGGGTGCCAGTGAACTATCTCATAGTGCTCGATACCCCCGGTCCACGCGATGCCAGCGTGCAGTTGGGCAACGCGCAGGGTCTGCTGCCGTACAGCGTGCTGTTCGATGCGCAGGGCCGGATGGTGAAGGCCAAGCTCGGCCCGTTCGCGCACGGCGAGATCGAAGGCTGGGCGAAGTAGGGTCGGCAGGGCTGCGCCCTGCACCTGCAGATGCTTTCAAGCAACAGCAACAGCAACAGCCGAAGCAACGGCAACAGCGGGCTTCCGTGGGATGGCGAGGCGGTGTCGGAGTGCGGGGACGCCGCAAGTACGTCCCTGTAGGCTTGGCGGCCGCATCCATGCGGCTGACACCCCGCACTCCGACACCGCCCCACCTCTGACAGATTTCCATGATCTGGTGGATCCACGCCGTGCGTGGATGAATCTCTGTCAGATATCGACATTACTCTGGGGTCAGATCCGTTTTCCTACGGAAAACGGATCTGACCTCATGCCATTCCGACAGATCGCGGAAATCTGTCGAAGGCGGGGTGGGTCCGGTCGCGGGGGCGTGAGCCGCATGGATGCGGCGACCGAGCTTACATGGACGTACTTGCAGCGGCCCCCGCCACCGGACCCACCCCGCCTCCCCACAGGAAACCAGCTTCTGCTGTTGCTCCGGCCGTTGCCGTTGCCGTTGCCTCTGCGGGTGCAGGGCGCAGCCTTGCCGGCAAACCCTCCTTGACCGCAGCGGCCCGGGCCCCGGAGAATTACGAGATTAATTCTCATTTGCTGTTGCGCAGGATGCGGGCGGCAGCCTCGACGGCCCTCGATCCCGATGTTCAAGAACGTCTTGTTCCAACTGCACTGGCTGCTGGGCATCAGCGCTGGTGCCATCCTGGCCGTGATGGGCCTGAGCGGTGCAGTCCTGTCGTTCGAGGATGAACTGCTGCGCGCGGCCAATCCCGGCTTCGCCGAGATCGCCGAGCATCATGCCGACAACCAGCAGCCGCTCGCCTTGAGCGAGCTGGTGCCGTTGCTGCAGGCAGGTAGCGAGCGATCGCTGCAGCGCCTGCGGGTGGATGCCAGCGGCCAGCGTCCATCGGTGGCACGCTTTGCCGGCGGCAAGGACCACTGGGTCTATTTCGACCCCTACAGCGGCGCGCGCTTCAGCGCGCTGCGTGGACAGGCCTTCTTCGATTTCGTAGAGGACCTGCACCGCCACATGGTCGCCGGCGAACGGGGCTCGTGGATCACCGGCAGCTGTGCGATCGCCTTGCTGTTCTTCACCCTGTCCGGGCTGTACCTGCGCTGGCCACGCCGCTGGTGGCACTGGCGCAGCTGGCTGGTGGTGGAATGGGCACGCAAGGGCCGAGGCTTCCTGTGGAGCCTGCATTCGGTGATCGGCACCTGGGTGCTGCTGATCTACCTGATGAGCGCACTGACCGGGTTGTGGTGGTCGTTCGACTGGTACCGCAACGGGCTGACCCAGCTGCTGGGTGTCGCGCCCCCCGCCAAGCACAAACTCGCCACCGATCTGTCCCTCGATCTGAACAACGTCGAGGCCACGTTGTATGCGCTGCCCGGTGTGCGCCAGGGCTTCATCGACCTGCGCCTGCCGGAGAAGCCCGGTCAAGCACTCAATGTGCGGGTGATGTCGGCGGATCCCGCGCAGCGCGGCGGCCACCATGATCGTGCGCACGACCTGCTGCAGCTCGACCCGGCCACCGGCGCGGTTCTCGACGCGCGCCCGTACGCACGCCAGGGTGCCGGCGGCCAGCTCACCACCAGCATGTTCGCCCTGCACTCGGGCAGCTTCTTCGGCATGCCCGGACGCATCGTGGTGATGCTCAGCAGCCTGGGCATGTGTCTGTTCTTCGTCACCGGTTGGCTGCTGTACCTGGACCGCCGCCGCAGCCAGCGCGCCGCGCGCGCGCTGCGGCAGACCGTTCCGGCAGCAGCACTCCACGCCGGGGGCATACCGTGGCTGGTGGTGCATGCCAGCCAGAGCGGCCTGGCCGAACAGTTGGCCTGGCGTGCGGCGGCACAGCTGCAGGCGGCCGGCCACGGGGTGCAGGTACTGCCGCTTGCGCGTGTGACTGCCTCGCAGCTGCAGGCCACCACCCAAGCGCTGCTGGTACTCAGCACCTTCGGTGATGGCGAACCACCGGACAATGCACGGCGCAGCGCACGCCAGTTGCTGGCACAGCATCCGGACCTTTCCGGGCTGCGTTACGGCATGCTCGCGCTGGGTGACCACCAGTACGCGCAGTTCTGCGGGTTCGGCATCCAGATCGATGACTGGTTGACGCGCTCGGGCGCGCAGCCGCTGTTCGACCGCATCGACGTCGATGCCGCTTCGGTGGTGGCACTGCGCCAATGGCAGCTGCAGTTGGCTGGGCTGACCGGCATCGACACCGATGACAGCGTGCTGCCGGCAGCCACGGTGATGCACGACTGGCGCCTGCTCGGCCGCACCCTGCTCAACGCCGGCAGCGTCGGTGGCCCGATCTGGAAGATCCGCCTGGCAGCGCCGGCCGATGTTGATTGGCAGGCCGGCGACATTCTGCACATCGCACCACGTCACGACGCGCTGCACGTACACGCGATACTTCGGGCGCATGGTCTGGATCCACTGCAACCGATGCTGATCGACGGTGGCACGAAAACGCTGCTGGAACTGGCCAGCGAACGCGTGCTGCCCGAACCTGGCAGTGCATTGCAGGTGCAGGATGCAGGCCTATGGTTGTCAGGCCTGCCGTCACTGCCGGGGCGTGAATATTCCATCGCCTCATGCGCCGCCGATGGCGAGGTGGAACTGGTGGTGCGGCTGGTCCACGACACAGCAGGTCGCGCGGGCCTGGGTTCGGGCTGGCTGGCCCTGCATGCGCCTACGGGTGGTGCAGTTGCCGCCCGCGTGCATCGCAACCCGGGCTTCCATCGGCGGCCAGGCGCGCCGATGGTGCTGATCGGCAACGGCACCGGCATCGCCGGCCTGCGCAGCCTGCTGCGCGAAGCCGCGCATCACGGCGAGCACGGCCATTGGCTGCTGTTCGGCGAGCGTCAGCGCGCGCACGATTTCCTGTTCGCCGACGAGATCATCCGGTGGCAGGCTGACGGGCATCTGCTGCGTTTGGATCAGGCCTATTCGCGTGATGTGGACGATGGCAGCTACGTACAGCATCGACTGCGCGCTGCGACAGATGAACTGCAGGCGTGGTTGGCACGAGGCGCAGTGATCCATGTGTGTGGATCGCTGCACGGCATGGCCGAAGGCGTGGACCAGGTGCTGCGCGAGGCACTGGGCGATGAAATGGTGGAACTGCTACTGGAGAACGGGCGCTACCGGCGCGACGTGTATTGAGTCCGTTCGCCGGGCATGGCCCGGCGCTACCCATCATGGGTTTCAACGGTAGCGCCGGGCCATGCCCGGCGAAGGCGATCAGGCCATCACGCCGCCGACCGCGCCCGGCGCTCGGGCTGTAGTCGGAACGCTGCCACCGCTTCGGCCAGCGCGCGAACCTGGGTCTGCATCTGCGCAGTCGACGCGCCAGCCTCTTCCACCAGGCTCGCATTGCGCTGCGTGCTGGCCTCCATCTGTACGACGGTCTGGTTTACCTGGGCAATGCCTGCATGCTGTTCGTGCGAGGCACTGCGGATACCGGCCAGCAGACCGGCCAACTGCTGCACGCTGCTGACGATCTCGTCCATCGTGGTGCCCGCCTGCTCGGCCTGCATACTGCCCTGGCCTACCCGCGCCATTGAATCCTCGATCAGTTCCTTGATCTGCTTGGCCGCGTCCGCACTGCGCTGGGCTAGCAAGCGGACTTCGGCCGCCACCACCGCGAAGCTGCGACCCTGCTCGCCTGCACGCGCCGCCTCCACTGCCGCGTTGAGGGCCAGGATATTGGTCTGGAAGGCGATGCCATCGATCAGCTGGATGATGTCGCCGATGCGCCGCGACGACGCGCTGATGCCGTGCATGGTCGCCACCACCTGGCCGACCGCAGCGCCGCCGCGCTCGGCAACCTTGGCGGCATCGCGCACCAGTCCGTCAGCACGCCCCGCGGCGTCGGCATTGCGGCCGACGGTGTCAGTCAGCTCATGCATCGATGCCGCGGTTTCCTCCAGGTTGGCCGCCTGTTGCTCGGTGCGGTGGGACAGATCGTGATGGCCGGCAACGATCTCGCCCACGCCCACATCCAGGCGGACCGTGGCCTGCTGGATGCGGGTGACGATGTGGCCCAGCTGCGCGACGGTGGCGTTGGCATCGTCACGCATGCGGGCGAACACGCCCTGCAGGTCGCCCTCCAGGCGCACGCTCAGGTCGCCGCGTGCCAGTGCGGCCAGCAGCGCCTGCAGATCGCCGAGGTTGGTCTCGAAGGTGGACAGCAGGCGGTTGATGCTGGTCGACAGCGTGCGCACGAAGCCCTGCTTGCCCTCCAGCGCGATGCGCCCCTGCAGCTCGCCATGCGCCGCCGCGTCGACCAATGCCGCCACTTCGGTTTCCAGCAGTGTCTCCAGCGCGCGGCTGCGCCATTCCACTGCCACGCCGAGGAAGTGGTCGTCCTCGACGATGGCGTTGGCGATCAGCTGATAGCGGGTGCCGGCGTGGCCGATTTCGCGCTCTTCGCGCTGACGGGCACCAATCAGCCCCGCCAGTGCCGGGTGCAGGCGGACCGCGTCGCTGCCAAGCAACGTCTCTGCAGGAAGATCCAGCAGCTGCAGCAGCGCTGGATTGGCGTAGGCCACCTGCCCTTCCGCGTCGACCACCATCAAGCCGGTCTGCGCGCTGTCCAGCGCCTGCCGCACGCGCGTGTTGCCGCGCGCAACCGCGCGTTCGGTCTCGGTGCGCGCACGCAGGCGTTGCTGCATGTCGACCAGGCGCTGCGCGAGCTGGCCGATCTCATCATTGGCGTTGTGCACGCGCAGCGTGGTGTCGAGCCGGTCATCGGCGATATCGCCTGCAAAGCGCAGGGTGTCCTGGATCGGTCGACGCACCGCGCGCACCACCAGCACCAGACTTGTGATCAGCACACCGGCCACCAGCAGCAGGGTGGCCACGAACAGCACGCTGGCCATCCTTGCACCCGATCGTTGGCGCAGTTGTGCCTGTTCCAATGCCGCGACCTGGGCCTGCTGGAACGCGGCCAGTGCCGGGCCGACGGCCGCCGCGGTCTCGAGCAGCGACTGCGCCTCCACGTCCAGGCCGACGCGCGCGGCGGTATAGCCCAGCAACGCGGCCTGGTAGGCTTCCATGCCATTGCGTATGCGGTCCTGCACCTCGGCGGGCAGGCCGGCCAATGCCAGGTCGAAGGGCAGCTTTTCTTCGCTGGCACGATCGGCGTGGGTGGAATCGCCATCGAGCAGCAGCAACGCTTCCTGGCGCCGCATCCGCTGCACATGCAGGGACATCGCAGGGCGCTCCAGCGCATCCACCTGCGTCTGCAGCGCGTCGGCCGCCTGCTGCAGCTGCGCGGCCAGGCCGGCGTCGCCGCGCCCCATCTCATCCACCCGCTCGAACAATGCGGCGATGCCCTGTGAGAAGGCATCGACCGCCTCGGCCATCGCCTGCAGCGCCTTGCGCCGACCCGCATCCATCGGCATGCCATGCAAGGCCTGCAGGTCCTGCTTCAACATCTGCTGCGTGGCCAGCAACTGGCTACGGTCTGCATCATCGAAACTGCGCGCATACTGGGTCTGCAGGCGCCGGGCCTCGGCCACCCGCGCTGCCAGCGAAGCAACGCGGTCACTGCCGTGCTGGTAGCTGGCCTGGTCACGGGCCGCCTGCGTGCTCGCATGGCTGGTCCAGGCGTGGACGGCGGCGATGGTCACCAGGCCCAGGCTGCAGACCAACAAAGTCGCCTTGAGCTTGTCGGCAACGCTGAGCCGATGTGGCTGCAGCCAGCGCAGCAGGCCAGGCAAACGGGAACGCAACCCGACGACGCGGCTACGCAGGGACCGAAGGTGGGAAACGACGGCCGACATGACAGACTCCAGGCGGAAGGACGCACCTGTATCGACCGGTCGCAGAGGAACTTTAGCTCCGGGCTGAATCCGGCCCCGAGCGGCGGGCAGTTGTCGCTGTTGTACCGGCCGTAGGCGACCGGGGGATGACACCGGCGGGATGCGCTTGACCTCAACCCCGGTTGCGGTATCACAGTGGAGCCCCCTGCCCGTGGTGCCTGCCATGTCCATCGACGTCCCCCGCTACCTGCAGCGCCTGCAGCTGGATGCCCGGCCTCCGCTCACCCTGGCCGGGCTGACCCTGCTGCAGCAGCGCCACAACGCCCTGCTGCCGTTCGAGACCCTGACCAGCCTGCTGCGCGACGCGGTGGCGATCGACCTGGACAGCGTCCAGCACAAGCTGCTGCACGCGCAGCGCGGCGGTTACTGCTTCGAACTCAATGGCGCGTTCCTGGCGCTGCTGCAGGCCTTGGGCTTCGATGCGCAGCCGCTGAGCGCACGGGTGCTGCTGTCGGCTGTCGATGGCGAACTGACCGCGCGTACGCACCTGCTCCTTCGGGTGCGTCTGCAGGACGAGGAATGGCTGGTCGATACCGGCTTCGGCAGCCTGACCCCGACCGTACCGCTGCGCCTGCACGAGACCGCAGTGCAGGACACACCGCACGAGCGTTACCGCGTGCGGACGCTGGATGATGGCGACTTCATGCTCGCCGCCAAGGCGGGGGATGACTGGCGGGCACTGTACCGCTTCGACCTGCAGCCACCGGCGCCGATCGACAACGAGGTAGGCAACTGGTACGTGTGCACGCATCCGCAGTCGAGCTTTCCCGGCCAGCTGCGTGCATCACTGACCGGGCCGGATTGGCGACGCACCATCGGCAGCGGCAACTACACCGAATATCGCCCGGGCCAGGTACCGGCCAAACGCCCGCTGCGCGAGGTGCAGGACGTGCGCGAGGTGCTGCAGCAGGCCTTCGGCATGCGCCTTCCGGACGATCCGCGATTGGATCCGGCCATCGCCGACTGGCTGCAGCGATCGCGCGCCGCGTCCGTGTAGCACCACGCGATGTTCGGCTGCTGACTCAGGGCTATGGGGTGACGGGTGCCTGCTGGGCAATCCGGTTGCCCTCGCTGTCGCGGATCTCGGCCACCCGCCAGCCAGCGGCCACGGCCGGGCCGAAGCACAGCACCGCGCCGGCCTGCAGGGCACGCTGCACGCTCCGATCCAGATCGTCCACGCCCAGGCAGATGCGCGGGCCGTGCTCCGACGGTACGTAGTCGGCGCCGTGCTGGCACCTGCGGCGTCGTCGTTGAACGACAGGTAGGCCATCCGGCAGTCATGCACGTGGATCGGCGTATCGATATCCACCTGCAGCCGTTACCGGTAGAACGCCATGGCACGCTCCAGGTCGGCGACGGGAACTTCAACGTGCAGGATGGGATTCATGGTGATCAGGCTTGGCGTGCAGGCGGATGAAACACAGGATCGCAGCTCTGCACACCACACGATAACGGCCACAGCTGGCATGCTGGGCAGCCCGACACCGAGCTGGAACCGCGCATGTCCCTGGCCACTCACCGTCATGCGTTGGCCCCGCTGGGCTTCCTGCGCGTTGCCATCAACCTCGGCAACCCGGTGCTGGCCCAGGGCGACGCCAATGCACCACGCGGGCCGTCGGTGGATCTGGCCACGGTTCTGGCACAGCGGTTGGGCGTGCAGGCCCACTTCAGTTGCCACGATGCGGCCGCATCGGTGGTGGCAGCAGCGAGCGACGATGCGTGGGACCTGGCCTTCCTGGCGGTGGACCCGGCACGCGCTGACCGCATTGCCTTCAGTGCACCGTATGTGGAAATCGAAGGAACCTACCTGGTGCGCAATGACAGCCCAGCACGGCAGGTTGCAGATCTCGATCACGACGGGCTGCGCATCGCGGTGGGCCGCGGCGCCGCCTACGATCTGTTCCTCAGCCGTGAACTGCGACAGGCAACGATTGAACGCGCCGATACCTCGGCCGCCGCCATCACCCTGTTCGACCAGCAGCGGCTGGATGCAGCGGCCGGCGTACGCCAACCCCTGCAGGCCTGGGCACAGGTGCATCCCGGCCATCGCGTGCTGGCAGATCGCTTCACCGTCATCCAGCAGGCGGTCGCAGCGCCCGTTGCTCGACCCGCAGCGGCGTTGCAGGCACTGTTCGCGGAAGTGGAAGCCATCAAGGCCGGGCCGCTGCTGGGCGAGGCCTTCGCACGCGCCGGGCAGGCAGTCACGCTGCTGCGCTGACGCACACGCCACAGCATCGCGCCTGCGCGACGGGCGCTATCCCGCGTCGGCGGCCTGCATGTGCCGCACATGCTCGGCCGCCTGCGCATGCAGCCATTCGCGGAAGGCCAGGAAACCACGGTGGCGTACCGAGCGCTGCGGGTACACCAGCCAATGCGGCCATGCGGTTTTCAGGCGCAGGTCCGACAACGCAACCAACTGGCCGGAATCCAGCAGCAGCCGCGCCCGCGTGACCCGCCCCAGTGCAACACCGACGCCGTCCAGCGCAGCGCGATGGTGGGCTTCGGAATCATCCAGCACCGCCACGAACCGCGCCGGTGGGCGCTGCCCGGTCAGCGCGAACCATGCGCCCCACGCGCCGTCAGGGTCTCCCAGCAGCGGCCACTGCGCCAACGGTAGGTGGCCGATGCCACCCATGCGCTCGATCAGTGCCGGGCTGGCCATCGGCAGCAGCCATTCGTCGAACAACGGTTCCACCACCAGTCCCGGCCATTGTCCGCTGCCCAGCCGCAGGGCTGCATCGAACTGCAGTTGCCGGTCGAAGTCGATCAGCCGCTCGCTCGACTGCAGATTGATTTCGATCTGTGGATGCGCGGCCACGAAGTTGCCCAGTCGTGGCACCAGCCATGCGCTGGCCATCGACGGCACGGCGCTGAGGGTAAGTACATGCTCTGGCCTCGCGGCGTACGGCTGGAAGGCTTCATTGATCGCATCCAGATGGGGCCCGACCTGATCCAGCAGGCGCTGTCCCTCCAGGGTCAAGGCCACACCGCGTGCCTGCCGGATCAGCAGCGGCTGGCCCAGGCGTTCCTCGAGCTGGCGCATCTGATGGCTGAGCGCACTGACCGTCAGGTTCATCGACGCGGCGGCGCGGGACAGGTTGCCCAGGCGTGCGGCAGCGACGAAGCCCTGCAGGGCATGCAGCGGTGGGCGGGACATAAGTCTTGAATTTCTCTCAAGTCGATCTTGCGGAAATGTCGCTTTTTGCGCCCCCCATGCTGCCCGTATCGTGCATTCCACTCAAGTGGAGGCGCAATCATGAACATCTTCAGCGGTCTGTTGTTCCTGCAGGGGCACGTGACCAACGTTGCCTTGGCCCAGCGTCTGGCCAATCCCGTTCCCGCAGCGCCCGATGCGCGCCGGGCACCGCGGCCGGCCAACGTCCCGGCCACCTCGGGAAGTGTCACCCGCCGCGCTGCAGGTGCTCCGGCAACCACGGCTCGGGATCGATAGCGAGCGCACGATACGCATCGAGGGCTTCGCGCAGTGCGACCACACCGACCGGCGTGCGCAGGCTTTCCTCTTCCGGCGCCTGCGCTGCGGCCCAGTCATGCAGCCGGTCCAGACGCTGGACCATCGCCGCCCGCAGCCACAGCCGCAGCGGATAGGTGTGATAGCCCTGCTGTGCCAGCGCACGTACCGCCTCGGCCAAGGCGGCGTTGGCCCCGCGCACCCATTCGGTGCGCCCACCGGCCTTGTCCTGCACCGTCATCGGTGCCGGCGCACGATGCAGCTTGAAGGGCCGGCGCAACTGCAGTTCCAGGTCACGCGCATCCCGCTCGGATTCCGCCTCGACCAGCGCACCCGCTTCCAGATCGAAGAACTCGAACCAGCGCCGATGCAGCGCACTGATCCGGCCCAGCGGATCGCGCGAGAAACCAATCTTCGCGTAGTCCTCCCAAGCACAGGGAAAGACGTAGGCGAAGACGCGGCCGTCGATGCGGATGCCTGGCTCCATGACCACAGGATCGCGTGGCGCGTATTCGCAGGATGTGCAGGTAATGCCCACGGCATGCGCACTTCCGGCTACGCTTGCGCGACCATGTCTTCATCGCACGCCCCTCGCCCGCCCGCGTCATCGATCACGATCGATGCCCTCTCCCTCGAGATCCTCCAGCAGCAGCACGCGGAGCTGCGACGACCGCCGGCCTCGCTGACCAAGCTGATGACGGCCTACACCGCGTACGACCTGCTCGCGCAGTCGGGCGGTTCGTGGTCGAACACGATCGCCATCGATCCGCGCGACGTACACGAGGTGGCCGACGATGAAACGCGGATGGGCCTGGTGCCCGGCGAACGCATCGCCCTCGGCAGACTGCTGGAGGGCCTGATGGTGGTTTCCGGCAACGATGCCGCGCTCGCCCTGGCCCGTCACTTGGCCGGATCGCAGGCGGCGTTCGCGCAGCACATGAACAACCACGCGCGGGCGCTGGGCCTGCACGATACACACTTCATCTCCGCGTCCGGCATCACCACCCCGGGCCATCTGTCGACCGCACGCGACATGGCGATGCTGGCCGCCCACCTGCTGGCGCGCTACCCGGGTCTGCTGGCGATCACCGCACAGCGCAGCTTCGCGCACCGCACGCTGCACAAGGCGAACCAGAACGCCCTGCTCGGCGAAAACGGTGTGGATGGCTTGAAGACCGGTTACACCCAGGCTGCGGGATTCTGCCTGGCGGCCACCGCCCGTCGCAGGTGCGCTGGGCACGCCTTGCCACTGCGCCTGATCAACGTGGTGTTGGGTGCTGATTCCCGTGCGTCGCGCGATGACCAGGTCCGCGCGCAGCTTGATGCGGGCTTCGCCATCGCCGAGAGGGCCGAGGCCCATCCCGTGTGACGGGCAGACCGGGCAGACACCAGATGCAATGCGCTCTATAGTCCAGCGCCCGAAGGAGTACCCCATCGATGGATCGACGCATCTTGTGCTGGATGCTTGCGCTGTCCTGCATGTTCGCAGCTGCACTCACCCATGCCGGCGAACTCACTCCTGCCGAGACCGACGCGCTGCAGAGGGATGTGCGATCACTGCTGTCCACGTTCGCCCGCGGCGATACCGATGCCATGATCGCGCGCACGCATCCCAGCGTGAAGCGGTTTGCCGGCGGCGATGCGGCCTATGCCAAGGCCGCGCGCGATGCGATGAAGACACTCGACGACATGGGCGTGAAGGTCATCCGCGATGATGTCGGTGAACCGACCCGCACCTATGCTGCCGGCGACGAGGAGGTCTGCTTCGTGCCACGGACCACGGTGTTCACCGTCGACGCGCAGACCGTGAGAAGCCTCGCCTTCATGGTCGCCATCCGGCACGTCGGTGAAACGCAGTGGCGCTACATCGATGGTGCCGCGATGCAGACGATGCCGGAGCTGCTGCGACAGCTGTTGCCGGACCTGCAGCCCGACGTGCCACTGCCACCGGTCAACGTCGAGCAACTCCAGGTCGCTCCGCGCACATGATTCAGGTGCTGCGCTTGACGATGGCGACGATCACGCGCTCCAGCTCGGCCTCGGCGGCCGCATGTTCCACCGCATCGGCCGCAACCGCTTCAGACAGGGTTTCGGCGGCACCGAGGATGGCCCAGAGGCCGCTGGCGGGCACGACCTCTCCCGCTGCGAATGGTCCCAGCCACCGCGCGCACTTGTCGATGAAATCCTGCTGATAGCAACGGCGCACCGCCCGCAGTTCCGGCGATCCCGCCAAGGCGGCGAGGATGTCCTGGATCTCGCTGCCCTGTGACAGCACGCAATCGATGTAGCCCGAGGCGATGGCACGCGCTCGATCCTTCAGCCGCGCCTTCGCGGCGCCGATACGCTCATCGAAGACCACGGTCTGCCTCTGGTCATAGTCGGCATACAGCGCGGCCAGCAAGCCGTTGCGGGTTTCGAAGTGGCCGTAGGCCAGCGGTTTGGCGACACCCGCCGCCTCGGCCAGGCGCCCCAGCGTCAGCGCATCGGTGCCCTCTTCGCCGACCAGCGCCCACGCCACGTCCAGCAGCTGGCGGGCACGCTGTTCGCGGGTCAGGCGGCGACGGAGCTCAGGCACGGCAGGGCTGGAAGGCAAGGGTGATCGTCAGGGCGCGGGGGTTCCGATCTTACGTCCGATGTCCACCGCCGTCTGCAGATGCGTTTCGGCCATGCCGCTGTCGGCATCCAGCAGCAGTGTGGATGACAGCACCGGCGCTCCGCAGTAATCGAAGATGCCCTGGTCGATCTGGGTCTTCATCGCCTCGCCATAGCCACGCCGGTCGATCATCTGTTGGCCCGCACCGCCCAGCGCCACCAGATGCACCTGCAACCGCTGCAGCTTCTTTTCCACCTTGCCATCGGCACCTTCGTCATAGGCCCAGCCCTGGGTGAAGACGCGATCGATCCACCCCTTCAGCAGCGCCGGGAACGACCACCAGTAGAGCGGATAGACCAGCACGAGCGTGTCGGCCACATCCAGCCGTGCGTGCTCGGCGGCCACATCGGCCGGCAGCGCTGTGGTTCTGCGGAAGAAAGCGTGGTCCTGCGCGTTGAAGCGAGGATCGAAACTTTCCGCCATCAGATCCACGGTGGTGACCGTGTTGCCGGCGTTGGCGTTGACGATGGCCTCGCCGATCCGCGCAGCGACGGCATGGGTGAGCGAGGCCGGTTCAGGATGTGCCACGACAATATGGGTATGCATGATGGGGCTCTGATGTTCACTAGTTACCAATGGTAACTACGATTGCAGCCAGCACCAGCACCATCGGTGGAATGCTGTTGCGCGCTGCGGTCGCTGTTGTGCACATCACAGCCACACCGGGCTGCCACGGCCTTGATGCCGGTAAGCGGATGCTTGCCAGACCAGAGCAGCATTCGCACGACAACACCCATGCAGAGCAACAACGAACGACCCGCACCGCTACCCCGCCTGCTCCTTGTGGAAGACCAGCTTGATCTGGCTGATCTGATGGAACAGGCCCTGACCGACGAAGGCAACGAAATCGCCCACGCCAACAGCGTCTTCGAGGCGTTGGGCATGCTCGACCGTGGCCACTTCGATGGCGCCGTGCTGGACGTGGAACTTCGTGATGGCGTGGTATTCCCTGTGGCCGATCGGCTGCTCGAACTGGGCATCCCCTATCTTTTCGCTTCAGCGGTATACGACCAGCTGGTGCCGGTCAGGCATCGGCGCGCGCCCTTCCTGGCCAAACCGTTCCATGTGCAGGGCCTGCAGCGCGCGGTGCGCGAAGCGCTCGGCAGGATGCCCCCCTCGTCGCCGGCACCGCCCCACTAGCCCGCACGCGCTTACGGCTTGAACAACCCGTTGAGCTCGGCACCTGACGGGGTGCCCGGCAGTGCGTCGAATGATCCACCGGCAAGCATCTGCCGGGAGGCGTCGAGAAAGCCTGCCCACGCACTGCGGGCCAGCGCACCGCCGACACTGACCCGGCGCACGCCGAGGCTGGCCGCCTGCTGCAGCGTCATCTGCCCGGGCGAACCGATCAGCAGGTTGACCGGCTTGCCAGCGGCGGCATCCACCACGGCGCGGATCTGCTCTGCGCTGCGGATACCCGGTGCGTACAGGCAATCCGCACCCGCCTGCGCATAGGCGCGGATGCGGGCCAACGTATCGTCCAGATCGGGGCGGCCGACGAAGAAGTTTTCCGCGCGCCCCACCAGCAGCACGTCGTGCCCGCTTTCATCGATGGCACGGCGCGCGGCCTGCAGCCGGGCCACGCTGTCTGCGATGCTGCGCAGCGGATGCTCCGCATCGCCGGTGGAATCCTCGATCGACAGGCCGGCCACGCCGGTGTCGATCGCCATCGACACACTCTCGTGCACCGCCTCCGGGCTGCTGCCGAAACCATCTTCGAAGTCGGCGTTCACCGGCAGATCGGTCGCCGCCACCATCGTTCGCAGATGGGCGAGAATCTCGCTGCGACCCATCGTCCCGTCAGGCTGCCCGTGGGCCCAGGCATGGCCGGAGCTGGTGGTGGCCAGTGCCTGCGCACCCAGCCGCGCCAGCGCCACGGCACTGCCAACATCCCATGGGTTGGGCAGCAGGAAGCAACCAGATGCATGAAGTGCCCTGAAGGCAGCCCGGCGGTTCTGGATCGCGTCGACACTCATCACGGACTCCTGGTTCATACGCCTTCCCAAGCTGCCATCAGGGCAATGGTCACTTGGCAGCGTGCTTCACGGCGGCGCCGCCCGGTGCCGCTGTCGTCTGCACCTTCAACCCCCGCAACACCACCTTGTCCAACTTCGCCGCCACGCCAACACTGCGCCCGGCCAGGTTGGCCACCTGGTACTGCACCGCCACGCCCAGCACCTGGGTCGCCTCGGACAACGTCAATCCATAGGCCTGGCGCAGCCACTGCAGCATGCCCGAGGTGGCGATGCGCAGCGCATCATCGCTGGACCCACCCTGGCCGAGGGTCATGATCTGCGTTGCCGATTCCACCCGCGGCGTTACGATCGCATGCTGCTTCAACAGCTCGACCTTCACCTCCACGTCCAGCGAGGTCTCCAGCGCCCACTGTGTGGTTTCGCCATCACCCTGCAAGGCGTGGCCATCACCCAGGTACATCAGGGCGCCTGGCTGCTGCACGGGCAGGTAGACCGTATTGCCCTCGACCACGGCGTTGAAATCCATGTTGCCGCCGAAATCAGCGGTATCACCGGTGGAGAACGGTGGGTAGCCGAAGCCCGGCGCAAGCGCCAGGCCGCCGAGCATCGGCTTCACCGGCACTTCGAAATGCCGCAGGCCACCGCTTGCCCCTTGCGGACGAGCGATGCCCTTGCTGCGGTCCAGTTGCCAGCGCACCGGTTTGCCCAGCCCGCCGGCTTCGGCGGCCACGCGCGGTGTCTTCAAGCGTCCCACCAGGCCATCCAGGCTGTCGGCATGGTCGCGGTTGAGCTTCAGCGAGGTCAGCGTGATCGCCAGCGTATCGCCCGGTTCGGCACCGACCACGAAGAAGGGCCCCACCTGCGGATTGCCGAACAGCGCACGGGTAACGCCGTTCTCGTCCACGCCGCCAGAGTCCAGTGTGCGGGTCTGCACCGAGTCCCCCGGCCAGATCACCAGCACCGGCGCGCGGTCGGCGCTGAACGTATTGGAATAGTCGGTAGGCGTGAACACATGACGCTGCGGTGCGGTCGAGGCCCGCGCCGGTACCTTCCATGCGCTGAAGGCGTGGACGGCACGCACTGCGCGGTTGTTGGTGTCCGGCTGATCGCTCTGTCCCTGCATCCGCGCGCCGTCAATGCGCCCGTCGAACCGGTAGCGCTGGCCCTGGCTGTCCGTTGCGGTGAACACCATCTGTCCGGCGCTCAGGGTGCCGGTGACCGGGTCGGCATCCAGCCGGCCGGCGATGCGCCCGCCCTGCACGTCCAGATGCAGGGTCTGGTAGTTCCTGTTGCCCCGCAGGTCGGTGGCAACGATCCATTGTTCGGCAGCCAGCGCATTCAAAGGCAGCATTGCCAGCAGCAGTGCCGGCAATCGCAAGGAGGTAGGCAAGGCGGGCATCCATGAACGCCGACATGGCGGGTAGGCGCAGTGTAGGGACACCCTGGCAACCTCCGCAGTGTCGTACGTAATGCGGCCCGGCGGTGGCGGCCAGACATGGGGAATGGTCGGCGCGCGCAATTTCCACTAGCTATAGTGAGCAGCCATGCGGCGCACGGCGTTTTCAAACGGTCGCTTTAAACACCACTAATTTCGCCGAACTGGACAGCATCCTCAGCTTCCGCCAGACTGCCGCCCTTTCCCGTCAATCGGATCCCATGGCGAAGCTGCTGGTCCTGCATGGCCCCAACCTCAACCTGCTCGGCACCCGCGAGCCGGAGGTCTACGGCCACACCACGCTGGCGGACATCGACCAGGCGCTGGTCGCCCAGGCCGCTACCGCGGGTCATGCGGTGGAGACCCTGCAGTCCAACGCCGAGCACGTCCTGGTGGATCGTGTGCAGGCCGCACGCAACGACGGAACCGCCTTCATCCTGATCAACCCGGCCGCCTTCACCCATACCTCGGTTGCCCTGCGCGATGCGCTGGCAGCGGTGGCGGTGCCGTTCATCGAGATCCACCTGTCCAACCCGCATACCCGCGAGCCCTTCCGCCAGCACAGCTATTTCAGCGACAAGGCGGTGGGCGTGGTGTGTGGCTTCGGTGCCGACAGCTACCGCTATGCGATGGACGCGGCATTGGCACGCGTGCAGGCTGCCGCCGCGTCATGAGCCTGTCGCGCGTCCTCGCCAGCGTTGTGCTGTGGGCCAGCCTGTGCGGCGTTGCCGCCGCGTCCGACCGTGAGGCCGAAGGCATCGACTGCGCGCATCCGACCACCACGATGGAGAGCGACCTGTGCGCCTCGGACGTGGCAGCGGCCGCCGACGTCGAACTCAACGCCGTCTACGCACAGGCGCGCAGGCAGCTGCGCACGCCGGCCAACGGCGGCAGCTGCAGCTACTGCGGCAACGCCGAACAGGAACTGGTGCTGGCCCAGCGCGCATGGATGCAGCTGCGCGACCACGACTGCCAGGCGGTGTATGCCCTCAACTCCGACGGCACCGCGCGCAATGGCGCACAGATGCGCTGCCTGATCACCCTCGCGCGCGACCGCACCCGGCAGCTGCGCGACTTCTACGAACTGCTTTGACCCGAGCGCAACGCGCTTCCCACCACACTGACATCAAAGAGCAAAGAGGCCACCATGGATCTCCGCAAAATCAAGAAGCTGATCGACCTGCTGGAAGAGTCGAACCTGGCTGAAATCGAAATCAAGGAAGGCGAAGAGTCGGTGCGCCTGTCGCGCGCTCCGGTGTCCGGCTACGGCATGATGCAGGCCCCGCCGCAGATGATGATGGCCGCCCCGGTCGCCGCCCAGCCGGCCACCCCGGCGATGCCGATGCAGTCGCCGACCGAAGCCTCCACCGGCGGCACCGCCAAGCCGGGCAACGCACTGCCGGAAGGCCACGTGCTGCGCTCGCCGATGGTCGGCACCTTCTACGCCTCGTCCGCTCCGGACAAGCCGGCGTTCGTCAGCATCGGCCAGCAGGTCAAGGCCGGCGAGACCCTGGCCATCATCGAAGCGATGAAGATGTTCAACCCGATCGAAGCCGATGCGTCGGGCACCATCGTCGCCATCCTCGGCGAGAACGGCCAGCCGGTGGAATTCGACCAGCCGCTGTTCGTGATCGGCTAAGGGGCGGCTGCCATGCTCGACAAAGTCGTCATCGCCAACCGAGGGGAAATCGCGCTGCGCATCCTGCGCGCGTGCAATACCCTGGGCATCCGCACGGTGGCCGTGCACTCCACGGTCGACCGCAACCTCAAGCACGTGGCCATGGCCGATGAATCGGTCTGCATCGGCCCGGCGTCGTCGGCGGAAAGCTACCTCAACATCCCGGCGCTGATCGCCGCGGCCGAGGTCACCGACGCCCAGGCCATCCACCCGGGGTATGGCTTCCTGTCCGAGAACGCCAACTTCGCCGAGCGCGTGGAAGAGTCCGGCTTCATCTTCATCGGCCCGAAGGCAGACACCATCCGCCTGATGGGCGACAAGGTCGAAGCGATCCGCGCCATGAAGTCGGCCGGAGTGCCGTGCGTGCCCGGCTCGGGTGGCCCGCTCGGCGAAGACATCGTCGCCAACACCAAGATCGCCCGTGAGATCGGCTACCCGGTCATCATCAAGGCAGCTGGTGGCGGCGGTGGCCGCGGCATGCGCGTGGTGCACGCCGAAGCCTCGCTGAAGACCTCCATCGAGACCACCAAGAGTGAGGCCAAGGCCGCGTTCGGCAATGGCGAGGTCTACATGGAGAAGTTCCTGGAGAATCCGCGCCACGTGGAGATCCAGGTGCTGGCCGACGGCCAGGGCAATGCCATCCACCTCGGCGAGCGCGACTGCTCGATGCAGCGTCGTCACCAGAAAGTGGTCGAGGAAGCGCCGGCACCGGGCATCACCACCGAGCAGCGCGAGCAGATCGGCAAGGTGTGCGTGGAAGCCTGCATCCGTATCGGTTACCGCGGCGCCGGCACCTTCGAGTTCCTGTACGAAGACGGCCGTTTCTACTTCATCGAAATGAACACCCGCATCCAGGTGGAGCATCCGGTTACCGAGATGGTCACCGGCATCGACCTGGTCGCCGAACAGCTGAAGATCGCTGCCGGCCAGAAGCTGTCGATCAAGCAAAGCGACGTGGTGCTGACCGGCCATGCGATCGAGTGCCGCATCAACGCCGAAGACGCCGAAACCTTCGTGCCGAGCCCGGGCACCATCACCGGCTTCCATGCACCGGGCGGCCCCGGCGTGCGCGTCGATACCCACATCTACAGTGGCTACCGCGTGCCGTCGAACTATGACTCGATGATCGGCAAGCTGATCGTGCACGGTCCGGACCGTGAGACCGCCATCGCCCGCATGCGGGTGGCGCTGAGCGAGATGGTGGTCGATGGCATCAAGACCAACATCGCCCTGCAGCAGCGGATCATGCGCGACAAGGGCTTCCAGGCCGGTGGCCAGAACATCCATTACCTGGAAAAGCGCCTTGCCGAGCGCAAGAGCAAGCCGATCGCGTTGACCTGATCGGCAACTGCTGTCGCTGGACACGAAAAGGGCGGGGATTTCCCCGCCCTTTTCTGTTTGCCGTCCGGTAGCGCCGGGCCATCCCCGGCGAAAAGGCAACCAGGCGCAATGCCGCCGGGCATGGCCCGGCGTTACCTTCAACGCTTGTCGGCCACTTCCGCGGGAATCTGCGAGTTCGCCAAAGGACGCACGCCGTTCGGCGAGGTCGGATCGACGATCACCATGGTCTCGCTGGAGCCATCCGGCCACACCACCTGGAAGGTGCTGCCGGCCGGCAACGACGAGAACGGCACGCCACTCTGCGCGCGGTAAACGGCAGCAACCTGGCTGGCACCGGCACGGCGTATATCTTCCTGCGCCTTCACCGAGGTCAGTTCCACCTTCGACAGATGCCGGTAGCGGTCCTCGTAGGTGTCGATCATCAGCAGGCCCACGGCACCGGCCGAGTACGCCACGAACAACACCACCCAGAACCAGAACTTGGCCCCATGCAGGAATCGACGGTAGTTCATCGCCCGTCCCTCGTTCCAATCAATCGCTTGATCCATTCCTTCATTTTCCCCGCACCTTGCCGCGAAACCGCGGCGTCATACACAAATTCACGGAAGTCCTGCGTTCCATCCGGCGAACAGATCCCTCCATTCGCACAAAAACTGTTGACCAGCACGCTGTCGGCTCCACAGGGAAGACCGAGTTCGCAGGCCGCAACCCGCCATGCCAGTTCACTCAGCTGTTCACCGGCCACCATGCCGGTCAACGCCTTGTCGCCCGCCGCACGCAATCCCATGCCCGGCGCGATTGCCATATAGGCTTCCGGATCGCGCGAGGTACGTACGCGCTCGACCAGATCACGGCGGTACTGCTCGTTGTCGTGCAGCGGCTCACCTTCGGCAAACAGCGCCGCTTCAGCAGCGAGGTTGCCCTGCTGGGCCGCACGACGGCGCTCGCCGAGCACCAGCGCCGGCCCCAGCTTGTCGCCGGGCACGAAGCCACCGCAGCGCTGCGCCACCCGCTCGCGCGCCTCCACCATCTCCGGTGCAGCACTCAGGCCGAGGCCGGACAGCACGTTGTTGTCCAGGCGATAGCCGCCCGGATCAACGGCGTACTGCGCGCAGTAGTCATAGACCCGGCTGAGCATCCAGCGCGCCTCATGGTTGCCCTGGTCGGCCTGCACGCGCAGGCGCTGCGCGTAGGCGTACAGATCGGTGGCACTTTCGATGTCGGCGCGGATATCCAGCGGCAGGCCCGAAGGCAGCGCGGTGCCACGTTCAAAAGCGGTGAGGCGGCGTGACAGTGCTTCCGGCATCATCGGCGCAAGCGCCCCCTGCACATCGCTGGCCTGGGCAGCCAGCGGTACATCGCCGCGCGCGTCCATGTCCCGGCTGTGGCCATTGGCCCGATAACCGGCCACGCCCAGCACGGCCACGGCCGGCAGGACGAGCAACCAAGTTTTCAGGGTCGGGGCGAAAGCCATCGGCAACGGTCGGTGGTACGGCGCACAGGAAAGCGCCGAGTTTAGCAAGGCCCGTGAGGCCTGTCTGAATCGGCTTCGTTCATCTCAAGGCATACGGAGACGCCGTGATGGTCTAGCATGGCCCCCTTTCCCGCGATTGCCCTCACCGCCATGCCGTTCCTGGAACTGACCCTGCGTTGCACCGAAGCCACCCAGCCCCGCTATGAGAATGCGCTGGAGGACGTCGGCGCGCTGGCGGTGACCCTGCTTGATGCCGAAGCCGACACCAGCAACGAGCAGGCCATCCTGGAGCCCGGCGTGGGCGAGACCCCGCTGTGGGACACCTTGGTGCTCAGCGCGCTGTTCCCGGCCGACAGCAACGCCCTGCTGCTGCTGGCCGCGCTGGAAGCCTTCGACCCGGAGCTGGACTGGAGCAACGGCAGCTTCCGCGCCGTGGAAGACCAGGACTGGGAGCGCGCGTGGCTGGACCAGTTCCAGCCGATGGACTTCGGCAGCCGCACCTGGATCGTGCCGTGGAACCATGAGCTGCCGGAGGCCGCGCAGGCTGCCGACGCCGCCATCGTGCGCCTCGACCCGGGCCTGGCGTTCGGCTCGGGCACCCACCCGACCACCGCGCTGTGCCTGCGCTGGCTGGACCAGTTGGCCGTTGATGGCCAGCTGCAGGGCCAGCGCGTGCTCGACTTCGGCTGTGGCTCGGGCATTCTCGCCCTGGCCGCGCTGAAGCTTGGTGCCGCCCAGGCCATCGGCGTGGACAACGACCCGCAGGCGCTGATCGCCACCGCCGACAACGCCGAACGCAACGGCGAACAGGCGCGCATGCAGGTGTACCTGCCGCAGGACGAACCGGTCGCCACCTATCCGATCGTGGTCGCCAACATCCTGGCCTCCGCGCTGGATGCACTGGCCGAACTGCTGGCCGCCCGTGTCGCCACCGGTGGTCGCATTGCCCTGTCGGGCATCCTGCAGGGCCAGGAAGACGAACTGCTGCAGCGCTATGCGACGTGGTTCGACGACCTGCAGGCCACCCAGGATGGCGACTGGATGCGTATCACCGGCGTACGCCGCGCCTGATCGTGGTTGAATGACCGCTGGATCCGAGCCCGCGTGAGCATGTCCGAGCCGAACCCACCGCGCCGTCCCCTGGCCACGTTCCTGCGCACCGCGCAGGAGCGCGATGCCACGCCTGAAGCCACCGGACCGCGTGAACCGGTGCCGACCGATGCAGCGCCGGTGATCGACGACATAGACCCGGCAACGGACATCGTGGCGGCAACAGAAGCAGAATCGCTGGTTGCCGATGATCCAATCATCGAACCGGCCTTCACTGCCACACCCGGCATCGTTGCCACCGTCGCCGATGCGCCCAGCTTCCTCGGCGTGCGCCCACGGGCGCAGCCAACCCCTCGCTGGCATTGGCTGCTGGTGGCCGCATTGGCACTGCTGCTGTTGCTGCAGAGCGTGCTTGCCGATCGTGCACGGCTGGCCGCCGATGCCGGCACCCGGCCGTGGATCAGCGCGCTGTGCAACGTGCTGCGCTGCACGCTCCCCGCCTGGCGCGAGCCCACTGCATTCACCATGACCAGCCGTGAAATCCGCCCGTTGCCGGCCCAGGCCGGCGTCCTGCAGATCCAGGCCAGCATCCGCAACGACGCGCGCTGGCCGCAGGCATGGCCGGATCTGCGCCTGTCGCTGTCCGATGCCGATGGTCGCGTGATCGGCACCGGCGTGTTCTCACCGGCGCAGTACCTCGGTGAAAACCCCGGGGCGGCCCCGCTGGAACCGGGTCAAAGCGCGCGCATCGCCTTCCGCGTGCAGGAACCTGCCGCATCCACGGTCGCATTCACCTTCGAGTTCCTTTGACCTTGGTCGGACCGTCCGGTCGTGGCAGGTCGGGCACGCTCGCGCTAGACTGACCGCCATCACCTCATCCGGTCCGGCGCCCCGCGTGCATGGACCAACCAGATCGGGAACCCCCCTTGAACGCTGTCCTTTCTCGTCCTGACAACAGTCGTGGCGCTGCCCGGCCACCGCTGCGCGAACACGTGGCCCAGTCCGTGCGCCGTTACCTGCGCGACCTCGATGGCTGCGATGCGGACGATGTCTACGAGATCGTACTGCGCGAGATGGAGATTCCACTGTTCGTGGAAGTGCTCAACCATTGCGAAGGCAACCAGAGCCGCGCGGCGGCGATGCTGGGCATCCACCGCGCCACCCTGCGCAAGAAGCTGAAGGAATACGGCATCAGCGCGTAAGCGCCGCATGGGTAGTGCCGGCCGCTGGCCGGCAATCGCAACACGCTGTCATCGTTCATGAGGTTGCCGGCCAGCGGCCGGCACTACCGGCTCGGGTAGATCCACGCCATGCGTGAATGGCCCTCTGGCGGAATCACCCGCCGCCACCCGCCTTCCAGTAGTAACGCACCACGTGGAAGAACACCGGCGCGGCGAAGCACACTGAATCCAGCCGATCGAGCATGCCGCCATGGCCCTCGATCATGTTGCCCCAGTCCTTGATGCCGCGGTCGCGCTTGATGGCCGACATCACCAGGCCGCCCCAGAACCCCATCAGATTGATCAGCAGCGACAGGCCGAATGCCTGCAGCGGCGTGAACGGGGTGATCCACCAGAGTGCGGCACCCAGCGCGCTGGCACAGAGCACGCCGCCCACGAAGCCTTCCACCGTCTTCGACGGCGACAGCTTCGGCGCGATCAGGTGCTTGCCCAGCAGCTTGCCCCAGATGTACTGCAGCACGTCCGACGACTGCACCACGATCACCAGAAAGGCGAACAGCAGCACGTTGCGCGCCGGATCGTAGCCCGGCACGCGCAGGTTCAGCAGCAGCGGCACATGCGAGATGCAGAACACGCAGATCATCAGGCCTCACTGCACCTTCGACGTGCGCTCCAGGTAGTGGGTGGTGTCGCCACCGATGGTGGCCAGGATCGGCAGAAACAGGAACGCATATACCGGAATCAACAGCGTGTACATGCCGTACCAGTCGATCCACACCAGGTAGTACTGCCACGGCAGCACGATGTAGAAGGCAGCCAGCAACGCGTAGTAATCGCCTGATCGTGTCGGCGCCAGGGTGATGAACTCACGCAGTGCGAACAGCGAGATGATCGCGAACAGCACGATCACGCCGGCGCGTCCGAAAAACAGCGCCAGCCCGACCACGATGGCCATCACCCACCACGCACGAATACGCGAGACCAGGTTGGCGATCACCGCGCTGGGCTTGCCGCGCTGGCGCCAGCGCAGCGTCTCGGCCACCAGCGTGGCCACCACCAGCACCGCACCTACCCCGGCAAACAGCAGGCCGGTCTGCTGGCCCACGCTGCGCGCGGCAAGATCACCGGATACATCGATCATGAAGCTCATGCGCGGCCTCCGTTCGGGGCCAGCGCCAGCAGTGCCTGGCGGCTGCGCGCCAAGAACGCGGCCTTGTCCTCATCGGCCTGCAGCCGCAGTGGCGAGCCGAACGTCGCCGTGCACAGCAGCGGCAGCGGCAGGAAACGCCCCTTCGGCATCACCCGCTTCAGGTTGTCGATCCACACCGGCACAAATTCCAGCTCCGGGCGTTGCCGGGCCAGATGGTAAATGCCGCTCTTGAACGGCAACAGCGGCTCATCGCCTATATTGCGCGTGCCTTCCGGAAACAGGATCAACGAACAGCCCCCGTCCACCGCATCGCGCAGCACCTGCAGAGGATCCTGATGGCGGTTGCCCGCCTCGCGTTCCACCAGCACGCCATTGAACACTGCATCGATCAGATAGCGACGCAGACCATCGCGCTGCCAGTACTCGGCGGCGGCGACCGGCCTTACCTGGCGCCGCAATGCCGGCGGCATCGACGACCAGATCAGCACGAAATCACCATGACTGGCATGGTTGCCGTAGTAAACGCGGTGCTCGCTGGACGGCGCACAGCCGACCCACAGCGCGCGTGCCCCGGTCACTACGTGGATGGCCGCACTGCAGGCGCGGGCAATCAGTTCAGCGAACATCGGCACCTCCAGTCAGGTCTGCGGCCACAACACGGCCAGCAGCAGGGCTGCAAACTGAAGCAGCGTGGCAGCGTACTGGCGCATCAGCAGGCGACGCATACCGGTCCAGCGTGTGTCCCAGCCACGCGTCGGCGCCTGTGCGTCAAGCCTGCGCAGGCCGGCCGAGTGCAGTGCCTGGTCCACCCGTTGTGCCGCGTCTTCGCCCTGCACGCCTTCCTGCTGCAGCAAGTGCAGCAGGCTGGCATCCAACTGCACCCGCACCGCGTAGTACGCCTGCACAACGCCGGCCACCAGGCTCAGCAGCAGCAGGCCAGCGGCGAACATCGCCAGCCCGGGCTCGATGCCAAGCAGCAACAGGGCCACCAGCAGCAGCCCCAGCGACAGCGCTGCAGGCAAACGTCCCTGTCGCAGCAGCAGATGCATCATCGGCAGATCAGGCACAGCGCTCATGCAACGGTCTCCTGCGCGGCAGCGGCCGCGATCGCCTGTAGATGAACGTCACGCAGCACGATGCTCGGCCGCGCGGTGCGTACGATCGCCACCGCTTCAGCCACATCGCGCGCACGGCCGGTGCGCAGCAACCAGGTCGCCACGCTGGCCGCGCTGCGCGAATAGCCCAGTGCGCAACACACCAGCACCGGGCCGTGGTCACGCAGGCGTTCGATGGCGTCCGCCGCCGCACGCAGCTGCGCCGCCGATGGCACCACCAGGTCCAGCATCGGCACGCTGGCATACGCTGCCCCTGGCGCGCGACAGGAAAGCTCGGCACAGGTGTCGACCACCCCCACCAGCGGCGCCGGTAGTGCGGCAGCCGGCAGTCGACCCAGCCAGACGGTGTCGATGACCGGCACCGGCTGCGGCGCGCGCCGCGTCCACAATCGCGAGTTGATCCACGCCGCGCCCAGGTACGGTGCCAGCAGCCAGCGCGCGGCCATCGTCAACCGGCCATCGGTGCGCTTCTGGAACACCGCCGTGCCCAGCCCCGCATAGGCCAGCGACACCAGCAACAACGACACCATCGGCCACAGCAGCCACAACGCGATGCCGCGCAGCATCACCACCGGCACCAGCAACAGAGCGGCACCCAGCGCATACAACGCCGCCAGCCGCCAACGTTTCGCGTCGCCCGTGGCCTGCCACGCACGCAGCGGCGGTGTGCCCTGCTCCGGCCACAGCCACACGCACAACCAGCCGGCCAGCAGCCCGGTGGGAATATCGATGAAATGATGTTGGAACGTGGTCAGCACCGAAATGCCGATCAGCAGCGCCCACACATGCAGCAGCAGCCGCCAGCCTCCGTGCAGGTACTGCGCGAACTTCACCCACAGCACGATCAACAGCACGATATGCAGTGACGGCGCCTGGTTGAACGGCTTGTCGAAGCCCAGCAGCACGTCGAACAACCAGCCGAACACCCCGCCGATTTCCGGCCGCTCGAAGCTGAAGCGCAATGGCCACAGCAGGAAGCAGACCACCGCGATCACCTGCGCACTGAGCAGGCGCAGCGCGTGCCGGTCCAGCTCCAGCCGGCGCCGGCACAGGAAGAACGAGACCGCATAGAACAGGTCGATCGACCAGTACGGCACGATCGTCCACGGCACGAACGGAATCTGCGTCTCCCAGGCGAACGCCAACACCGGCAGCTCGGCGTGGCGGCCCGCCATCCAGTTGGCAAAGCCATAGCTGGCGAAGAAGAACGGACCCAGCAGGACCAGCCACAGCAGGGCGCGCCGCCACGGGCGCGCCTCGCTGGGTGATGCGGTTGCCACCAGCGTCGCCATCACGCGATCCGGCGTGCCAGCGATACAGTGAAGATGCCGAAGTCATCGATGCGCTGGGCGACCTTCTGGAAGCCGGCCAGGCGCACCAGTTCGTCCATCTCATGCTGGGTACGACGGCGCATCACCCACGCCGCGCCACCACGGTGGCTGGTCAATGCACGCGCGATGAACTCCAGCTGCGGATGCCACGGCTGCCCGGTATAGGCCAGGTAACCGCCCACCGGCACCGTCGCAGCGATACCCTGCAGCGAACGCAGTACGGCATCGTTGTCCGGGAACAGTTCGTACAGGCCCGATACCACCGCCAGCGTCGGCGCCGGGTCCACCGCCGCCAGCTGTGCCGGGTCGAACGCATCGCCCTGTTCGAAGCGGGCGATGTCGGCCGCGCCGAGGCCCTCGATCAGGGCCTTGCCCTGCGTTACGTTCAGCTCGCTGAAATCGCGCAGCACGATGCGGTCGGCACGCTGTTCGCCCTGGCCGAGTGCTTCCAGCACGTAACGGCCATGGCCGGCCGCCACGTCCAGCACGCGCACCGGCGCACCCTGCCCGCGCAGTCGCTGGGCAGCATCGCGCAGCAGTTCCTGCAGATGCCTGCCGCGTACGCGGATGCCGCGCCAACCGATCGCATCCAGATAGTTGCGGTCGATCATCCGGCCCAGCGGGCCCTTGCCCCGCGCTTCATCACGGTAGATGTAGTCCAGCGTGCTGCCCGAGTCGAAACCGGTCTGCAGGCCCAGCGCGATGCCCTCGGACAGCGTGCCACCGAAGCACAGTCCACCGCGCACCACGCGCCAGCGCAGGTCGGCCAGGCTGTTGCGCTCCGGTGGCCACGACAGGATCTCCGATTCCTCGAAGGTCGGGCCATGCCGATGCGCATCGCGCCGCGACAGCTCCTGCAGTGGTTCGGCAAAGCGTGCCTGGATGAAGCTGCGCACGCGAGCCAGTGCCGGTGCACGGTCGCGCTCGCCCAGGGTGTCGTGGAAGAAGCCCGGCAGGTGCACGCGCTCCTTGATCGGGCTGGACAGGCGTTCGTAGAAACGGTCCTGCGGGCCGCGATGCACCACGAAATCCGAACCGGACACCAGCAACTGCACCGGCACGCTGATCGCCTGCGCGTCGGCCACGATGCGGTCGGCGGCTTCATACAGGCCCAGCAGCACGCGCACCGAAATCGGCCGGGTGATCAGCGGATCGGTGCGGTAGCTTTCCACCCGTGCCGGGTCGTGGGTCAGCCATTGCGGCTTGACGTAGCTGTTGACGAAGAAGTTGCCGCGCAGCTTCTGCATCAGCGCCAGCCCTGCGCGTGCGAACGGCACGTACAGCTTCACCTTGAAGGCGGGCGAGGCCATCACCAGTGCGCGCAACCGCGGTGCGTAATCGTGTACCCAGGTGGCGGCAACCACCGCGCCCACGCTCTGCGCGATGACCACGATGTCCTCGATCGCGATGCCGTGCTCGGCACCGATGTGGGCGATGAAACTGTCCAGGTCGCGTACCAGCGCCGGGAAGCCCGGTGCGTCGCCGCGCGGGCCGGGCGAGCGGCCATTGCCGCGCGCGTCCCACGCAAAGAAGGCCGTGTCGGGCAGGTCCAGTTCATCGACCAGATGGGTGACCCGGCCGGAGTGTTCATGGCCGCGATGCAGCAGCACGATGGCCTTGGCCGGCGTGGTTGCCGTGGTACTCGGCCAGTACCGGTAGAACAGCGGTACCTGGTCGAAGCTGTGGAATTCCCGTTCCTGCGCCTGACGCATGCAATCTCCGTATTGGAATGGCGTGTAGCCGTGTTGTGTTTACTGCGGCGAAACCGCCGATTCCTTCAATCCCCGGCGTACGCGGTTGACCATCGTCACCCCGCACAGCACCGCCATCGCAGCGGCCACGCCGCTGACCGTCATCGCACCTGCCCAGCCAAACGCCAGCAACAGGCCCAGCACGCCGATCACGAACGCGCGGTCGCTCTTGCCCATCGGGCCGTCATAGCGGCGGCTGGCGCCGACCATCAGGCCCAGTACGCCGGCGTACTCGCTCAGCGCGGCGGCCCAGGCCAGCAGCCACAGTGCCTCCGCACGCACGCCCGGCACGCTGAGCAGGCTCAGGTACAGCGCCGCGTCGGCGATCACGTCGCACAATTCGTTCAGATAGGCGCCCAGCCGCGATTGCTGGCCGAACTCACGGGCCAGCATGCCGTCGACGGCGTTGAGGGCCATGCGCAGCAGCATCCACAGCGGCAGGGCCAGATACAGCAGCGGCTGGGCGGGGGCGCAGTACCACACGGCGGCAGCCACCAGCAGCGAGACCACGGCCGCAGCCACGGTCACCACGTTGGCGGTGACGCCCATGCGGTACAGGCCGCGTACGGCCGGACGCAGCAGGTCCTGGAAACGTCCTTTCAATGCATAGATCGACACGATCTGAACCCGCTAATCCTTGGCAGTGCGGGCACAGCCTACCCTATCGAATGTCGGTTCCGGCAGTTTGGCGGGGCCAGCCACTCCTCCCATGGCAGCGCCGCATCGATATGGCGGCGCAGCCATGCCAGGTCGTGGCTGCGCTGCAGGGCGCTGCGTATTGCCTGCGCGGCGCGCCCCTTGGCCGCGGTATCGACATAGCCTCCCTGCAACAGCAGCAGCCGGAACACGCCACCGCGCGAACGCTGGAAGTGGATGATCCCGCCTGCAGGCAGCACGATCGCGCCCTCGTCGAGCCCGTCGGCATACAGATACAGCTCGAAGTGGACCAGCCAGCGCTGCGCGTGCATCACCTGCAGCAGCTCTGCCAGGCTCGGCGCGCGCCGACGGGGTGCGATGGCATCGCCGTACCAGCGCTTGTCGACATCCAGGTAGAGCTTGAACTCCAGCCGTCGCCAGCGCCGGCGTTCGCGGCGCTGCACGTCCCAGGACAGAATCTCCGCATGCTCGCCCCAGCGCTCCTCGGCCTCGGCCTGCAGCGCCGGCACATCGCCCGGGTCGAACCACGCGGCGCCCTGTCCACAGCGCACGTAGTACACGTAGCGGGCCAGGAACATCAGCGAGCCCTCGGCATCGAGGGCGGCCTGCAGGCGGGTGGAGACGGTCATGGGGCGGGCATCCTCGCGCAGGGAACAGACAGCACCGTGCCGTGCCGGATGGTCACAGGCAAGCCATGGGCAGTGCCCAACACGGCCTGGTCGCCCCCGGGGCGCGGCAAATCTGCCCTCGCAGCCCCCGCCACCGGCCCCCACCGCCTACAATATCGGCCCCGCTCCGCTGCCGATTGCCCTGTCCCCATGACTGCTGATCTGTTGCCCGTCCGCCGGGCCCTCCTCTCCGTTTCCGACAAGACCGGCCTGGTCGAGCTGGCCACCGCGCTGGCTGCACGCGGCGTGGAGCTGCTGTCCACCGGCGGTACCGCCAAGGCAATCCGCGATGCGGGCCTGGCCGTGAAGGACGTGGCCGAGGTCACCGGCTTCCCGGAAATGATGGATGGCCGGGTCAAGACCCTGCATCCGATGGTGCATGGCGGCCTGCTGGGCCGCTCCGGCCTGGACGACGCGGTGATGGCCGAGCACGGCATCGGTGCCATCGACCTGCTGGTGCTGAACCTGTACCCGTTCGAGTCGGTCACCGCCAAGGCCGACTGCACCCTGGCCGACGCGGTGGAGAACATCGACATCGGCGGTCCCGCGATGCTGCGCTCGGCGGCCAAGAACTTCGCCCGCGTGGCGGTGGCCACCGATCCGTCGCAGTACGCCGAACTGCTGGCCTCGCTGGACGCCAACGACGGCCAGCTGTCGGCCGGCACCCGTTTCGCCTTCTCGGTAGCCGCGTTCAACCGCGTGGCCCAGTACGACGCGACGATCAGCAACTACCTGTCTGCCGTCACCGCCACCGACGCGGCCGTGCCGGCGCGTGCCGAGTACCCGGCGCAGATGAATTCCACCTTCGTGAAGGTGATGGACCTGCGCTACGGCGAAAACCCGCACCAGAGCGGCGCGTTCTACCGCGACCTGCACCCGGTGCCGGGCACGCTGGCCACCTTCCAGCAGCTGCAGGGCAAGGAACTGAGCTACAACAACCTGGCCGATGCCGATGCGGCATGGGAATGCGTGCGTCAGTTCGATGCGCCGGCCTGTGTCATCGTCAAGCATGCCAACCCGTGTGGCGTGGCCGTTGGTGCCGGCAACGGCGATGCCTACGAGCTGGCCTACGCCACCGACCCGACCAGCGCCTTCGGCGGCATCATCGCCTTCAACAAGCCGCTCGACGCTGCGACTGCGCAGGTGATCCTCGACCGCCAGTTCGTGGAGGTGCTGATCGCCCCGGACTACGAGCCGGCCGCGCTGGAATACGCGCAGAAGAAGGCCAACGTGCGCGTGCTGCGCATCCCGCACGGCGACGGCCTGAACAACTTCGACAACAAGCGCGTGGGCTCCGGCCTGCTGCTGCAGTCGTCGGACAACCGCGGCATGACCCGCGACGAACTGAAGGTGGTCAGCAAGCTGGCGCCGACCGACAAGCAGTTCACCGACCTGCTGTTCGCCTGGAAGGTCGCCAAGTTCGTGAAGTCCAACGCGATCGTCTACGCCAAGGACAACCGCACCATCGGTGTCGGCGCCGGCCAGATGAGCCGCGTGTACTCCGCGCGGATCGCCGGCATCAAGGCGGCCGATGCGAACCTGGTGGTCGAGGGTTCGGTGATGGCCTCCGATGCGTTCTTCCCGTTCCGCGATGGCATCGACGCTGCAGCCGCGGCCGGCATCAAGGCGGTGATCCAGCCGGGCGGCTCGATGCGCGATGCCGAAGTCATCGCCGCTGCTGACGAACATGGCCTGGCCATGGTGTTCACCGGCGTTCGCCACTTCCGCCACTGATTACTGGAGCGACACGGATGTCTGCAGTCTCTTTGAAACCCCTCGCCGTGCTCGCCTTCGTTGGCACGGCGCTGCTGGCCGGCTGCAAGCCGGCCGCCGAACCCACAGCTGCCCCGCAGGCAGATGCGGCAAAGACTGCCCCCAGCGCGCCGGCCATCCATGTCAGCCGCACCGCGCGGCTGCAGGCGTTCCTGACCGAGCGCTACGGCAAGGACGCCAAGCTGTCAGGTGAGTGGCGCGGCACCTGGACCCAGGAAAGCGAAACCCGCCCAATGGACTGGCAGGTCTGCGCCGAGCAGCCGGTGGTGACCGGCAACAGCTGGCAGCAGCTGCTGGCCGTGTGCGGTGCGCTGGCCGATGGCGCGCACATCGACCCGGGAACCATCGACTTCTTCGTGCTGCATCCCAAGGGCGAAGGCTTCGAAGTCGTGAGCGAACTCACTGGCGAGCGCTTCGGCAGTGGCGGTCAGCCCGGCAGCGCCAGCATCATCCGCGCTGGCAGCGATTTCTACGGCTTCCGCGTCGAGGATGGCTGGTTCGGCCAGGGCTTCTCGCTGCTCTCGCAGACCCTGGTCCTGCCGGGCCCGAAAGGCCTGACCAGCACCGGCAACGTGCGCAGCCACATCGACAACGACGCCCAGTACGAATGCGAGAACATCGACGCGGCCGCCGACCCCGACACTGCCGAGGACTGCCGCACCCGTCGCTTCAGCATCGACTTCGCGCTGCGTTTCGACGACAGCGACCGCAGCGCGCGCGTCTGGCCGCTGCTGATCGAGGAAACCGGCAGCACCTGCGGCGGCAAGCGGGTACGGCAGGAACACCGCTTCACCCTGGACCCGAAGTCCTGGACCTACTCCTTCCCCGAATCACTACGACGCGAAGGCTGCGAATGACGCACACGCGCCGCCGGGGACCTGGAACTTTCCTTCCCACGCAATCTGGAATCTCGTGATGAACGTACTTGTCATCGGCTCTGGCGGCCGCGAACACGCCCTGGCATGGAAGCTGGCCCAGTCCTCCCGTGTCACTGAAGTGCTCGTGGCGCCCGGCAATGCCGGCACCGCCAACGAAGACAAGTGCCGCAACGTGGCGGTGAAGGTCACCGACATCGATGGCCTGCTTGCCCTGGCCCAGGCCGAAGGCGTGGCGCTGACCGTGGTCGGCCCGGAAGTGCCGCTGGTGGCCGGCGTGGTCGACCGCTTCCGCGCCGCCGGCCTGCGCATCTTCGGGCCGACGGCGGCGGCCGCGCAGCTGGAAGGCAGCAAGGCCTACGCCAAGGACTTCCTGGCACGCCACAACATCCCCACCGCGTTCTATTCGGTGCACACCGAGATCGAGCCGGCACTGGCCTACCTGCGCGAGAAGGGCGCGCCGATCGTGGTCAAGGCCGACGGCCTGGCCGCCGGCAAGGGCGTGATCGTGGCGATGACCCTGGCCGAAGCCGAAGACGCCGTGCGCGACATGCTCTCGGGCAACGCCTTCGGCGATGCCGGCGCGCGCGTGGTGATCGAGGAATTCCTCGACGGCGAGGAAGCCAGCTTCATTTCGATGGTCGACGGCGTGCATGCATTGCCGATGGCCACCTCGCAGGATCACAAGCGCGTCGGCGACGGCGATACCGGCCCGAATACCGGCGGCATGGGTGCGTACTCGCCGGCCCCGGTGGTGACACCTGAAGTGCATGCACGGGTGATGCGCGAAGTGGTCAACCCGACCGTGCAGGGCATGATCGCCGATGGCATTCCGTTCACCGGCTTCCTCTACGCAGGCCTGATGATCGATGCCAGCGGCGCGCCAAAGGTGATCGAGTTCAACGTGCGTTTCGGCGACCCGGAAACACAGCCGGTGATGCTGCGCCTGCAGTCGGACCTGGTGGAGCTGGTGGAAGCGGCGATCGATGGCCGCCTGGACCAGGTAGACGCGCAGTGGGATCCGCGCCCGTCACTGGGCGTGGTCCTGGCCGCGAAGCCCTATCCGGAAGCGCCGATCACCGGTGAGGTGATCTCCGGTCTGGACGAGGTGCCGGCACCGGCCAAGGTGTTCCATGCCGGCACGACGCTGGATGCGCAGGGCCAGGTGCTCAGCGCCGGCGGTCGCGTGCTGTGCGTGGCTGCGCTCGGCGACAGCGTGCGCGACGCGCAGGCGAACGCGTATGCCGGCGTGGCCAAGGTGAGCTGGGCCAACGAGTTCCACCGCACCGACATCGGCTGGCGGGCGATCGCGCGGGAGGGTTGAGGCCCGCACGGCATCAACGCATCCACGCATGGCGTGGATCTACTGGTGCTGTACCAGCCCCACAAACAGAAAAGGCCCGGCATTGCCGGGCCTTTTCGTCAATCAAACGCTTCGCCGCCTTACGCGGTGAACAGCGCCTTCATCTTCTTCAGCGCGTTCGCTTCGACCTGGCGGATACGCTCGGCCGACACGCCGTACTCGTCGGCCAGTTCCTGCAGCGTCACTTTGCTGTCCGCATCCAGCCAGCGGCGACGGATGATGTCGCGCGAACGCGCATCCAGTTCCGCCAGGCCTTCGCGCAGCAGCTGCATCTGGTTGTCTTCGCTGTCCTCGCGCTCGTAGGCCATCGACGGATCTTCGTCATTGGCCACCAGATACGCAGCCGGCGACGGCGGCGCGTGGTCGTTGTCTTCATCGGTCGGCGCATCGAAACCGATATCGCGGCCGGACAGACGCGATTCCATTTCCAGCACTTCGCGCTCGGACACGTTCAGGTCCTTGGCCACCGCACTGACTTCGGCAGCGTTCATCCAGCCCAGGCGCTTCTTCGACTTGCGCAGGTTGAAGAACAGCTTGCGCTGCGCCTTGGTCGTGGCGACCTTCACGATGCGCCAGTTCTTCAGGATGAACTCGTGCATCTCGGCACGGATCCAATGCACGGCGAAGGACACCAGGCGCACGCCCATGTCGGGGTCGAAGCGCTTGACCGCCTTCATCAGGCCGATGTTGCCTTCCTGGATCAGGTCGCCCAGCGCAAGGCCGTAGCCGTTGTAGCCGCGGGCCACGTGCACCACGAAGCGCAGGTGCGAATGCACCAGCTCACGGGCAGCGTCCAGGTCGTTGCCGTCGCGGAAGCGACGGGCCAGGTCCTGTTCGTTATCGACCGACAGCACCGGGATCTGGTGCACGGCACCGATATAGGCGTCCAGCGAACCGAGCGCACTGGGAATCGGCAGATTGTTTGCCACAAGGGCAGTAGAGGTGTTCTGGCTCATAGGCACCCATCTTAGCAGTCTGGGATTTGGACTGCTAAAGGAGGAAAAAGTTCCAGCATTCCACTGATGAAACACTGGTCCCAAACAGAGCCCTAACGTAACGCGATTTGATGACAGCGGCGAGCGCGCTTTTCGGGATACACAATCCCTTGGAATTCAACCCACTAGCCCGGAAAACACGGCCATTCCGGGTCAAAGGGAGCTGAACGGGCCGCAGTTTCGCCCATTCAGCACCGGGCCGCGTTGCCCGCCGTTCAGCCCGATGGCGCCAGCGCCGCCCGCGGCGGCAGCGACCAGTCGATCGGCGCCTGCCCGCGGCGCTGCAGGTACTCGTTGGCCATCGAGAAATGACGGCAGCCGAGGAAGCCACGGTGGGCCGACAGCGGCGAGGGATGCGGGGCTTTCAGCACGCGATGGCGGCCGGTATCGATCACCTTGCCCTTCTGCTGCGCGTAGGCGCCCCAGAGCATGAACACCAGGCCCTCGCGCTCGCGGTTGAGCACGTCCACCACGTGGTCGGTGAAGCCTTCCCATCCACGCCCCTGATGCGCACCGGCCCTGCCCTCTTCCACCGTCAACACCGCGTTGAGCAGCAGTACGCCGCGTTGTGCCCAGGGAATCAGGCAGCCGTGGTCGGGGCGCGGGATGGCGAGGTCACCCTCGATCTCCTTGTAGATGTTCAACAGCGACGGCGGCACCGGCACGCCCGGCTGCACCGAGAAGCTCAAGCCATGGGCCTGTCCACGGCCGTGGTACGGGTCCTGGCCGAGGATGACCACTTTCACCTGATCGAACGGGGTGGCATCGAACGCGGCGAAGATCTGCGGGCCGGGCGGGAACACCGCCGCACCGCTGGCCTTGCGCTGCCGCAGGAAGCTGGACAGCTCGCGCATCTGCGGCTGCAGCAGGTAATCGCCCACACGCTGTTTCCAGCTCGGTTCCAGCTGGATCGCCGGGGTGTCCACTACTTCATCGATCATCGCAACACGTCATCGCAACAGGGGTCCATCATTCAATCGGGCCAGCCGCAGCTGGAACAGCACCTTGGTGATCAGCAGGCGCTCTTCGATCGGCTTCAGCACCAGATCGTTGGCGCCGGCCTGCAGCAGGCCGGTCTGGTTGTGCGGATTGCCATCGCCGGTCATCACCAGCACCGGCAGGCGGCGCTTGCCGTAACCGAAGTCCACGCGCACGCGCTGCACCACGTCACGGCCGCTCAGCTCTCCCTTCAGGGTCACGTCGGTCAGCACCAGGTCGATGCGATGGCGGCTGCGTCCCAGCGATTCGGCGGTCAGCAGGGTGAACGCCTCTTCGGCGCTGACCACATGCATCACGTTGAGCTGCTGGCGCTCGAGCATGCGCTTGGTCGCCTCGGCCACCACCCGGCTGTCCTCGATGTAGAGGATGGTCGCGCCGGGAATGGTCTGCGGCTGCACGTAGCCGCGCACGAACGTCGCCAGGGCCTCGTGGCCCAGCGATTTGTCGAAATAGTCGGTGACGTACTCGGTGAAACGGCGCTGCTCCAGGTGCTGCTGGGCATCGCCGGAGACCACGATCACCGGCACATAGGCCTGCCCGGCGGCTTCACGCACCGTCCGTGCCAGCGCCAGGCCGTCGCCATCGCGCAGGGTCAGCGAGGTGGTGACCAGATCGACAGGGCCCTGCGCCAGCGCATGCTGGGCGTCTTCGATGCTGTCGCAGCCGATCACCTCCACGCCCGGCAGATCGCGCTGCAGGACATCGGCGATCAGCTTGCGTACCAGCTTGGAACCGTCAACCACCATCACCCGCGTCGCGGGCCCTTCAAGGTGCTTCAGCGCTTGCGGTTGCATGCCGGTCTCAGGTGTCTGTCGGGCGGGTCTGACGAAGGAAGTGGCCGGTCACCAGCCACGCACCCAGCCAACCCAGCAGCAAGGTGCCGAGCAGCACCAGGCTGCCATGCAGCAGGTCCAGGCCATGCAGCACGAACGGGCTGCCGTAGCTGCGCGACAGCTCGGCCAGCGGCGCGCGCAGGGCGGCACCGGCAATGCCGATCAGGCCCAGTGCGACCGCACCGGCGCCCAGGCCATACCAGGCTCCCAGGTACAGGAACGGGCGGCGGATGAAACCATCGCTGGCGCCGAGCAGCTGCAGCACGCCGATTTCCTCGCGGCGGGCCTGGATGTCCAGGCGCACCGTGTTGCCGACCACCAACGCGGCGCCGACGCCGAGCAGCACCGACAGCACCTGCACCAGCCGCGCGCCGAACGCGAGCCACGCATCCAGGCGCTGGCGCCACAACGCGTCATGCTGGACCAGGTCTGCCCCGGGCAGGCTTTCCAGCGCGCGCGCCAGCCGCGCATCGTCCTGTCCCTGGCCAGGAGTGATCACCAGCAGCGAGGGCAGCGGGTTGTCGTTGAGTGCGTCGATGGCTTCGCCGAGACCGGCCTGGCGCAGTTCCTCAAGGCCCTGCTCCGGCGTGCGCACGGTGACACTGGCCACGTCCGGGCGATCACGCAGTTCACCGGCCAGGCGCAGCGCACCGGGGCCGTCGACATCGGCCTTCAGGAAGACGTTGATGTCGCGCGACTGCTGCACGCTGCCGGCAAACTGCTTGAGGTTGTCCAGCGCGATCGACAGGCCCAGCGGCAGCGCCAGGGCCAGCGCCATGACCATCACGGTCAGCAGCGTCGCCCACGGTTTGCGGCAGGCGCGGCCGAGGCTGAACACCACGCTGTGCACGTGATGCTGGAACCACACGCCCAGGCGCGACGGCGCAGCGGCTTCGGTGTTTTCGTTCTTGGCCATGGTTACTCCGCCAGATCCTGCGGCGAGATGTCGTCCACCAGCCGGCCGTGATCGAGGATCAGCACGCGCTTGCGCATGTGGCGCAGCAGCGGCAGGTCATGACTGACCACCAGCACGCTGGTGCCGCGCGCGGGCAGCTCGGCGAACAGGGACATGATTTCCGCCGCCAGGGTCGGGTCGAGGTTGCCGGTCGGCTCGTCCGCCACCAGCAGCTTGGGCTCGCCGACGATCGCACGGGCGATGCCGACGCGCTGCTGCTCACCAGCCGACAGCTGCGAAGGCAGCGCCTTCTCGCGGTGGCCAAGGCCCATGCGCTCGAGCACCGAACGCACGCGCTTGTTGATGTCGCCGCGGCGGGTACCGCGCAGGATCAGCGGCAGGGCCACGTTCTCGGCGATGGAGCGGTCCATCAGCAGGCGGTGGTCCTGGTAGACCGCGCCGACCGCGCGTCGATGCCGCGGCACATCGCCGCCGCGCACCTTCAGCAAGTTGCGCTCGTCGAACATCACCGCACCGCGGCTGGGCCGCTCGTCGAGGTGGATCAACTTGAGCAGGGTGCTCTTGCCCGCCCCGGAGTGACCGGTGACGAACAGCATTTCGCCCGGCGCGACCTCGAAGCTGACATCGGTCAGGGCTTCGTGGCCACCGGCGTACTGTTTGCTGACATTGTCGAAGCGCAGGACACTCATGCCCCGATTATGCAGGACCGGCGCGACAGATCGGTAGCGCCGGGCTACATGGTGGGTGCCGACCGTTGCTGGTGGGTGCCGACCGTTGGTCGGCACGCCTCAAAATGCCATCCGACCAACGGTCGGGTGCTACCGCACCGATCAGCTGCCGGACAGCATCCGGCGGATCTTGCGGCCGATACGGGTCAGGAACGAGTCGCCGGCATCGGCGCTGGTGCGCACCGGCTTGGCCACCACCTGCACCGGCTTGACCGGAGCGGCACCGTTGCCGTCGCTCGCCACACCCTCGGCACCCTCGACCGGACGGCCGTGGCGACGACGACGACGCTTGCGCGGCTTGCGCTCGCCATCCACCGCACCTTCCGGCGCAGCCTCAGCGCGCGGCGGACGCGGGGCCTGCACGGCAGCGGCTTCAGCCGTCACCGCGCCTTCGACTGCTGCGGCAGCAACCTGCTCGCCTTCCACACGCGGCTTGCGCGGGCCACGCGGACGGCGTTCGCCGCTGCGCTCGCCATCACGCCCACCACGCCCAGCGCCACTGCCGGAACGACCGCCACTACGGCCGCCGCCACGACGCTCTTCCTCGGCGGCACGCGCTTCGCGTGCTTCGCGGAAGATCTGGCCGACGCTTTCGTTCTCGTCGCCTTCCTCACCCGGTGCCGGGGCGGCACGCTCCGGGCGTGGCAGCGAGGTCAGGATCTCGCTGGTAACCGCTTCAACCGGGATCTTCTGTTCGATGTAGGCCTCGATGTCCGGCAGGCCCATCGCGTACCGCTCGCAGGCGAAGCTGATGGCATCGCCTTCCTCGCCCAGGCGGGCGGTACGGCCGATGCGGTGCACGTAGTCTTCGGCGTCGAACGGCAGGTCGTAGTTGTAGACGTACTTGATGCCGTCGATGTGCAGGCCGCGGGCGGCCACGTCGGTCGCCACCAGGATTTCCAGCTGGCCCTTCTGGAAACGGTTGAGCAGGCTCTCACGCTTCTTCTGCGGCACGTCGCCGGACAGCACGCCGACGCGGTAGCCGGAACGTTCCAGCGAACGGGCCACGCGCTCGACGAATACCTTGGTGTTGACGAAGACCATGGTGCGCGCGCCTTCGCTGCGCGACAGCAGGCCCAGCAGCAGCGGGATCTTCTCTTCGTCGGCCGGGAAGTAGATGCGCTGGCGCACGCGCGCGGCGGTGATGGTCTCGGCTTCGACCACCAGCTTCTGCGGCTCGTTCATGTGCTCATAGGCCAGCTCGAGCACGCGGTGGCTCAGGGTGGCACTGAACAGCAGAGTCTGGCGGGTGGAGCGCTCCGGCATGCGGCGCAGCAGGAAGCGGATGTCCTTGATGAAGCCCAGGTCGAACATGCGGTCGGCTTCATCAAGCACGCAGATTTCGCAGGCGTGCAGCGACACCACCTTGTGCTGCTTGACGTAGTCGATCAGGCGGCCGGGGGTGGCGATGATCACGTCCACGCCCTGCTGCAGGATCTCGCGCTGCTTGTCGTAATCCACGCCGCCGTACACCAGGGCGAAACGCAGGCCGAGGTCGGAACCGAACTTGACCGCATCCTTGTGGATCTGGATGGCCAGTTCGCGGGTCGGGGCCAGGATCAGCGCGCGCGGATCTTCCGGCTTGCGATCGGCCAGCGCCGGGCGCGTCAGCAGGCGGTTCACGACAGCGACCAGGAAGGCCAGCGTCTTGCCGGTGCCGGTCTGGGCCTGGCCGGCGACGTCGCCACCGGGCAGCGCGACCGGCAGGGTCAGCGCCTGGATGGGCGTGCAGCGGGTGAATCCGGCTCCTTCAAGACCGGCCTGCAGGGCCGGATGCAGATCAAAGGAGGAAAAGGTCAAATCGGTCAGCGGTTTGTCGCTCATGTGTCCGTCTTGGTATGGCCACGCGCCTGCGGGCGGCGGCACTGAAATCTGTCTGGGGCTCCGTCGCAAACTGCGGCCCCTGCGGCGGGTCGGGCTGGCCGGGACCCCTCGGGTCCGCGCGCCGCACAATGCCCCAGTTTACCGCACTCGGGCCGGCAAACCGGAATCAGACGTCTCACCACTTGCGGAGACAGCACTCTTCACGCCGCAGTACCGCGCTTGAACAGCGGCGCCGCCCCCCCATGGCCTATCGCGCCAGCACCCCCATTTCAGCCATGGACAGTGAAATCGGACACATACCGGGTTGCAACCCGATCACGATACGCTGGGTTCCAGCCAGCACCTGTCCCCGCCCTGCGATAGGGGTACACTGCCGGCCGTGAGCGTCCAGGCATCCCGCCGAACGCACCGTGGCAGTCCGCCGCGAGGCAACGACGAGGGTCACGCCACCGGGCATGGCCCAGTTCACCCACCTCCGGCCTGGCCGGGTGCAATCCAAGACGAGAAACCAAGATGAGCGACAAGGTTGTACACGTCGGCGATGCCGACTTTGATAGCGCCGTGCTGAATTCCAAGGAACCGGTGCTGGTCGATTTCTGGGCCGAATGGTGTGGCCCCTGCAAGATGATCGCCCCGGCGCTGGACGAACTGGCCGATGCCTACCAGGGCCGCGCCAAGATCGCCAAGGTCAACGTGGACAACAACCGCGCGTTGGCCGCCAAGTACCACGTGCGTTCGATTCCCTACCTGGTCGTCTTCAAGGACGGCGAGAAGGTCGGCGAGCAGATCGGTGCCGTTGGCAAGGCCCAGCTGGCCGGCCTGCTGGACAAGGCCCTGGCCTGATCCTGCGGGTGACCGGCAGCCGTTTTCCACGGCTGCCGGGCGGGCCCCCCGGGCGCCTGACTGAATACCGTATCCGGCGACCCTTGCGTGGCGCCGCGGGCCGATGATAGTGTCGGCACATCCGGCCGCGTTCGCGTGCCGCATCTTCTGGACGCAGTTTCTTCCAGACCCATTCCCAATGTTCGCCGCCCCAGCCGGGCGCTCGCACCTTCAAGCGAGGAATAACGCTCTTGTCCGATAACACTTCCGAAACCGGTAGCGCTGATGCGCCCGCCGAAAAGCGCGTGCGCAAAGCCCGCGTAACCAAGGCTGCCGCTCCGGCCGCCGCCGAAACCAGCGCTCCGGCGCAGCCTGCCCTGCCGCTGGCAGCCGCGCCTGAAGCGCCGGCACCGTCCGCAGCGCCTTCCGCGCCGAGCGCACCCGCCGCCGAGGCCCCTGCCAGCAGTGGCGGTGGCGAAGGTGGCGAGGGCCGCGAATCCGGCCAGGCGCGGCAGAACAACCAGGGCGGTGGCCAGAACCAGAACCCCTACAACCAGGGTGGTCAGCAAGGCCAGCAGGGTCAGGGCAACCGCCGTGACCGTTTCCGCAACCGCCGCGACCGTGATCGCGGTGGTGGCGGTGGCGGTGGCGGCAACGGCGGTCGCTTCCGCGACGACGGCATGCCCAACGACAACGGTGAACAGCAGCCGTTCGTTCCGCGCCCCCACGCCAACGTGCCCGAAGGCTTCCCGGTCTATTCGCTGAGCGACCTCAAGCGCATGCCGGCCCAGAAGCTGCTGGATATCGCCGAGCAGCTGCAGATTTCCGAAGGCGTAGCCCGTGCCCGCAAGCAGGATGTGATCTTCGCGCTGCTGAAGGTGCTGACCCGCCACGGTGACGGCGTGGCCGCCGACGGCGTGCTGGAAATCCTGCCGGACGGCTTCGGCTTCCTGCGCGCGGCCGAAGCCAGCTACCTGGCCGGCCCGGACGATACCTACATCTCGCCCAGCCAGATCCGCCGCTTCAACCTGCGTACCGGCGACCACCTGTCCGGCCGCATCCGCTTCCCGAAGGACGGCGAGCGCTACTTCGCGCTGTCGATCGTGGACACCATCAACGGTGAGCCGCTGGAAGCGTCGAAGAACAAGGTGCTGTTCGAGAACCTGACCCCCCTGTTCCCGCGTCGCCGCTTCACCCTGGAGCGCGGCAACGGCTCCTCGGAAGACATCACTGGTCGCATCCTCGATCTGATGGCACCGCAGGGCAAGGGCCAGCGTTCGCTCATCGTTTCCCAGCCGAAGGCCGGCAAGACGATGATGATGCAGCAGGTCGCCACAGCCATCACCACCAACCATCCGGACGTGCACCTGATCGTGCTGCTGATCGATGAGCGCCCGGAAGAAGTGACCGAAATGCAGCGCACCGTGCGCGGCGAAGTCATCAGCTCGACCTTCGATGAGCCGGCCGCACGCCACGTACAGGTCGCCGAAATGGTGATCGAGCGCGCCAAGCGTCTGGTCGAGCACAAGAAGGACGTAGTGATCCTGCTCGACTCGATCACCCGCCTGGCACGTGCCTACAACAACGTGGTGCCGAGCTCCGGCAAGGTGCTGACCGGTGGTGTGGACGCCAACGCCCTGCACCGTCCGAAGCGCTTCTTCGGTGCCGCACGCAACGTGGAAGAAGGCGGCAGCCTGACCATCATCGCCACCGCGCTGGTCGATACCGGCTCGAAGATGGACGAGGTGATCTACGAAGAGTTCAAGGGCACCGGCAACAGCGAAGTGCACCTGAGCCGCCGCATCTCTGAAAAGCGCGTGTTCCCGGCCATCGACATCAACCGCTCGGGCACCCGTCGCGAAGACCTGCTGATCGAACCGGAACTGCTGCAGAAGATCTGGATCCTGCGCAAGCTGCTGCATCCGATGGATGAAATGACGGCGATGGAATTCCTGCTGGACAAGATGAAGAACACCAAGTCCAACGACGAGTTCTTCGGTTCGATGAAGCGCTGATCGCGCGGCATTGATGCACTACGAAAAGGCCCCGCGATGCGGGGCTTTTTCTTTGGGTGTGACCCGTCCTGAATTGGGTTGACACCTTTTCCCTCTGGAAAAGGAATGTTCAATGAAATCAACAATCAGGCGCAGCCAACGGGATTACTCGCTGGCCTTCAAGTTGTCGGTGGTAGACCAGGTCGAGCGCGGGGAGCTGACCTACAAAAAGGCCCAGGAGCGTTATGGGATCCAAGGGCGCAGCACGGTGCTTTCCTGGCTTCGTCGGCATGGTCGGCAGGATTGGTCAGCTGGGGCATCATTGCCTCCCATGAGCACTGTCCCCAAAGCCGGGGCGGCCAAGCCGCTGACGCCGGAACAACAGATCAAGGCCCTGCAGGTCCAGTTGCGGGAGGCAAACGAGAAGGCGCAGTTGTTCGAGGCCATCGTGGATGTCCTCAAAGAGGATTACGGGGTAAAAATCGTAAAAAAGCCTTCCGGCAAGTCCTCACGCAAGGGCGCCTCAAAGGCGTAAGCGTGGCAAGGGCTTGCCGCCATTTCGGCATCAGTCGGCAGGCGTTCTATCAGGCCGGTCACCGCCATCAGCGGCGAGACGCTGCTGATGCTACGGCACTGTCGCTGGTGAGCGACTGCCGCGCGCGCCAGCCTCGGGTCGGTACGCGCAAGCTGCACCATCTGATTGAGCCGAAGCTGCAGGCGGCGGGGATCGCTCTGGGGCGCGATCGTTTATTTGACGTGCTCCGAGAAGCGCGCTTGCTGGTGCCGCAGCGCCGCGCGTATCACAAGACGACCGATAGCCATCATCGCTTCCGCAAGCATCCCAATCTGCTCAAATCCGGTGAAGGATGCATCGTTCCCAGTGGCTGCGAACAGGTGTGGGTGGCTGACATCACCTATCTACCAACAGATGGGAAGTTCGTTTACCTGAGCCTTGTTACCGATGCGTGGTCACGCAAGATCGTAGGCTGGAGCGTGAATGAGACGCTGCAGACCGAACATACCGCGCAGGCATTGGAGATGGCCCTGAAAACCCGGAAAACGAGGCAACGGCTGATCCACCATTCGGATCGGGGCATCCAGTACTGCTCGGACAACTATCAGAAGATCCATGCCAAGCACGGCCTGACCTGCTCCATGACCGAGGGCTACGATTGCTATCAGAACGCTCTGGCAGAGCGGATCAACGGGATCCTCAAATGCGAGTTTCTGCTCCGTCGCCCACGGGACCTGGGACAGGCTCGGCAGATGGTGGCTGAGGCAGTGGAGATCTACAACGCCGAGCGCCCCCACCTGTCCCTTAAAATGCAGACGCCCGATGCGATGCACCGGGCATCCTTGGCCGCCTGACGGCGGCCGGATCATCCACCCCATAGGTGTCAACCTATGGCAGGACGGGTCAGTGGAACGTGCTCCGCGCCCGGCGCGCCCATCCACGCATGGCGTGGATCTACTGGCAGGTTCCGCGTAGTTCCAACCGAGGGTGGCGGCTTCACTTCGCGGTCCGCTGTTTTGGCGATAATCTGCGGACAAATGCCTGACGCTCCGCCCCGGCCGTGCTGGCCGGGCCGCCGATTCCCGCTGTTGCCCCATCCGGAGGATCCGGCGGGTCCAGCCCTGCCTGATCCTTCAACCGCATGCGCACACTGTCCCCCCGGCTCAACCTGGGCAAGCTGATCCTTGCCCTGGCCCTGCTCAGCGCCGTCATCGCCCTGGCCAATACGCTGCTTGCCAGCTATCGCGTGCAGCGTGACCAGCTGGTGGGAAACACCCTGGAAGCCAACCGCGTGTATGCCACCAAGCTGGCCGAGACCACGCAGAATTTCCTGCTGGCGGCGCAGCAGCAGCTGGCCTATGCCGCCACCCGGCTTGGCAACAGCGACATGGATCCGGCCCAGGCACAGGATGAGGCCAGCCGTCTGCAGCTGCAGTCCAGCAGCTTCAATTCCTCGCTGGTGGTGGCCAGCGACGGGCGGGTGATCGCGACCTCGCCGCAGAGCCTGCAGCTGCAGGGCGAGATCCTGCGCAGCGCTGGCAGCAAGGCGGCGCTCGAGCGGCGCGAGCCGATGATCAGCGATCCCTACCAGTCGGCCGCCGGCAAGCTGCTGATCTCGATCTCGCACCCGGTATTCGACCGCAGCGGCCAGTACCGGGGCTATGTCAGCGGCACCCTGTACCTGCGCCAGCGCAGTGCGCTCAACACCCTGCTGGGTACGCACTACTACCGCGACGGCTCCTACCTGTACGTGGTGGACCGCCATGGCCGCCTGATCTATCACAACAATGCCAAGGAAGTGGGCACCTACGCGTTGAACAACCCGGCGGTGAAAGAGGTGATGCGCGGCCAGCGCGGTGCGCAGCAGGTGCGCAACAACCACCAGGTGGCGATGCTGGCCGGTTATGCGCCTGTTGCGGCAACCGGCTGGGGCATCGTCGCGCAGCGCCCGACCGAGGCGACGCTGCAGCCGCTGTCACGGCTGATGTCGGCGGTGATCTGGAATGCCATTCCGCTGGGCGTGTTGTCGCTGCTGATCACCTGGTGGTTCGCACGGCGCATTTCGCTGCCGTTGTGGCAGCTGGCGCGCAACGTGCAGGACGGCGAAGACACCGGCAATGCGATCAGCCACGTCAATGGCATCCAAGCCTGGTACTTTGAAGTGGCGCAGCTGAAACAGGCCGTGCTGTACAGCTTCAATGCGCTGCAGGATCGGATCGGCACGCTCAACCGGGCCAGCCGCACCGATCCGCTGACCGGCCTGCTCAACCGTCGCGGGCTGCAGCAGGCGCTCGACGCACTGCAGGCGCAGGGCCTGCCGTTTGCGATCCTGACGCTGGATATCGACCGTTTCAAATCGATCAACGACAGCCACGGTCACGACGTCGGTGATGCGGCCATCGTGCATATCGCCGAACAGATGCGCCGCCATTCGCGCGAGACCGACGTGCTGTGCCGCGCCGGTGGCGAGGAGTTCCTGGTGCTGCTGCCGGGCGTTGGCGTCGAAGCGGCCCGGCAGACCGGCGAGCGCCTGCGCCAGGCCATCGCCGACGAACCCTTCGCCCCGGTGGGTACCATCACCGTGTCACTGGGAGTGGCCCATTTCCCCAGTTTCCATACCGATCCGGAACAGGCACTGCGCTTGGCCGACAAGGCCCTGTACCTGGCCAAGGAACAGGGCCGCAACCGGGTCGTGGTGTACCCGCACGCCGATTGAGCACATCGATTGAAGCGGGATGTGCCGGGACAGGCCCGGTGCATCCCGCAATGACGCATCAGCCCAGCGGGGTGAGCAGCCGTGGGCCTTCCTGCGCGCGACCGACCATGTACACACCGCCTTCGGGCAGCAGGTCGGTGCCGGCCACCCGGGTTTCCTCGCCGGTCTTCCACGGCGCCCGCTGACGCGGGCCTGGAATGTAGGCGGCCCAGCGCCCGTAGCGCTCGCTCTGTTTGTCGAAGAAATAATTGACCGGTACGCGCACGGTCCAGAAGTCGCGATCCTTGTCCTCGCCGGTAGTGGGCGGGTTGAAGGTCCAGTCGCGGGCGTTCCTGACGCTGGCCTTGGCAAGCACATCGCGCAGTTGGTTCATGGTGCGCTCGGGGCCGACCACGGTCAGGTTGGTCTGCTCGGCGATCACGTCTGCGACCTTGCCATCCCGCCCGACCCTGACCAGCAGCAGCACGGTGCCCTGGCCGCGGATCGACGCCGCCTGCGGTGGGTATACCGGCGCGCGCATCTTCGCCCCGGTGACGTCATCGGTACTCGGCTGCCTGGAGTCGCTGAGCTTGCCAAAACGCGCATCAGCCACCCGTACCTGCATGCTGTCGGCTTCCTTGTTGTCGGCAATCAGCCGCAGGCGGACGGTGGTACGGGCCAGTACCGGCTTGCCGTCAACCAGCGTTGGCTCGAAACGCCAGCCCTGCACCGCCTTGTCGACAAAGCCCGCTACGCCGGTGTCGACCTTCTCGCGGTGATCGAGCTGGAACCCTTCGACCTGGCCTTCGCGGCCGATGTCGATGACGCCGCTGAGGGTCATGCTGGCCTCGGCCTGCCTGCGAACCTCGCGCGCGGTCTGCGCAGCGGCGGTATCGACCAGGGCGGCGCCACCACCCACGGCAAGGGTCAACGCGAGGAAAAGAGAAGAACGCATCACAGCCACTCCTTGTGCATGAAACCGATGAAGTCTGACGCCCGGGCCGATGCAACCTGGGGTCGGTTGGCCGACATCACTGCTCGGCAAGCGGGGTCAACAGACGCAGCCCGCGGGTGGCGCTGTCGACCATGTACACGCCGCCGGCCGGCAACAGGTCACTGCCGACCTGCGCGGCATCGTCGGTGGTGCGCCACGGGGCCTGATGGCGCGGGCCGGGAATGTAGGCCTGCCAGCGTCCGTAGGGGCTGGGCGGTTGCCTGCTGCCCTTCTCGCTCAGCGCGAAGGTGACCGGCACGCGCACGGTCCAGAACGCCAGGCCTTTGTCCTCACCGGAGGTCGGCGGCGTGAACGTCCACTTGCGGGCCTCGCTGATGCTGGCCTTGGCCAGCATGTCGCGCATCTTCTGCATTACGTGTTCGGGTGCGACAACGCCCATGTTCACCTGTTCGGCGACGACATCGGCAACCGCACCGTCACGCTCGACCTTGACCAGCAGCATCACCTCGCCCTGTGCACCGACGCGGAAAGCCGCTTCCGGATAGCGCGGAGGCCGCATCTGCTCGGCAGTCACCGCATCGGTGGCCTTGTCGTCGTACTCGCTGAAGTCCACGCTGGTCATGCGCACTTCGGTGTTGCCGTCGGCCCCGGGCCGGCCCAGCAGACGCACGCGCAACGGTGCATGTTTCGCCACGGGCCTGCCGTCCACCAGGGTGGGTTCGAACTGCCACTTGCGGATCGTGCCGTCCACGAACGCAGCGATGGCAGGCGCGATCGATGCCCGCTGGTCGAGTACGAGGCCGCTGACCGCGCCATCTGCGGCGACATCGATGTTGCCGGTCAAGACCATGCTGGCTTCGGCGGTGGCACGCACCGCGCGCGTACTCTGCGCTGCGGCATCAGTGCTGAGCAGGGAGCCAGCCGTGCCGGTCGCAAGCGCGAAGGCGAGAAGCAGCGGAGAACGCATCATGGCCCGATCCTTGGTGATGAGAGTGCCGAGATTACCCCAGTTCCCCGCCGTCGGCACAGCCGATCACGCCAACCGCTGCGCAGCCGAATAGGGTGGCGTATCCGGATAATCACCCGCTGCAAAGCGCGCTTGCAGCCCCTGCCACCAGGCGGGGTCGAACAGATGCCGATAGTGCTCGCGCACTGCTGCCAGCTCCTGCGCCGGCAAGCCCATGAACGGCCCGAACCGCTCCGGGAACACATCGCGCGGGCCGACATGGAACCAGGGCTCGTCGGCCATCGCTTCTTCGGCGGAACTTGGCTGTGGCCAGGCACGGAACACGCAGTCGCTGACCAGGCACAACTCATCGTAGTCGTAGAACACGGCACGGCCGTGGCGCGACACGCCGAAGTTCTTCGGCAGCATGTCGCCGGGGAAGATGTTGTTGCGCGCCATGTCAGTGATCGCCTGCGCGTAGTCGAGCACGGCTGCACGCACGGCCTCGCCGGCCTGCTCGCGCAGGTAGAGGTTCAGTGGCCGGAAGCGACGCTGCACGTAGCACAACGCGATCTCCACTTCGTCGCCATCCACGCGCACGCTCTGCGCGCACTGCTGCAGCAGTTCGTCCAGCAACGCCGGGGCAAAGCGTTCGCGCGGGAAACGCAGGTGGCGATAGGGCTGTGCATCGAGCAGGCGGCCGACGCGATCGAGGTTGAACACCAGCGCGTACTTTTCCTCCACCTGCTGCCGCGACATCGCCTTGGGCCAGGCGAAACGGTCGCGGATCAGCTTGAACACCAGCGGGTAGCTGGGCAGGGTGAATACCGCCATGACCATGCCCGGCGTTCCTTCGGCATGCGCCAGGCGCTCGTTCGGGTGTTCATTGAAGTGGCGGAAAAACGTCCGGTAGCGCTCGGTCTTGCCCTGCTTGGCGCGTCCGAGCACGGTGTAGATCTCGTCGATCGGCTTGCCCGGCAGCAGGCTGCGCAGGAACACCACCGCATCGCCAACGGTGCCCAGGTCGGCCTGGAAATAGCTGCGTGACACGCCGAACAGGTGGGCCACATCGCGACGCCGGGTCAGCACGGCATCGGCACGCAGGCCCTGGTCGTCGTTGACCAGCGCGATCACGCACGGCGAGAAGCGGTGTTCGCCGAACACGCGTCCGACCAGATAGGCGCGACGCTCGCGGTAGAACACGGTATCGAGCAGTTCGATGCTGCGCACCGGTGTGTCGCCCCAGTGCGCCAGATCATCCTGCAGGCGCACGGCGATGGCGGCGGCACAGCGCAGCTGGTGCGCATACGGAACATCGAAGCGGTAGTCGGCCAGCACCCGCTGCAGCGCCTCCACCGGCCGCGTCGGCGAAATGGCATAGGTATGCCGCGCCACCGGATGCGTGATTGCATCGGAGGGCTCGACATCGAAGGCGATGAACTCCACTTCCGGATCCACGCCACGGATGGCGAACAGTCGCCGCGACAGGGTGTTGTAGAAGGTCTTGTACAGCTCGGCATCGATCAGGCCCTGCAGCAGGGCGCTGTAGTGCGCGTGCACCTGCAACCACAGCGCGCGTTCGCTGATGGCGTCACCGGCCAGCCGTCGCAGCGCATCCATCTGCTCGGCGATGCACTGGTCGTAGAGGGCAATGCGCTCCACCGCATCCTGGCGCGCCGCTGCCCAGTCGCGCTGCTCGAAGCGCTTCCGCGCGCGGGCCGTGATCACCGCGAAACGAGTGTGGTACTGCTCGAAACCATCGCGGATGGCACCGGCAATGCGCGGCGCCAGCTCGGCAGCGATGTCAGGCTTGGACATGCACAGCTCACCCGGGAAGACCGGCTCCACCATACGCTGGCGTGGGGTAGCTTGTGTAGCGCCGAGCCATGTTCGGCTGCTTCTGCCTGGGAGAAGCAGACAAACGCAACCATTCCTACAGACCCCGGCGCCCCCTGCTGCTTACCATTTCAGGCCAAGTAACGGCAAAAGGTGACGCATGCAGCAAATGACCCTGATCCCACGCATGGAGGAAGGCAACGTAATCCCGCAGCGCGCCCGCGACGGCTATATCAGCGCTACCGCGCTCTGCCAGTCCGTCGGCAAGCGCTGGTCCGACTACCGCGCATTGAAATCGACCGGCGAGTTCATCGAGGAGCTGACCACGCAGACCGGGCTTGCGGAGGACCAGCTCATCCACGTGGTGTCCGGGGGCAATGCGGCGATGCAGGGCACCTGGATCCACCCCTACCTGGCCATCAATCTCGGCCAGTGGCTGTCGCGCAAATTCGCGGTGAAGGTGTCGCAATGGGTGGTGGAATGGCAGCAGGGCCGGGCGAACGCCGTCATGCCCGCCCACATCGAGCGCTACATGCAGAACCGCTCGAAGGTGCCTTATACGCACTTCTCGATGTTGAACGAGCTGACCCTGAACCTGATCGCTCCGCTCGAACAGGCCGGCTACACCCTGCCTCAGGAGCTGGTGCCGGACATCTCCGAGGGCCGGTTGTTCTGCAAGTGGCTGCGCGATCACAAGGGCATCGAGCCCAACACCTTCGACACCTATGAGCACAGCTATCCAGACGGCCGCAACGTGCAGGCAAAGCTCTATCCGAACGAGCTCTACGAAGACTTCCGCCGACACTTCAACGAAACCTGGCTTCCCCTGCACGCGCCCAGTTACTTTGCTGCGCGCGACAAGCAGGCGCTGACGTTCGTCCGTACGCTTCTGCTGCCTTCGACGTGACATCGCACCGGAACGATCCCTGGCTTGCCGTGCAGCAGCCAGGGATCGACGCCATCGAGCCGGTTCAGATCGCCAGTTCGGCCTCCACGTCCTGCACCTTGCGCCGCGCCAGGGCGAGGTTGGACTTGGTCCGGTCCAGCACGATGTAGAAGAACAGGCCCTTCTTCTTCGCCACCGGGCGCATGATGTGGTACGCCTTGCCGAGCGAGATCAGGATGTCCTCGATGCCATCGTTGAGATTCAGCGAGGCGGCGGTTTTCATCTTCGCGCGGATCACTTCGGTATTGCCGGCGGCAGCCACTTCCATGTCCACGCCCGAACCGGCTTCGCCCAGCAGCATGCCGCTTTCGTAGTCGACCAGCGCCACGGCCTGCGCGCCATCGATACCCATCAGTGCAGTCAACGAATCATTCAATCCAGCCACGTTGTACCCCTCTCAATGTTGGTTCGAGCCCCTCGTTCCCCTGCGGCCGGGCTCACGATCCGCTGAGTTCGGCCAGGATCGCCTGGCCACATTCCCTGCTCTGCCACAGCACCTGGCCGATCACGCTGCGCTGGTCGCAGGCCGCCATCAGCAGCAGAGGCGCCCGCCCTTCTGCCTGTATGGCCAGCATCAGCACCTTGCCGCCGGCGGCCTCCAGCATCAGCGTCTGCAGATCGCCCAGTGCCAGCTCTCGCCCCACCGCCGCGGCGAGGGCCAGCATCGCGCTGGTCATCGCCGCCAGTCGCTCGCCGCGACCTTCCGCACCGGCGCTGACCAGGGCAAAGCCATCGACGCTTGCCAGCACCACGGTCCGCACACCTTCCACCCGCTGCTGCAGGTCCTGCAGCAACGGCTGCAGGCGCTCGCGCTGCTGCGCGTCCGGCAACGGCGCGCCTTGTCCATCAGCCATGTGCGGCCACCAGTGCATGCGCTTCCATTTCGCTCATCAGTACGTCCATCAGCAGCAGTCCTTGTTCGCGATCACGCGCATCCACCGCCAGCAGCGGCAGCGGCTGGCCATCGAGCCGGGCGCGCTCGGCCCAGTCATCCAGTGCCGCTGCCGGCACCTGGTCAAGATGGGTCACCGCCACCACCAGGGCCAATGCTGGACCGAACGGACGCAGCACCTGCAGGTAGGCGTCCAGCTCAGCGGCCACCCCGGCCCGGCGCGCATCCAGCAGCAGCACGGCACCGCGGGCGCCCTGCAGCAGGATCGGCCACAGGAAATCAAAGCGTTGCTGACCTGGCGTGCCATACAGACGCAGCCTCTCACCGTTGGGCAGGTCGATATCGGCGTAGTCCAGCGCCACCGTGGTCGACGCCTTGTCGGCACCCGCGCGGTCGCTGTTGGCTACATCGGTGTCGACCACCGCACCGGCGGCGATGCTGCGCACCAAGGTCGATTTGCCGCTGCCCATGCCGCCGAGCACCACCACCTTGTGCTCACGCATCGCGATCACTCCCGCGCAGCGTGCGCCACAGGCGGGCGAGCAGGCCGGTGTCGGCAGTGCTGGCACGTGCGCCAGACAGCGGTGCGGCAGGCGCGACCTGCAGCTGTGCGTAACCGCACAGGTAGGCGGCGTGGATGAAATCGCGCACGGCGGCGGCGGGAAGATCCAGCAGCATCGCGCATTCGTCCACCGTGCAGGCACGCTTGAGCAGCAGCGAGCACAGACGGAAGCCATCGTGATCGTGCCCCAGCACGCGGAAATCCGGCCAGCGCAGCAGCTTCACCGACGCCCCGCGCAGGCGCTCATCCAACGCTTGCCAGTGGCGGCTGCGCTGCGCCCATTGCCACAGCAACGGACGCAGCGGCAGGCGCGTGCGGTCACCGGCCAGTGCCTGCAGCTGTGCCGGCTGCAATGCGTCCAGATACAGATGCTCGAAGCCCTGTGCCAGCCGTTCCACCAGCACCGTGGCCGGCTCGTGCAGCAGCACCGCTTGGTCCTGTTCCAGATCCAGCAGCAACAGTGGCTCTGCGCCCTCGCCCAACAGCGCCTGCCCCTGCCGCAATGGCAGGCGCTCGCGCAATAGACGGGTGATCGCGTGCGCACCGTCCGCCAGGCGAATCGGTGTCGCCGCGGTACCGGCCTGCATGCCGCGCAGTGCGCGTCCTATCGCGCCATCATCCAATACGTCCTGGCCACCATCGCCTTCGCGCAGCTGGCCACCGAGGTCTTCGATCCAGCAGTGCAGCCGCGGGCGCTGCTGGCGCATGCGCAGTGCCGCGTTGCGCAGCGCCGGCGTATCGCGGATCACCAGCAGGTCGCAGTCGTCCAGGTCCTGGCTGCGGCGGATCTGCCCGTCGGGCAACGCCGCGGCCAACCGCAGCCGCTGCAGCAGGGCCTGTTCGCCCTGGATATCGGTTCCCACTACGAGCACGCGTGCCATCCATGTTCCCCGTGCGACCGCCTCCCCGGCGGTCTCGCATCGCCAAGGCTAGGCCATGGCTTGCCGCCATCGTCGTGATCGACTGCTCATATTGGCGGCAGTGGTGAACACGCACGCGTCCGTTCTGCGACGGCCATCGCGGGCAAGTTTCATGCCGCGTTGACGGCATTCCGACAGATGACGGATTTCACGGTTCTGGGCCCGAGTAGACCTACGCCATGGGTGGGGTCAGATCCCTCTGCGGTGCAGAGGGATCTGACCCCGGGCCCGCAAAAAAAACCCGCGCCGAGGCGCGGGTTTCGAGGTCACAACCGGGCAGCGATGGATCAGCCGCGCAGCTGCTCCAGCGCGGCGTTGAAGGTCGTGCTCGGACGCATCGCGGCAGCGGCCTTGGCCACGTCCGGACGGTAGTAGCCACCAATGTCCACGGCCTTGCCCTGCACCGCGATCAGCTCGTCGATGATCTTCTGCTCGTTGTCGGCCAGCGCCTTCGCCAGCGGAGCGAAGCGCGCCTGCAGTGCGGCGTCTTCGTTCTGTGCCGCCAGCGCCTGCGCCCAGTACAGGGCGATGTAGAAGTGGCTGCCACGGTTGTCGATGCCACCGAGCTTGCGCGACGGCGACTTGTCGTTGTCCAGGAACTGACCGTTGGCCTCGTCCAGCGCCTTGGCCAGCACCCGGGCGGCAGCGTTGTCGTAGCGGTTGCCGAGGTGCTCCAGCGACGCGGCCAGGGCCAGGAATTCGCCCAGCGAATCCCAACGCAGGTAGTCCTCTTCGACGAACTGCTGCACGTGCTTCGGCGCCGAACCACCGGCACCGGTCTCGAACAGGCCGCCACCGGCCATCAGCGGCACGATCGACAGCATCTTGGCACTGGTGCCCAGCTCCATGATCGGGAACAGGTCGGTGAGGTAATCGCGCAGCACGTTGCCGGTCACCGAAATGGTGTCCTCGCCCTTGCGGATGCGGGCCAGCGAGAACGCGGTGGCTTCCACCGGCGGCAGGATGCGGATGTCCAGGCCGTTGGTGTCGTGGTCCTTCAGGTACGTCTCGACCTTGGCGATGACCTGCGCGTCGTGCGCACGGGCGGCGTCCAGCCAGAACACGGCCGGGGTGGTGCTCAGGCGGGCGCGTTCGACGGCCAGCTTGACCCAGTCCTGGATCGGCGCGTCCTTGGTCTGGCACATGCGCCAGATGTCGCCCGCTTCCACGGCGTGTTCGAACACCACGTTGCCGGCGTCGTCGGTGACCTTGACCACGCCGTCGGCAGCGATCTGGAAGGTCTTGTCGTGCGAGCCGTACTCTTCAGCCTTCTGCGCCATCAGGCCGACGTTGGGCACCGAGCCCATGGTGGCCGGGTTGAAGGCACCGTTGCTGCGGCAGTCGTCGATGACGGCCTGGTACACGCCGGCGTAGCAGCGGTCCGGAATGACCGCCTTGGTGTCCTGCAGCTTGCCTTCGGCGTTCCACATCTTGCCGGAGTCGCGGATCATCGCCGGCATCGAGGCGTCGACGATCACATCGCTCGGCACGTGCAGGTTGGTGATGCCCTTGTCCGAGTTGACCATGGCCACGCCCGGGCGCTGTGCATACTCGGCAGCAAGGTCGGCCTCGATGGCGGTACGGGTGGCTTCGGGCAGCGACGGCAGGCGCGCGGCCAGGTCACCGATGCCGTTGTTGGCATCGAAACCGGCCTGCTTGAGCACGTCGGCGTGCTTGGCGAGCACATCCTTGTAGAACTCGTTGACCGCCACGCCGAACATGATCGGGTCGGAGACCTTCATCATGGTCGCCTTCAGGTGCAGCGAGAACAGCACGCCCTGGGCCTTGGCATCGGCGATCTGCTCGCCGATGAAAGCGGCCAGTGCCTTGCGGCTCATCACCGCCGCGTCGACGATCTCACCGGCCTTGACCGCGGTCTTTTCCTTCAGCACGACGGTGCTGCCGTCCTTGCCGTGGAAGGTGATCTTCAGCGAACCGGCGTTGGCCAGCGTGGCCGACTTCTCGCTGCCGTAGAAATCACCGGCAGCCATGTGCGCGACGTGCGACTTCGAATCGGACGCCCAGGCGCCCATGCGGTGCGGGTGCTTGCGGGCGTAGTTCTTCACCGACAGCGGCGCGCGCCGATCGGAGTTGCCTTCGCGCAGCACCGGATTCACCGCACTGCCCTTGACCTTGTCGTAGCGCGCCTTGTAGTCGCGCTGCTGGTCGTCGGCCGGGGTTTCCGGGTAATCCGGCAGCGGATAACCCTGGTCCTGCAGTTCCTTGATGGCAGCCTTCAGCTGCGGCACCGAGGCGGAGATGTTCGGCAGCTTGATGATGTTGGCGTCGGGGGTGGTCGCCAGCTGGCCCAGCTCGGCCAGGTCATCGTTGACCTTCTGCGCATCGCTCAGCAGTTCCGGGAACAGCGACAGGATGCGGCCGGACAGCGAGATGTCACGGGTTTCCACCGCGATGCCGGCGGTGGAGGTATAGGCGTCGACGATCGGCAGCAGCGACTGGGTGGCCAGGAACGGTGCTTCGTCGGTCAGCGTGTAGAGGATCTTGGACATGGGGGACTTGGACTCTGTAGCAGTGCTCAGGGGAAGGCCGGCGCCAGCGCCGGGCCACGTGCAACCGTGTCGCTTTCCCCCGCCGCCGTCAGGGTGGGCGCGCGCCGGGGAAACCCCTGCATTGTCGCGTTTTCAGCCGCGCGGGGCAAAGCCGCGCCATACGCGACGGTACTGCACCCCGGCAACGCTGTGATCCATCCACGCATGGCGTGGGTCTACGGAAATGCCGCGTGCCGGGCTCCGGTAGATCCACGCCATGCGTGGATGGAGCCTTCCCGCAAAAGCCACAAACAAAAAAGGACGCAGCCTCGCGGCTGCGTCCATCGTGAGTCCAACCGGGAGAGAGTCGGCGGGACTTACTTGACCTCGAACTCCTGCGGCGTTCCGGCCGCCTTACCATCAACCATGACTTCGGCGCGGTACTTGCCGGCCGGCCAGCCATTGGCATTCTTGAAGGTGATGTTGGTGGTCTCAGCACCACTGGTGTTCAGGGTCGCGTTCTGCTCGCCGGCCACCTGGCCGTCCTGGAAGGTCAGCTTGGCGCCGACAGTCACATTGTTGGCCGCGCCATCGGTCTTCACCGAGACGATGACATCGTCCTTCGGCGCGAACAGGGCGGCCGTGGTCACCGACTTGTCAGCTGCGGCAGTCTTGCCGACAGTGACCGCCGATACCGCCACGGCCGATGCAGCCATCGGCGGCGGCGCACCGGTCATCGGTGCAGGCGCCTCGGCCGGCGTGGTTGCCGCCGGAGCCGCGTTGTTGTCTGCGGTTTCTTCCTTCTTCTTGCAGCCCACCAGGGCGACACTGCCCAGCAGCGCGGCCAGCAGGGCATTCTGAAGCGGGGTCGTCTTGATCATTCGGGGTTCCTCACAGGGATTGTTCGGACGGCGATTGGATCGCCGGCATTACTTCGGCGGCAGTTTCAGGGTCTGGCCCGGGAAGATCTTGTCCGGGTCGTCGAGCACATCGCGGTTGGCTTCGAAGATCTTCTTCCAGGCGTTGGCATCGCCCAGGTGCTGCTTGGCGATCTTCGACAGCGAATCACCCTTCTGCACAGTGTAGGTGCCACCGCTGACCACCTCGGCGGTACTGTCCACCGACGCACTGACGCCGGAGAAGTCCGCCTTGGGGACCTGCTCGGCGGTACTGTCGACGCTGCCACTGACGCCGGAGAAATCGGCTTTCTTCTCGGTACTCATCCACACACTCCCGTCTGTATGACTACATGGCTGGCACGGTGTCATAGAGGTTGTTAAATGGGGATGGTGCCGATGTGAAGCCGCCCCCTGGGGCGGCTGAACAATCGAGGCGGAAAGCGGCTGCTGGGCTCGCCGGGCATGGCCCGGTGCTACCCGTAACCGCCTGCGGCGGTTACTGGCGCAGTTCGCGGTAGGTCGCGGCCGGGGCGGCGATGCCGGGGCTGGCGCGCCACGGGTTGATGTCCAAGCCACCGCGACGGGTATAGCGGGCTTCCACTTCCAGCCACTGCGGCCGGCAGCGCGCGGACACTTCGCTGAAGATCCGCTCGACGCACTGCTCATGGAACTCGGCGTGCTCGCGGTAGCTGACCAGGTAGCGCAGCAGGCCGGCACGATCGATCTGCGGGCCGCGATAGCGCAGGCTGACGGTGGCCCAGTCCGGCTGACCGGTGACCGGGCAGTTGGACTTCAGCAGGGCCGAGACCAGGGTCTCCTCCACCAGCGCTTCGGCGTTGGCCGACAGGTAGTCCGCCTGCGGCGGGCCATAGCAGTCGATGTCCACATCAAGGCCGTCGATCAACTCGCCCAGCGGCGATTCGCACAGCGCCGGCAGCCCGAACGTGACCTGGACCAGTGCACCGGCGCAGGCCGACAGGTCGGCGACGAGGCGCTCGCGCAGAGCGTCGGCACTATCCAGGCGGGTGCTGTTGAGCGAGTTCAGATACAGCTTGAACGACTTCGACTCGATCAGCCGCGGCGAGGTGCACGGCACCTGCACGGTGGCGACGGCGACCTGCGGTTTGCCACGCGGGTCGAGCCAGCTCAGCTCGAAGGCGTGCCAGCGGTCGTGGCCGACGAACGGCAACGCGGCCTCGTCCAGACCGATCTCGGCGCGGGCGCCGACGCGCGGGATGGGAAACAGCAGGCCGGGATCGTACTGCGACGGGTAACTGACCTCGCGACCGAGGCTGGAATCCTGTGGGGTGTTCATGCTGCTTATTGTATCGCGCGTAGAGCGGGCCTTCGGCCGGGTCGGCCAACGGCGGAGCCCCTCCGTGGTGGGTGGGTTGGTCGCCTACAGCCGGGATTCTGGAGTTGGCCGGGCGGGGAGGCTGGGCAGGGGGCGCTGCAAGTACGTCCATGTAAGCTCGGTCGCCGCATCCATGCGGCTCACGCCCCTGCCCAGCCTCCCCGCCCGGCCTCTGACAGTTTCCTGCGCGCGGCCGCCACCACGGGAAAGATCAGGAAAATCAAAATCAAAATCAAAAGCAGAAGCCGATCCTTCAGACATTCACCATGTCTGCCATCCACGCATGGCGTGGATCTACTGTGTCGACCAAGGTCGACACCTACCAACAGCCGCGTGAACCTGTCGGGGGTGGGGCGGTGTGGGCCTGCAGGACCGTTGGCGCCATGGATGGCGCCATCGAGCCCCCATGGACGGGTTTACGGCGTGTCTTGCAGGCCCACACCGCCCCGCCCAACCAGCAGAAATCCAGCACCGCTTTTGCCGTTGACGTTGCCGTTGCTTCGGCGGGTGCAGGGCTGCAAGCCCTGCCGATAACCCTCAACCAGCCGGGGTGCCGGCGCCGTGCAGGTAATCCAGGCTCACCTGCAGCAGCGCACGGAATCCAACATCCAGCGCCTTCTCATCCAGCAGGAACTTCGGCGAATGATTGGCCGGCGCCGTCGCCGGGTCGATGCCCACGCTGGTCGAGCCGACGAAGAAGAACATGCCCGGCACTTCCTTGGCGTACAGCGAGAAATCCTCCGCGCCCATCTGCAGCGGCGGCTCGTACACGTTGTCCTTGCCCACCACCGCCTGCAGGCTCGGCAGCATCTTCGCGGTCAACACCGGGTCGTTCACCGTGGCCGGGTTGCCTTCCGATTCGTAGATGTCGGTCACCGCCTTGGCCCCATGCGCGGCAGCGGTGTGATCGGCCACGTTGCGCAGGTCGGCGAAGATCTGCTGGCGCATGCCTTCGTCAAAGGTGCGGATGGTGCCGACCATCTCCACTTCATCGGGAATGATGTTGTAACGGATGCCGCCGTTGATCGCGCCGAAGGTCAGTACCGCCGGCTGCTTGGAGAGGTTGGCGCGGCGGCTGACGATGGTCTGTGCGGTGCCGATCAGATCGGCAGTAGCAACAATCGGGTCGACGCCGTTCCACGGTGCCGAGCCATGGGTCTGCCGGCCGATCACCTTGATGCCGAAACGATCGGACGCGGCCATCAGCGGGCCACCGCGCACCGCGATCTGTCCTGCCTGCACGCTGGAGAACACATGCAGGCCGAATACCGCCTCGGGCTTGAAGTCGGCAAACAGACCCTCCTTCAGCATCAGCGCAGCACCGCCCTCTTCCGGCGGCGGCGCACCTTCTTCGGACGGCTGGAAGATCAGCATCACCTTGCCCGGCAGGTCCTTCTTCATCGCCACCAGCGCTTCGGCCACGCCGAGCAGGGTGGCGGTGTGCGCGTCATGGCCACAGGCGTGCATCACCCCCACCGTCTGCCCGCGGTACTGGGCGGTGGCCTTTGACGCAAACGGCAGGCTGGTCTGCTCGGTCACCGGCAGTGCGTCCATGTCCGCGCGCAGGGCGATCTTCGGGCCGGGCTTGCCGCCTTCGATGATCGCCACCACGCCGTGGTGGGCGATACCGGTCTTCGGTTTCAGGCCCATCGCGCGCAGGCGCTTGGCGACCTCGGCGGAGGTGCGCTCCTCGCGGTTGGACAGTTCCGGGTGCTGATGGAAATCGCGCCGCCATTCAACCACTTTGGCCTGCAGGCGCTGCGCGGCGGCGGTCACTTCCGGGCGCTGGGCGTCCTCGGCATGGGCAAGGGCCGGCAGGGCCAGCAGCAGGGCGGACAGCAGCAACGAACGGCGCATCTCGATCTCCACGGAAGGGGTCTGCACCTGAATGTAGGGCAACCTCGCCGCTACGGGAACCTCCACCTTCGCCCACTGGTCTGAGCGCCCGTCCCATCCGTCATGCAGGAAACCCGGTGGGCCACAGGTATGCTTTGCGCATTGCCACCCGGGGTGCCACCCCGTCCAGCCCTCTTGGAGTCTTGAATGTCACGTGTTTGGAAGATCGTGCTGCTGGTCGTGGCGGTACTGGTGCTGGCCGTGGTCGGCCTGCGCGTACTCGGTGGCGGCAAGGACAAGGCCGCAGGGCAGGAAGCAGGCGCCCGCCAGGGCGGTGAAAACCCCGATGCCGGCCCGGTGCCGGTGACCGTGGTCGATGCCGTGCGCCAGGACGTGCCGGTGTATGCCAGCGCGCTGGGCACGGTGACCGCGATGAACACCGTGACGGTCAGCCCGCAGGTGGGTGGCCAGCTGATGAGCCTCAATTTCCGCGAAGGCCAGGAAGTGAAGAAGGGCGACGTGCTGGCGGTGATCGACCCGCGCACCGCCCAGGCCAGCTACGACCAGGCCGTTGCCTCCAAACGCCAGAACGAAGCCCTGCTGGCCACCGCGCGCTCGAACTACCAGCGTTCGAACGCGCCGGAGTACCGCCAGTTCGTAGCCAAGACCGATCTGGATACACAACGAAACCAGGTGGCACAGTACGAAAGCGCGGTTGCCGCCAATGAAGCCAGCATGCGCTCGGCGCAGGTGCAGCTGCAGTACACCCGGGTCACCGCACCGATCACCGGTATCGCCGGCATCCGCGCGGTCGACGCCGGCAATGTGGTCAACGCCGGCACCGCACTGGTCACCCTGACCCAGATCCACCCGATCCACGTGCTGTTCAACCTGCCCGAGCGCCAGCTCGGCGACGTGCGCCAGGCGCAGGCCGCCGGCAGCGTGCCGGTGGCCGCGCTGGACCGCGCCGATTCGCACGTGCTCAGTGGCGACGGCAAGCTGGATGTGGTCGACAACCTGATCAGCGCCGACAGCGGCACCTTCAAGGCGCGCGCGGTGTTCGACAACACCGACAACGGCCTGTGGCCGGGCCAGTTCGTCAATGTGCGCATGCAACTGCGCACCATCGGCGGCGGCGTGGTGATCCCGACCCAGGCGGTGCTGCGTGGTCCGGACGGCGAGTACGTCTACGTCGTGCAGGGCGACAACACGGTGAAGATGCAGACCGTGCGCAGTGGCGTGGAAGTCGGCGACAGCCAGGTGCAGATCGCCGAAGGCCTGAAAGGCGGCGAGCGTGTGGTCAGCGAAGGCCAGTTCCGCCTGAAGCCGGGCAGCAAGGTGACCGCGCTGAAGCCGGGCGAAACGCCGGCCGCACCGACCGAGGCCGAACTGAAGGCCGCCGAACAGAAGAGTGGCGGCGGTCGCCGCGGTGGTGGCCCGCGCTGAGCGCAGGCCCCTGCTCTTCCCCGCGCCGGCGATCCCGCCGGCGCTGCCATTGAAGTGCCAGCAAGGATCAGTCCGTGGGCTTTTCGACGATCTTCATCCGCCGCCCGATTGCCACCTCGCTGTTGATGGCGGGCTTGTTGCTTCTGGGCATCCTCGGTTACCGCAAGCTGCCGGTGTCGGCGCTGCCGGAAATCGATGCGCCCAGCCTGGTGGTGACCACCCAGTACCCCGGTGCCAACGCCACCACCATGGCCTCGCTGGTGACCACGCCGCTGGAGCGCCAGTTCGGGCAGATCTCCGGGCTGGAACTGATGACCTCCGATTCGTCGGCGGGGTTGTCCACGATCATCCTGCAGTTCTCGATGGACCGCGACATTGACATCGCCGCACAGGACGTGCAGGCGGCGATCCGCCAGGCCACCCTGCCTTCGTCGCTGCCGTACCAGCCGGTCTACAACCGGGTGAATCCGGCCGACGCGGCCATCGTCACCCTCAAGCTGACCTCCGATACGCGGCCGCTGCGCGACGTCAACAACTACGCTGACTCGATCCTCGCCCAGCGCCTGTCGCAGGTGCAGGGCGTGGGCCTGGTGTCGATCGCCGGCAACGTGCGTCCGGCCGTGCGCATCCAGGTCAATCCGGCGCAGCTGTCCAACATGGGCCTGACCCTGGAAGAGCTGCGCAGCGCGCTCACCCAGGCCAACGTCAATGCGCCGAAGGGCTCGCTGAACGGCAAGACCCAGTCCTACAGCATCGGCACCAACGACCAGCTGACCAGCGCCGCCGAGTACCGCGACACCATCATCAGCTACAAGAACGGCCGCCCGGTGCGGCTGTCCGACGTGGCCGAAGTGATCGATGGCGTGGAGAACGACCAGCTCGCCGCATGGGCCGACGGCAAGCCGGCGGTGCTGCTGGAAGTGCGCCGCCAGCCGGGCGCCAACATCGTGCAGACCGTCGAGCGCATCCGCGCACTGCTGCCGCAGCTGCAGGGCGTGCTGCCGGCCGATGTGCACCTGGAAGTGTTCTCTGATCGCACCGAAACCATCCGCGCGTCGGTGCATGAAGTGCAGTTCACCCTGATCCTGACCATCGGCCTGGTGGTGGCGGTGATCTTCGTATTCCTGCGCCGTTTCTGGGCCACGATCATTCCCTCGGTGGCGGTGCCGTTGTCGCTGGCCGGCACTTTCGCGGTGATGGCCTTTACCGGCATGTCGCTGGACAACCTCTCGCTGATGGCGCTGGTGGTGGCCACCGGCTTCGTGGTCGACGATGCGATCGTGATGATCGAGAACATCGTGCGCTACATCGAACAAGGCAAGAGCGGCAAGGAAGCGGCCGAGATCGGTGCGCGCCAGATCGGTTTCACCGTGCTGTCGCTGACGGTTTCGCTGGTGGCGGTGTTCCTGCCGCTGCTGCTGATGCCCGGCGTCACCGGCCGCCTGTTCCACGAGTTCGCCTGGGTGCTGAGCATCGCCGTGGTGCTGTCGATGCTGATCTCGCTGACGCTCACCCCGATGATGTGCGCCTACCTGCTCAAGCCCGATGCGCTGCCCGAGGGCGAGGACGCGCACGAACGTGCCGCCGCGGCCGGCAAGCAGAACCTGTGGACGCGCACCGTCGGCCTGTACGAGCGCAGTCTGGACTGGGTGCTGGAACACCAGCCCCTCACCTTGGCCGTGGCCGCTGCCGCGCTGGTGCTGACCGTGCTGCTGTACGTGCTGATCCCCAAGGGACTGCTGCCCGAACAGGACACCGGCCTGATCACCGCCGTGGTCCAGGCCGACCAGAACATCGCGTTCCCGCAGATGGAGCAGCGCACCAAGCAGGTGGCCGAAGCGCTGCGCAAGGATCCGGACGTGACCGGCGTGTCGGCCTTCATCGGCGCCGGCAGCATGAACCCCACGCTCAACCAGGGCCAGCTGTCGATCGTGCTGAAAGAGCGTGGCGAGCGCGATGGACTGGATGAGATCCTGCCGCGCCTGCAGAAGTCCGTCGCCGGCATTCCCGGCGTGGCGCTGTACCTGAAGCCGGTACAGGACGTGACCCTGGACACCCGCGTGGCCGCCACCGAGTACCAGTACTCGCTGTCGGACGTGGACAGTGCGGAGGTTGCACTGCAGGCCAACCGCCTGACCCAGGCGCTGCGCCAGCGCCCGGAACTGGCCGACGTCGACAACAACCTGTCCAACCAGGGCCGCGCACTGGAACTGAACATCGACCGCGACAAGGCCAGCGTGCTGGGCGTGCCGATGCAGACCATCGACGACACGCTCTACGATGCGTTCGGCCAGCGCCAGATCTCGACCATCTTCACCGAGCTCAACCAGTACCGCGTGGTGCTGGAAGTGGCACCGCAGTTCCGCACCAGCACTGCGCTGATGGAACAGCTGGCGGTCGCCTCCAACGGCGCTGGCGCACTGACCGGCACCAACGCGACGAGCTTCGGCCAGGTCACCTCCTCCAACTCGTCGACCGCCACCGGTATCGGTGCGCAGAACACCGGCATCACCGTCGGTGCGGGCAGCATCATCCCGCTATCGGCGCTGGCCGAAGCAAAGGTGTCCAGCGCGCCGCTGCTGGTCAGCCACCAGCAGCAGCTGCCTGCGGTGACGGTGTCGTTCAACGTCGCCCCGGGCTATTCGCTGTCCGATGCGGTCAAGGCCATCGAAGAGACCAAGGCCAGCCTGGACATGCCGGCGCATGTGCATGCGCAGTTCATCGGCAAGGCCGCCGAATTCACCGGCAGCCAGACCGACGTGGTGTGGCTGCTGCTGGCCTCGCTGGTGGTGATCTACATCGTGCTGGGCGTGCTGTACGAGAGCTACATCCACCCGATCACGATCATCTCGACCCTGCCACCGGCCGGTGTCGGCGCGCTGCTGGCACTGATGGTCTGTGGCCTGAGCCTGTCGGTGGATGGCATCGTCGGCATCGTGCTGCTGATCGGCATCGTCAAGAAGAACGGCATCATGATGGTCGACTTCGCCATCGAGGCGCGGCGCACCGGCGCCAACGCGCGCGAGGCCATCCGCCGCGCCTGCCTGCTGCGCTTCCGCCCGATCATGATGACCACCGCGGCGGCCATGCTCGGTGCGTTGCCGCTGGCGCTGGGCACCGGCATCGGCTCGGAGCTGCGTCGCCCGCTGGGCATCGCCATCGTCGGCGGCCTGCTGCTGTCGCAGCTGGTGACGCTGTACACCACGCCGGTGATCTACCTGTACATGGAGCGCTTCTCGGAATGGCTTGCACGCCGCCGTGAACAGCGCGCGCTGCGCGATGGCACGGTGCAGGAGCCGCAGGCATGACCCTGGCCCCGCACCCCCGGGGGGCTGCACGGTGAACCTGTCCGGCCCCTTCATCCGCCGCCCGATCGGCACCGCGCTGCTGGCCATCGGCTTGTTCATGGTCGGCGTGATCTGTTACCTGCGGCTCGGCGTGTCGGCACTGCCGAACATCGAGATCCCGGTGATCTTCGTGCACGCCAGCCAGTCCGGTGCGGACGCGGCAACCATGGCCTCCACGGTGACCGCGCCGCTGGAGCGCCACCTCGGCCAGCTGCCGGGCATCGACCGCATGCGCTCGTCGAGCTCGGAAGGCAGCTCGCTGGTGTTCATGATCTTCCAGAGCGACCGCGACATCGATTCAGCCGCGCTGGACGTACAGACGGCGATCAATTCGGCGCAGGCCGACCTGCCCTCGGGCATGGGCTCGCCGATGTACCAGAAGGCGAACCCGAACGACGACCCGGTGATCGCCATCGCGCTGACGTCGCAGACGCAGTCCGCCGATGAGCTGTACAACGTCGCCGACTCGCTGCTGGCCCAGCGCATCCGCCAGATCGGCGGCGTCGCCTCGGTGGATATCGCCGGTGCCTCGACGCCAGCGGTACGGGTGGACGTCAACCTGCGCCTGATGAACGCGCTGGGACTGACCGCCGACGACCTGCGCAATGCCGTGCGTGCAGCCAACGTGACCTCGCCCACCGGCTTCCTCAGCGATGGCAACACCACCACCGCGATCATCGCCAACGATTCGGTCGCGCGCGCCGCCGACTTCGCCGATCTGGTGGTCAAGACCCAGGGCGATGGCCGGGTGATCCGCCTGAAGGACATCGCCAACGTCTACGACGGCCAGCAGGATGCGTACCAGGCCGCGTGGTTCGACCACAAACCGGCCGTGGTGATGTATGTGTTCACCCGTGCCGGCGCCAACATCGTCGAGACCGTGGACCGGGTGAAAGCGCAGATTCCCGCGTTGCGCGATTACCTGCAGCCGGGCACCACGATGACGCCCTACTTCGACCGCACCCCGACCATCCGTTCGTCGCTGCATGAAGTGCAGATCACCCTGCTGATCAGCCTGGCGATGGTGGTGCTGACCATGGCGCTGTTCCTGCGCCGCCTGGCGCCGACGCTGATTGCCGCAGTCACCGTGCCGTTGTCACTGGCCGGTGCCGCGCTGGTGATGTACGTGATGGGCTTCACCCTGAACAACCTGAGCCTGCTGGCGCTGGTGATCGCGATCGGCTTCGTGGTCGACGATGCGATCGTGGTGATCGAGAACATCATGCGCCACCTCGACGAGGGCATGCCGCGGATGCAGGCGGCCTTCGCCGGTGCGCGCGAAATCGGCTTCACCATCGTCTCGATCACCGCCTCGCTGGTGGCGGTGTTCATCCCGCTGCTGTTCGCCAGCGGCATGATGGGCGCGTTCTTCCGCGAGTTCACCGTGACCCTGGTGGCGGCGATCGTGGTGTCGATGATCGTTTCGCTGACGCTGACCCCGGCGCTGTGCAGCCGCTTCCTCAGCGCCCACGACCACAAGGCGGCACCGTCGCGCTTCGGCCGCTGGCTCGATGCCGGTCACGAGCGGATGCTGCGCATCTACACCGTATTCCTTGATTTCTCGCTGCGCCATGCGCTGCTGCTGTCGCTGACGCCGTTGATCCTGATCGGCGTCACCATCTTCCTGTTCGGTGCGGTGAAGAAGGGTGCGTTCCCGCCACAGGACACCGGCCTGATCTGGGGCCGCGCCAACTCCAGTGCGACGGTGTCCTTCGAGGACATGGTCAGCCGCCAACGGCGCATCACCGACATGCTGATGGCCGACCCGGCGGTGAAGACCGTGGGCGTACGCCTGGGCAGTGGCCGCCAGGGCTCCAGCGCGCAGTTCAACGTCGAACTGAAGTCGCGCAAGGAAGGCCGCCGCGAAACCACAGCGCATGCATTAGCGCGGTTGAGTGCGAAGGCCGACCGCTACCCGGACCTGCAGCTGCGCCTGCGCGCGATCCAGGACCTGCCCAGCAACGATGGCGGTGGCAACAGCCAGGGCGCGCAGTACCGCGTCTCGCTGCAGGGCAACGACCTGGCCGCGCTGCAGGAATGGCTGCCCAAGCTGCAGGCGGCGTTGAAGAAGAACCCGAAGCTGCGCGATGTCGGCACCGACGTCGACAACGCCGGCCTGCGCCAGAACATCGAGATCGACCGCGCCAAGGCCGCGCGCCTGGGCATCTCGGTCGGTGCCATCGACGGTGCGCTGTACGGCGCCTTCGGCCAGCGCCAGATTTCCACCATCTACTCGGACATCAACCAGTACAGCGTGGTGGTCAACGCGCTGCCGTCGCAGACCGCCACCCCCTCGGCGCTGGACGAAGTGCATGTGCGCGCACGCAACGGCGAAATGGTGCCGATCACGGCGGTGGCCAGACAGGCGCCGGGCCTGGCGCCCTCGCAGATCACCCATGAGAACCAGTACACGACGATGGACCTGAGCTACAACCTCGCCCCCGGCGTCAGCATGGGCGAGGCCAAGGCCATCATCGACAGCACCGTGGCCGGCATGCGCATGCCCGGCGACATCCGCCTGGCCGACGACGCGGGCTTCGGCTTCAATTCCGACTCCAGCGACATGCTGATCCTGGTACTGGCGGCGATCCTCACCGTCTATCTGGTACTGGGCATCCTGTACGAAAGCCTGATCCACCCGGTGACGATCCTGTCCACCCTGCCGGCCGCCGGCGTCGGTGCGTTGCTGGCGCTGTTCGGCACCAACACCGAACTGTCGGTGATCTCGATGATCGCGCTGGTGCTGCTGATCGGCATCGTCAAGAAGAACGCGATCATGATGATCGACTTCGCCCTGGTGGCGCAGCGCGAACATGGGCTGACTCCGCGCGAGGCTGCCCGTGAAGCCAGCATCGTGCGTTTCCGGCCGATCATGATGACCACGATGGTGGCGATTCTGGCGGCGGTGCCGCTGGCGATCGGGCTGGGCGAAGGGTCGGAACTGCGTCGCCCGCTGGGCATCGCGATGATCGGTGGCCTGCTGTTCTCGCAGAGCCTGACCCTGCTCAGCACGCCTGCGCTGTACGTGATCTTCTCGTGCCTGGCCGAGCGCTGGAAGGCGCGGCGCGCGCGCAGGCGTGAGGCAAAGCTGCTCAGGCGCGCGCAGCGGGCGTAGCAAGGCCCATCCACGCATGGCGTGGATCTACTGCAACACCTGCCTCTGGTGGGTGCGGACCGTTGGTCCGCACGCCGATGGCATTTGACGCGCTGTAACGAAAAGAGAACAATTCTCATCCAGCCATGGTCCTGCGCCCCCTTGCGGCGCCCCGCTGCCGTTGCCGGCACGCCTGCGTGATCCCAGCCACCGACCTTTCCCCCCTGCATGGGCGGATGGCCCGTGGCCGCCCGCCGAGGATCTCCATCGATGTTGCCCATCCGCTCCCCCCGCCTGGCCGTGCTGGCCGTAGCGCTGTCCGCCGCCTGCACTGCACACGCCGAAGCCCCCGCCGACGCCCGCAGTGCCACCGATCTGGACGCGGTCAAGGTCATCGCCGAGCGTACCCACACCGAGGCTGGCGCCCTCGGCGATCGCGTCCTGCGTGATACCCCGTTTGCGATCACCGCGGTCGGCCGTGAGCAGATCGAACAGCGCCAGGTCGTGTCGCTGGGCGAAGCCTTCCTGCTCGACCCCTCGGTCACCACGCAGGTAAGCGCCTATGCCAGCGGCTGGAGCTCGCCGATCCGCAATCGCGGCATCGACCTGAATTTCGACAGCTACCGGGTCAACGGCCTGCAGGTCTCGTCCTGGGGCACCGAATGGCCGCTGGAAGTGATGGAACAGGTCGACCTGCTGAAGGGCCCCGGTGGGTTCCTGTACGGCTTCGGCGCGCCGGGCGGCATCGTCAACTACATCACCAAGAAGCCGACCGAGGTACCGACCTTCTCCGCCCAGCTCGGCTGGCGCGAGCAGGGCATCGTCAGCGGCGGCATCGACGTCGGTGGCCGCTTCGGCAACGAGCAGATGTTCGGCTACCGCTTCAACGCCTTCCAGGAAAAGGGCGAAACCTTCAACGGTGGCCATATCGATCGCAAGGTCGGCGCACTGTCGCTGGACGCACATCTGAGCGATGCGCTCACCTGGACCTTCGACGGCGTATTCCAGTCGCGCGACCTGCGCGAGGAATCACCGCAATACTACTTCCGTGGCCTGACGTCGCTGCCGCGGCCGATCGCTGGCGATGTCGACAACAGCGTGCCCGGCACCTACTACGACACCCGCTCCAGCCTGCTGTCCACCGCACTGGATTGGCAGATCAACAGCGACTGGAAGGCCAGCCTGAGCTATGGCGTCACCACCTCGTGGAACGACGTCAACAAGATCTTCGCCTACATCGACGACCTCAACGGCGACTACGACGTCAACGTCTACGAACTCGGCGGCAAGAGCGAGTGGAAGCTGGCGCAGGCACTGGTGCAGGGCAGCTTCGGCACCGGCCCGCTGCGGCACCAGCTGGTGGCCGGCGTCAGCCACCAGACCGGGCTGGGCTGGGATCGTCCTTACGAGTTCAGCCTGATCGGCCGCGCCAATCTGTACCAGCGCCATGACATCCGCCACGACGCAGTCGGGTCGCGGGTGATGAGCCGTGGCAGCGAAACCGTGCAGAAGGCCGTGTTCGTCAGCGATACCGTCGACCTCGGCCATGGCTGGTCGGTGCTGGCCGGCTGGCGCTACAACGACTTCGAGACCAAGGGCGCCTATCACACCTATCCGGTCACCCCGACCTACGCGGTGATGTTCAAGCCCAGCGAGGCCGTCACCCTGTATGCCAGCTACATCGAGTCGCTGGAAGCAGGCGGTCGCGTAGGCAACAGCTACATCAATGCCGGCGATGTGCTCGACCCCACCATCAGCAAGCAGTACGAGATCGGCGCCAAGGTGGAAGCGGATCGCTGGAACGCAAACGTCGCTGCGTTCCGCCTGGAGCGTGGCGCCAACATCGATCAGCTGACCGATGCAGGCAAACGCCTGGTGCAGGATGGCATCACCCTGTACGAAGGCATCGAGGCCAGCGCCGACCTGCACCTGAGCGATGCACTGACCGTTGGTGGTGGCGTGACCTGGCTGGACCCGACCTACGACAAGCTGTCACCGGGCAGCGCGGCGCAGGAAGGAAACCGCACCGTCGGTGCAGCACGCTGGAGCGGCGTGCTGCACGCCACCTACCAGCTGCCGTGGGTGGAAGGGCTGGAGACCTATGCCGCCGTGCGCTACTACGGCGATGTCTGGTACGACGCCGACAACACCCTGAAGCTGCCCGACTACACGCTCGTCAATGCCGGCGTCGGCTACCGCCTGCTGGCCTCCGGCCACCCGGTGACCCTGCGTGCCAGCGTGGAGAACCTGGCCAACCGCAGGTACTGGTCGAATGCGGGCGTCGGCCTGCCGCGCACCTTCGCGCTGAGCGTGCAGTTCGACATGTAAGCGGCCGGCACTACCGGATATCGAGTGGAAAATCATCCACGCATGGCGTGGATCTACCATTTCACGCGCGGCCCGCAATAATGGTGGTCGATCCTTCCGCCGAGCCTGCATGTCCGCACGCGAATCCCGCCTCAGCCGTCTGTGGGCCCACGAGAAGGCCAGCTATGGCCTGCGGGTGTTCATTGCCCTGACAGCGGCCCTGGCCGTGTGCTGGCACCTGGATGCGCTGACCGCGCTGCCCGGAGTGTTCCTCGGCATCATCGCCAGCGCGATTGCCGAGACCGATGACAACTGGTGGGGCCGGACCAAGGCCGTGCTGCTGTCGCTGCTGTGCTTCTGCCTGGCGGCGGCCTCGGTGATCTGGCTGTTCCCCTGGCCATGGATCTTCATCGCGGCCCTGGCGCTGTCCACGTTCGGCCTGACGCTGCTCGGCGCACTTGGCGAGCGCTACGCGTCCATCGCCCAGGCCACCGTCACCCTGGCCATCTACACCATGATCGGCCTGGAACAGCATGGTGCCCATGACCTGCACAGTGCGCTGGACGCGGTCAGCCACCTGCTGGCGGGTGCGGTGTGGTACGGGCTGCTGTCGATTCTGTGGACCACGCTGTTCGCCAACCGGCCGGTGCGCGAGCGCGTGGCGCGCCTGTACGTGGAACTGGGCCGTTACCTGCAGCTCAAGGCCGCCCTGTTCGAACCCGTGCGCGAGGCGGACCTGCAGCGCCGCCAGCTCGATCTGGCCGAGCAGAACCGCCGCGTGGTCGGTGCGCTGAACGAGGCGAAGACAGCGATCCTGGCGCGTTTTGGCCGCTCCGGCCGGCCGGGCGTCAACTCCGGCCTGTACCTGCGCCTGTATTACATGGCACAGGATTTCCATGAGCGCGCCAGCTCCTCCCACTACCCGTACGGCGCGCTGGTCGATGCGTTCTTCCACAGCGACGTGCTGTACCGCTGCCAGCGCCTGCTCGACCTGCAGGGCCAGGCCTGTGCGCGGCTGGGCGAAGCGATCCGGCTGCGCCGCCCATTCGTCTACGGCGAGAGCAACCAGCAGGCCGGGCGCGATCTGGCCGATGCCCTGACCTACCTGCGCGACCAGCAACGACCGCAGTGGCAGCGCCTGCTCGGTTCGCTGGACCTGCTGGTGCACAACCTCCGCAGCATCGAGCGCCGCCTGCTCGATGCCGAACGTTCCGAAGCCAGCCTGGACAACGTCGACACCCGCCTGCGCGACAGCAACCCGCACACCTTGCGCGAAATGGGCGTGCGCCTGCGCCAGCAGCTCACCCCCGGCTCGGTATTGTTCCGCCATGGCCTGCGCATGGCGCTGGCACTGATCGCCGGTTTCGTTGCCATCCATCTGTTCAATGCACAGAACGGCTCGTGGGTGCTGCTGACCATCGTGTTCGTGTGCCGGCCCAGCTTCGGTGCCACCCGCCAGCGCCTGGCCCAGCGCATCGTCGGTACGCTGGCCGGCCTGGTGCTGACCTGGGCGCTGCTGCAGCTGTTCCCAACGCTGGAGATCCAGTTGCTGATCGCACTGCTGTCGGCACTGTTGTTCTTCTTCACCCGTACCGACCGCTATCTGGTCGCCTCGGCCGCCATCACGGTGATGGCGCTGACCTGCTTCAACCTGATCGGCGACGGCTTCGTGCTGATCGTGCCGCGCATGGTCGATACGATCCTGGGTTGCGCAATCGCCGCAGCGGCCGCGTTCCTGATCCTGCCGGACTGGCAGGGTCGACAGCTGCACCGCGTGCTGGCGCGGGTGCTGGATACCGCCGCCCGCTATCTGGAATCGGTGCTGGGCCAGTACCGCAGCGGCATGCGCGACGATCTGGCCTACCGCATCGCCCGCCGCGACATGCACAACGCCGATGCCGCACTGTCCACCGCTTTGTCGAACATGCTGCGCGAACCGGGCCACGTGCGCCGCAACCTCGATTCGGGTTTCCACTTCCTGGCGTTGTCCAACACCCTGCTCGGGCATCTGTCCGCGCTGGGTGCGCATCGCGACCAGGTCGACAGCTACGCGGGCGATCCACTTGCACTGGCCGCCGGCGAGCGGGTGCGCAAAGCGCTGCAGCAGCTGGCGTCGGCATTGACGGCGCAACAGCCGGTGTCGGAGGAGGACAACGACGCCGATCGTGCGGTGGCCGCGGAACTTGAGCAGCTCGATGAAACGATGCCGCCGAAACTGCAGTTGATCCGCACGCAGATGGCGCTGGTGCTGCGGATGCTGCCGAAGGTGAGAGCGGCGGCGAATGGTGCGGTGCGTGGTTTGAGCTGACGGCGTCCACGCATGGCGTGGATCTACTGGAACCGCATTCGGGCGGGGGCTTGTCGGCCGTGCAACATCGTGTTGCGTCCACGGGGGCATTCCGATCACGCCCGGGCGCCGATACTGCCGTGTCGCCCACGCAGGATCTCCCCCATGAAGATCGAACTCAACGACCGCACCGCGCTGGTCACCGCCTCCACCGCTGGCATCGGCCACGCCATCGCACAGGGGCTGGCCGCCGCCGGCGCGCAGGTCATCCTCAATGGCCGCAGTGCCGACAGCGTGGAGCGCGCGCGCCAGCGCCTGCTGGCTGCCATTCCCGGCGCCAACGTGCTGGGCGTGGCCGCCGACCTGTCCGACGCCCGCGGGGTCGACGCGCTGCTGGCCGGCCTGCCGGGCAACGTCGACATCCTGGTCAACAATGCCGGCATCTTCGGCCCGCAGGACTTCTTCGAGACCGACGATGCCACCTGGGAGCAATACTGGCAGACCAACGTCATGTCCGGCGTGCGCCTGTCGCGCGCCCTGCTGCCAGCGATGGTCGACGCCGGTTGGGGCCGCGTGCTGTTCATCTCCTCCGAATCGGCACGCAACATTCCTGCCGACATGATCCATTACGGCGTCAGCAAGACCGCGCAGCTGTCGCTGTCGCGCGGCCTGGCCAAGCGCGTGGCCGGCAGCGGCGTCACCGTCAATGCGGTGCTGCCCGGCCCGACGCTGTCCGACGGCTTCGCAGCGATGTTCGAAGAGGAGCGCGCGCGCACTGGCAAGCCACTGCAACAGATCGGCCGTGAGTTCGTGATGACCCATCGTCCTGCGTCGGTGATCCAGCGCGCGGCCACGGTCGAAGAAGTGGCCAACATGGTGGTCTACCTCGCCTCGCCGCAGGCGTCGGCCACTTCCGGCGCAGCGTTGCGGGTCGACGGCGGCGTGGTCGACGATATCGTCTGAGGTTCTCAGGTATGCGGACCAACGGTCCGCACCCACCGTCCGCACCCCCCCATGGGGTATGAGTAGATCCACGCCATGCGTGGATGCATGCCGCCACGGTCCCGACAGATGGGCAGGAATGCTAGGCTGCGCCGGTCCAAGGAGGTTCCATGTCCGGTCACAACCAGTTCGCCCTGCTGCGCCAGCGCCGTTTCCTGCCGTTCTTCATCGTGCAGGGGCTGGGTGCCTTCAACGACAACGTGTACCGGCAGGCGATCATCGGCCTGCTGTTCTACCTCGGCGTGGCCGAGAGCGAGCGTACGCTCTACACCAACCTGGCGCCGGCGCTGTTCATCCTGCCCTACTTCCTGTTCTCCGCCCTGGCCGGGCAGATCGCGGAAAAGCTGGAGAAGTCGCGACTGATCGTGATCACCACCACCATGGAGATCGTGATCATGACACTGGCCGCGGTGGGCTTTCTCACCGAGAGCCTGCCGGTGCTGCTGGTGGCCCTGTTCTGCACGGGCCTGCAATCCACCCTGTTCGGCCCGGTGAAGTACTCGGTGCTGCCCTCGGTACTGCGCCCGGAAGAACTGACCGGTGGCAATGGCCTGGTCGAGATGGGCACGTCGATGTCGATCCTGACCGGCATGATCGTCGGCGGCCTGGTGTTCACCCTGGCCGGCAGCCATGGACCGATCGTGGCCGCCACGGCGGTCATCGCGCTGGCGATCTGCGGCAACCTCGCCGCGCGCATGATCCCCAAGGTCGATGCCGGCGCGCCGGATCTGAAGATCAACTGGAACCCGATCCCCGAATCGCTGGCCGTGCTGCGCATGGCCAGGAAACAGAAGTCGGTACGCAACGCCATCCTCGGCGTGTCCTGGTTCTGGTTCGTCGGCACCATCCTGACCGCGCAGCTGCCGTCCTATGCGGTCACCAACCTCGGTGGCGAACCCACCCTGTACATCTTCGCCCTGGCGCTGTTCTCGGTCGGCACCGGCGTCGGTTCGCTGCTGTGCGAAAAGCTGTCGGCACGCACCGTGGAGATCGGCCTGGTGCCGCTGGGTGCATTCGGCATGACCGCCTTCCTGCTGGACCTGTACTTCGCACGCGCCGGTGAGGCCACCGCGCAGGGCCTGTCGGTCACCCAGTTCGTGCACCAGGCCGGCAGCATCCGCATCATCATCGACCTGCTCGGCATCGGCCTGTTCACCGGCTTCTTCGTGGTGCCGCTGTTTGCGTTGATCCAGAGCCGCACGCCGAAGTCGGAGATGTCGCGCGTGTTCGCCGCGCTGAACATCCAGAACTCCGGCTTCATCGTCGCTGCGGCCGTACTCGGCCTGCTCACCCAGCGCCTGCTCGGCTGGACCATCCCGCAACTGTTCCTGGCACTGGCCATCGCCAATGCCGTGGTGGCAATCTACATCTTCACCATCGTCCCCGAATTCCTGATGCGTTTCCTCAGCTGGGTGATGGTGCGCACGCTGTATCGCCTGCGCCCCCATGGCATCGAGGACAACGTGCCCGATGAAGGCGCCGCGCTGCTGGTCTGCAACCACGTCAGCTACATGGACGCGCTGATCCTGTCGGCGACGATTCCGCGCCCGGTGCGCTTCGTCATGTACTACAAGATCTTCAACATCCCGGTGATGCGTTGGATCTTCCGCACCGCCAAGGCGATTCCGATCGCCGGTGCGCGCGAAGATCCGGCCTTGATGCAGCGTGCGTTCGATGAAGTCGATGCCGCCCTCGCCGAGGGCGAGCTGGTGTGCATCTTCCCGGAAGGCGCACTGACCCGCGACGGCACGATGGCACCGTTCAAATCCGGCGTGGAGAAGATCCTCGAACGCCGCGCGGTACCGGTGGTGCCGATGGCCCTGCGCGGTATGTGGTCGAGCATGTGGAGCCGCCGCGATACCCGCCTGGGCCGCATGCGCGTACCGCGCCGGTTCCGGGCGACCGTAGAGGTGGTCGCGGCACCGGCAGTGGATGGCCATTCGACCGATGCCACCGCCCTGGAAGCCCAGGTCCGCACCCTGCGCGGCGACCTCGCCTGAGGGGCCGATCACGCCGCAGCGTGCTCTGAAAGCCGGCGCCAAGCGCCGGCTTTTTCTTGTCCCGTCAAGCGTCAAAGGCGACAGGATCTGGCTGTAACCGCATACATGCGTCGCAGGTTGCGGTAGATTACGCACCCACAGGGGGGAGGTTCGGCCCGTTCACACGGCCGGCCACCAAGGAATGGAGTCTTGCTTTGAATCAACCGCCACCGCTCAGCCGTCCGGTCTACATCCCCAACCATCTGGTCTGGGCGATCCTGACGACGCTGTTCTGCTGCCTGCCGTTGGGCGTGGTGTCGATCGTGTATGCCGCCCAGGTCGATGGTCGCCGCGCGGCCGGTGACCTGCCGGGGGCCTATAGCGCGTCGCGCAAGGCGGGCTGGTGGGCGGTGGCTTCGGCCGTTGCCCTGCCGGTCCTGTTGCTGTTGTGGTTCGGGCTGTTCGGCGGCTTGGCCGTGCTGGGCGCTCTATCCGACCTTTGATTCACCACCACCACCCATCGAGGAGCTTGAACCATGAACACCAGTACCCCGCAGGTCCCCAACAATCTGGTCTGGGCCATCCTGTCCACCCTGTTCTGCTGCCTGCCGGCCGGCATCGTGTCGATCGTCTACGCCGCCCAGGTCAACGGCAAGCTGGCTGCTGGCGACGTCGCCGGTGCCCGTGATTCGGCCGACAAGGCCAAGAAGTGGGCCATGTGGTCGGCCATCGCCGCCGTCGTCGTCATGGTGCTGTACTTCATCGTGATCATGGCCGTTGGCGGCCTGGGCGCGCTGAGCGGCGGCAACGGCAGCTACTGATGCCCGCGACGGGGTCCGGCCACGCGCCGGATCCCGCTCCCGCATGTCCGCACTTCCCGCGCGTTCCCGCCTGGCCCGCTGGGCTCCGCTGCTGGCCGCTTCCGGCCTGGCTGCGGGTGCCGCCGTGGTCCTGCGCCACGTCAATCCGTATGTCTCCGGCAACCCGCTGCCGGGCTGCCCGCTGTACGCACTGACCGGCTTTTACTGCCCCGGCTGCGGCAGCACGCGCTGCCTGTATTCACTGGTCCACTTCGACCTGCCCGGCGCGATGGCGATGAACCCGTTGCTGGTCATCAGCCTGCCCTTCCTGTTCCTGATGCTGCTCAACATGGCTGGCGTGCGCCCGCGCGTGCTCGACCCGTTGATGCGGGTACTGGCCAGCCCTACGTTCTGGCTGTGGCTGCTGCCCGGCTATGCCGTGCTGCGCAACCTGCCGTGGGCACCGTTCACCGCGCTGGCTCCGGTGTAGTTTCCCGCCAACGGCGCAGCCCCTCGTGGTTGGTCGCTGGAAGCAGAAGCCGTTGGGGTTGGCCGGGCGGGTGGGCTGCGCAGGGGCCGCTGCAAGTACGTCCATGTAAGCTCGGTCGCGCCATCCATGGCGCTTACGCCCCTGCGCAACCCACCCGCCCGGCCACGGACAATTTCCGTGCGCGTCCACCACGGAAAAGAAAGAGAAGATCAAAAGCGGAAGCGGATCGCTTCGCTCTGCATCCACGCATGGCGTGGATCTACCGTGTCGACCAAGGTCGACACCTACCAACAGCCGCCGGAATCTGCTGGGGGTGGGGCGGTGTGGGGCTGCAGGACCGTTGGCGCCATGGATGGGTTCACGGCGTGTCCTGCAGCCCCACACCACCCCGCCCAATCCTCAGCAACCCAGAGCCGCTTTGGCTTTGGCTTTGGCCTCTGCAGGTGCAGGGCTGCAAGCCCTGCAGAAAGAACAACTAGGTCACCCAGCCCGCGATCACCAGCAGAGCCAGCACTGCCAGCCACAGCAGCAGCATCCGCCACACCAGGCTCATCGCATCGCGCAGGTCCGGCAGCCGCTGCCACACCGGCAACAGACCGGCTTCGGTGTAATCGTGGGCATCTTCGCGCAACTCGGCATGGACGCTGGCACGCGCCACCGCGCCCAGGAAACCAATGTCGCCGGCCAAGCGCTCACCATGCGCCTGGCGCCATGCCTTCCAGGCCGTGTCGAAGTTGCCGACCAGGGCCATCGAGAACGCCATCAACTGGGCAACGGGCCATTCAATCCAGCCCAGCAACCGCTGCGCCAGCGCCAGCGGCTCCACCGGCACTCGCGCCCGCATCGGGCTTTCCGCCATCAATGCCAGCAGGCGATAACCGAGCGCACCCACCGGGCCCAGCAGCAGGAACCAGAACAGCACCGCGAACCAGCGCCGCAGCGCGTTGAGCACGGTCGCCTCGACCAGTGAAGGAACATCCTCGCGCAGGCTGCCACCGGCTGACTGCAGGTTGCGTACTGCCGCCTGCCGGGTCGGCGCGTCGTCGGCATCGATGATCGCTTCGATGTCGCGGTCCAGGTCCCGTGGACCCCAGCACCAGGCCAGCACGGCCACGCCCAGCAGCAGCGCCGGCAGGCCGAACAGCACCCCGCGCAGCAGCCAGGCGACCAACGCCATCAGCAGCAGTGACGGTACGATCGCCAGCGCCACGCCGGCGGCCCCCTGCCAGGCCCGACCACCGTGCGCGTCCAGCCAGCCCAGCCAGCGCCGGAAGCCGTCGAAACGGCGCAGCGACGCGGCAGCGGCCGGGGCGACATGGCCAAGGGCCAGTGCCACCAACACGGCGACCAGGGTGGTGAACATGGCAGGTCTCCCTACGAGCAAGCGTTCGGCGTCGCTACCTTACCTGTCGCAGCGTCGCCGTCAGCGGTGAACCGTACTGTAACCGGCAGCGTGTTCAGGTGGCGGCAATGCTGGCGCCGCCGGATGCCGGTTGCTGGCGGTACCAATGCTCGATCAGGCTCCGCGAAATGGAGATCGGCGGCGACAGACGAATGCCTTCACCATCGTCCTCGACGTCACGCGCAAGGGCCGCTCCAACCTCCTCGGCACTGAACCAGCGCGCGTCTTCCAGCTCGCCATCCACGGTCGGCACATCGTCCTGTGCTTGCGCCCGGAAACCGATCATCAATGCACCGGGGAACGGCCAGGGCTGGGAGCCCAGGTACTGACAGGCGGTCACCCGTACCTTGCTCTCTTCGTGCACTTCGCGCGCTACGGTCTGCTCGAAGGTCTCGCCAGGCTCGACAAAGCCGGCCAACACCGAATAGCGGCGCGGCGCCCAGTTGGACTGGCGGCCCAGCAACAGCCGTCCCTGGTTTTCCACGGCGACGATCACTGCCGGATCGACGCGCGGGTAGTGCTCGGTCGCGCACTGCGGGCAGCGGCCGACGAAGCCACCACGAGCGAACGCCACGGCCGTGCCGCAGACGCCGCAGAAGCGGGTACGCGATTGCCAGTAGGACATGCCGCGGGCGTAGCTGAAGGCGGTCGCATCGGCCACGGTCCACAGCAGTGCGGCCTGGCGCAGATCGAGCCGGCGTGGCGCGGTGACGGTCACGCTGGCAGCTTCCACCGAGAACCAGGCCTGCTCACCACGCAGGCCGAGGAAGATCGCGACACCGGGCCCGCCACCGACATCAGCGCCGGTCAGCGCCAGCGGCTGGTCGTCATCACCGGTGAAGGCGGTGCCGTCCTGGTCCAGGACAAGAATGCGCGCATCGGGCCACAGGCGCGCCAGAGCATCGGCATCTTCGCGCATGGCATCGGCGCGCTCCAACGGTTCACCCACGAAGGCAAAACCGGAAAGCGGCGAAGGAGAAGTGAGCATCCAGCTAGCCTGCCGCCAATCGATGCAGGTGGCAAGCCGCAGACTTTGCGGAAACCCGCCTGTGGGTGCAGGAAAAGCCATCCACGCATGGCGTGGATCTACCGAAGGCACCGCGCGGGGCGCATGCCCCACGCCCTGCAATTACATGCTGAAACTGCTGCCGCAGCCGCAGGTGGTCTTGGCGTTCGGATTGCGGATCACGAACTGCGCACCGGTCAGGCTCTCGGTGTAATCCACCTCGGCGCCCATCAGGTACTGCAGGCTGAGCGGATCGACCAGCAGGGTGACCCCGCTGGTCTGCACCGCCAGGTCATCGCCGGCACGGTTCTCATCGAACTCGAACCCATACTGGAAGCCCGAACAGCCACCGCCCTCGATGTACACACGCAACGACAGGTCGGGGTTGCCCTCGTCCTGGATCAGTTCCTTGACCTTGGCCGCAGCGGCCTCGGTGAAGTTCAGCGGCCGATCCAGCGACTGGTAGTCGGGCGCGGCGGCCGGCGTGGCGCCGGGGAGGGAGACGAGCGTGTTCATGGGCTCAGCATGGGGGCGCAGGCGATGGCTTTCAAGCCATCGCCTCGGCCAGCTTGCGGCGTGCCGCAGTGTCGCCCTTGCCATCAGCGGCGTCCCCGCTCTCCGGGGCTGGCAGGGCCTGCATCGGGGCGCTGGCATGGATCAGCCGGCCGTTCAGCTGGGCACCCGCGTTCATTTCCACCACCTGGTAGTGAACGTTGCCGTTGACCCGGGCGCTCGGGGTCAGTTCGACCTTCTCGGTGGCATGCACATCGCCGTCCAGGCGGCCACTGATGACCACCACCTGGGCGCGGATCTCGCCTTCGATCACGCCATGCTCGGCGAGGGTCAGGGTCGCCGCGCTGGCGCCCTCCTGGGCAATCACCTTGCCGTGGATGCGACCTTCCACGTACAAGCCACCACTGAATTCCACATCGCCACGGATCACCACCTGGTTGCCGATCAGGGCATCCACCACCAGTTGGCCATCACGGCTGGATTTGCTGCTTCCGAACATCTGCCTACTCCCCTTTGCTGGCCGGTGCGCCGGCCTGTTTCCAGTCGAATACCTGCGTGGTGCCCCCCGCACCACTCCCCAATGTCACCTTCACCCGTTGCGGGGTGAAGTCAGCCGGCAGCATCACGCTGCCGGTGAGCTGCTGGAAGTACCGGAACGAGTAATCCTGTCCCGGCACCTTGCTGCGCTGGTGCAGCTCGTCCCAGCTGATGGTGGCCAGCTTGCCGTTCTTTACGCCTTCCACCGTGAAACGCATCTGCCCCTGGCTGATCGCGCCCCGGTTGAGGTTCTGGGTCAGCACCACGCTGTACTGCCAGGTGCCGGCCGATTCCGGGCTGAATTCAATCGAATGGGTGTTCAGGCCTTTGCGCTGGCTGGTCGAGCCCACCAGACGCTCGTAGAAGGCAACGTCAGCGCGCAGGCCGGCGATCTCTTCATCGCGCTCGGCCAGTGAAGACTGCACCTCATTGTTGGCGGCGCGGCTGATGCGGTCCGACGCTTCCAGCGTCGCCTGCTTCTGCCGCAGTTCGGTCAGCTGGGTCTGCAGCGCATCGGCCCGCTTCTCGGCAACCTGCACGCGCTGGCCCTGTTCACCGCGCGGCGCGCCCAGCCAGCAGCCCCCCAGCACCGCAAGCACCAGGCTGAGCAGCCAGATGCCCGCGATCACCAGCAGGCGACGGCGGTCGGCAGGTGGTTGCCGGGCACCGGGAAGGCGGACCTGCACACGCATGGGAGGGCGGTTGTTCATGGGTAGTCTCCGTGGCATCGCAATGGCGACGCCAGTACGGCCCCTGGGGCAAACGACGGGCTAGTGTATGACAGGAACGACAGGTTTCCCCGGTGCCGGCCGGCACCGGGCGGTGGCATTCAGCCACTCCATCGTCGATAGTGTGGCACCCCGCACAGTTCCGCCGCCGGAGCCCGCCATGACCGAAGCCCACCTGTTCGTGATCGGCATCCTGCTGGCCTGGCTGGCCGGCATCCGTGTCTACCTCACCGTATTCGGCGTCGGCATCGCCGGCCTGCTCGGCTGGGTCGACCTGCCACCGGCACTGCAGGCCACCGAGTCGTGGTGGGTGCTGGGCACGTCGGCGGCGCTGGCCGTCGCCGAATTCTTCGCAGACAAGATTCCCGGCGTGGATTCCGCCTGGGACCTTGTGCAGACCCTGGCGCGCGTACCCGCCGGCGCCTTCCTCGCGGCAGCGACATTGTCGCCAGATGGCGACCTGGGCACCGGTGCACTGGTGGCGGGCGCGGGTGTTGCACTGGCCAGCCATGGCCTGAAGGCCGGCACCCGCGCCCTGCTCAACACCTCACCGGAACCGGCCAGCAACTGGATCGCCTCGGCGGCCGAAGATACCGTGGTAATCGGCGGGTTGGCGCTCGCGCTGGCGCATCCATGGATCGCGCTGGTGGTGGTGCTGGCCTGCAGTCTGGCCGGTGCATTGCTGGTCTGGCTGGTCTGGCGCACATTGTGGAAGAGCGTGCGCTGGCTGGCACGTGGTGGCAGCGACGACGGACAACGGCAACCCGGTACCGGCTGATCGGCGGGCTTGTCGCATAATGGCGGCGAACACCAGGAGCATCGATGGCCGCAAACGAATCCGCCACGGGCCCCCGCCCGGGACGCGCTGAAACCCCTCCGGCCGATCATTGGCAACGTTGGGCCGCACCCTTGGCTGCGGCGGCGCCTGCCGAGGCACCGTCGTCAACGACCGTGCAGGTGCCGGCCTCGTCAGCGCCCAGCGACGGTGCCCGACTGGCTGCTCCGCCGCCCCTGCCCTCCGCCGCAGCACTGCCAGAGGCGGGCAACAGTGACATGGCGCCTGTCGACGCCGACTCGCCCTACCGCGTGCTGATCGTCGAAGACGACCGTGCCCAGGCGCTGTTCGCACAAAGCGTGCTGCATGGCGCTGGCATGCAGGCGATCGTGCTCGGCGATGCCGATGGCGTGCAGCAGGCCATCCGCGAACAACGCCCAGACCTGATCCTGATGGATCTGCACCTGCCCGGGCTGGATGGCATGCGGCTGACCGCGATGATCCGCCAGCAGCCCGGCATGCAGTTGCTACCGATCGTATTCCTCAGCGGCGACCCGGACCCGGAGCGCCAGTTCGAAGTGCTCGACTGCGGCGCCGACGATTACCTGAGCAAGCCGATCCGGCCGCGCCACCTGATCGCCGCGGTAGCCAACCGTATCCGCCGCGCACGCGCGCAGGCCGCGACCCTGCCGGGTGCCAACGGCGCACCGGCGACCAGCAACCCGGAAACCGGGCTGCCCACGCGCCACCACGTGCTGCAGCAACTCAACGCAACGCTTGCCCAGCACGAACGCGGTGGCGTGTTCTTCGTCGAAATCTCCAGCGCGCTGGGCCTGCGCGAGCGCTACGGCTACGCGGCCTTCGAGCGGCTGATGGTGCAGGCCGGGCAACGTCTTGCCGAGGCCGGCCATCCGCATCTGCTGGCACGCCTGAACGACAACAGCTTCCTGCTGCTTGCCCGCAACACCGATGAGGACAGCCTGGAAGCGATCGCCGGCACCCTGCGCGAGCAGCTGTCCGCGCGCGCCTTCGTGATCCGCGACGACGAATCGGTGCACCTGCGCGGTGTGGTCGGCTACGCGCCGCTGTCGCCGGGTTTCGACGATGCCAGCAGCGCCTTGGAAGCGGTCGAACGCACCACCCTGCAGGCGCGCCTGCTCAGCGCCGGCGTGGCGGGCCACGTGCATCGCCAGGTGACCACCGAGCAGGAGCACCTGGCGTTGCTGGAAGGCCAGCTGGAGCTCGCTTACCAGCCGATCGTCGCCGTCGCCGGCGGCAGCAGCGCGCAGTACCAGCTGCTGCTGCGCCTGCGCCAGGCCGATGGCAGCGTGCTGACCGCCGGTCAGGTCATTCCCGCAGCCGAAGCCGCCGGCCGCATCGCCGATCTTGACCAGCAGGTACTGGAACATGCGATGGGCCTGCTCGACCTGTATCGCCATGCCACCCAACCGCTGAACCTGTTCGTCTCGCAGTCGCTGCGTACCCTGCAGCGCGATGCCTTCGCTGACTGGCTGCTGGAATCGCTGCAGCAACGTCGCCTGCCCGGCAGCGCGCTGGTGATCGACGTGCGCCTGCCCGACGCGCTGATCCACACCGTGCCGTTGCAGCAGTTCTGCCAGCGCATGGCCAGCGTTGGCGTGCGCTTCTGCCTGAGCCAGTTCGAACCAGGCAGCGAAGCCCTTGCCCTGCTCACCCAGCTGCCGTTGTCGTTCGTGCGCATGGCCGCACGCTTCTCCAGCAGCCACTCCAACCCGGATACGCGCGAAGAACTGCGCCGATCGATCGAGCAGGCGCATGCAGCCGGCCTGCTGATCATCGGCCAGCAGATCGAGGATCCGCAGGCAGCGGCCGCGATGTGGGTCGGCGGTGTCGATTACATCCAGGGCAACATGGTGCAGTCGGCCGGCAGCGACCTGAACTTCGACTTCCACAACGCGGTGCTCTGAGTGTCATCGACGGTTGCGCTGCTGGCGGTGCTGGCCCTGGCCATCATCGCCCCGCTGGTACTGGGTCTGCGGTTGCGTTCGCGCAATCGCACGCTGGCGGCACTGCAGCGCGACCGCATCACCCTCATCAGCGAGCGTGACCAGCTGCGGCGTACCACCGAACGCCAGGGCCAGCTGGAACATCAGCTGCTGCAGGCCAAGCAGGCGGCCGAAGCGGCCGTGCTGGCCAAGGGCGAGTTCCTGGCCACCATGAGCCACGAGATCCGCACGCCACTCAATGGCATCCTGCCGATGCTGGAGCTGATCGCCCGTGGTCCGCTCGGCGAGGACCAGCGGCAGATGCTGGCTACCGCCTCGGCCAGCTCGCAGCAGCTGCTGCGCATCGTCGATGACATCCTCGACTACTCGCGACTGGAAGCACAGGCACTGGAACTGGAGATCACCAGCTTCAACCTGCGCGAACTGCTCGACGGCGTGGTGCAGCTGCTGCAGCGCGCCGCCGAAGCCAAAGGCCTGACACTGAGTCTGCAACTGGATCCGGCCGTGCGCCTGCCGGTACGCGGCGACCCCGTGCGCCTGCGTCAGGTGCTGGGCAACCTGCTGGCCAACGCCATCAAGTTCACCGCACGTGGCCAGGTGCAGCTGCGCGTGCAGCGGCTGGGCGAAGGCCCCGCCCAGCACCAGTTGCGTTTCGAAGTGATCGACACCGGCATCGGCATCGATGAGGCCCAGCAGGCGCGGCTGTTCCAGTCCTTCAGTCAGGCCGACGCGTCCACCACACGCATCTACGGCGGCACCGGCCTGGGCCTGGCCATCTGCAAGCGCATCACCGACCTGATGCATGGCGACATCGGCGTGCGTTCCACCCCGGGACAGGGTGCAACCTTCTGGTTCGAAATACCGCTGCTGAAGGTCCCCGGCGATCTGCCGGCACTGGCACGCTCGCCGGCAGCGCTGCTGCTGTACACCGCCGATGCGCAGCTGCAGCCACGCGTCGAGCGCATCGCCGCACACCACGGCCTGCAGGTACAGCTGCTGGCCAGCATCGATGACGCAATGGAACGCCTGCGCGCAGCGCCACGTCCCGGCCAGAGCACGCCGGCATGGCTGCTGATCGACGCCCGCCATCGCCGCAATGGCGAGGCGGCCCTGCAGCGGGCCCTGGCCGAGCGCGGTGCCGACGACACTCTGCAGGTGCTGTGGCTGCAGGACGATCCGGTTGCACCCCGTCCTCGCCAGCAGCAGCTGCACAGCTCATTCAACGATGCCGCCCTGCACGCGCTGCTGGCACAGCCAACGGCCACCGCGCGTCCAGCAGCGCTGCTGGCCAACGCCGAAGACGCGCAGCCAGCCGCGACGTTGCCGTCATTGGATCTGCGTGTCCTGCTGGTCGAGGACAATACGGTCAACCGGATGGTGGCCGAGCACCTGCTGCGGGTCTTCCAGTGCCAGGTGCGCAACGCCGCCGACGGCGAGCAGGCGCTCGCACTGCTGCGCGAAGGCGGAATCGACGTCGTGCTGATGGATTGCCAGATGCCGGTGCTCGACGGCTACGGCGCAACACAGCGCTGGCGCAGGGAGGAGGCCGAAGCGGGGCGCACGCGGTTGCCTATCATCGCGATGACCGCCAACGCCATGGCCGGTGATCGCGAGCGCTGCCTGCAGGCGGGCATGGACGACTATCTGTCCAAGCCGATCACGCGTGAAGCGCTGCATGCATTGCTGCAACGTTGGGGCCGGGTATCCGCGGATCGCGGACATGCAGCGCTGCCGGAACCTTTGCCATTGCCCGCAGCGCCGAGCGCGCTCGACGGCGAAAGCCCGCGTGATGACCAAGCACGCTCGACCCCGATTCCACAGCTGGTGCTTGATCGCAGCGTGCTGGATGAGCTGCACGCGGTGATCGGCGATGCCGCTGCGCAGATCGTGGCAGTGTTCCTGGAAGACGCACCGCAGTTGGTGCAGCAGCTGCAGCAGGCGGCACAGGGCAACGATATCGAACGCCTGCAGGCGCTGTCGCACAGCCTGAAATCCTCCAGCGCCAACGTTGGTGCGCTGTCGCTGTCAGCAGTGGCGCGACGGATAGAACACGAAGCCCGCAGCGGCAGCCTGCAGCGCCCTGCCGTGGCAGTGGCGCTGCTGGTGGCGGAGTTCGCCCGCGCGCGTGTGGCGCTGACCGGCTACCTCGCCGGCCAGGCCCGCTGAATCACTCTTCGAGCTTGCTCAGCAGGTACTTCGGCTCACCGATGCGCTCGATCAGCTCCAGCTGGGTTTCCAGCCAGTCGATGTGCTCTTCCTCGGAGTCGAGGATCTTCACGAACAGTTGGCGGCTGACGTAGTCGCCGACCGAATCGGCGTAGGCCACGGCCTCGCGCAGGGTGACCACGCCGTCGCGTTCCAGCGACAGATCGCACTGCAGGATCTCGGTCGGGTTCTCACCGATGCGCAGCTTGCCCAGCGCCTGGAAATTCGGCAGGCCTTCGAGGAACAGGATGCGATCGGCGAGCATGTCGGCATGCTTCATTTCCTCGATCGATTCCTTGTACTCGTGTTCGGCCAGTTCCTTGATGCCCCAGTTCTTCAGCATCTTGGCGTGCAGGAAGTACTGGTTGATCGCGGTCAGCTCGTTGTAGAGGACCTTGTTGAGGAATTCGATGACCTTGGTGTCGCCCTTCATGGGAATGCTCCTGCACGCTGAAATCGCGGGCACTGTAACGCCTTGTGCGCGCGCGTGAAGGAACGCGAATCGTGCGCATTGGCCGCTGTGACCAGCAATGAAGATCAGGAGAACGCAGCGTCAACGCGCCGCGAAACGACTCAGGCGACCTGCGCCAGACCCAGTACCGGCAACGGCAGATCGTGCGTGGCACGTGCCTTGGCCAGCAGGTCGCCGGCCATGTCCAGGCAGGAACCGCAGGTGGCGCCGCATCCGGTACGCATGGTCAGCTCGGCCACCGACGTGACGCCATGGCTGGCGGCTTCGCGGATCTGGTGGTCGGTAACACCGTTGCAGATGCAGACGTACACAGGCGGGAACCAGGGCAACAGGCCAGTAGCGGCCTGGTCACTATTCCAATGGAAACGAGAATGGTTGTCAATCAGAGACCTGAACCATTCTCGATACCGTTCAGCCCGTCAGGTGACCGGACCCTCGCCCTGCGCCTTCTTCGGCCAGTACCCGTGGCTGCGGGGCCGCTTGCGCGGCCGCTCGTGGCCGGCGGCATGGCCTGGCATCCAGGCCTCGGCAGCGCTCTTGGGCATGGCACTGATGCCGTGCCCCGCCACTCCCTGGGCCAAGGGCGCCAGATGTCGCAGGGCGCGCGCATAGACGCCACGCTTGAACACCACCACATGCTCCACCGGATACCAGAAGTCGACCCAGCGCCAATGATCGAACTCGGGCGAGTCGGTATGGTCCAGGCTGACGTGGGCCTCGTCACCGGTCAGGCGCAGCAGGAACCAGACCTGCTTCTGGCCGATGCAGACCTGGCGTTCATTGCGGCGGATGGCACGCGCCGGCAGCTTGTAGCGCAGCCAACCCGGTGTCGCCCCGAGCACTTCAACGTGCTCCGGCAACAGCCCGGTCTCTTCCTGCAGTTCACGATACATGGCCTCGACAGGCGTCTCGTCGGTGTTCATGCCACCCTGCGGGAACTGCCAGCCATCCCGGCGCACACGTCGTGCCCAGAACACCTGTCCGTCCTGCCGCATCAGCACGATGCCGACGTTCGGTCGATAGCCGTCCGGATCGATCACGATGCGGACTCCTAAGAAAATCTACTGGTTGGGACTATCCCATGCCGTCTGTCGGGCCACAAGCACGATACAAAGGTGTTGACAGTCCTTGTACACATCAGCAGAATAGCGGGCTCACCAAGGCTATGTAGCTCAGCCGGTTAGAGCACAGCACTCATAATGCTGGGGTCGGTGGTTCGAGTCCACCCATAGCCACCACGTTGAAGTTGTTTTTCAATGTGAAAAGTGAGAAAATAGTTACACGTTACATTGCCCCTTAGCCAAGCGGTAAGGCACCTGACTCTGACTCAGGCATCGGTGGTTCGAATCCATCAGGGGCAGCCAAATTAAATGCAAAAGGCCAGATCGAAAGATCTGGCCTTTTGCGTTTAATCTGGTCACGCATTCCACGCCCCACCTTCGCCCGCCGCGCGCACCTGGAACAGGTAGTGCCGGCCGCTGGCCGGCAACCTCGAAATGCACACCGCCAGAACGACAAAAGCCCGGCCGAAGCCGGGCTTTTGCGTTTCCAACCAGCGGGCTCCCGAAGGAGCCCAACCAGGCGCAGCAGATCAGCGCTTGGAGAACTGGGTGGCGCGGCGGGCCTTGTGCAGACCGACCTTCTTACGTTCGACTTCGCGGGCGTCGCGGGTCATGAAGCCAGCCTTGCGCAGCTCGGACTTCAGGGTTTCGTCGTACTCGACCAGAGCACGGGCGATGCCCAGACGGATCGCACCGGCCTGGCCGGTGGTGCCGCCGCCAGCGGCGGTGACCAGGATGTCGAAGCTCTCGGTGTTCTTGGTCAGCTCGAGCGGCTGGCGCACGATCATGCGAGCGGTCTCACGGCCGAAGAACTCGTCCAGCGGACGACCATTGACGGTGATGTTGCCCGAACCCTTGCGCAGGAACACGCGAGCGGTGGAGGACTTGCGGCGGCCAGTGCCGTAGTTTTGAGTGATAGCCATGATTAGATATCCAGAACCTGCGGCTGCTGTGCGGCGTGCGGATGCTCAGTGCCGGCGTAGACCTTGAGCTTGCGGTACATCTGGCGACCCAGCGTGCCCTTCGGCAGCATGCCCTTGACGGCGGTCTCGATCACGCGCTCCGGGTGGCGCTCAAGCGCCTGGGCGAGGGATTCGGTCTTCAGGTTGCCGATGTAACCGGTGAAACGGTGATACATCTTGTCCTGCAGCTTCTTGCCGGTGACGACAATCTTTTCTGCATTGATGACGACCAGGTAGTCGCCGGTATCAACGTGCGGGGTGTAGACCGGCTTGTGCTTGCCACGCAGACGGCGGGCCAGCTCGGTGCAGAGACGGCCCAGGGTCTTGCCCTCGGCGTCGACGAGGTACCAGTCGCGCTGGACGGTCTCGTTCTTGGCAGTGAAAGTGCTCATGAAGAACTCTTGGTTAGGTCGGGCTCATTGCGGCGAAGGACTCGCCGGAACTCTGCCACGCGTTGTGAAAGGTGGAGCGTAAGGGGCGGCATTGTACGCAGCTTGGCTGGCGGGTGCAAGCCGGCTTCCGCCCCGGGTTGGCAGGGGGCCGGGGCCGGGCGAGAATCAGGGCCTCCCCCGCTCCACGCCGTGCCGCCATGACCGTGCTTCGCCAGACCACCCCGCTGGACCATCTGCTGACCGAGGCGCAGCGCGCTCTGGACACGGTGTTCGGCAACCCGCCGGCCAGCCGCCCTTATCCGGCCATGGACACCGGCGAGCCGGGCATGGACAGCGCGCAGCGTCGCCACGCGGCCGGGCTGATGCGGATCAACCATGTCGGCGAGGTCTGCGCCCAGGGCCTGTATTTCGGCCAGGCCGCAGTGGCGCGCGATCCGGCGACCCGCGAACATCTGCTGGAGGCGGCCCAGGAAGAGACCGATCACCTGGCGTGGTGCGCCACCCGCCTGGGCGAGTTGGACAGCCGCCCGAGCCTGTTCAATCCGCTCTGGTACGCCGGCAGCTACACCATCGGCACCCTGGCCGGGCTGCGTGGCGATGGCTGGAACCTGGGTTTCGTGGTCGAGACCGAGCGCCAGGTGGAAGCCCATCTGGACGAACACCTGGTCGACCTGCCGGCCGGCGACCTGCGCAGCCGCGCGGTCATCCGGGTGATGAAGGAAGACGAGGCCCGGCATGCCGAACATGCCGAACAGGCCGGCGCACGCCGCCTGCCGTTCCCGATTCCCGGCGCGATGGCGCTGGCCTCCAGGGTGATGAAGACCATTGCCTACCGCATTTGAGGGGGAGCCCCCACCAACGGTGTGGGCCTACCAGATCACACGGTGGGGCCCGACCGTTGGTCGGGCCACCTTTCAGTTGGGCGACACCAGCTTCAGGCCGATCACACCGGCCACGATCAGGCCCACGCAGGCCAGGCGTGCCGGCGAGGCGCTGTCGTTGAACAGATAGATGCCCAGCACCGTCACGCCCATGGCGCCGATGCCAGTCCAGATCGCATAAGCCGTGCCGACCGGAATGTTCTTCATCGCCTGGCTCATCAGGTACAGGCTGATCAGCGCCGACACCACCGTCAGGGCGGTCGGCACGGGTTTGCTGAAACCTTCGGAGTACTTCATTCCAAGGGCGAATCCGATCTCGAACAGACCGGCCAGCAGCAGATAGATCCAGGGCATGGGTGGGGGCTCCTTACCTTTTTGAGAAAAACGAAACGGCCCGGTGTTTTCACACCGGGCCGTAGGTCGGTACATCGCCGTGGAACTGAAGATTGCGCCAAGCGCAGGCTCCACGGGGCGGGGCGTCCCGCCTGGGTGGCGATGCCTGACGGCATCGCGCTTGGGTCACTCAGCCAGGTTGCGCCCGTGGAACAGCTCTTCGATCTCACGACGCAGCAGCGCTTCGATCTTCATGCGTTCCTTGAACGAGATGTTCTTGGCCTTCTCCTCGAACAGGTACTGGTCCAGGTCGAAGTCCTTCAGGTGCATCTTCGTGTGGAAGATGTTCTCCTGGTAGACGTTGACGTCGAACATCTCGTAACGCGACTTGATGTTCTTGGCCAGGAAGTTCTGGATCGAGTTGATCTTGTGATCGATGTAGTGCTTCTTGCCCTTCACATCACGCGTGAAGCCACGGACACGGTAGTCCATGATCACGATGTCCGATTCCAGGCTCTCGATCAGGTAGTTCAGTGCCTTCAACGGCGAAATGACGCCGCAGGTAGCCACGTCGATGTCGGCGCGGAAGGTGGCAATGCCTTCCTGCGGGTGCGTTTCCGGATAGGTGTGCACGGTGATGTGCGACTTGTCCATGTGCGCGACCACGGCATCGGAAATCAACTCCTTGCCGGCCTGCTTCTTGTCGATCACCGGCTCTTCGGAGATCAGGATCGTCACCGAGGCACCCTGCGGATCGTAATCCTGGCGCGCCACGTTGAGGATGTTGGCGCCGATGATCTCAGCGACATCGGTCAAGATTTGAGTAAGCCTGTCGGCGTTGTACTCTTCATCGATGTATTCAATGTAACGCTGACGCTCCTCTTCGGTGCGCGCGTAACACACGTCATAGATGTTGAAGCTCAGCGCCTTGGTGAGGTTGTTGAAACCCTGCAACCTCAGGCGAGGCAACGGCTTGACCACGGCGGTCGATTCCTGTGTAAGAAGGGAAAGGGGGAATTATGCGGCATAAGTGTCTCCAGGGGGAACGTGAAGACGCTCAGGTTCTGGCACACTGTTTGCCCTTAACAATTGCGCTGGTTAAGCTCCGCTATCGACCCCGTGAATCCGTTCATGCGCAGAGGGAGCGCCCCTATCGTGTCAACCGTGCGCCTAGCTAGCAGCCCATTGGCCTTGGACATCGCAACAATCGACCGCTTCCTGGCACACAGCCACAGGCGGCGCTATCCCACCCGTACCGACGTCTTCCGACCCGGTGACCCGGCCGGCACCCTGTATTACGTCATCAGCGGCTCGGTTTCGATCATGGCCGAGGAGGAAGAGGACCGTGAACTGGTGCTGGGCTATTTCGGCGCCGGTGAGTTCGTCGGCGAGATGGGCCTGTTCGTGGAGTCGGACCGCCGTGAGGTGATCCTGCGCACCCGCACGGCCTGTGAGCTGGCCGAAATCAGCTACGAGCGCCTGCATCAGCTGTTCCTCGGCCCGCTGTCAGCCGATGCCCCGCGCCTGCTGTACGCGCTGGGCCAGCAGATCTCAAAGCGCCTGCTGGACACCAGCCGCAAGGCCAGCCGTCTGGCATTCCTGGATGTCACCGACCGCATCGTGCGCACCCTGCACGATCTGGCGCAGGAGCCGGAGTCGATGACGCACCCGCAGGGCAGCCAACTGCGCGTCTCACGCCAGGAACTGGCCCGTCTGGTCGGTTGCTCGCGCGAAATGGCCGGCCGGGTGTTGAAGAAGCTGCAGACCGACGGCCTGCTGCACGCCCGCGGCAAGACCGTGGTGCTGTACGGCACCCGTTGATCGACAGATGTCCGCCGGGCATGGCCCGGCGCTACCCCAAGGCCTCCACCACGGTAGCGCCGGGCCATGCCCGGCGGATCGTCGTACGTGCGACACACCATCGCATGTCGCGCACACCCGCATCCGCTAGGCTCGATCCATGGAGCTGAGCAGCGAATTCTGGTGGTTCATCCTCATCGGCCTCGGCGCCCAGCTGGTCGATGGCGCGCTGGGCATGGCATTCGGGCTGGTTTCTTCATCGGTGCTGCTCAGCATGGGCCTGCCTCCCGCACAGGTCAGCGCCAGCGTGCATACCGCTGAAGTGTTCACCACCGGGGCCTCCGGTGTGTCGCATCTGGTCGCCGGCAATGTCGACAGGCGACTGTTCTTCCGCCTCGCCCTGCCCGGCGCGCTGGGCGGCGCACTCGGCGCGTACGTGCTGACACAGGTCCCTGGCGACCTGATCCGCCCACTGATCTACCTGTACCTGCTGGTGCTGGCCATCATCATCCTGGCCCGCGCGGCGGGCCGCTGGATGCCCAAGGGCGAGATCCGGCGGGTACCGGTGCTGGGCTTCTTCGCCGGCCTGCTCGATGCCAGTGGCGGTGGCGGCTGGGGCCCGGTGGCCACCTCCACCCTGCTCGCCCGCGGCGGTCAGGCGCGGACCACGATCGGCACGGTAAACGCTGCGGAGTTCGTGGTCACGCTGACGGTGTCAGCGACCTTCCTGCTGTCGATGGGAATGCAGCACCTGCAGATCGTCGCCGGCCTGCTGATCGGCGGCATGATGGCCGCGCCGGTGGCGGCGGTGCTGGTGAAGCGGGTGAAGGAACGCTGGGTACTGGTCGCGGTGGGCGTGCTGGTGCTGGGCATCAGTCTGTTCCAGGTGGGCCATGCGCTGTTCGGGTACCTGTACCGCTGACCGCTCGCCGGGCGGGATCCGGTAGTGCCGGCCGCTGGCCGGCAACCTCATGGCCTGCGGAAACGCGTGCAAGGTTGCCGGCCAGCGGCCGGCACTACCGGGTCCTTGCCCGGCAGACCCGTCATCGTGCGATGGGGTCAGAGCCCCTGCGGGGATCTGACCCCGGACTATGCCTTGTCGCCACCGCGGTCCACGCAGCCCCAGTTGAGGATGCGGGTGCCCGCCGGCAGCACGCGGCGGAAGAATTCCACCTTGGCCGGCTTCGGGTTGACCACCACCGGCGCTTTCGCCGCCAGCAGCAGCGGCAGGTCGGCGGTGCTGTCCGAATAGGCGATATCGATATCGCCGTAGCCGCGCTCGCGCAGCATGCGCATCTTCTCTTCGTTGTGGCAGTGGCGGGTCGGCCCTACCCCGCCCAGCCGCGGCCCCACTTCGGTACCGATCACCGGCACGTCCTGGTGGGCGACGAAGGCCAGGATCGCGCGGGCAAGTTCCGGCGGTGCGCCGGTGGCCACCACCACGCGATCGCCCTTGGCACGGTGCGCGGCGAATACGTCCAGCGCCTGCGGCAGCAGCTTGGCGCGCATCTGCGCTTCATTGCGCAGCACGTAGGCATCGATCACCTTGTTGAACTCGCGCGCGCGATGCAGGCCGAAGCTGCCGATCCAGACATAGATCGAGATACCGGCACGGCGGGTCGGCAGCATCGCCACCATCGGCCCGGCAATCGGGGTGACCAGCAGCGCCGCCAGCATCCGCAGCGGGTTGCGCTTGATCAGCGAGGCGAACAAGTGGGTACCCGAATCGCCGTCATACAGGGTGTGGTCGAAGTCGAAGACCACCAGCGGCGCATCCTCGCGCGGCATTGGATAGTACGTTTTCATGCTGCGAAGAATAGCTGACGCAGACCCTCGCCCGGCTCTTCCACGCGCATGAAGGCCTCGCCGACCAGGAACGAGTGGATGCCGGCATCGCGCATCAAGGCCACATCCTGCGGGCCGAGAATGCCACTCTCGGTGACCAGCAGGCGGTCGCGCGGCACGGCCAGGCGCATGTCCAGCGTGGTCTGCAGCGACACCTCGAAGGTGCGCAGATTGCGGTTGTTGATGCCGATCATCGGCGCCGGCACCTGCAGCGCACGCTCCAGCTCGTCGATGTCGTGCACTTCCACCAGCACGTCCATGTCCAGCGACATCGCCAGCTCGGACAGCGTGGCCAGCTGCGTATCGTCCAGCGCGGCGACGATCAGCAGGATGCAGTCGGCGCCGAGTACGCGCGCCTCGTACACCTGGTAGGCGTCGATCACGAAGTCCTTGCGCAGCACCGGCAGCGTGCACGCTTCGCGGGCCTGCTGCAGGTAGGCGTCCGCACCCTGGAAGAAGTCGACGTCGGTCAGCACCGACAGGCAGCTGGCGCCGCCGAACTCGTAGCTGACCGCGATGTCGGCCGGGCGGAAGTCGGGGCGGATCACGCCCTTGGACGGGCTGGCCTTCTTCACTTCGGCAATCACCGCTGGATCGCCATTGGCCACGGAGGCCTGCAGCGCGCGCACGAAGCCGCGCACCGGTGGCGCATCGGCCAGCGCCGCCTGCAGCTCCTCTAGCGGGCGCTGGGCGCGGCGCTGGGCTACTTCTTCGGCCTTGCGGGCCAGGATCGTCTGCAGGATATCGCTCATCGTCGTCGGGTCGGTGCTGGGGCGGTGAGGACGACCATTATCGGCCATCGGGTAGGTCAGGCTGAACCGCGTGCTCAGGCAACCAGCGCGCGGGTGGTATCGACATACTGCTGCAGGCGGGCACGGGCGCTGCCATCGGCGATGACCGCGCGGGCGCGGGCCAGGCCATCGCCGATATCGCTGGCCACGCCGGCCACATACAGCGCTGCGCCCGCATTCAGGGCCACGATGTCCAGCGCCGGGCCCGGCTCGTTGTCGAGCACCGCGCGCAGCATGGCGATGGACTGCTCAGGGCCATCCACGCGCAGGTTGCGGCTGGCCGACATGGCGATGCCGAAATCTTCCGGGTGGATCTCGTACTCGCGCACCTTGCCGTCGCGCAGTTCACCCACCAGGGTGCCGGCACCCAGCGAGATCTCGTCCATGTTGTCGCGGCCCCACACCACCATCGCGCGCTCGGCGCCCAGTTCGCGCAGCACGCGCGCCTGGATGCCCACCAGATCGGGGTGGAACACGCCCATCAGCACCGACGGCGCATTGGCCGGGTTGGTCAGCGGACCCAGGATGTTGAAGATGGTGCGCACGCCCATCTCGCGACGTACTGGCGCCACCACCTTCATCGACGGATGGTGGATCGGCGCGAACATGAAGCCGATGCCGGTCTGTTCGATCGCTGCGGCCACCTGCGCAGGCTGCAGTTCGATCGCCGCGCCCAGCGCTTCGACCGCATCGGCGCTGCCGGACTTGGACGACACGCTGCGGTTGCCATGCTTGGCCACGCGCGCGCCGGCGGCAGCGGCAACGAACATCGCGCAGGTGGAGATGTTGAAGGTATGCGAACCATCGCCACCGGTGCCGACGATATCGACCAGGTGGGTGGTATCGGCGACCGGTACGGCCAGCGCGAATTCGCGCATCACCGTTGCCGCGGCGGCGATCTCGTCGATGGTTTCCTTCTTCACGCGCAGGCCGGTGAGGATGGCGGCGGTCATCATCGGCGAGACGTCACCGCGCATGATCTGCCGCATCAGGTCGACCATTTCGTCGAAGAAGATCTCGCGATGCTCGATGGTGCGTTGCAGGGCTTCCTGGGGGGAGAAGCTCATCGGAATACTCCTTGGATCAGGCAGCCGGGCGCTGTAGGAAATTGCGCAGCAGCGCGTGACCATGCTCGGTGAGGATCGATTCGGGGTGGAACTGCACGCCCTCGACCGGGAACTGGCGGTGGCGCAGGCCCATGATCTCTTCGATCGAGCCATCTTCGTTCTCGGTCCATGCAGTCACTTCCAGCGCGTCGGGCAGGCTGTTCTTGTCCACCACCAGCGAGTGGTAGCGGGTGGCCTGGTAGCCATCCGGGAGGCCGGCGAACACGCCCTTGCCTTCGTGCCGGATCGGCGAGGTCTTGCCGTGCATGATGTTGCCGGCACGGATGACCGTACCGCCGTAGACCTGGCCGATACCCTGGTGGCCCAGGCACACGCCGAGGATCGGCGTGGTCGGGCCAAGGCGCTGGATCAGCTCCAGCGACACGCCCGCTTCGTTGGGCGTGCACGGGCCGGGTGAGATGACGATGCGTTCGGGTTTCTGCGCGGCGATCTCGTCCACGCTCATCGCATCGTTGCGCACCACCTTCACTTCAGCACCCAGCGTCTGCAGGTACTGCACGAGGTTGTAGGTGAAGCTGTCGTAGTTGTCGATCATCCACAACATGGTCAGGTTCCGTCGCTTATCAGGAAAATGGCGTACACGTTTTCGGTGTAGGTGATGGGGCCGGCTTCGATCGATTCGGGCAGGCGCGAGCCTGTGGTCTCGATGCTGTTCATCGGCGCCTCGGGCGAGGGCGGCGAAGGTGACGTCACCAGATCGCCGCTGCTGGGCCAGCTGCCTGCCTGGATGCCGTAGGCGAAGTCCGGCGCCACATCGGAAATGCTGTACAGACCGCGCAGCTGGGTGCCATAGGCCTTGGCCAGACCCTGCGCGGACTCGCGGGTCTTGGCTGCGGCCTCGCCCTTGAGTTCACGGCGCAGCGCCACCTCGCCCGAGTACGTCGGGGCCAGGCTGCTGACCTGTACGTTTTCATTGGCATTCAGCGCTCCCAGCACATCCTGCATCGCCTTCACGCTGGCAAAGCTGGCGCGCAGCTGGCGTGACACGCGCGTACCGATGAAGACCTGCCGGCTCTGCTCATAGCGCGTCGCTGGGCCGATGCGCAGGTTGTCCGCGCGCACGCTGCCTTCCACCGCTTTGTGCTGCTTGAACAGCGCCAGCACGCGGGCGACGTTGTCCTGCACGCGGCGACGCGCGGCATCGGCGTCCATGTCAGTTTCTTCGATGTTCAACTGCAGACCGAACCGGTCGGGCATCACCGTGCGGGTGCCCTGCCCCTTCACCAGCAGGTGCGGCTGCGAGGGAATGGTGTTGGCCTGCGCCCAGGCAGACGGGGCCATCGTGGCCAGCAGCGACGACCACAGCAGAACGCTCAGCAGCTTCATGCGGTACTCCTTGTCTTGAATGGAAACAGCGAGGGGTGCTGCGGCGCAGGCCACAGCACAGGAAAACTCACAGGCCCTTGGCGGCCTGGGCGACGGCACGGAACAGCGCGCGGCCCTTGTTCATCGTCTCGTCCCACTCCTTGTCCGGGTCCGAGTCGTAGACGATGCCGGCGCCGGCCTGCACATACAGGCGGCCGTCCTTGATCACCGCGGTGCGGATCGCGATCGCGGTATCGGCATCGCCGTGCCAGCCGATGTAGCCGATGCTGCCTGCGTAGACATTGCGCTTGATCGGTTCCAGCTCGCGGATCACCTCCAGCGCGCGGATCTTCGGCGCGCCGCTGACCGTACCGGCCGGGAAGGTGGCGCGCAGCACGTCGGCGTAGCTCAGGCCCGGCTGCAGCTGCCCGGTCACTTCGCTGACGATGTGCATGACGTGGCTGTAGCGTTCGATCACGAACTGCTCGCCCACTTCGACGGTGCCGGCCTTGGACACGCGGCCAGCGTCATTGCGGCCCAGGTCGATCAGCATCAGGTGCTCGGCGCGTTCCTTCGGATCGGCCAGCAGCTCGACCTCCAGCGCCTGGTCCAGCTCCGGCGTGGCACCGCGCGGACGGGTACCGGCGATCGGGCGCACGGTCACTTCTCCGTCCTGCAGGCGCACCAGGATTTCCGGCGACGAGCCGACCACCTGCAGGTCGCCGACATCAAGGAAATACATGTACGGCGACGGGTTCAGTGCACGCAGCGCGCGGTAGACATCCACCGGCCGCGCCTTGAACGGCACGCTCAGGCGCTGGCTGAGCACCACCTGGAAGATGTCGCCGGCACGGATGTACTCCTTGCTGCGCTGGACCGCATCGACGAAGCCCTCGCGGGTGAAACCGGAAACGAAATCGGACTCGTCCAGCACGTCGCTGGTCAGCGGCGCCGGATAGCCGGCACCCGGCGCGCGCAGCTTGGCTGCCAGCGCATCCAGGCGGGCCTGGGCCTGCTCGAAGGCGCCTTCGACACGTGGATCGGCATGCACGATCAGGTACAGCCGGCCCTTCAGGTTGTCGAACACCGCCAGCTCATCGGAGTGCAGCAGCAGGATGTCCGGAGTGCCCAGTTCGTCACGGCCGGCCGGCGATGCCAGGCGCGGCTCGATGTAGCCGATGCATTCGAAACCGAACCAGCCGACCAGACCACCGGTGAAGCCCGGCAGCCCTTCCAGCTTCGGCACCGAGTGGGCACTGCGCAGCGCCTCGACCTCGGCAAACGGATCGGCCACCTCGCGGGTTTCCACCACATGGCCGTGCTCGCGCACCGTCAGCGTGTGGCCGTGGAAGGCGTACACGCGACGTGCCGGCAGGCCGATGATCGAGTAACGACCAAAGCGCTCGCCGCCTTCGACGGATTCAAACAGGTAGGTATTGGGGCCGTCGGCGAGCTTCAGATAGACCGAAAGCGGCGTGTCCAGGTCGGACAGCACTTCGCGGACAACGGGAATATGGGTGTGGCCTTCAGCGGCCTGCTGCTGAAACTGAGCGTGCGAGATCAAGACGACTTTCCTTTCGGGACACAGCGTTATGGGGACGGACGACGGCAACAGGCCACCATCGCCACCAACGGCGTGCGGAAGAAAGGGTATGCGGGGTCGTCAGGCTGGACACCCAATGACTGTATCGCAGCTTTGGCCGCAGGGAAACCCTTTGGCGACGGGCGGTTCGTCTTCGCCCTAGCCCATCCGCCGTGCCTGTTCCTGGGTCTCCTGCACCTGCTGCTGGGCCAGCGATACCCCTTGCGCCTGCTCGCGACTGGCGTTGATCGCGTCGATCTGGGCGGTGCTCGCGCTCAACGGCTGGGCCATGCCCGCCGCCACATCGACGTGGGCATGGCGGCGGTGCGCGGCGTTCAGGTCGGGCGTATCCACCGCGAAGGCACGGCTGTGATCGTCGCTGAGCACCACGTGGGAAATGGACTCCAGCCCCTCGCGCTTGGCCTGCACGGCCAGTGCACCGGCGAGCTGGTCGCTCTGCAGGTTCGGCACACGGTTGTGGGCGGCATCCAGAGCGTGCACGCCGGTCTGTGCGCCATTGAACAACCGGTAATCGGTGTGACCAGGGTCATTGATGCCGGGCCCGCGCGCAGCGGGCTCTGCCGCCACGCCGGCGCGGCGGCCATCCTCCGTATGCTGTATGCGCTGGTGCTGCTCGACCAGCTTGCGGGCGGCAGCCTCCTGCTTGATCAGTTCCGAATCCAGGCTGGGGATGACAGTCTCGGCCATGCCATGGCGGGCAGTTGCCTCGCCAAATGCTGGACCGATGTTACGGATCAGTCGCGCGGACTGAGCGAGATTGGAGAGCTTCACTGCATCCGATGGCAGGACACCGGTGGGTACATGGGTGGCAGCAGCGGTACCCACTCCCACACTGATACCCCCGACCGTCGCCATGGCGGCTGGCGCTTGGGCGGTAACGCCCTTTACCTTCGATGCCACCAGGTCATAGCCGCGGTCCACATGAGCGCCGGCGGTGGCAAAACCGTTCTGCAGCTTGCCGGCCACCCACTGCCCGTCATGGCCGATGGCAGTGGCCGTCCGCTCGCCAAAGGCACGCGTCCCCTCGGCATCGGCATGTGCTTGTCGCGACGCATGCACCGCGCGCTGCTCGCCCGTAGTACGTGTCCTTTCGGCCTCTTTGGCCAACCTGTCGGACGCGTCATCCAAACCGATCCTACCGGCCACCCACGACAGTGCGGACATGCCATGGGAACTGGCCTGCGATTGCGTCCGATGCAGGGTCGCCTCGATGCTTCCGGTCAACTCGCGCCCGGAGGCGATCACGGTGGTGGTCGCCCGGGTACCCACCTGGAGCGTGGTCGATCCCATGTTCACGACCTGGCCAATGGCCATGCCCTGGGTCCTCAGGATCTGCTCTGCGCCATCGCCCGCCCTGTCCAGTACATGCGCGCCAACCGCCCCCGCGCGCTCAACCTGCTCACCGATCACACGTCCGCCGCGCATGCCGTAGCCGGTGGCGTGCAGCACGGTGGACAGCGGCCCAGCCAGCTCTGCAACCTGGCTTGGCGCCGCTACCTGCGAACGATTGACGATATTGCCCTGTGCGTCGCGTGTCTTGGCCTCAAGCAGCAGTTCGGCACGGCCAGCGGCCACCGGGATATTGCGCAGAGCTTCCTGCCCCGGCTGTGTCGCCAGTTGTTCGATGAACTGCGCCGCGGACGTCTGCGCACCCGGTGGCATCATCTCGCGCAGCTTGTCGCCCACCAGCTTCTGCATGGCGGGCTCCTTCAGCAACATGCCCATTTCATTGGCAAGCACGCCATAGCCGCGGCGCTGCTGCTCGCTCAGGCGCTGCATGCCGTTCTGCACGTCATTCAGCACCTCGCCGGTGGTCTGGTAGGTGTGCACGCTTTGTTGCGGGTTGAAGGTGGGCAGACCATTTTCCTTCGCGAAACGTGCCGCCGTTTCCGGATGCAGGCCTGCCGCATTGAAGGTGGTGGCGCGTGCACCAGTGACGGCCGACGCAGCCGAGGCCATGCCACCGCCGAGGGAGTGGCCGGCGATTTCGAAGCTGTTGCCAATGCGATCATTCAGCTGTGTGGCAAGTGACATGGCGCGATCGTAGTAGTCGCTTCGCATCCCAATGCCTTGCTGCCCATTGTTCAGAAAATCTTCACCACCAGACTCGCGCCATCCATTCGGTGCAAGAGGGTCGACGATCTTACCGGTGGAGCCTTTGTAGACCACCACCGGCTTTGCGTCTGTACCGAAAAGCTCTTTGTCGGGAATATATATCTCCGCGCGGAATCCAGACTGCGGCGGTTGCAGAAGCTCGCGCAACTCTTCGTCAGACATGTTGATGCCTGCAGCGCGCAGCGCATCCGGATCGGAGCTGCCGCGCGTCCATCCCACGGGAGGCGCACCTTCGTGCTTGGCTGATTGATAGACATCAGCTGCGAGACCAGACATTTCACGTGCGTGATAGGTCTCCTGAAGACGATCAGCCTCTCTGTCATTGCCGCTTTCCCGCAGCTGTTGAACGAGAAGATTCTGCTCCTGGAGGGCGCGCACGCGCGCCTCGATGTCGGTTCCATTCATGGCAAACTCCATTGCGCCGGGCACGGGCTTGAGCACGCGATGCTTATCGATTATCAGAACTTTTTGCTAATGTCACGCTTCAGCCCAATCATCAGGATGATAATGCCCATTCACTTTCACAAATGTGTGCAGAAGGCCCTCCTCTCCGCGGCTTGTCTCACACTTTTGCTGATCAGCGGCTGCGCGGCATCATCGAGTCATGGAGCAGACCAGTACTTTGAAGGAAAGGCTCTGCAGCTGGCCATCGCCACGGAAAGCGGCGATTCAAAGGCTATTCACCGCCTCATCGGTGAAGAAGGGGTCGATCCGGACAAGACGTTCTCGCGCGAAGACGGGATTCCCATGGCCGCCTGGCCTCTACGCGCAGGCAATCTGGACGGCCTCCGCACACTTCTGGAAAACGGCGCAGATCCAAATGCCCGCGCCTACAAGGTCGTGGATGGCCGCAGACTTGGCTACAACAACGCCATGGTCTATGCCGCAAAGCTGGACGACCCGCGATACCTGCAATTGCTGCTTCAGCACGGTGGAGACCCCAACACGCGGAACTCAGCGGGCGAAACGTTGCTGTTTCAAGCCTTCATTGCGGGCAATCAGTGGGAAAACGTGAAACTGCTGATTGAGAATGGAGCGAACATCAATGAATCCAATCGCGGCACCGCCGACACAGTACTGAGCTGGTACACCACCCGGGGTGGATTCGAGCATGCCTATTGGCTGCTGGAACACGGGGCAGACCCTACGGTACTGCTGAAATCCTCCGTCGGTGACCCCGACAGAATGCTGATCGCCGAGCACATTTTCTGGGGCATCACCACACCCGATCTTCTGCCATGGCAGAAGAAGTGCCAGCAGTGGCTCGTCGCACGCGACATCCCTCGTCCTCCGATGCCGAAAGGCATCCGCGACAAACGTGAAGCCTTCGGCTTCCCCACGAAGGAAGAAGACATCCCCCTGCTGTAGTTCCTGTATCAGAGGCCGGAAAGCAGCACGCAGTCATCCGGCAGGTGCATCCGCACCCTGCCCGCCACGCATTCGATGCGGAAGCGGCGTGCCTGCACTGGTTCGCCGTCCAGGTTCAAGGTCAGCGGCTGCGGTGCGTCGATCTGCAGCCACGGCAGCTGCGCGCGCGTGGCGACGCGTTCCAGCGCCGCTTCCTTGCCACCGGTCAGCATCTGCCCAAGGGTGGCGGCGACTTCACCCTCCAATTCCGGCACCACGGTGACGTCCAGCAGGCCGTCATCGATCAGTGCCTGCGGGCACAGCTGCTGACCACCACCCGCCTGGCGGCCGTTGCCGATACCCAGCGCGATGAACCCACCTTCCCACTGGAAATCCGGCCCACTCAGGCGCGCGGTGATCGGTTCGATGCGACCAAGCTTGGCGATGCCGGTAATGACATACGCCAGACCGCCGAGCATCTTCTTCAAGCCCGCATCGGTTTCCACCGTGACCTGGGTACCGAAGCCGCCGCTGGCGAGGTTGGCGCACCACCACGGCTTGCCGTCGGCATCAACACGCAGCAGGTCCATCGGACGTGGCGTGGTGCCGGCAATCAGTGCGAAGGCCTCCTGCGGCTCCACCGGAATGCCCGCAGCGGTTGCGAAATCGTTGGCGGTGCCCATCGGCACCAGCGCCAGCGACGGCAGCGCATCAGCTGGCTCGTCACGATGCGCCAGCGTCTCGGCCACCGCGCTGAGCGTGCCGTCGCCACCGGCCGCCACGATCACGTCCACGCCGTGGTCGATGGCCTCGGCCACGTAGCGCTCGGCGTCACCGTCTTCCCAGGTCACCCGCACTTCCAGGTGCACGCCACGGTCGCGCCAGTGGCCCACGGCATCGCGCAGGTCATCGTTTCCTGCGGACTTGCCGTTGAGGATCAGGCGCCAGCGCGGTGTGCTCATGCAGTTCTTCCAGGGGAAAGGCGGCACAGGCTAGCAATCGCGCGTTCGGGGTCAGTGAAAGACGGTGGCAACCGTTCAGGTCAGATGATTGCGCTCGCCAATGCGGGATGTCATGCAGGTGTCATCGGCGGCCCGGAGAATGGAAGGCCATAGCAGGGACGACGGATGGAGGCAGGATCAGCCTCCCACGCATGCAGCAGGGCCACGCCAGTGTTTGGCGTGGCTTTTTTTTTGCCTGCCATGCGTGGATGCATTCCGCCTCAACCGTTGGCGAAATCGTGCAGCGCCTCGCCTTCCAGCCGGTACACCGTCCACTCGTCCTGCGGCTTGGCGCCTGCGGCGGTGTAGAAGTCGATGGCCGGGGTGTTCCAGTCCAGCACCGACCACTCGAAGCGGCCGCAACCTTCAGCCACCGCCTGCCGGGCGATGTACTTCAGCAGCGCCTTGCCCGCACCGGAACCACGCTTTTCCGGGCTCACGTACAGGTCTTCGAGGTAGATGCCCTTGCGGCCCAGCCAGGTGGAATAGTTGTAGAAATACACCGCGTAGCCGATGGCTTCGCCGTTCGCCTCGCAGACCAGCGCGCGGGCGGTGGCGTCGGCGCCGAACAGGCTTTCGGCGATGCCGATTTCATCGGTCTGCACCGAATGCTCGGCCTTCTCGTAGATCGCCAGTTCACGGATGAAGCGCAGGATCAGGCCAGCGTCGGCAACGGTGGCCGGGCGGATGTTCAACACGGCCACCGTGTTCATGGCTCAGCCCCGTGCCGCAGCGACGTTGGCGCGCATCTGCGCGATCACATCCTGGTAGCTGGTCTTGGCGTTGAAGATGGCCGAGCCGGCGACGAACGTATCGGCGCCAGCGGCGGCGATCTCACCGATGTTGTCGGCCTTCACGCCACCGTCGATCTCCAAGCGGATGTCACGGCCGCTGGCATCGATCTTCTGGCGCACCACGCGCAGCTTGTCCAATGCCGACGGAATGAACGCCTGGCCGCCGAAGCCCGGGTTGACCGACATCAGCAGCACCAGGTCGAGGTCGTCCAGCACCCAGTCGAGGATGTCCACCGGTGTGGCCGGGTTGAGTACGATGCCCGGCTTGCAGCCCAGCGAGCGGATCAGCTGGATGGTGCGGTGCACGTGGCGGCTGGCCTCCGGGTGGAAGCTGATGTAGGTGGCGCCGGCCTCGGCGAAATCCGGGATGATGCGGTCCACCGGTTCGACCATCAGGTGCACGTCGATCGGTGCGGTGACGCCGTGCTTGCGCAGCGCCTGGCAGACCATCGGGCCGATGGTCAGGTTGGGCACGTAGTGGTTGTCCATCACATCGAAATGGACCCAGTCCGCACCTGCGGCCAGGACGTTGTCGACTTCCTCGCCGAGGCGGGCGAAGTTGGCCGAGAGGATGGAAGGAGCGATGAGGCAATTGGACATGGCCGGGGCCTTCGGAACGGGGAAAGGGGTCTCCCGCCCGCAGGCGGGGCAATGGGGTCAGCGCTTGCGCAGGGTCTTGATGCGGTCGTAGGCGGCGTTGATGCGCCGCGACTTCTGCTCGGCCTGCTGCTGCAGCTCGGGGGCGGCGCCGCCCAGCTTGTCGGGGTGGTACTGGGAGATCAGCTTGCGGTAGGCGCGCTCGACCTCGGCATCGGTGGCCTCGGAGGTCAGCCCCAGTTCGCGGTAGGGGTTCTCCTTGTTCAGGCGGAACCAGTCCGAGTCGAAAGCGTGGCCGATCAACAGGCCGACCACCGCGCCGAACAGCGGATTGGGCCGGAACAGCAGGGCCCCGGCGATGAATCCGAGCAGTTTTCCGTACCAGCGCATGGCGCTCCGGGGTCGGCCGACGAAATGGACGCTCATTTTACGTCACAGCGGGCCCGGACCGCTTTACACTAGGCCGCCCGCTGGTCAGCGGGCCCGCCGGGTCCGTTGGGCAGCCGTATCGACGAAGCCCCAGGAGTGCCCGTGCCAACCACGCTGTTGCAATCCGATCTCCCCGGCCTGCCCTTGCGCCACCGCGGCAAGGTGCGTGATGTGTTCGATATCCCGCGCGAGCGGCTGCCGGCCGGTACCCCGCCGGGGGACTACCTTTTGATGGTCGCCACCGATCGCCTGTCGGCGTTCGATGTGGTCCTGCCCGACCCGATCCCGGGCAAGGGCGAGATGCTCTGCCAGGTGTCCAACTTCTGGTTCGCCAAGACCGCGCACCTGATGCCCAACCACCTGACCGGCATCGATGTGGCCAGCGTGCTGCCCGAAGGCGTGGACGCGGCCCTGTACGCCAAGCGCGCGGTGGTCACCCGCAAGCTGAAGCCGGTACCGGTGGAAGCGATCGCTCGCGGCTACCTGATCGGCAGCGGCTGGAAGGATTACCAGCGCACCGGCAAGGTCAGCGGCATCGACCTGCCCGACGGCCTGCGCCAGGCCGAGCAGCTGCCCGAGCCGATCTTCACGCCCTCGACCAAGGCCGCCGTTGGCGACCATGACGAGAACATCGACTTCGACGCGATGGTGAAGACGGTCGGTGCGGAGATGGCCGAGCGCGTGCGCGACGCCACCCTGCGCATCTACAAGTTCGCGGCCGATTACGCGCGAGAGCGCGGCATCATCCTGGCCGACACCAAGTTCGAGTTCGGTACCGACGCCGACGGTCGCCTATACATCATGGACGAGATGCTGACGCCGGATTCCTCGCGCTACTGGCCGGCCGACGAGTACGAGGTGGGCACCAGCCCGCCGAGCTATGACAAGCAGTTCGTCCGTGACTACCTGGAGACGCTGGACTGGGGCAAGACCGCCCCGGGCCCGAGCATCCCGGCCGAGATCATCGAGCGCACCCGCGCCAAGTACGCCGAGGCGCTACAGCGCCTGGCCGGGATCAGCGTCGACTGATTCCCGTGCGCCCCCGGCCGGCTTGGCTGGGGGCGTTCTGAATGCGGTAGTGCCGGCCGCTGGCCGGCAACCTCGGCGGACCTGCAGCCAGGCATGGCCTGGCTCTACTGGCGGTTGGCAGTGCCGGTCGCTGGCCGGCAACCCCGGCGAAACTGCAGCCAGGCATGGCCTGGCTCTACTGCCGGCCCCGCCCGGGGTATGCTGGCCACATGCAGACCACCACCCAGCTTGCGCGGCCGATCGACCGCTATTTCGCCAGCTACTCCGACGATCACCGCAATGTGGTCAACCAGCGCATCCACGTGGTGGCGGTGCCGGCGATCCTGTGGTCGGTGGTGGCCCTGCTGTGGTGCGTTCCGCCGCTGATCACCTGGTTCCAGTACGGCATCTGGTCGGCGTTCGCGATGTTCAGCGCCTGGTGCTTCTACAACAAACTGTCGCGTCCGCTGGGCATCGGCATGCTCATCCAGTTCTTCGTGTTCGGTTGCCTGTGCCGGCTGCTGGAAGCGGAAATTGGTCTGCATAACCTGCGCTCGCTGGCCATCGGCGTCTTCGTCGTCGCCTGGATCGCGCAGTTCATCGGCCACAAGTTCGAAGGCCGCAAGCCCAGCTTCCTGACCGACCTGACCTACCTGCTGATCGGCCCGGCCTGGGTGATGGCCAAGGCCTATCGCAAGCTCGACTGGCGCTACTGACCTGCGTCGTTGCATCGACGCCTCCGTTTCCTGAACGGGCGGATGCTGATACCCGCACTGCACGGTGCCGCTGCCAGCCTGCCGCGGTGACCTCCCTACCTGGTCCCGGGCGGCGGCTGCGGTCCCTGTGCGACAGGGGCTGCGCACACCTTGCACGGGCGCAGGGTGCACCCGCCAACCGGCTCCAGACGCTCATCCGCGCGGCATGCTGCGCCGCCAAAAAGATGAATCAGCGCACGTTACATGCAATTGATCGCTGTTCAATGGGTTTCGGCGACATTTGGCGGCCTGTTATGCTCCCTGACCTGCTCGTGAATCATGGATTCCCTGCATGCTCCCCAGCCTGCCCCTGCTGCTGGCCCTGCCGTTCCTCATGGCAGTGGCTGTCGCAGCCTTCCCCCGTAGTTCGCGCTCGACTGCTGCCTGGCTGGCGGCGCTGGCGCCGTTGGGCGGGCTGGCGATCCTCGCCTGGCTGACCCCATCGGTGCTAGATGGCCAGGTAGTGCGGACGATGGTGCCGTGGCTGCCGCAGATCGGTCTGGACTTCGCCCTGCGCCTGGATGGCCTGGCCTGGATGTTCGCGGGGCTGGTGCTGGGCATCGGCGCGCTGGTGGTGCTGTATGCGCGCTACTACCTCAGCAGCCAGGACAACGCGCACCGCTTCTATACCTACCTGTTGCTGTTCATGGGCGCCATGCTGGGCATGGTGCTGTCGGGCAACCTGTTGCTGCTGATGGTCTTCTGGGAAATGACCAGCATCAGCTCGTTCCTGCTGATCGGTTTCTGGTCGCATCGCCAGGACGCGCGCGAGGGCGCGCGGATGGCGTTGGTGATCACCGGTGGCGGCGGCCTGGCGCTGCTGGCCGGCGTGCTGCTGATCGGCCGCATCGTCGGCAGCTTCGACCTGGATGTGGTACTGGCCGCCGGCGAGCAGATCCGCGCCAGCGCGCTGTATCCCTACGCACTGTTCCTGGTGCTGGCGGGCATCTTCACAAAGAGCGCGCAGTTCCCGTTCCACTTCTGGCTGCCGCACGCGATGGCCGCCCCCACCCCGGTGTCGGCCTACCTGCACTCGGCCACCATGGTGAAGGCCGGCGTGTTCCTGCTGGCGCGCCTGCATCCGGCGTTGGCCGGCAGCGATCTGTTCTTCTACACGGTCAGCGGCATCGGTGCGATCACCCTGCTGATTGGTGCCTGGAACGCGATCTTCCAGCATGACCTGAAGGGCCTGCTGGCCTATTCGACGATCTCGCACCTGGGCCTGATCACCCTGCTGTTCGGCCTGTCCACGCCGATGGCGGTGGTCGCCGGCGTGTTCCATATCCTCAACCACGCGACCTTCAAGGCGTCGCTGTTCATGGCCGCCGGCATCATCGACCACGAGACCGGTACCCGTGACATGCGCAAGCTCGGTGGCCTGCGCAGGCTGATGCCGTTCACCAGCGCGCTGGCGATCATCGCCTCGCTGGCGATGGCCGGCATTCCGCTGCTCAATGGCTTCCTGTCCAAGGAAATGCTGTTCGCCGAAGCGCTGTCGGCCGGTGGCACTGACACCATGCGTACGGCGGTGTCGATCGCCGCGCTGCTGGCCGGTGTATTCGGCGTGGCCTACAGCCTGCGCTTCGTGCACGACACCTTCTTTGGCAAGGGCCCGCATGGCCTGGACCGCGTGCCGCACGAGCCGCCGCGCTGGATGAAGGTGCCGGTGGAAATCCTCGTGGTGATCTGCGTGGCGGTGGGTATCGCCCCGGCACTGACGGTGGCGCCGGTACTGCACGCGGCTGCCGCGTCGATCCTCGGCAGCGCAATGCCCGAATACAACCTGTCGATCTGGCATGGCTTCAACCTGCCGCTGGCGATGAGCGCCGCTGGCGTGGTTGGTGGCGTGGCCCTCTACTTCGGCCTGCGCAAGCTGATCGACCTGCACGGGGTGACCAACACCACGCCGGGACGCAACGTCTTCCACCACCAGCTGGACCTGCTGTCAGCCGCTGCACAGCGGTTGACCGCTGGCATCGCCAACGGCAGCCTGCAGCGCATGCTGCTGGGCCTGGTGCTGGTGGCGATCGTGGTCGCCGCCGCGCCCTACATCGCCAACCCGGCCTCGCCGGAATGGACCAGGCCGCAGCCGATACCGCTGCTGGGCTGGGCACTGTGGCTGGTGATGATGTCCTGCGCGGTGGCGACCCTGCGCATGTACAAGCAGCGCCTGCTGGCGGTGCTGCTGGTCGGCGGCGTCGGCCTGATGGTGGCACTGACCTTCGTGTTCCTGTCCGCACCGGACCTGGCGCTGACCCAGCTGCTGGTGGAGATGGTGACCCTGGTGCTGATGCTGCTGGGCATGAACTATCTGCCCGCACAGTCCGGCCCGGAGCGACCGCGCTGGCGCAAGCGCCGTGATGCGTTGATCGCGATCGTGGCCGGTGCCGGCCTGGGCGCACTGGCCTACAGCGCGATGACCCTGCCGCCGAACACCATGGCCGGCGAACTGCTTGCCCGCGCCCTGCCCGAGGCGTACGGCCAGAACGTGGTGAACGTGATCCTGGTCGACTTCCGCGGCTTCGATACCTTCGGCGAGATCACCGTGTTCGGCATCGCCGCACTGGTCGTGCATGCGCTGCTGCGGCGTACGCGGATGGCGCCGGAGCAGATCATGCCCGGCCCGCCGATCAAGCTGCCGGTGCCGGCCGATCTGGCCCAGATCATGTTCCCGCTGACCCTGACGGTCTCCATCTTCCTGTTCCTGCGCGGACACAATGCGCCCGGCGGCGGCTTCATCGCCGGCCTGGTGCTGGCGGTGCCGCTGCTGATCCAGTACGTGATCCAGGGCACGGCTTCGGTGGAATCCCGCTTCGGCTTCGACTACATCCGCTGCATCGGCATCGGCCTGCTGATCGCCATCCTCAGCGGCGCCGCCTCGATGCTGTTCGGTGTGCCGTTCCTGACCAGTGGTCACCTGGACCTGCACCTGCCGTTGATCGGTGATGTACCGCTGGCCAGCGCGATTGGTTTTGATATCGGCGTGTACCTGGTGGTGTTCGGTGGCGCGATGCTGATGCTGTCGATGATGGCCACCGTCAAACCCTCGCGGACGCGCACCGCGCGCAAGGGCGAGATCGACCTGCAACGCCGCTCGGCACGAACGGGGGAGATGCACTGATGGAACTGGCCCTGGCCTCTGCGATCGGCGTGCTGGCCGCCATCGGCATCTACCTGCTGCTGCGCGCGCGCAGCTTCGATGTGATCCTCGGCATGACCTTCCTGTCCTACGCCACCAACCTGCTGATCTTCGCCGGTGGCCGCGTGGTGCAGGGCAAGGCGCCGGTGCTGCAGGAAGGCGTGGAGAGCCACCTGGGCAACTACACCGATCCGCTGCCGCAGGCGCTGGTGCTGACCGCCATCGTCATTGCCTTTGCGATGACCGCCGTCAGCATCGTGCTGGCCATGCGCAGCCGCAGCGACAACCACAGTGACCATGTGGACGCGCACGAGCCGGACGACGATGCACCGCCGCGCCGGGGCGAGGACCGCGCATGAATCATCTGGTGATCCTGCCGATCCTGGTTCCGCTGCTCGGCGCTGCGCTGTCGCTGTTCGTTGAACACCGCCGCTATGGGCCGAAGGTGCAGCGTGCCGTGGCGTGGACATCGCTGGGCGCGCTGGCGGTGGTGGTCGGCCTGTTGTTTGCCGACACTGCAGGTGGCGACATCCGCGTGTACCTGCTGGGCGACTGGCCGTCGCGGCTGGGTATCGCCCTGGTCGCCGACCAGCTGTCCGCCTGGATGCTGCTGACCACCCTGCTGCTGGCCATTCCCTGTCTGCTGCATGCGTGTTCGGGGTGGGACCGGCGCGCACCGCACTTCCATGCGCTGTTCCAGTTCCAGCTGGTGGGCCTCAACGGCGCCTTCCTGACCGGCGACATCTTCAACCTGTTCGTGTTCTTCGAGGTGATGCTGATCGCCTCCTACGGCCTGCTGCTCAGTGGTGGCCGCGGCCTGCGCATGCGCATCGGTCTGCACTATGTGGTGTTCAACGTCACCGCCTCGACCCTGTTCCTGATCGCGCTGGGCCTGCTGTACGCCTCGCTGGGGTCGTTGAACATGGCCGAGCTGTCGCAGCGCATTGCCGAAGTGCCGCCCGCGCAGCTGACCCTGGTGAAGGCGACGATGGGCCTGTTGCTGCTGGTGTTCTGTGCCAAGGCCGCGCTGATGCCGCTGTACCTGTGGCTGCCCGAATCGTATGCGCGTGCACCGGCGGCGGTAGCGGCGCTGTTCGCGATCATGACCAAGGTGGGCCTGTATGCCGTGCTGCGCATCCAGATGCTGTGGTTCGGCGAGGATGCGGGTGCGATGGCCGGCTACGGCCGCGACTGGCTGCTGTGGGCCGGCGTAGCGACGCTGGTGCTGGGCGGCCTGGGTGCGTTGGCCGCCGCGCGCCTGCGCGTGCTGATTTCGTATCTGGTGATCGTCTCGGCGGCGACGCTGTTCATCGCGTTTTCTGTCGGCACCCCGAAGGTGCTGTCGGCCGGGCTGTATTACCTGCCGCACAGCAGCTTCGTCGCTGCCGCGTTGTTCCTGGTCGCCGACCTGATCCGACGCCGCCGTGGCGGCGCCAGCGACCGCAAGGAAGTGATCGCACCGATGCCCGGCAAGGAAACCCCGGCCGTGCTGTTCCTGATCGCAGCGGTGTCGGTAGCCGGTCTGCCGCCACTGTCCGGCTTCCTGGCCAAGGCCTCGCTGTTGGCCGGCATGCCCGCGCAGTACACCGGCGCGGTGTGGACGGCGGTGCTGGTCAGCAGCCTGCTGGTCATCATGGGCCTGACCCGCGGCGGCATCCGCCTGTTCTGGCGCGTGCCGCTGCCTGATCCCGATGCACCGCCACCGCGCAAGGCCGCACTGCGCCGTGTCGAGCTGTTTGCCGCCTGCATCCTGCTGGCGTACGGCATCGGCATGACGCTGTTCGCTGCCCCGCTGATGCAGCACACCGACGCCATCGCCACCCAGCTGCTGCAGCCGGGCGATTATGTGCAGCAGCTGCGCGCGACCACGCCGGAGATCCGCCAGCCATGACTGCCAAGCGTTCCCCGATCCGCCGCCTGCTGCCCTCGCCCGCGCTGAGCGTGATGGTGGTGGTGTTCTGGCTGCTGATGTCCGACAGCTTCACGCTCGGCCAGTTCCTGCTGGGCCTGCTGCTGGGCGTGGTGATTCCACTGTTCGCTGCGCGCCTGGACCGCGAGTTCGCGCGCATCGGCACCCTGCGGCCGCTGCCGAAGCTGCTGTTGGTGACCCTGTGGGACATCCTGATGTCCAACATCCGCGTGGCCATCCAGGTGCTGGGCCCGGAGAAGAACATCCACCCCGGTTTCATCTGGCTGCCGCTGGACATCGCCAACATCCACGGCATCGCTGCGCTGACCAGCATGATCACCCTGACCCCCGGCACGGTGTCGGCCGCACTCAGCGACGACCGGAAGTTCCTGCTGGTGCACGTGCTGCACCTGGAAGACCCGCAGGAGCTGATCGACACGATCAAGCGCCGTTATGAAGCCCCGTTGATGGAGATCTTCCCATGACTGGATTCCAGATCATCCAGACCACCCTGGTGGTATGCATGCACATGGTCGGCCTGGCCATGCTGGTGGCCACCTGGCGCCTGCTGCGCGGGCCGACCGTGCCCGACCGCATCCTGGCACTGGATACGCTGTCGGTGACGGCCATCGCCGAGCTGATGCTGTTCGGCATGTACCTCAATTCGGCGATCTACTTCGAAGCGGCACTGATCATCGCCATGCTGGGCTTCGGCAGCACGGTGGTGCTGAGCAAGTTCGTGCTGCGCCGGGACATCGTCGAATGATCACCTTCATCCAGATCGCGCTGTCGATCCTGCTGCTGTTCGGCTGCTTCTTCATCCTGGTCGGCGCACTGGGGCTGGTGAAGCTGTCCACCTTCTTCAAGCGCCTGCACGCACCGACCAAGGCCAGCACGCTGGGCGTGGGCTGCGTGCTGGTGTGTTCGGTGTGTTACCACATCTTCCTGGGCCAGGACCCGCAGCCGCGCGAGCTGCTGATCACCGTGTTCCTGTTCATCACCGCACCGATCAGCGCGCACCTGATGGCCAAGGCGGCGTTGTCGCTGCTGATGGAAACGCGCCCGAGCCTGCCAGGCAACGAGCGTGCGGAAGAAGAACAGCTGCCGCCGCCGGAACCGGAGCGGGAAGAGGAAACCACCACGCGTTGACGGTGGGTGCCGACCGTTGGTCGGCACGACATTCGATCAGGCGGCGGTCAATGCGATTTCCAATCCCAACCAGGCCACGAACGCGCCCAGCAGCACCGCACCTTCAACGCGGCTGATGCGCAGATCACCGCGCAGCATCGGGTACAGCACCAACGCGAAGGCCAGCAGCGCCGGCAGCTCCAGGCGGACGAACGAGGCCGGCAGCGCCAGCGGCTGCAGCAACCCCATCGCACCGATCACCAGCATCAGGTTGACCACGCTGGAACCGAGTACGTGGCCCAGCACCATGTCACCGTGACCACGACGCGCCGCCGCGACGGCGGCTGCCACCTCCGGCAACGCGGTGCCGATCGCCACCGGCAGCAGACCGACCAGCAGCGGTGTCCAGCCCAGCGCGGTGCCGAAATCAGCGGCAGCCCCCACCACCAGGCGCGCGCCCCAGTACAACGCCAATGCGGCAATCAGCACGCGCAGCACATTCAAGGGCAGGCTGGTACGGCTCAGTGCCGACTCGGCGATGATCGCCTGTACCTCGGCGCTCTCATGGCGCCCGCGTCGCAGCAGCAGGAACTGCACCACCACGAATCCGGCCACCAGCACGCCGGCCTCCCAGCGCACCAGGCGGCCATCGAGCCCGAACACGATCAGCAGCAGGCCCGCCGCCAGCAGCCCCCACCACAGCACGGCCTGCAGGCGCGCGCGCAGCAGCAACGGCGTGACCATCGCCGCCATTGCCAGGGTCAGGCCGAGGTTGACCACGCTGCTGCCGACAGCGTTGCCCAGGGCCAGCTCCGGCTGGCCGACCACCAGCGCGCGGGCGTTGACTGCCAGCTCTGGCAGCGAGGTGGTGATGCCCAGCAGCAGCAGGCCTGCGATGAACGCGCTGGCACCGAAGCGCTGGGCCAGGCCGGAAACGGCTTTGACGATGGAATCCCCGCCCAGGGCCAGCAACAGCAGGCCGAGCAGGAACCAGGCAATGGCAATGGCGATCATCGAGCACTCCCCAGCGGTCGTGGCGCGAATTCTACGCTCGGCCCACCCGCAGCGGGTGAGCCGAGGATGATGGATCAGCCGCAGCCTTCGGCGTAGTCCACCTGCGGGGTCCTGCCGACCCGCCAGGCGCCGACCCTGCCATCAGCGCCGAGGGCAAAATCGATGATCGCCGCGCCCTCCTGCGCTGGGCGCACGCGCAGGTGCCGGGCCTTGTCGTCGTACTTGTCCGGGCCGACATCGGCGCGCTCGGGATAGAGCACCTGCAGCTCACCCAGGGTCATGCCGACCCGGCCGCCACCGGGGGCGACGATGGACGGGCTGCGTACGTCGTAGCGGACCAGCTTGCGTGCCTCGAACATCAGGCGCGGGTCTTCAGCCCCCTGCGGACGCAGGAAGTAGCAACCGTCGTTGCTGTCATCCGCCGGCAGCGGCTTGCCAGCCGCGTCGGTGCCCAGGCCCTGCAAGGGGGTGCCGAAGCCACTGCGGACCTCGGCGATGCCTGCGCCCAGCGTGGCGCCGCCGAATCCATCCAGGCGTGCCGGGCTGTCGCGGCGCGGGTCCACCGGTGAAGCGGTGGCCAGATCGGCGTCGGCGGGGACGGAGGCATCCTTCGCCGGTGCGGTTGCGGCCGGAGGCGCGTCCGGGGCGGCGGTTTCGGGACTACGGTTGCAGGCGGCCAGCGACAACAGCAGCAGGCCGGCAATCGGGAGGTGCTTCATCGGTGCGGATCCTTGGCACAGGGTGGGTGCACGCTACCCCAGCGCGCGTGCAGGCGCTGCATTGTCATCGCGGTTTCATCGCCCTCATTCAGGCTGGGCAAGCACCGACTTGGCTGTCCTCCCCATGCAACCGCGCAAGACCGACCTCGCCCGTACCGCGCTGCAGGCCCACCGCGCGCCGCTGGACATGCGCCAGCGACGGCTGCTGATCCTGTGTGATGGCCAGCGCAGCATCGCCGAGCTGACCGCACTGCTGGGGCAGGACGCGGCAGCGATGGTGATCCAGCTGATCCAGGGCGGCTACCTGGTGACCGCTGCGGACGCCCCCGCCTCCGCGCAACCTGCGCCGGTTGCGATGACGGCTCCGCTGCCGCCGTCAGTCACTGCCGCTTCTGCCGCGCCGGTCGAGCGCCGCCGCTCGCTGGTCGCCGCGCGCATCTATGTGCTGGGAATCCTGGAGATGCAGCGGCATCCCAATGCAGCGGCGCTGTTCCGCGATCTGCAGCAGGCGCGCGCCGAAGGCGAGGTGCTGCGGGTGATGCAATCGGCGCTGCAGGTGCTGCCGGCGCTGACCTCGGAAGGCTACTGCCAACGCGTGCGGCAGCGGCTGATGGAGGCGCTGCCGGTGGAGCATTGCGGCGCGTTCGCGGCCATCGCCTGATCCGGCGAACAGCATCCACGCATGGTGTGGATCTACGCGATAGCGCACCCGCACATGGCGCGGATCCATCCGTGTGCGTGATGCAGTAGATCCACGCCATGCGTGGATGCGGACGATCAACGGAAATTGTTGCGCAGGCCGTTCCAACACTGCTGGTAATCGCCCTGCCGGTGGCTTGCTGCCAGCGCCTGCGCGGTCGGGCGGATCACGCCGCGGGTTTCGAACATGAAGGCCATGGTGTCCTTGATCACGTCCGGCTTGGAGAGGTCTGCATTGGAGGCCTTGTCGAAGGTCGGGGCATCCGGTCCGTGGCCGCTCATGCAGTTGTGCAGCGACGCACCGCCCGGCACGAAGCCTTCAGCCTTGGCGTCGTAGGCACCATGCACCAGGCCCATGAACTCGCTGGCGATGTTGCGGTGGAACCACGGCGGGCGGAACGTGTTCTGCGCCACCAGCCAGCGCGGCGGGAAGATCGCGAAATCCATGTTGCTGGTGCCCGGGGTGTCGCTGGGCGAGTGCAGCACCAGGAAGATCGACGGATCCGGGTGGTCGTGGCTGATCGAACCGATGGTGTTGAAGCGGCGCAGGTCGTAGCGGTAGGGCGCGTAGTTGCCGTGCCAGGCCACCACATCCAGCGGGGAGTGGTTGATCAGGGCGCGCCACAGGCGGCCATCGAACTTGGCAATCAGTTCGAAATCGCCATCGATGTCTTCGAACGCGGCATGCGGGGTCTCGAAGTCGCGCGGATTGGCCAGGCCGTTGGAGCCGATCGGGCCCAGGTCGGGCAGCTTCAGCAGTGCGCCGAAGTTCTCGCAGATGTAGCCACGGCTCGGGCCGTCAGGCAGCTCGACACGGAAGCGCACGCCGCGCGGAATCACCGCGATCTGCTGCGGTTCGATCTCGATCACGCCCAGCTCGGTCAGCAGCCGCAGGCTGCCCAGCTGCGGCACGATCAGCAGTTCACCGTCGGCGTCGTAGAAGTAGCGGCCGACCATGTCACGGTTGGCGGCGTACAGATGGATACCAACACCGGCATGCGCGTCGGGCGAACCGTTGCCGCCCATCGTGTACAGGCCTTCGACGAAATCGGTGGGCAGTTCCGGCAGCGGCAGCGGGCTCCAGCGCAGCTGGTTCGGCGAGGCTGGCTGCGCACCGAAATCGCACTGCAGCTGCGATTGCGCGAACGGAGTGAACTCACCGTGGGTCACCGCCGGACGGATCCGGTACAGCCAGCTGCGGCGGTTGCTGCCGCGCGGTGCGGTGAACGCGGTGCCGGTCAGCTGCTCGGCGTACAGGCCATGGGCCACCTTCTGCGGTGAGTTCTGGCCGACGGGCAGTGCGCCGGGCACGGCCTCGCTGGCGAACTCGTTGCCGAAACCGGACTGGTAGCCGCGGGCGGTGATGGAGGGGGACATGGGAGCTCCAGAGGTTGCCGGCCAGCGGCCGGCACTACCATTCGGACAGGGGTTGCCGGCCAGTGGCCGGCATTGCCTGCAGACCTTACAGCACGCCGCGGCGGATCTGGTCGCGTTCGATGCTCTCGAACAGCGCGGTGAAGTTGCCTTCGCCGAAGCCTTCGTTGCCCTTGCGCTGGATGATCTCGAAGAAGATCGGGCCGATGCAGTTCTGGGTGAAGATCTGCAGCAGCTTGCGCTGGTGGGTTTCCGGGTCGGCGTCGATCAGGATCTTGTTCTTCGCCAGGCGGGCGACGTCCTCACCGTGGTTCGGCACGCGCTGGTCGATCACATCGAAGTAGGTCTCCGGCGTGTCGAGGAAATCCACGCCCTGCGCGCGCATGGCTTCGACCGTGTCGTAGATGTTCTCGGTGAAGCAGGCGATGTGCTGGATGCCTTCGCCCTTGTACGCATCCAGATATTCGTTGATCTGGCTCTTCGGGTCGGACGACTCGTTCAGCGGAATGCGCACGATGCCGTCCGGCGCGGTCATCGCCTTGGACACCAGGCCGGTCTTCAGGCCCTTGATGTCGAAGTAGCGGATCTCGCGGAAGTTGAACAGACGCTCGTAGTAGTCCGACCACTGCTGCATGTTGCCGAAGTACAGGTTGTGGGTCAGGTGGTCGATGAAGGTCAGGCCGAACCCCTTCGGGCGCAGCTCGGCGCCGGCGATCAGCTCGTAGTCGCCATCGAAGATGCTGCCGGCATCACCATAGCGGTCCACCAGGTACAGCATGCAGTCACCGATGCCCTTGATGACCGGGGCGTTGACCGCCTTGCTCTCCGGCTTGAAGGCGATGGCTTCAGCGCCATTGCCCAGCGCGGTCTGGTAGACCTCCGCGCCCGGCTTCTTGAAGCGGATGGCGAAGCCGCAGGCGCACGGACCGTGCTTTTCGGCGAAGTCGGCAGCGAACGAATCGGGGTCTTCATTGACCAGGAAGTTGACGTCGCCCTGGCGATAGACGGTAATCGGACGCTGCTTGTGCTTGAGCACCGCGCTGAAGCCCATCTTGCGGAAGTACTCGTGCAACTCGGCACCACGGCCGGCCGGTGCGGCGAATTCGACGAATTCGAAGCCGTCGATGCCCATCGGGTTTTCGAAGGTGGTGACCTGCATGCCGGGGTTGGGATGCGAGGCGGACGGGACTGCGGTATTCATGGCGTGGCTCCGAATCGGTGCCGCATCGGCACAAACCAGGTGCGGGCGGGGTTGGACCCGGCGAGAATGCAGGGTACGGACCCAACACTTATAGTTACACTTGAAACCACCAGCAAGGTGCACCGCAACATGAGCCCCGCCGATCCCGCTTCCACCCGCCTGCGTGCCTCCCACGTCCTGCTCGACCTGGAACAGTTCCTGCCGTACCGGCTGAGCGTGCTGTCCAACCGGGTCAGCGGCAACATCGCCAAGCTGTACGGCGACCGCTATGGCCTGGCCATCCCGGAATGGCGGGTGATCACCATCCTGGCGCTGTACCCCGGGTCGTCGGCCAGCGAGGTCTCCGACCGCACGGCGATGGACAAGGTGGCGGTCAGCCGCGCGGTGGCGCGCCTGCTGGAGCGCGGTTTCATCAAGCGTGAGACGCATGGCGATGACCGCCGCCGCTCGGTGCTGGCGCTGTCGGCGGCGGGGTTCGAGGTGTACGAGACGATCGCGCCGATGGTGATCGAGATCACCCGCAAGCTGATGTCGGTGCTGAGCGAGGAAGAGGAGCAGGTGCTGGAGAAGCTGATCCTGCGCCTGGCCGGCGATGGCCTGGAGCGGATGGGCGAAGGGGTCTGACCCCTTCGGGGCGGCGCCCACCCCGCCGCTCTTGGTAGGTGTCGACCTTGGTCGACACATGGACCCACGCCAGGCGTGGATGAATGTCGCGGGCTGCGCTGCGAGGGACCCGACGCGCTCCATCGATGACGCCCAACGCGTGTTGTGCATGGCCCCGCCGACGAACGGTCTTTCGGCCGGGTTCGACTCGAAGTGTCGCGTTTACCACCTGATGTTTCGGCATCAGGCCGGTAAAGTCCTGATCGACAGAGCGGTTGTATCGAAATTCGCGCATCGAGTGGCATTGCCTATTGGACGGCCGGTTCCATCGGCCTGAGGGTAGGCGCGCAGCGGATCACCGCTGCCGGGGTTGAAAGCCCGTTGATCCGAAGGAAACCACGCCGCACCCGTCGCCGCCCATCGCGGGCGGCGACGACTCGCGCTGCCCAGCTTTGGCGGGCGGTGCGTGGGGCCGCATGGCCGCCGTTCTTCCTTCGGATCACGGTCTTTCAACCACGCATCGCCTGCCGCCTTTCCGGCGGCCTCGCCACGGAGCTTCGCCATGACACGCCCCCATCACCCCACTACCGCGCCCATCGACCGCGAAGCCGACCTGCAGCGCATCGATGAGGCGTTGGCCACGCTGGAAACGGTCACCCAGGCATGGTTCGAACATCAGCGCCTCAAGGCCTGCCCGCCGGGGTTGCTGCTGTCGTTGAACCGGCTGCTCGACCTGACCAGTCTCGCCAAGGGCTATGCCAGCGCGCTGCGGGTGATTGCCGAACCCTGACCCTGCTGGAAGGCACCTCATGGATGACACACCGCCCCTCACCCTGCCGCATACCCACGATCTGCTGGCTGATATCCGGGAACTGATATCCACGGCCCGCGCCGGGATGGTCAGGACCGTCAATGCCGAACTGACGCTGCTGTACTGGCGCATAGGACGTCGCATCCATGTCGATCAGATGGATGGACGCCGGGCACGCTATGGAGAGGTCCTGTTCAAGCGCATCGCCAGGACACTGTCTGCCGAGTTCGGCGGTTCGTTCGGTGAAAAGAGCCTGCGCAGGATGGTGCAGTTCTCCATCGCATTTGCCGACGAGCAGATTGTCGTATCACTGCTACGACAATTGAGCTGGACCCATTTCATCGCGCTGATTCCGCTGTCTGATCCGCTCAAGCGCGACTTCTACGCCCAGATGGCCAGCACGGAGGGCTGGAGTGTCCGCATGTTGCGCCAGCGCATCGACTCGATGCTGTACGAACGTACAGCACTTTCCAGCCAGCCCGAGCAGACCATTGCCAATGAGCTGTCGGCGTTGCGCCGGAACCAGCAGCTCTCCCCGGGTCTGGTCCTGCGCGACCCGTACGTACTGGATTTTCTCGGGCTGAAGGAGTGCTGGGACGAGCAGGAGCTGGAAGGCGCCATCCTGCGTGAAATGCAGGGATTCCTGCTTGAACTCGGGGCAGGCTTCAGTTTCGTCGCCCGCCAGAAACGCATCCAGATCGATGACGACGACTTCCATCTCGACCTGCTGTTCTACAACCGCCGCCTGCGCAGGCTGGTGGCCGTCGAACTGAAGATCGGTGACTTCAAGCCAGCGTACAAAGGCCAGATGGAGCTCTATCTGCGTTGGCTGGATCGTTATGAGCGGGAGGAAGGTGAAGAGGCACCGCTGGGCATCATCCTTTGCACAGGCAAGAAGGCAGGCCAGATCGAGTTGCTGGAGTTGGACCGCTCAGGCATCCATGTGGCGGAGTACCTGACATCCCTTCCCTCCCGGGAAGTCCTCAAGCAACGTCTGCAGGCCGCCACGGAGCGTGCGCGGCAACGCATGGAGTTCACTGCTGCAGAGATCGACCGTTAGGGGGTCAACAGACCCACGCCACGCGCGGATGGCCCACGCACTCAGCTCAGATGCTTGCGCCGTGCATGGATCCACGGCACCGCAAGCGCGCCGATGGCGCCGCCGGCAAAGCCCAGCGAGGCAGCAACAGTGGTCGCTTCCACAGCGCCGGGCAACGCCAATGCGGCAGTGACCAGCAGCAGCGACGGCAGGCCGACGAAGGTGCCCAGGAAGAACGGCCAGCGCGGCGACCAGGTGTTGAGCTGCAGCAGGCTGACCGGCTGCCACGCCTCGGACGAGGCGTCTTCGGCGATCTTCGCCACCACTCTACCCAGATCCACTTCCGGCAGCAGCTTGCCTGGACGCGCGGCGGCAATCGCTTCGGCCACGGCTTCAACGGGCGGGAAGCTGCCCGGCCACGCTACCGGTGCAGGCACGCCATAGGCGGTCAGCAGCGGCACGCTCAGCCACGGCGCCACCAGCGGACGCAGCCTGCGCCGGCCATGCACGCACCAGATCTGCGGCTGCCCGTGCGCGGTCACGCTGTACAGCGCCAACTCGCTCGGCGGCGGATAACCCAGCATGGTCACCCGCGCCGCCAGGCTGTCCTGGTCCATCGCACGCAGGAAGCCGGGGCGGCTGCGCCCTTCCTGCATCCAGGCCAGGCCGAGCGCGCCGACCAGATAGGCCTCGGCGACATCCTTGCTGCCCGCGTTGGCGCGGTCATCGCTGGCCAGGTACCAGGCCAGTGACTTCGGTTCGGGCACGTCGGCCAGGCCCCAGCGACTGTCGTCGCCCAGTACATGGCGCACCGGCAGGCGGGCCGGTGCGGTTTCACCACGCTCGCCGGGCTGCAGGAATGGCAGCACCCCCTGCACGAAACTGGACAGCTCGATCGCGCGCACGCCGTTGCCGTGCCATTCCGGCGGCAGCAGGCCGGCCAGCTGTCCTTCGGCGGCGAGTCGATCCAGCCGCGCCTTCTGTTCCACCAGCTTCTGCACCGCGCCCTTCAGCACCACGTTGTCGGGCAAGGCGATCTGCGGCAACCGATGCCGCGGCGGCGCGAGTTCAAGGGCGGCTTCGCCGGTGCCGGCGTCGTCCAACAGGGCTTCCTGCGGTGGCAGGGTCACGCCGTCGCCTGCTCCGCCTTCGGCCAGTTCAGTGGCAGGTTCGTGCAGACGTTCGGCGTGGTCGCTGTGCATGGGCGTTCCGGTAGGTTGCATCGACGGGGCGTCGACTGAAGTCCTTGCCGGTAACGGCGTGTGCACGCTGAAGTTGAGATGTGGAGTCGGAGAGTGTGACGGCGCGCGCAGTAGACCCACGCCATGCGTGGATGGCCGGGCAGCGGAGAGGCCGCCGGGCGCGGCCCGGTGCTACCGGTCAGGCGCCCACTGCTTGAGGAACGCCATCACGCGTGCGGTCTGCACGGTCTTGCCCTTGTGCATCGCTTCGCTGGGCTGTGGCGCCAGCAGCGTGCCGTCGGCATCGATCACCAGCAGGTGCGGGTGCTCGCCTTGCAGCGGCGGGAACTGGCCCAGGAAGGCCGCGTTCGGATTCTCGGCACTGTCGTTGACCTTGACCCACACGTAGTGGGCATCACGGAAGCGGCGCAGATCGCCATTGCCTTCCACGGCTTCATCCAGCGCATGGCAGGGCTCGCAGGCGGCGTTGCCCACTTCCAGGATGATGCGCTTGTTGCCACGCTGGGCTTCGACCTTGGCGGTTTCCAGGTCGGCAACGGGATTGCGGGCCGGGTCGAACTGCGCGCCAAGCCCGGCGATGGCGGCGATATCGGCCGCCGCCGGGGTGTTGCCCGAGGCCACCGGTTCGCTGGGGTCAGCGACCGGTGGCTCGGTGGGGCGTGTGTCGAGGGGCTGCGTGGGTTCGGGGGCCGCGGGAGGTTGAGGCTGCGAACAGGCGCCGATCAGCGCCGCACACACCACTGCCACCACTGCACCGCCGAACGTTGTACGCATGCCCACTACCCTCTCATTACTTCACGCCGTGCATCAGCTTGTTGATCAGCGGCGCGACCAGGAACAGGACCACACCCGAACCGATCAAGGCCCAGAACCCGAAGGTATACCCCTTCAGTGCCGATTCGACCGTCATGCCGCCTTCACCACTGACCGCACCGGCGAAGATGCCCGACAGGTTGTTGCCGATGCCGGTGGACAGGAACCAGCCACCCATGCCGAAGCCGACCAGGCGCACCGGAGCCAGCTTGGTCACCATCGACAGGCCGATCGGCGACAGGCACAGCTCACCGACAGACTGGATGACGTAGACCATGAACAGGGTCCAGAACGGGATCTTGCCGTCCACGACCATGGTCGACAGGGCGAACATCAGCAGTGCGAAGGCAGCGCCGTTGAACAGCAGGCCGAGGCCGAACTTGCGCGGGATGGACGGATTGGCGCGGCCCAGGGCCACCCAGATCCAGGCGATGATCGGCGCCAGGGTGATGATCGCCACCGAGTTGACCGACTGGAACCACGCGGTCGGGAAGGTCCACTCACCCAGCTGGCGGTTGACGATGTTCTCGGCCAGGAAGGTGAAGGAGCTGCCGGCCTGTTCGAAGAACATCCAGAACATGACGTTGAAGGCGAAGATGATCAGCATGGCGATCACGCGGTCGCGCTGCACCTTGCCCTCGCGGATGCCTTCCACCAGCAGCAGCACGGCCAGGGCGGCAAACATCACGCCGAGGATCCAGGCCAGCGCGGTGGCGCCGGTGGCGAGCAGGAAGTAAGCCACCGGAATGGCGAACAGCGAACCGACCAGCACCATGATGATGCGGCCGAAACCTTCAGCACCGACCGGCGGTGCACCGATGCCCTTCAGGCCGTCACGACCGATGTAGAACCACACCAGCGAGACCAGCATGCCCACGCCGGAAGCGATGAACACGACCTTGTAGGACGGCATTTCCGAGGTACCGAAGACCTTGCGGGCCAGGTACTCGGTCAGCACCGGAGCGATCATCGCGCCGATGTTGATGCCCATGTAGAAGATGGTGAAGCCCGAGTCGCGACGCTCGTCCTTCAGGCCGTACAGCTTGCCGACCATGGTCGAGATGTTCGGCTTGAACAGGCCGTTGCCGACGATGATCGTGGCCAGGCCGAGCTTGAAGATGTGCTCCTGCGGCAGCGAGATCATGAACAGGCCGACGGCCATGATGATCGCGCCGGTCAGGATCGAGCGCTGGTACCCCAGCACCCGGTCGGCCACGTAACCACCGAAGATCGCGGCGGCGTACACCAGCGCCAGGTAGGCGCCGTAGATGCGGCTGGCGTCGCCTTCACCGGCGGCGTTGCCGTTGTAGAACTGGGCAACGATGTACAGCACCAACGCCCAGCGGATGCCGTAGAACGCAAAGCGCTCCCAGAACTCGGTCATGAACAGCATCCACAACGGGCGCGGGTGGCCCATCGTGGTGTTGAAGTCCGGCAGCGCCGGCTCTGGGGTGTTCGCAGTGGCGTTTACGCTCATGCGGAATTCCTGGTTCGGTGGATGGAGGCACGTCCGATGTGCGGTGAAGCAACGCGCGAGGATCACCGACTTCTGGCGTTCACGTCAAATACACGCCGTTTGAGGCAGGTCGCGGCCTGCTCGCTGAACTTGCATCTGAAACGATCCAGCCAGCCGCAGGCGGCCAAGCTGAATGCGGATCAGGCCAGATCCGGCGGGGGCGCGACCTGCAGCGTGGTGCGCACTTGGAACAACTCGGGGAAGAAGGTCAGTTCCAGCGCCTTGGCCAGGAAGCCCACGCCGGATGAACCGCCGGTGCCGCGCTTGAAGCCGATCACCCGCATCACCGTGCGCATGTGCCGGAACCGCCACAGCTGGAAGGCCGTTTCCAGGTCCACCAGGTCCTCGCACAGCGCGTACTCGCGCCAGTAGCGGTCGGTGTCCTGGTAGATGCGTTCGAAGACCGGCTGCAGGCTGTCGTCGGCCACGTGCGGCTGGGTCCAGTCGTGCGCCTCGTACACCGCCGGCACGGCATGGCCGAAGCGGGCCAGGTACTTCAGGAATTCCTCGTACAGGCTCGGCGCCTCCAGCACGGTGCGCAGCTGCGCCTGCCCGGCCGTGTCGTGCTCGAACACCTGCAGCATCTGCGCGTTCTTGTTGCCCAGCAGGAACTCGATGTAGCGGTACTGCAGCGACTGGAAGCCCGAGGACGGGCCGAGCACGTCGCGGAAGCCCATGTACTCGGACGGGGTGAGCGTTTCCAGTACCGACCACTGCTCGGTCAGCTGGCGCAGCACCTGCTTGCTGCGCGCCAGCACCTTGCGGCACTGCCAGACCTCGTCGCGCTGCAGGAAGCCGATCGCCGCACCCAGCTCATGGCCCAGCAGCTTCAGCCACAGCTCGGAGGTCTGGTGCTGGATGATGAAGAGCATCTCGTCGTGATGCGGCGGATTGGACAGCGGCTGCTGCGCGCTGAGCAGCTGGTCCAGCCGCAGGTAGCCGCCGTAGGTCAGCCGCCCCTGCAGGTCGGTGTGGATACCGGCTTCGAGATCGCGTTGGTTGTTGTCGACGGACATGGGCGGGACCAGATCGGGGGCGGCAAGGGTAGCGCGTTGCTGCCGCGCTGGCAGCCGCGATGACCGTACCGGGGCGTGCGGCGCGGCTGTGGAACGGCCGTTGCGCGTGGAACCGTTCGCGCCGTTCTACTGGCGCTCAGCCCAGAGGCGTTTGTGATGCTTTGCAGCAATGGCTGAATACGTTGAAGTTATTGGCATCATGCACCCGGAAGGGCGTACAAAGGCGGGCAGGCCGTGCTGCGCCGCAGGAGAGCTTTTTCGTACGCATTCCTTAACATGGCGATTCATATCATTTGTAACTTCTCTGTCGAAGGTGCAGTACGCAATGACGGTTGCCGCTGAGTTCAAGATCGAATACCTGCAGTATCTGGACACGGACGGCACGCTCGTCCGCGATGACCTGCCCGAAGCCCTGCGCGACCCGCGCGCCTTGCTGCCGATGTTCAAGCAGATGCTGTTCGTGCGTGTGTTCGACGGCAAGTCGATCGCGCTGCAGCGCACCGGCAAGCTGGGCACCTACGCGGCCTGCCTCGGCCACGAAGCCGCGCATGTGGGCATCGGCGCCTCAATGCAGAAGGACGACGTGTTCGCACCGTCCTACCGCGAATACGGCGCGATGTTCATGCGGGGCGTGCGCCCGCACGACGTGCTGATGTACTGGGGCGGCGACGAGCGCGGCAACGACTACGGCGGTAATGCGGCCAAGGACTTCCCGTTCTGCGTGCCGATTTCCACCCAGTGCCTGCACGCCGCAGGCGCTGCGCTGAAGTTCAAGCTCAACAAGGAACCGCAGATCGCGGTGGCCGTGTGCGGCGACGGTGGCAGTTCCAAGACCGACTTCTACGCGGCACTGAATTCGGCCGGTGCCTACAAGCTGCCGCTGATCCTGTGCATCGTCAACAACGGCTGGGCCATCTCGGTCCCGCGTTCGGCCCAGACCGGTGCCGAGACGCTGGCACAGAAGGGCCTGGCCGGCGGCCTGCACTGCCTGCAGGTGGACGGCAACGATCTGATCGCGGTGATGGCCGCCATGCTGCAGGCGCGCGAACGTGCGCTGGCCGGCGACGGTGGCACCGTGCTGGAACTGATGACCTATCGCCTGTCCGATCACACCACCGCTGATGACGCGCGCCGCTACCGCGACGACGCCGAAGTGAAGGATGCCTGGCAGCGCGAGCCGATGCTGCGCCTGCGCAAGTACTTGACCAACGCCGGTGTCTGGAGCGAGGAAGAAGAAGCCGCCTGGACCGCCGAGTGCGGCAAGCGCGTGGACGAGGAAGTGAACCTGTACCTCAACACGCCGGTGCAGCCGGTCGAGGCGATGTTCGATTTCCTCTATGCCGACCCGCCGCAGGACCTGCTGGCCCAGCGCGCCCAGGCGATCGCCCTGGAGCAGCGCCATGGATGAGATCAAGAGCGGCGCGTCCAGCGCGCACACCAACGCCGCCGACAGCGCTGCCGTCGCGCGCGGAGAACAGAACATGACCGACACCCCGATCACCCTCATCGAAGCCATCACCCAGGCACTGGCCTGGGAGCTGGAGCACGACAAGTCGGTGCTGGTGCTGGGCGAAGACGTGGGCGTCAACGGCGGCGTGTTCCGCGCCACCGCAGGCCTGCAGCAGCGCTTCGGCGCCGACCGCATCCTCGACACCCCGCTGGATGAAACCACCATCGCCGGCCTCACCATCGGCCTGGCCGCACAGGGCATGAAGCCGGTGGCCGAAGCCCAGTTCGATGGCTTCATGTACCCGATGGTCGACCACATCATCTGCCACGCCGCGCGCCTGCGTTACCGCACCCGTGGCCGCCTGCACTGCCCGATGGTGCTGCGCGTGCCGTGGGGTGGTGGCATCCGTGCGCCGGAACACCACAGCGAAGCCAACGAAGCGATCTTCACCAACGTGCCGGGCCTGCGCGTGGTGCTGCCGTCCTCGCCGCAGCGCGCCTATGGCCTGCTGCTGGCCGCGATCCGCGAGCCGGATCCGGTGATCTACATGGAGCCCAAGCGCATCTATCGCCAGTACAAGGAAGTGGTCGTCAACGACGGCGAAGCCTTGCCGCTGGACGTGTGCTTCGTGCTGCGCGATGGCACCGACGTGACCCTGGTGACCTGGGGCGCGCAGGTGAAGGAAGCGCTGGAAGCGGCCGACAAGCTGGCCGGCGAAGGCATCAGTGCCGAAGTCATCGATGTGGCCACGCTGCGTCCGCTGGACTTCGCCACCATCGCCGAGTCGGTGGCCAAGACCGGCCGCTGCGTGATCGTGCAGGAGGCCCCGAAGACCGCGGGCTTCGGCGCGGAAATCGCCGCACGCCTGGCCGAGGAATCGCTGTACGACCTGCTGGCTCCGGTCGAGCGCGTTACCGGCTACGACACCCACATTCCGCTGTTCCGCCTGGAGATGAAGTATCTGCCGAGCGTGGAGCGGATCGTGGCGGCGGCCAAGCGCGCGGTGGCGGCAGGCTGACATGCGGGCCCGCCTTCTCGGGGCTTACCGCAGCCAGTATCCCAACCCGCTCCGGTTCCGCACCGGCCAGATCGTCGAAGTAGGCGTACGTGACGAGGAATGGCCGGCGTTTGCCTGGGTGCGCACCAGTGATGGGCGCGCCGGATGGGCACCGGTAGCGTGGTTGCAGCTGTTGGACGATGGTCGCGCAGAAGCCCTGCGCGACTATGACGCCCGCGAGCTGGATGTGGAGAACGGTGAGATGGTCAAGCTTCATCACGAACACGGCGGGTGGTGGTGGTCCGAGCGCGCCAATGGCGCGACGGGCTGGTTGCCTGCCCGCGAACTGGAACTGCTGGAAGAGAACTGCAAATGAGCCAGACCAAGAACTTCAACCTGCCCGACCTGGGCGAAGGCCTGCCGGACGCGACCATCGTCGAGTGGTTCGTCAAGGAAGGCGATGTGATCAAGCTGGACGAGCCGCTGGTCTCGATGGAAACCGCCAAGGCCGTCGTCGAAGTGCCCTCGCCGTTCTCTGGCACGGTGCTGAAGTTGTCCGGCGCTGCCGGCGACATCATCCCGACCGGCGCGGTGCTGGCCAGCTTCGCGCTGGACCCGAACCTGCCGCAGCGCGCTGACGGCCAGGACACCGGCCACAGCCACGGCCATGCCGCTCCGGCGGCTCCGGCCGCACCGACGCCGCCGCCGCTGCCGACCGCAGCCGCCCCGGTAGCTGCTGAAGAAGCCAAGCCGGCCGCCGCCGAGCGTGATGACGCCGGCACCGTGGTCGGCGCGATGCAGAGCTCCAATGCGGTGCATGCCGAACAGGCGCTGGCCGTTGGCGGCGTCAAGGCCGTACCGGCCGTGCGTGCCACCGCGCGCAAGCTGGGCGTGGACCTGAGCCGCGTGCGTGCCACCGGCACCGATGGCGCGGTGACCATGGCCGACGTCAAGCAGGCCGCCGCCGACGGCAGCGCGAAGATCGGCGCGGCACCGGCAGCGGTTGCTGCACCGGCGGCTGCCGCACCGGCTCCGGCGCAGGTGGCCGCGCCGGTACAGTCCGACGCACGCACCCCGCTGTCTGCCGCTGGCAAGCCGATGCGCACCCAGCCGCCGGGCGTGGTTGCCAAGGGCCAGCCGGAGCCGCTGAAGGGCGTGCGCCGCAACATGGCGCGTGTCATGGCCGATGCGCACAGCAAGGTCGTGCCAACCACGCTGAACGACGACGCCGACATCCACGCTTGGCTGCCGGGCAACGACGTCACCGCCCGCCTGGTGCGCTCGATCGTGGTCGCCGCGCAGAAGGTGCCGGCGATGAACGCCTGGTTCGACGGTGAAGCGCTGACCCGCACCCTGCATGCGCAGGTCGACATCGGCATTGCCGTGGATACCGACGACGGCCTGTTCGTGCCGGCCCTGCGGAATGCCGACATGCTCGACGCACGGGGCATCCGCGAAGGCGTGAACCGTCTGCGCGAGCAGGTGGAAGCGCGTTCGATCGCTGCCTCGGAACTGAGCGGCTATACCATCTCGCTGTCCAACTTCGGCATGTTCGCCGGCCGCTACGCGACCCCGGTCGTGGTGCCGCCGTGCGTGGCCATCGTCGGTGCCGGCCGTGCCCGCCACCAGATGACCCCGGTGATGGGCGGCGTGGAAGCGCACAAGGTCATTCCGCTGTCGGTGACGTTCGACCACCGCGCCGCCACCGGCGGTGAAGCGGCCCGCTTCCTGCGCGCGATGATGGACGATCTGGCGCTGGCCAGCTGATCGGGTGGGTGCCATCGACGAACTGATCGGTGGGTGCCAACCTTGGTTGGCACATGAATAGAAAACGCCGGGCATTGCCCGGCGTTTTTTTACGCACGGGGCGACGATCAATCGCGTGCAACCATGCCCTCGGCGCGGCTGTAGACACGCAGGCGGTGACCATCGGGGTCGACACCGACGAAGGTGTGGCCGAATTCCAGCGTTACCGGCGCCTGGGTGATGCGCACGCCAAGCCCGCGCCACTCGTCGTGCATGCGCTGCACCGTTGCTGCATCTGCCACCACCATCGCCAGTTCAGCGGCGCCGGCCTGCGCATCCACTGGCGGCTGCACGTCATCGCGCTGCCACAGGCCGAGCGCGGCGCCATCGCCGAGCAGGAACAGGGCAAAGCCGGGCGACTGTTCGACCGGTGCCGTGCCGAGGATGCCGCGGTAGAAGGTGGCGCTGGTGGCAACGTCGCGCACGTACTGCAGCAGGGTGCTTGGCTTGAACATGGGAAAGCTCCGTGGTTGGGAGCGGTCATGGTGGCCCTGCCCTGCTGACAGATCCTGTCAGCAGCGTCGAACCTGCTCTGCTGCTGGTGCTCTGGCCCTGGTAGATGTCGAGCTTGCTCGACTGCTCTCCGCGAGCAGCAAGAGCAGTCGAGCAAGCTCGACATCTACCAAGAGCAAAGAGCAGAGAGCAAAAGCGGTCGAGCAGGCTCGACCTCTACCAAAACGGATACGTCACGAACGGTCCAGCCAGTCCGGAGCGATGCCCTGCGCCTTCTGCCAGCGCCGCAGCAAGGTGGCGCGCGGCACAAGATAATGATCCGGCAGTGCACGCACACGGCGGATGCGATCCAGGCGGAAATGACGGAAGTCCTCGCGGCCCTCGCACCACGCCGCCAGCATGGGCACTTCATCGAAGTACCCCAGTGCGAACGGCCAGACCACGCGCTCGCTGCGCCGTCCCTGCGCATCTTCATAGGCGAACTGCAGCCGCTGCTGCGTGCCCACCGCTTCGCGCACGGCCTGCAGGCGCGCCGGTGGCACGGTAGCCGCCGTACGCGACGGGCCCACGCGCAAGCCGCTGTCACGCAGCGCCTCGCGTCGCGCCGCCGGCAGCACGTGCGCGATGCGCGCCAACGCATCACGCGCGGCCTCGGCCAGCGCCGGCTCGGTGCGTGCCGCCACCCAGCGCAGGCCCAGCACCAGGGCGTCGATCTCGGCCGGTGGCAAGGTCAGCGGCGGCAGCACATCGCCCGGTTCCAGCTGGTAGCCGACACCGGCTTCCCCGCGCAGGTCGGCGCCCTGCTCGCGCAGCGTTTCAATATCGCGGTAGAGCGTACGCAGGCTGATGCCCAGTTCCTCGGCCAGCGCCTGCCCGGCCACTGGACGGCGGTGGCGGCGCAGCACCTGCAGCAGCTGGTTCAGGCGTAGCGCGCGGGACATCAGCCGACCAGATCGCGCGACGGCACCACGTGCTCGCCCGGCTTTGCCGCCAGCACCGCGTCCACCAGCGCGTGCGCAATCTCCGGTGCCGGATTGATCCGCCAAGCGCGTGGCAACACCGGCCCCAGCACGCCCAGTGCCTGCAGCGCGAAGTGTTCGCCACGGCGGACCGCCTGCCGCTCACCGCCGATCAGCCCCGGCCGCACCAGCGTCAGCGACGGGAACCGCAACGCGCGCAGGTCGCGCTCCAGCTCGCCTTTGACCCGGCTGTAGAAGATCGACGAACGCGGGTTGGCGCCTGCGGCCGAGTTCAGCGCGAAGGCCTGGGCACCCTGCGCGAGGGCCAAGCGGGCGAAGGCCAGCGGATAGTCGTGGTCGATGCGATGGAACGCCTCGCGGCTGCCGGCCTGGGCGATGGTGCTGCCCAGGGCGCAGATCACCGCGTCCATCCGGGCCCAGTCCGGCGCATCGGGCAGCCGGGCGAAGTCGAGCACCGGGTTGTGCAGTTTCCCGTGCGGCGCAGCCAGCGAGCGACGGCTGGGCGCGACCACGGCGCTGCAGCGCGGGTCGGCCAGCAGCTGCGACAGGGCGTGGCCTCCGACCAGTCCCGTCGCCCCCAGCAACATCACACGCATACCCACCTCCACTGCGGCATCCTGTCGCCCATCCTATCGGTTCAAGCCACCGCCGGTTGCGCCGATATGCTGTGACCAGCCCCCCTGCCATCCCAGGATGCGTTCCATGACGGACCAGCCCGACCCCCGCCCTGCCCCCGGTACCGCCATCGGGCCGCCTGCGCGCGTGCGCGCGGTGGTCGATGACGGGCGCGGCGACCGGGTGGTGCTGCAGGGTGGGAACAGCGTGGCGTTGCAGCAGCTGTTTGCCGGGGCCGATGCACCCGAGCCGCTGCTGGCTGCCTTCGCCAATGGCATGGCCACCTTGCCGGGCGAGCTGGGCGACATGGGTGATCGCCTGCAGTCGGCGCAGGCCAGTGCCGATTGGCCGCGCTATGGCCGGGCGATGCGGCAGCTGATCGACAAGTACATCCGCACCATCGACCAGCACTCACCCGATGGCCAGCCCGACAGCCTGCGCCTGTCCGAGCAGTTGCGGTTGCTGCTGGGCGGCGCGGTGGTGGCACTGCTGCAGCACGATCCCGACCTGCGCGAGCAGGCCCAGGCCCTGGCCGTACGCCTGCGCCAATGGCAACCGGGCGCGGCACTGGAGCCGATCGAACAGGGCGCGCGCGAGCTGGGCCACCAGATCGGCGTGCGCGCCGAAAGCTGGCAGGAACAGCAGGCGCTGTTGCTTGAGTTGTTCGCCCTGCTGCTGGAGAACGTCAGCGAGCTGCTGGATGACCGCAGCTGGCTGCAGGGCCAGATCGCGGCCGTGCGCCAGTTGCTGGCCGGACCGCTGGAAGCCGAATCAGTTGAGCGCACCCGCGCCGAGCTGCGCGAGGTGATCTACAAGCAGGGCCTGCTGCGGCAGGGAATCGACGATTCGAAAGCGGCCATGCGTAGCTTGATGGGCGAGTTCATCGAGCGCATGGATGGCATGGCTGCCAGCACCGGTGAATACCACGACCGCATCGGCAGCTACGCGCTGCAGTTGCGCGAGGCGCGCAGCATCGCCGACCTCAACCACCTGCTGCAGGAAGTGATGCAGGACACCGGCAAAGTGCAGCAGCAGGCGGCGCAGGCGCGCGATCACCTGGCCAGCGCGCGGCAGGAAGTGGAACGCGCCGAGCAGCGCATCAACCAGCTGGAACAGGATCTGCGCGCAGCCGGCGATCTGGCACGTATCGATCCGCTGACCCAGGCCCTGAACCGGCGTGGCCTGGATGAACTGCTGCAGCGCGAGCTGGCCCGGGCCGCACGCAACCACTCGCCGTTGGGACTGGCGGTGATCGACCTGGATGATTTCCACCAGACCAACGACGAACACGGCCATGCCGGCGGCGACGCGCTGCTGCAGCACCTGGTGGCGGTGTGCCGCCTGCTGCTGCGTGCCACCGATGGCATCGCCCGGCTGGGCGGCGACGAGTTCGTGCTGGTGCTTCCCGAAACCCCCGGCGCGGACAGCATGGCTACGGTGCAGCGGCTGCAGCGCTCGCTGGCGCATCGCGTACTGACCGTGCAGGCCCGGCGGGTACCGGTGCATTTCAGTGCCGGACTTTCGCAATGGCAGCCGGGCGACGATGCGGATTCGATGCTGCGGCGCGCCGATGACGCCCTGTATGTGGCCAAGCGCGAAGGCAAGAACCGGGTGCACGCGGGATAGTTCCCCGGCGCACCGGAAACAGCTTGGTAGGTGCCGACCTTGGTTGGCACGCGCGGCAAACAAACCGCCGACCAAGGTCGGCCTCTACCGGGCAGGACGCCGGAAACCGCTTGGTAGGTGCCAACCTTGGTTGGCACGCGCGGCAAACAAACTGCCGACCAAGGTCGGCCTCTACCGGCCAAGGCGCCGGAAACCGCTTGGTAGGTGCCAACCTTGGTTGGCACGCACGGCAAACAAACCGCCGACCAAGGTCGGCCTCTACCGGGCCACGGGCCGGCGCTTACTTTCCGCGCAGCTTCTGGAACCCGGTCACCGCCGCGAGCACGATCGCACCGGCGATGATGCCGACCACCATGTTGCCCAGCGCGTTGACCAGCCAGCCCCACTGGCCTTCACCGCCCAGCGCCTGCACTGCGTGGTGCAGCGCCGGGACGTTGTGCACCAGGATGCCGCCGCCGACCAGGAACATCGCTGCGGTACCGGCCACCGACAGGAACTTCATCAGCCACGGTGCAGACACCAGCAGGCCGCGGCCGACTGCCGCCAGCGCCGCGCCCTTGCGCGACAGATACAGGCCCAGGTCGTCCAGTTTCACGATGCCGGCGACCAGCCCGTAGACGAACACCGTCATCGCCAGCGCGATCACCACCAGGGTACTGACCTGGTTGATGAACGACGCCGTGGCAACAACGCCCAGCGACAGCACGATGATTTCGGCCGAGAGGATGAAGTCGGTGCGGATCGCGCCCTTCACCTTGTCCTTTTCCCACGCGACCATGTCCACCCGTGCATCGGCCAGCGCATTGCGCAGCTCGGCCTGGTGTTCGGCGTCCTCGTCGGCTGAATGCAGGAAACGGTGCGCCAGTTTCTCAACGCCCTCGAAGCACAGGAAGGCACCGCCGATCATCATCAGTGGCACGATCAGCGGCACGTTCCAACCGCGGCTGTGCAGCCAGGCTTCCAGCGCGCTGATCGCCAGCGCCGCCGGCACCAGGATCACCTTGTTCACCAGCGAGCCCTTGGCCACCGCCCACACCACTGGCAGTTCACGGTTGGCGTTGACGCCGGTTACCTGCTGCGCGTTCAGCGCCAGGTCGTCGCCCAGCACGCCCGCGGTCTTCTTGGCGGCGACCTTGGTCAGCACCGAGACGTCGTCGAGCAGGGAGGCGATATCGTCGAGCAGAGCAAACAGGCTGGCACCGGCCATGGGGGATCCAGAAAGGGGAATGAGCGGATTCTGACCGATCCGGCGCCCCCTGCGGTAGCGGGTTCACCGCGCGCCCACCGGGCGGCAGGGACACTGGCAGCGTGATCCGGCCCCGCCGGCGGTGGGATCACGGGCATAAGGTCGTCGTCTTCGAGGAGGGTCGTTTGAGCAATCCGTCCACTGCCACAGGCAATCCGCCGCTGATCAGGGGCATGAACCGGCGCAGCCAGATCCTGCGCCTGCTGATGCGCTACCGCCATTCCGGCGTGTTCTCCGGCATGAACCTGGACGCTGCCGGCAGCCACACCGACGTGCCACCGGACGGCAATCCGGAGCAGTTCGTCAGTGACCTGGAAGCGCTGGGGCCCACCTTCGTCAAGCTCGGGCAGATGCTGTCGACCCGCCCGGACATGGTGCCGGTGGAGTTCGCCACCGCGCTGGAGCGCATGCAGGAGAAAGTGGCGCCGATCCCGGTCGAACGCATCCACGCCATCGTCGAACAGGAACTGGGCGCGCCGGTGAACAAACTGTTCGCCGCATTCGATCCGCAGCCGCTTGGCTGTGCGTCCATCGCCCAGGTGCATCGCGCGGTGCTGCACGACGGCCGCGAGGTGGCGGTGAAAGTGCAGAAGCCCGAGGTGGCCGCGCAGCTGCGTTCGGATCTGGAAGTGCTGCGCAGCTTCGCCCTGGCCGCCGACCACCTGACCCAGATCGGTCGCCGCGTGCGCCTGCGCGACTGGCTCAACGAATTCGCCAAGACGCTGATGCAGGAGCTGGACTACCACGCCGAGGCCGAGAACCTGTCGCGCTTCGGCCGTCATCTGAAGCCGTTCCGGCGCCTGTGGATTCCGCAGCCGCTGTGGGACTACAGCAGCCATCGCGTGCTGACCATGGAACTGGCCACCGGCGTGCGCGTGGATGCCATTCCCGATGTGCGCCGCACCGAACAGGCGATGGACCCGCTGGCGGCGGCGCTGATCCGCGGTTACCTGGACCAGATCTTCGTGCACGGCGAAATCCACGCCGACCCGCACCCCGGCAACCTGCGGGTGATGCCTGATGGGCGCTTGGCCATCTTCGACCTGGGCATGGTCGCGCACATGCCGCCGCGGCTGCGCGAGCGCCTGCTGAAGATCCTGTTTGCCGCCGTCGATGGCCGCGGCGAGGAAGTGGCCGACGACCTGATCAGCATCAGCACGCGGCTGGAAGCGTTCGATGAGGAGCGCTACCTGCGCGAGACCGGCCAGCTGATCGCACGCTACGCGGCCAGCGCGAATTTCTCCGAAGGGCGCGTAGTGCTGGACATGGTGCGCATCGCCACTTCGTCCGGGTTGCGCACGCCGCCGGAGCTGAGCCTGCTCGGCAAGGCGCTGCTCAATCTTGAAACCGTATGCCGCCTGCTGGCACCGGACCTGGATACGCGGCGCATCGTCGAGCGCCAGTTGCAGCACGTGATGCGCGCGCGCCTGAAGAAATCCCTGTCGGCCGCCAACCTGGCCAGCGAGGCGATGGAGTTGCAGCAACTGCTGCGCGACGGACCGCGCAAGCTGTCGGACATCATGGCGCTGCTGGCCGAGAACCGGCTGCAGATGAAGGTGACCGGGTTGGAAGAATCGCGGCTGATGGAGAACCTGCAGAAGATCGCCAACCGCGTGGCCGCCGGCATCATCAGCGCCGCGTTGATCATGGCGGCGGCAATGATGATGAAGATCGACACCGGCTGGCATGTGCTGGGCTATCCTGCCATCGCATTGGTGCTGTTGTTGATCGGCGTGGTGCTTGGGCTGGGCATCGTGACCAGCGCGTTGTTGTTCGATCGCCGTGCGCGCTCGCGCGAGGAACGTGGGCATCGATAGCATTGATACGTCGTCTTATCCATGCGTGGTGCGCATCAACAAAAACAGCGCATTCATGCGGTTTTTAATGCAATCGAGCGTAAGTTTTCACGCTCGATTTACGTTCGCGGCGTGATATCGCACGCGCGATTTCAACAAACATTTCAGTCAGGTTCGTGCATGCACTATCGGGTCATCGGCCTGTCACGCAGATGTGCTTGCAGCAGCGCCGGTCGGATGGACACGCGTCGGTACGACGTCCATCGCCACCCCGTCACTGCCGAAGCTGCCTATGCTCTGGATTCTGCTGCTGTCGCTGTTGCTGCTGTCCTGGTTGTTCCTCGCGTCCGCAAAGTGGGTGTGGTGGAAAGCCGGCTTGTTCTCGCTGTTGCTGCTGGCGCTCAGTGCCTGGTGGCTGATCGACAAGCTGTCCGGTGACGGACTCAACGCCGCCACCCTGTACCACCTGGGTGCGGACATGGAAGGCGCCGGTGTCGCCGACTTCAAGGGCTACATCGCCGGCTTCATCGTGCTGGCGGCGGTTTCGCTGCTGCCGCTGTTCGCTACGCGGGTGAAGCGTTGGCGCCGCCCCACGGCCGGTGGTGCGTGGTTTGCCGGTTTCGCCGCGCTGTGGGTGGCCACGATCATGATCAGCCCACTGGCGCGCGATGGCCAACGCCTGTACCAGCAGCTGCGCCCGGTGGATTTCGCCCGTATCGCCCCCGAATACCAGGTGCCTACGCAGGCCCTGCAGCGCCCACGCAACATCGTCTGGATCTACGGCGAGAGCCTGGAGCGCACCTATCTGGATGAGGCCGTGTTTCCCGGCCTGATGCCCAATCTCAACCGGTTGGCGGCCAAGTCGCTGGATGTGCGCGGGCTGGCCTCGGCCGAAGGCGGCGGCTGGACCATCGCCGGCCTGGTGTCGTCGATGTGCGGCGTGCCGCTGACCACCTCGCAGGGCGATGAGAACAGCATGGACCGGATGGGCAGCTTCCTGCCCAAGGCCGTGTGCCTGGGCGACTACCTGAAGCAGCAGGGTTACACCAACCACTATCTTGGCGGCGCCAACGGCCAGTTCGCCGGCAAGGGGCAGTTCCTGGCCAGCCATGGCTTCGACGAAGTGCATGACCTGGCGTGGTTCAAGCAGCAGAAGAAGATCGGCCGCATCCACTACTCGGCATGGGGCGTGCATGACGACGTGCTGCTGGACACCGCCTACCAGCGCTTCGAGCAGCTGTCGCGGCAGGACGCGCCGTTCATGCTGACCACGCTGACCATGGACACGCACCACCCGGCCGGGCATCTGCCGGTGGCGTGCAAAGGCACGCGTTACCAGAGCCAGTACGGCAACATCGGCATGCTCAATGCGCTGAAGTGCACCGACCGCCTGATCTCGCAGCTGGTCGAACGCATCCAGGCCAGCCCCTACGGCAAGGACACGTTGATCGTGATCGCCTCCGATCACCTGGCCATGCCCAACGACCTCAGCCATATCCTGACCAGGCAGAAGCGCGAGAACCTGCTGTTGTTCCTCGGTGACGGCGTGACTCCGCGCCAGCTGGCCGCCGAAGACGGCTCGACCCTGGATTCCGGGGCCACCCTGCTCAGCCTGCTCGATCCGAACCTGCAGACGATGGGCTTTGGCCGTTCGCTGCTGGACGACAAGCGTGCGCCGAGTGCCAGCGCCGCCGCACGCCGCGATGGCGGCCGCGACTATCCGCAGTATCTGGCCTTCGCCCGCTCGCTGTGGCTGGGTGAGCCGACGCGGCAGCTGAAGATCGACGGTGATGACCAGGTGGTGGTGGGCCTGCAGCACGTGCAGCCGCCGGTGCTGCTGGAATACGACAAGGACTGGGACCTGAAATCGGTGTATCTGGAAAACACCTCGCGCCAGTTCGACGATGCCGACCCGGACAACACGCTCGCCTACGTCGATCGCTGCACCGCGTTCGAGGATGGCTCGGCCGATGGTGACTGGTGTGCGCTGCTGGTGAACCGCGACAACGGCATCAAGCTGTACCGCGATGGCCAGCTGCGCAACGGCATCGATGTGGATGCACCACTGGATGCCTTCCAAGGCCCCCGCCCCAGCGTGCGCCAGGCACATATGATCACGCAGAAGGGCCGCCGTACCCGCGCCGGCCAGTACATGCTGCAGCTGGTGGCGAGCACGCGCCCGGACCGCGGTTTCTGGATCGAAGCGGTGTCCTCGCAGCGCAAGGTGGTGCTGGCCCAGCAGTGGGTGCAGCCCGACGCCGACGGCAAGATCAACGTATCGTTCGGTCTTGACCACGAAGTGGACGATCTGGAAATCCGCGCGTGGTTGAACCACGCCGAGAAGCTGGCAGTGGATACGTTCGCACTGGTGCCCTCGCGCGGGCGGCCGCGGGGGTAAAGGGGGTTCGGCAGGGCTGCGCCCTGCACCTGCCGAGGCCTCAAGCCAGAGCAACGGCAACAGCAAAAGCGGGTTTCCTGAGGGATGGCGGGGTGGGTCCGGTTGCGGGGGACGCCGTGAATCCGTCCATGGAGGCTTGGGCGCGCCATCCATGGCGCTTACACCCCCGCAACCGGACCCACCCCGCCTTCGACAGGTCTCCGCGATCTGTCGGAACGGCGTTCTGTGTTGCTGTTGGTGGGTGTCGACCTTGGTCGACACGTAGATCCACGCCATGCGTGGATGCTTTTTGATCAATTGTCGAAATATTCGATTTCGATGGAGATTCATCCACGCATAGCGTGGATCTACCAGACATCGGGAAACTGTCGAAGGTGGGGCGGTGTCGGATTGCGGGGTGTCAGCCGCATGGATGCGGCTGCCAAGCCTACAAGGACGTACTTGCGGCGTCCCCGCAATCCGACACCGCCCCGCCACCCCACGGAATACCCGCGTTTGCTGTTGCTTCGGCTGTTGCCGTTGCCTCGGCCTCTGCAGGTGCAGGGCGCAGCCCTGCCGACCCACCCTCTTACTGCGGCGGATCGCGGGTGATGTGGATGTCGGTCGGCGTGGACAGCGGGATGCTCCGCTCGGCCAGGATCTGCAGCAGGCTGAAATACAGATCACTGCGCGTGCCATACACCTGTCGCGGACTGGCCACGTAGGCGAAGCTGTTGATGGTGATCTGGCCGCCAGCGATGCTGTCGATGTACACCGACGGCGCCGGCTGCTGCAGCACCGTAGTGTGGGCGCCGTATGCATCCAGCAGCGCCTGTCGCAGACCGGCCACGTCGGTGCTGGCCGGCACCGCGAACTGGATCTGGATACGGCCTTGGTTGTTGCCCATCGTCATGTTGCGGATGGTCTTGGTGATCAGTTCCGAATTGGGCACGATCAGCGTGGATTTGTCGCTCACCTGGATCTCGGTGGAACGCACGTTGATCCGGCGGATGTCGCCTTCCTGATCGCCCAGCTTCACCCAGTCACCGATCTTCACCGGGCGCTCGGTCAGCAGGATCAGGCCGGAGACGAAGTTCTGGATGATCGCCTGCAGGCCGAAGCCGATACCCACCGAGAGCGCACTGACCAGCAGCGCCAGGTTCTTCAGGTTCAGGCCCATCGCGGTCAGCGCCCACAGGCCCACCAGGATGATGCCCACGTAGCGGGTGATCGTGCTGATTGAATTGCGCGCGCCCAGGTCCAGTTCGGTCTTGGGCAGGTAGGTGTCGGTCAACCAGCGCTGCAGCAGCTGCGTCAGCCCCAGCCCGACCAGCATCACAAGCAGCGCTATGGCGATCCGCGCGGGCTTGAGCGTGATGTCGCCGATGGGGATGCCGTTGGCCAGCGAAGCGACGCGCTCGACCACCGAGCCGATGTTGCCGAACGGCGCCGCCAGCGCCAGCAGCGCGATCAACACCACGAACGTTCGCAACACGGCGGACAGCAGCACACCGGCCTGTTCCAGCCGCGACACGCTGAGGCCGGTGCTGAGCAGGATGGTCTGGCCGACCTTGCTGTCGGCGTTGAGCAGCCAGGTGGAGAAATCGTCGACGAACTTGAACAGCAGCGTTGCCGCCAGCACCACTATGCTGCCGCCGATCAACTGCTGGTTGACGAACTTGGCGAAGTTCACATAGCCCATCAGGGTGGCGATGATCGCGGCCACCACGGCGATGTTGCCGGCCACGCGTGCCAGCACCAGCCAGCTGCTGCGGCGTACCGGAACGGCCGCGCCCTGACCGTCGGCCTGCGCTTCCAGCTTCGCCTCGGCCTCGGCGGTCTGGCGCCGATGCAGGCGCGCCAGGGTCACCAGCATGGCCATGATCAGGCCCAGATAGGTCAGCGCGATCACGCCGTCCAGCGCCACCGTGGTGACATCGCTGGTGCGCGTGGCTTGGTCGACAGCCACCAGCACCGTGCTCAGCCAGGCCAGTGCCGCCGCACCCCAGGCGTATTTGCGCAGCTTCAGCGCGGCGGTGTCATCGAGATTCAACAGGCGCCACGACGGACGCTGGGGCACCAACATGCAGGCACTGAGCGCGGCGATGAAGGCCGCGCGGAAGGTGGCAGTCTCCACCCCCTCGGCCACCACCTGCAGGCGCGGTGCGATCGCATTGATCGCACTCAGTGCCGCCATCAGCACCACCACGGCATAGCCGGGCAGCAGCGTACCTATCAGCAGCAGCCACATAGCGAGCCCGGAACGGCGCAGTCGGCCGTCAGGCGCACGTTCGGATGCGGCGAACCGGCGCCCCAGCGCGCGCAGCCACAGCCGCAGCGGGAACATCATCACCAGTGCGGCCACCACGCCCAGCAACAGGGTGCCCCAACCGTGCGTACGGATGCCGGCGACCAGCGCGTCCCGGCCCATCTGCGCCAGCGGTGCGACGCGTGCGATATCGATCGGTAAGCGCTCGGCCACCTTGGTCCACAGCGCAGGAGACAGCGGCGAAGCGACCTTCTGCCCCAGCTCCTCCGTGCGCTGTGCCGTGCGTTGCTGGTCGATGTCGGCCGCCATCTGCTGGGCGCGCACCGCGCTGGCCTTTGCCTGTGCCATCGAGGCCACCAGGCCATCGCGCTGGCGGGTAATGGTCCGCCGTTGCGTCACCAGCTCCGGCGGCTCGGTGGTTCCCTCGGCGGGTGTACCCAACTGCGCCAGCTGTTCGTCGAGCCGATCCAGCTGCGGCTGCAGCGCTTTCTCCAGGGCTTCAGCATCGCGTCGCGCCTGCGAAGCCTCCTCGGACAACATCGACAGGGTTTCCACAGCTGCGGCGTCAACACGCTTGCGCTCGACATCCTTCAGCGTGCTGTCGATCTGTGCCAGCTGCTGCTTGGGCGTGGGGTCGTCCTCCTGGGCCAGCGCCGGCACAGCCAGCAGCAGCATGCAGCACACCAGCAGGCCCAACCAGGGGCCGCGCACCAGGATCGTTCGGAAGAAGGAAGACAAGCCAGCCACACCGGTTCACGCGGACCACCGCGCCTGCGCGCGACTATACGGCAGGTGCCGTAAACAGCGGATACGCAGGCGCTGGCCGCTGGCTGTGGCTCAGTACTTCAGGCGCAGCTCTTCCACCTGCGGCTGCTGCAGCGCGTACCAGTCCTGAAATTCTTCCTCGGTGATCTCGTCCGGTGCGTACACCGCGATCGGGTGCCAATCATGATCGGTCGGCAACGGCTGGCGCGGGCCGGCGCGCAGGCTGTAGGCCACGCCTTCGTAGTCCACCAGATCGTCGACCTGCGGCCACTGCTCGCGGGCGAACTGGGTTTCACTCTTCAACAGGATCACCTGGTACATCGGCACCTCCACTTCGGTTGGATCGGAAAAACGCGGCGCTGGCGGAAGCATACCGCTGCGCCGATGACGGTACGCGCTCCGCCGAGGCGACGGAACGTTCTGGACATGGCCCTCGCCCCGGCTTCACCCGCCCGTGGCAGTGTCCTCGGCATCGTGGAGGTCCTCTTCTGCCACGCCTGACAATGACCGACCTGCCACCCCTGAAGACAGTCACCGACCTCAAGCTGCCCCGCTACCTGGGCACCTGGTACGAGATCGCCCGCCTGCCGATGCGCCACGAGCCGCAGGGCTGCACCGATGTGTCGGCCCATTACCAGTTGCTGGACAACGGCAACGTGGGCGTGACCAACCGCTGCCGCATGGACGGCGAGATCGAGGAAGCCACCGGTGAGGCCTGCGCCATCGACAACGACAGCGCGCGGCTGGAAGTCAGCTTCCTGCCCAAGGGCCTGCGCTGGCTCCCCTTCGCCAAGGGTGACTACTGGGTGATGCAGGTAGCGCCGGACTACAGCGTTGCCCTGGTCGGCAGCCCGGACCGCAAGTACCTGTGGCTGCTGGCGCGCGAGCCCCGGCTCGATGCCACCGTGCAGGACCATTATCTGGCAGCCGCACGCCTGCAGGGCTTCGATCTGTCCGAACTGATCCAGACCCCGCATACCGGCCACCCCACGGCCTGAGCACGAACCCGCATGGACCTGAAGAGTGGCTACCCGTGGTGGGCGGTGCGCAACGGCCTGATCCAGGCCTTTCCGCCGCTGGAACAGGATCTGCAGTGCGATGTGCTGGTGGTCGGTGGCGGCATCACCGGCGCGCTGATCGCCGATGAGCTGTCGGCCCATGGCCACAACGTTGCGCTGATCGAGCAGCGTGACATCGGCTGGGGCAGCACCGCAGCCAGTACCGCGCTGCTGCAGTACGAGATCGATACCCATCTGCTGGAACTGGCCTCGCAGTATGGCCAGGACGCGGCGGCACTGGCCTACCAGGCCTGTGCGGACGCGATCCCTGCATTGGGCGAGGTCGCGCGCGGCCTGAAGGACGTGAATTTCAAGCAGATGGACAGTCTGTACCTGGCCAGTCGCCGCCGTGACGTACCGCGGCTGATGGCCGAAGGCGCGGCGCGCCGTGGCATCGGCCTGGATGCGCGCTGGCTGGACCGGGATGCGCTGCAGGAACGTTTCAGCGTCGATGCCGGCGGCGCGCTGCTGACCCGCCAGGCCGCACGGGTCGATCCCTACTGCTTCACTTACGGGCTGCTGCGGCGACTGCAGCGGCGCGGCGGCGTGGCGCATGACCGCACCGTGCTGCATACCCTCACCCCCAGCGCGCGCGGCGTGACCGCCCGCACCGAATCCGGCATGCAGATCCGCGCCCGCCACGTGGTGCTGGCGATGGGCTATGCCAACCAGCAGTGGCTGGACCCGCGCGTGGCCCGCAACCGCAGCAGCTATGCGTTCATCACCGACCCGGTCAACGCCGACGAGTTGGGCTGGCTGCAGCGCACGATGGTCTGGGAGAGCGCCCGCCCCTACCTCTACCTGCGTGCCACCGGCGACCGCAGGCTGTTGGTGGGCGGGCTGGACGATGCCATCGATATCCCCGCCCGCCGCGATGGCCGGGTGGACAGCAAGGCCCGCAAACTGATGAAGCAGCTGCTGCAGTGGTTCCCGCACCTGCAGCCGACCCCGGCGTTTTCATGGGCGGGCACCTTTGCCGAGACCGCTGACGGCCTGCCGTTCTTTGGGCCGCATGCGCAGTGGGGCCCGCGAGTGCAGTTCGCCATGGCCTATGGTGGCAACGGAATCACCTATTCGATGATCGGCGCCGGGCTGCTGCGGGCGCGGATCGAGCGGCGCCGGCACCCGCTGCAGGACCTGTTCGGGTTCGGGCGGTTGTAGCGTGCAGCCAGGCATGGCCTGGCTCTACCGCAAGCGGGCGCCGACAGGCATCATTCAAGCAACGCCTGCTAGCGTCGGCCTGTACCGCCGCGTGCTGAGCGGCCCCTCTGCGCTGGAGTGCCGTCATGATCCGCCCCCTGACCCTGCTGCTGTGCCTGGCCGCCCTGCCCGGGACCGCGTTGGCGCAGTCCGCCGCCGGCGCCACCGCGCCGCAGGCCTCCGGCCTGGACCTGTCCGTGCCGCAGACGCCTATGCGCTATCTCAACGATCCGGCCCTGCAGCAGGATCCGCCCGGCACTTTCTACGGCGACAAGACCGGCCCGCGCGTGAATGGCGACGGCAGGATCGCCGACGTGACGGATGACAAGGTCAAGGTCTCCGGCAGCTTCACCACCGGCATCGGCTACGCCAAGAATTACGGCAACACCCACTACAACGCCGCCACGCTCAACCTCAGCAAGAACTACACCAATGATGAAGGCAAGACCCGCGGGGTCAACGTCAACATCCACGTGAGCGAAGGCAAGGGCCCGGGCTTCTTCGGGCCGTACGGCGGTGGCGGGTATTACGGTGGTGGCCCGGGCTATTGGGATTACCCGCCGCCATACGGCTGGTAAGGGCCCGCTCCATCGTTCGGGACACCCCACGCTTGGTAGGTGTCGACCTTGGTCGACACGCTCTTCCGGCCCTGTGCCGACCAAGGTCGGCATCTACCGAAGCGCAGCTCAATCCAGCCAGCGGCCGGCTCCACCAGGTAGGTGTCGACCTTGGTCGACACGCTTTTCCGGCCCTGTGCCGACCAAGGTCGGCATCTACCGAAGCGCAGCTCAATCCAGCCAGCGGCCGGCCCTACCCGGTAGGTGTCGACCTTGGTCGACACACCCACCCCAGCAGGCATCAATCCAGCCAGCCGTCACGCTCGCTGTGCAGGATGCGGCCGTCGTACCCACTCAGGCGCACTTCCACGCGCTGATTCCGGGCATTGCGGGCTTCCAGCGACCACGTTGCACCATCGCGTTCCAGCGAATGGATTTCACGCAGTCCCTGCGACTGCGCCTTGGCCAGCACCTGTTCGGTACTCAGCTGTGCGCGGCTATCGTGCTCGTCGAAGATCTCGCCGGTCTTCGGGTCCACATACACCTCGCTGAAGCGACCGTCGGCACGGCTGACATCGGCTTCCCACAGGCCATCATCGCGCTCGATCTCATGGATCTGGGTGTAGCCGGCCTTGCGCAGGGTCTGTTCGACCTGGGCCATGCCCAGCGGTGCGGCCTGGGCAGCGGGAGCGAGGGCAAGCGCAACGACAGTAGCGAGGGTGAGCGACTTCAACATGGGGGTTCTCCTGTTCGGTGCCGGACCATCCCGGCAACGCCACGATGCGCGGCGCGGTTAACAGCCACTTAGCCAGCGCTGTTAGCCAACCGTTAGTCGGCAGCGGCACACTCGCGCCTGTTCCCCATTCCCCAGCATCCACGTGCCGATCCTGTCTTCCCTGTCCCTGCTGCTGGCGCTGGCCAGCGCCCCGACCGCCACCGGCCCTGCCCAGGACCCGGCGCAGCAGGTCGCGCGCCGGGCCGTACAACAGGGCCGCTACGTGCCACTGGAAAGCGTGGTGCGCGATGCACTCAAGCGCCACCCCGGCCAGCTGCTGGAAGTGGAGCTGGACGATGGCGTGTATGAAGTGGAGATCCTGCGCGCCGACGGCGTGGTGGTGGAGCTGGACTATGATGCGCGCAACGGCAGGCTGCTGAAGACGGAGCTGGACGACTGATGCGCATCCTGTTGGCCGAAGACGATGCCGCCTTGGTCGAGCGCCTGCAGCCGCTGCTGGAGCAGGCCGGCTACGTGGTCGACGTGGTGGCCGATGGCCGCCAAGCCGAGGAGATCGGTCAGGTGGAAGACCTGCAGGCCGCCATCGTCGATCTGGGCCTGCCCGGGCTGGATGGCCTGAGCGTGATCGAGCGCTGGCGCGGCAACGGCCGCGACTTTCCGGTGCTGGTGCTGACCGCGCGCGGACGCTGGCACGACAAGCTGGCCGGCTTCGACGCCGGTGCCGACGACTACCTGACCAAACCTTTCCAGGCCGACGAACTGGTGCTGCGCCTGCGCGCGCTGATCCGCCGCAGCCACGGCCATGCCAGTCCACGGTTGCAGTGCGGTCCACTGCAGCTGGACGTCAATGCCGGGCGCTTCGACCTGGATGGCCAGGCGTTGGCGCTGAGCCCGCAGGAATTCCGCCTGCTGAGCTACTTCATCCACCACAGCGGCCAGGTGATCGGCCGCGACCGCCTGGGCGAACATGTGTTCGATGGCGGTCATGACCCCGATTCGAATGCGCTGGACGTACTGCTGGGGCGGGTGCGCCGCAAGCTCGGCACCGACCTGATCCAGACCGTGCGCGGCCAGGGCTGGCGGTTGGCCGCGCCGTGAGCCGGCAACCGTCACTGCGACGCCGGCTGCTGCTGGCCGGTGGCATCGGCCTGCTGCTGGTCTCGGCGCTGGCCAGTGCGCTGCTGGGCGAACTGTTCAAGCGCAGCGCGCGCGACCGCCTGGACAATGAACTGCAGCAGGACATGCTGACCCTGTTGGCGCAGGCAGAGATCGATGCCGATGGCCAGCTGCAGCTGCGCCAGGAACCCAACGATGCGCGCTTCCAGCGCGTGTTCTCCGGCGCGTACTGGCAGATCACCAATAGCAGCGGCAAGGTGCTGCTGCAGTCACGTTCGTTATGGGACGAAACGCTGCCAGTGGCCGCCACTGGCGCAGCCGAACGCAATCTGCCGGGCCCGCTGCAGCAGTCGCTGCGCGCGCGCGTGCAGCAGGTGCGCCTGCCACGCGCCAACGAACCCTATGTTGCCGTGGTCGCCACCGACCGCAGTGCATTGGACGCGGACGTGGCCGCGTTCCGCCAACGCAGCGCGATGGCGCTGGCGGTACTGGTTGCCGCGTGGCTGGCGGTACTGGCCAGCCAGGTGCATTTCGGCCTGCGCCCGCTGCAACGCCTCGGTACGCAGCTGGAGCGTGTGCGCCGCGGTGATGCACAGCACATCGATACGGCCGGATTGGGTGCTGAAATCGCGCCGCTGGGTGACGAGCTCAACGCGCTGCTGGACCACCAGCAACGGATGGTGGCGCGCGCGCGTACCAGCGCGCAGGATCTGGCGCATGCGCTGAAAACACCGCTGAGCGTGCTCGCCGCCGAAGCCGATGGCGAGGGCCGCGCGTGGCGCGCGACGCTGCGCGAACAGGGCGCACGCATGCAGGCCAGCGTTGATCGCTATCTTGCCGCCGGACTGACTGCCGACCATCGCGAGCGTACGCCGGTGGCCACGGTGGCACAGGCGATGTGCAGGTTGATGGCACGGGTGCATGGCGAGCGTGCGCTGCAGTTCCAGGCCGAAGGCATTGCCGACGACCTGCAGTTCGCCGGTGCCAGCGCCGACCTGGAAGAGATGCTCGGCAACCTGCTCGACAACGCCGGCAAGTGGGCACAGCGGGAAGTCACTGTTACCGCGCGTGCGGAAGAAGAGCAGGTGCGCATCGACGTGCGCGACGACGGCCCGGGTCTGGCAGCCGAGGCGTTGGCGCAGGTCACCCAACGCGGCGTGCGGTTGGATGAGCGCGAAGGCAGCAGCGGCCTGGGGCTGGCCATCGTGGGTGATATCGCCGCCAGTTATGGTGGCCGGCTGGCGTTGGAGAACGCGCAACCGGGATTGCGCGCGACGTTGTGGTTGCCGGTGGGGTGACGCGCCGCTGCGCTCGCCGGGCATGGCCCGGCGCTACCGGATCACGCGCCCCCGGTGGGTATCGACCTTGGTCGACACGCATCAAGTGCGCCGACCAAGGTCGGCAACTACCAAAGCAGTGCGTCAGTTCCGTGGGTTATCGTGCGCCCCGGTAGGTGTCGACCTTGGTCGACACGCATCAAGCATCAGCGGTGATGCATCCACCAGCAATCGATGGCATCCAGCACGATGTGGATCATCAGGCCAATCCCCACCAGCCGCGTCTTCTTCGGCACGCACAGGCCCGCATACACGGCAATCGCCGGCGCGGTATGCAGCGGGTGGAAGCCGATGCTGCAGCGGTTCGGGGCGTAGATCGGATCGGCCAGCAGATGGTCCAGATCGATGATCCAGCCCAGCAGCAGCAACAGCCACGCCGAGGCGAAACGCTTGCGCCAGAACAGCCATGCCAGCAGGGCTGGCACGACTGCATGCAGGAACAGGTGGAAGATCGCGCGGGCGCTCATCAGCACCGGTAGCGCCGGGCCATGCCCGGCGTTCCCGTCACCCTCAGATCAGCGGTTCGTCGGACAGGTAGGTGTAACCGGTCAGGCCCGCTTCCAGCGCTTCGGACAGTTCCTGCGCGCGCTCCGGCGACAGGTCTGCCGATGCCACGCGGTCGGCGTAGGCCGCACGCAGGTCATCCAGCTTGTAGCCCACGTAGTCCAGCATCACGTCGGTGGTGTCGCCGCGACGCTGCTGGGTGATGGCGTAACCATCGGCATCGGCCAGCACTTCCACCGCGTCGGTATCACCGAACAGGTTGTGGATGTCGCCGAGGATTTCCTGGTAGGCACCGACCATGAAGAAACCGATGCGGTAGCTTTCGCCGTGCTTGATCGCGTGCAGCGGCAGCGAGCTGTCCAGGCTTTCGTTCTCGACGTAGGTCTTGACCATGCCATCGGAATCACAGGTCATGTCGGCGATGATGCCGCGACGATCCGGTGTCTCGTTCAGGCGCTCGATCGGCACGATCGGGAACACCTGGTCGATCGCCCACGCATCGGGAATCGACTCGAACACGCTGAAGTTGACGAAGTACTTGTCGACCAGGCGCTCATTCAGTTCATCCAGCGCCGGGCGATGGCTCTTCTCGTCATAGCTCAGGCGCGCACGCACACCATGGGCGATGGCATAGAACAGATCGTCGATGCGCGCACGCTGCGGCAGGTCGATCTGGCCCAGCGCATAGCTGGACAGGCCTTCGGCATGGAAGTGCTGTGCTTCCTGGAACAGTTCCACCGCCGGACGCACGTCCAGTTCTTCGTGGATCTCGCGCAGGTGGCGGATCGAGGCCGGCTCGTCGTCGTGCTGGTCCGGCACGCGGCCTTCCTGCGCCTGTTCCACTTCGGACACGTTGGCGATCAGCACCGCGTGGTGCGCGGTCATCGCACGGCCGCACTCGGTGACGATGCGCGGCGGGGTCAGGCCGTGTTCTTCGCAGGCATTGGCCAGCGGCTGCACGATATTGCTGGCGTACGAATTCAGGCCGTAGTTGATCGAGCAGAAGCTGCGCGAACGGGTGCCTTCGTAGTCCACGCCCAAGCCACCGCCCACGTCGACGTGGGTGATCTTCGCACCCAGCTGTGACAGCTCGACGAAGTAACGGGTGGCTTCGCGCATGCCGTTGGCGATGTCGCGCACGTTGGAGATCTGCGAGCCCATGTGGAAGTGCAGCAGGCTCAGGCAGTCGGCGTATTCGGTATCACGCAGCGACTTCCACAGGTCCAGCAGCTGGCGCGGGGACAGGCCGAACTTGGCCTTGTCGCCACCGCTGTTCTGCCACTTGCCGGCGCCCAGCGAGGCCAGGCGCATGCGCACACCCAGGCCCGGCTTCACGTCCAGCGCCTTGGATTCTTCCAGCACCAGCTTCAGCTCGGACGGCTTCTCGATGACGATGAAGGTCTGCAGGCCCAGCTTGCGGCCGATCAGGGCCAGGCGGATGTACTCGCGGTCCTTGTAGCCGTTGCAGACGATCAGGCCACCCGGGCGCGACAGCGCCAGCACGGCCATCAGTTCCGGCTTGCTGCCCGCTTCCAGGCCGAAGCCTTCACCGTGGTGGCTGGCCAGGGTGCCGGCCACGCCGCGGTGCTGGTTCACCTTGATCGGGTACACAGCGGTGTAGCCGCCCGGGTAGTCCCAATCCTGCTGGGCCTGGGCGAACGCCGCCTGCAGCTTGCCCAGGCGCTGGCCCAGGATGTCCGGGAAGCGCACCAGCAGCGGCAGCTTGGCGCCGGCCGCGCGCGCGGCATCCACCACCTTGGGCAGCGACACCACCGGGCCATCCGCCCCGGTCGGTCTCACCACCATGTGCCCGGCCTGATCCACGTCGAAATAACCATCCGCCCAGTGCGGGATCGAGTAGGTCTTGCGGGCTTGGTCGAGGGACCAATCGGTCATTGCAGTCGGCCTTGTGGCAAATAAAAGGGGGGGCATGATAACGCCTATATGCCCACAGGTTCGTTATCATGCGCGCCCGCGCCCGTGGCAGGTCTGAACCTGAACGGGCCGATCCGTCCGGATGCGTGGCACCCCGCCTTCAGCCCGGCTCCATCCCCTCCGAACAGGAATGCTTTCCCATGACTGACAACAGCAACTGGTACATCGAACACTTCGAGCGCACCGGCTCGGCCATCGGCTACCGCATCACCGGCAAGCTGGACGAAGTGCAGTCGCCGTTCCAGAAGATCGAGATCTTCCAGACCACCGACTGGGGCAACCTGATGACCATCGATGGGGCCATCATGCTGACCAGCAAGGACAACTTCTTCTACCACGAGATGATCAGCCACCCGGTGCTGTTCACCCACGCCGCGCCCAAGCGCGTGGTGATCATCGGCGGCGGCGACTGCGGCACCCTGCGCGAAGTGCTCAAGCACAAGGGCGTGGAGAGCGTGACCCAGTGCGACATCGACGAGCAGGTGACGGTGATGGCGCGCAAGCACTTCCCGGAACTGTGCGATTCCAACAACGACCCGCGCGCCGAGCTGATGTTCGATGACGGCGTGGCCTACATGGCCAACTGCCCGGCCGGCAGCGTGGACGTGGTGATCGTCGATTCGACCGACCCGGTCGGCCCGGGCGAAGGCCTGTTCAACAAGGCGTTCTACGAGAGCTGCTTCAAGGCCCTGAAGGACGACGGCATCCTGGTGCAGCAGTCCGAGTCGCCGCTGATGCAGCTGGAGCTGATCAACGAGATGCGCGCCGAAATGGGCAAGGCCGGCTTCGGCTCGTTCAAGACCCTGCCGTTCCCGCAGCCGTGCTACCCCACCGGCTGGTGGAGCGTGACCCTGGCGCGCAAGGGCGACAGCAGCTTCGACTTCCGCCAGGCCGATTCGGCCGCCAAGACCTTCGACACCCTGTACTACACCGCCGCGCTGCACACCGGCGTGCTGGTGACCCCGCCGTTCGTGAAGGCGGCGCTGAAGTAAGGCGTGCCGACCAACGGTCGGCACCTACCGGGGTTGGGGTGTGCCAACCAAGGTTGGCACCCACCAAGAAAAAACCCGCGCTGGCAACAGCGCGGGTTTTTGCTTTTACGGGTAGTGCCGGCCGCTGGCCGGCAACCTCATCAAACCCAACGCATCAGAGCGCCCAGATACCCGCGATCACCGCCACCACCAGGCCCCACTTGATTACCTGATAGGCCACCACGCTGCGCTCGCGCAGCGCCTTGGCCTTCAGCCGCACCTTGTACACGCTGCCGAAGGCCTTGTTGACGCCACCGGTCGGGTCGCCCGGCAGGTTCGGCGAGGCGCCACCGGCCAGCAGCGTGGACGCCACCAGGCGGTTGAACAGGCCCGGCAGGCCGAAGCGCAGCGGGCGGGCGATATCGCAGAACAGGATCACCCGGTCTTCGGGCGTCTCGTTGTGCGCATGGTGGATGTAGGTTTCGTCGAACATCATCCACTCACCGTCGCGCCAGCTCTTCTTGATGCCGTCCACTTCGATGTAGCAGGCATCGTTGTTGGGCGTGGCCAGGCCCAGGTGCAGGCGCAGCGAACCGGCGAATGGGTCGCGGTGCGGGCGCAGCTCGCTGCCCGACGGCAGCTGCGCGAACATCGCCGCGCGCACGTCCGGCAGCGATTCCAGCAGCGCGGTGGTCTTGGGGCACATCGCCTTGGCCGACGGGTGCGAGGGGCCGTACCACTTCAGGTAGAAGCGCTTCCAGCCGCGGCGGAAGAACGAATTGAAGCCGGCATCGTTGAACGTGCTGGAGGCAGCGATCGCCTGCGCATCGCGCAGCGCCAGCGCCTCGTCGCGGATCATCTGCCAGTTCTGCCGCAGCGGCTCCAGCTGCGGGAACTCCTTGCCCGGGTCCAGGAACGGCGTGGTCGGCACCTTGGAGAACATGTACATGACCACGTTGATCGGGGCCATGAAGCTGGAGTGGTCCAGCAGCTGGCGCGACCAGCGCGCACGGACCTTGCCACGGAAGTGGATGTACAGCACGCAGGACACGAACAGCGCCGCAAGTACGATTTTGATGATCAAAGCACTTTCCTCCAGCACGCGCCGGACAGGGAAACAGGGCGATGCGGCCGCAGGGCCGGCATCAGTGGGGGAACGCGGCAGGAGACGGGGACGTGCCGGGTGGGTGCGGCCGTCGATGTCGCGTGTAACAGCTTATGGTCGGCAGGCCGTGCGCCGGGGTCAAGCCAAGCGTGCGTGGGCCGCAGCGCTGCGCCGCGAACGCTGCCGGCCGTCTTCGCAAGTTGTTGAAATAAAATCACTTTCCTAAAAGTGAGACAGAATTGTCCGAAAAAGCGCGACGAACTGTTCCAGCCACGACGCCGACATTTCTCCGACAAATCGTGGAATAGCGAACTTGCCGGTACTAAAATTGACTTAACGAAAGTTTAGCCAGTTCCCCCCGTCGTACCGGTTCGCTTGACGCTTCAGCGCCGCCCACCGGGTCGCCCGAGACCCCACATGATCCCTTCCATTACCCCCTCCCCGTCCTGCGGCGATGACGCCGTGGCGCCGCAGCTGCTCAAGCGCGGCGAGCGTTTCCTCGCCCCTGATGTCTACCGCACCTGCCTGGACGGCCGTCCGGCGGTGGTGAAGGACTACTCCCGTTACCGTGGCACCCCGGTGTCGCCGATCGCCCGGCTGATGGTGCGCCGCGAGGCGCGCATGCTGGAGCGCCTGGGCGGCTGGAAGCACGCCCCGGCCCTGCTCGGCACCCTCGGTGGCCTGGCGCTCGGCATGGAATTCATCCCCGGCCAGACGCTCAGCACCGCGCAGGCCGTGGGCAATGAAGTGTTCGAACAGCTGCAGCACGCGATCACCCGCCTGCATGCGGCGGGCATCACCCACAACGACCTGCATGGCACCAACGTGGTGGTCAGCGCCGGCGTACCGGTGCTGCTGGACTTCACCTCGGCCTGGCGCGTACCGCGCTGGCTGCGCCGCAACCCGCTGAGCCGGCAGCTGAGCCGCAGCGACATGAAGAACCTGCTGAAGATGCGCCAGCGCGTGACCGGCCAGGCGCCGAGTGCTGCGCAGGCGGCGCTGGTGGCCGACCCCGGTTGGGTGGCGGCCGTGCGTCAAGGCTGGAAGCGGTTCTACAAGTGGGCCAAGCGCCGGTAGCCGCTTCGCTCTGGTGGGGGTCGAGCTTGCTCGACCGCTCTTCGTTCCGGCGACGCAAAACCCCGCCGGTCACGTCCCTCTCAGCGGCTTACAACGCGTCCGCGTCCAGCTCACCGGTACGAATACGCACCACGCTGCCCAGGTCGTACACGAACACCTTGCCGTCGCCAATCTTGCCGGTGCCCGCCGCCTTCACGACGGCTTCCACCACCACCTCCACCTGATCGTCGGTCACCGCCACTTCCAGCTTCACCTTCGGCAGGAAGTCGACCACGTACTCGGCGCCACGGTACAGCTCGGTATGGCCCTTCTGGCGACCGAAGCCCTTCACTTCCGTCACCGTGATCCCGGTGACCCCGCGCTCGGCCAGCGCTTCGCGCACGTCGTCGAGCTTGAACGGCTTGATCACCGCCATGACCATCTTCATCGTCTATCTCCTGTATTCCGGCGTGGAGGATAGCGCCTGAACGCGGCCGGTGCGAAACCCGCTGCGCCTGTCCGGCGGACCGGAGCCAGCAGTATCCTTACGGCCGAACCGCCGTGGCCGCGCCGGATGCGCAGGCCCACCACCCCTCGGAGCACCCCATGATCGACCTGAACCAAATCGATGACCTCGCCCGTCGCCTCAGCGACCTGGTGCCGCCGGGCCTGCGCGAATCACGCGAGGAACTGCAGGCCACCTTCAAGAGCGCGCTGCAGGCAGGGCTCACGAAGCTGGACCTGGTGACCCGCGAGGAATTTGAAGTACAGCGTGCGGTGTTGTTGAAGACCCGCGAGAAGCTGGATGCGCTGGAAACAGCGGTGCGCGAGCTGGAAGGCCGCGGCAAGGCAGAATGAAAAAAGGAGGCGCACCGCGCCTCCCACTTACAGAGTATTTCCCTGATGGGGCCTTGCCGCAAGGCCCGCCCGGCGCCCTAGACTCGCCGGCCTGTCGATCCGGCAGAACAGGTAGGGGCAATGCCCGATGGCACAGGACACCGAATGGACACCCGTTTCGCATGACACCTGCGACCAGGTTGCCGGGCCGTTCTATCACGGCACCCGCGCTGACCTCGCGGTGGGCGAGTTATTGAGCGCGGGATTCCGGTCCAACTATCGCGACAGCGTGGTGATGAACCACATCTACTTCACCACCATTGCCAAGGGCGCCGGGCTGGCTGCGGAGATGGCCCGGGGTGAGGGGCGACCGCGTGTGTATGTGGTGGAGCCGAACGGGCCGTTCGAGGACGATCCGAATGTGACCAACAAGAAATTTCCTGGGAATCCGACGCGGTCGTATCGGAGTGCGGAGCCGTTGCTGGTGGTTGGGGAGATTGTGGAGTGGGAGCTCTATGACGCGGAGTTCGTTCGGCAGTTGAAGGCGTTTGTTGCTTCGGGGAGTGGGGAGATCATTAATTGATGGCCTCTGGGCAGGGAGCATTGCACGCTTCCTCATCGGCATCGTAGATGTCCAACCCGAGCTCGATGCCGCGCTGCCCCAGGGCAAGCAGCGCGCGGGGCGAAAGCGAGACACCATCGTTGCTGCTGCCCATGAAGAGGCCGCAGAACAGGTCAGGCCGGAAGCGTGCCAATGACTGCCACACGGCGAGATCGCCGGTGAGTTGATCGAGGATCTCGAAGATCTGCGCTTCCAGATCTTCAGGCTCACGCCGAGCCGCACTGAGTCGCCAGCTTCCGAACCTGGCGATACGCACGGCGCCTGATTGGCTGCCTTTGAGTTCCTGGCCCTTGTGATGTGAAGCGGTCGGAGTCGCCCCGAGCAAGGCACTGACTTCTTCGGGCAGGAGGTCGTCTCCGAAGAATCGGAGGGTCACCAAGGAATGATCGAATGCTGCCATCGGAATCCAGTTGTCCTTTCGAAATCACTTCCAATCCATACGTCTCATCGACGTAAGGTCAGCTATCGGCCAGAAGCAGTCCATTGGACCCTGTCGGCGACTGTTACACGAAGGGCTAGACTTGGGGCGCCGGGAACTACTGGGGCGGGGGGGCGCTCTCGCGGATAAGGCTGACAGCCTTGCAGCGTTACGCCCTCTGTGGCTTTCTCGTGCATCGATGCGATCGTGCATTCCTCTACCGACCAACTCCGTTTCGATTTCGTTAGAGCAGATTAGCAGGAGGAATCTCATGTCTAGAACGACCGACGGAAAGCAGCAACAGCGTGATGCACAGTGGTCCAACGTATCGAAGCTGTTCTGGCCTGCAATGGTCATGAGTGCTGCCATGGCGGCTTGCGCGGAGGTGCTCCACCGAACAAGCGCCTATCCCCAGGCGGTCTTCGCCTCCGTCCATGCCGACACCCGCACCTGGTTGTATGTGGCGCTGATGTACTTGTTCTTGATTCCAGCATTGTTTCTCCGGATGCGACGACTGCTGTCGGGCTACCCAGTGCCTTGGAACCCACCCGGAAGGCGCTGGCTGCTGGGTCTCTTCTCGCTCATCCTCTGCAGCGGAATGATGATCCTCCCAGTGATCGTACTCGTCATGGGAGAAGACGCTGCGGGCCGGGGCCGCGGCTTGTACCGACTATTCACCGGAAGCCTGCTCGGCACCTTCCTGGTGGGTGGTGTACTTGCGTATGCGGCTGCCATGAGTGCGTGGCTGCTTCTGTTCGCAACCCCCAGGTTGCTGTTCCCGCGGGCACCCTCTCGCTAGCCGCCCAGCCGACATATGTCCCGTCGACTGCTCTACCTGGATGCAGGGTTGGGGCAAGTGGATGCGGGCAGAGTGTGTTGAGGTCGTCCGCTTTCGGCCAGGAGCGGACATCAATCGCGAGAGCAAGAGCCTTCCATATCGCGGAACACCGACGCGAGACTATGAGCTCCGTCAGGCCCGGCTGGATACGCGATGCGCGATTCTCAAGCTCAAGCCTTACCTCGCTAACGCAAGATGATTACCGGCTAGCGACTTCGGTCTCTGGAGCTGCATCATGCCGGCACTCGGAATCTGCCCCAGCGATGAGCCATTCGTGCCTTTCCGCCTGAATATTGATGGACGAAACACCGGAAACCGAGGAATGACTGGACCAAGCATCCAGCTCCTCTGCAATTGAGCCACTCAAGAGCCATCCGCGGCCGGTGGACTGAGCCGAAGTCAGGGCAAGAACCACAAATTCAGGCCACGATTGAGCGGCATGACTCGAGCAGGTACTCACCATGAAGCCGCCCTTGTGATATGGCTCGGCGTGGAGATTGCTGACTCCAAGACCAGCTTGCTGAAAGATCCGCGCCGCGACCTTGAGAGCCGCCTGCGGCGATGTGCAATTGGTGAACAAGCGCCAGTGCAAATCCATGCGTCCACAATCTAATTGAAGGCCCTCTGGGCGCGGTTGCGTCACTTATAGCAGAAGGGACGCGCGACCATCCCCCTCTCTCGCTAACCGAGGCGCCAGCATCGAAGAACAGCTTGGGAGCGCTGCAATCTCGATAGACGAGGGATCGCGTGACTCAGTGCCAGAGATGACCTGATCGAAATCCGCTCATGCTTCCACCAGCGCCAAAGAACCTTGCGCCATCCTCGCCGAGATCTTGAATCGCCCACCCTGCCCTACTGAGTGGCGGCTCGGGCGGAAAGGAACATCACCCTGATTTCCCTGGCATAGGCAACGACATCCGGCATACGAATCTTCTTCAGGTAACTTTTCACTGCTGCCGCGTCGTCACGAAGAAGAAAGTACTCAATCAGGTGACCGATAGGCATGTGCAAGGTTGCGGGCAGATTAACAATGTTGTCTGGCCCTCCGTCTGGTTCCGAATAGGCGGCCAATTTCTGCGCTATGTAGCTGAAGGTCTGAGCGCGCTCGGCTCTGATCAACTGAAGAAGTGCATCTGCCTCGATACTGGCGTGCCCCATCCACCCCTCCTGTAAACGAGCAATGACCGGATCGATCGGCGCCTCATGCTTGAAGGGCTGCTTCTTCAGGTACGCGTCCAAGGCGAACAGATAGTCGCGGTAGGCGGCAGAAGCCAGTAGGTCCGTCAGGGTCATGCGTGCATTCACGGCTTGGAAATTCCACCTATATCAAACATGGATAGCAGGGTGAAGCCGTGACTTGCGCTTCGCCTGGAGGTGAAGCCCGCAACACGTGCTCTATTGCCAGTGCCATGAAGAACCGCTCGTCGAATGCTGTCGCATTTGCCGCACCCTGCATCTTTGGCGGAAGGTTCTGACGACTCCGTTCCAGAAGTGCCAGTCTTCCCGTAACACAAGGCTCTCGCCACTTTCCACGCTATGCAACAATGCCAAAAACGTCTCGGGCTTTGGCGGCATTTACCCCACCCCCTTGGCATTTCCAACAACATCAGGCAACTCTGGTAGAGCCACCGACAACGGGTGGCCGGGCGTCGAAAACCCGAGTTCTAGGGATGTTGTTTACGCTTGTCAGCCGGCACCGCCACGCGTGGTGCCGGCTGGCAATCCGTCTGCCGGCTATGGCGGGCGGTGCGTGGGGGTCTTGTACCCGCCGGTTTGTCCCTAGCCCGGTTTTCGAGCCACGCATCGTCCGCCACCTTTATCGGTGGCGGCTTCTGCCTGCTTGCACGGAGCCTGCCATGACCACGCCGCACTCCCCTCCCCCGCGCCCCATCCAGGAGGCGCCCTCGCCCAGCCCTGCGCTGGACCCCAACAGCCTCATCGCCATCCTGCGCAGCATCGGCGCAGGCGCTGCAGCCGACGGCCAGCCCTGGCCCGAACGCCATCACCTGCGCAGCCGGCAGATGCAGTTGTCCGACGCCGACTGCGCGTTGACGGGCCAGCGCATCGTGCAGGAAATCCTGCTGGCAGCCGAACGCACGCGCCAGAACGGCGAGTCCGACCAGTACGTGGGCGATCGTGTAATGGAGGGACTGGTAATGGCCGACATCGCACTCACGGCCTTCATCCACGAACGGATGCGGCCACAGGACTGAGGGCCAGCTTGTGGGCGTGACGTTCTGTTCTTGTGCGGGGTGATGAATTAAGAAACACGGCCTTGCCGCTGCGGCGGTGTGCATCGTGGTGATCGGCGCGGTATGGGCGGAGTGGCCGGAGCCAGCGGGCGAACAGGTGTGGGCCTACCAGAAACTGCGCCCGGCCGATTACCGGCTGCTGCACAGTGATGCACTCGGCTTCGTGACCGTCAAAGCGGATGAGGGCTTTGAACTGCACACGCGCTATGCAGGGGTGACGTCCTTCGAGATCCGGTGCAAGGGCGTTCTGGTGATGGACGTGGAGAACGCCCCTTCACGCGTGCTGATCCGGATGCCTGCCGATGCACTGTGGCGGGCGCCGGACATCGAACGCCTGCGTCTCAGTTTCGAACGCTGGTTGGATCTCCACCAGAGCCAGGGGCAGCTGTTGGTGGAAGGTGCTGGGCCATCGTGGCTTGAGGCGCGGTTTGGGCGCTTCGAAGGGGCAGTGCCTGATCAGCAGCGGTGTCTGTTTGAGGACCCGGGCCGCGGTTGGCAGGTTTCCCCCTGATCTCTTCGTCCATCCCGCGGACTACTGCAGGCAGTCGACTGAGTCACAGCACCATATTCTGCATTGTCCCGAATTTTCCCGAGATTCACGTAAATCGGGTATCGCGGCACCGTTTCGGTGGAACTTGTGGCTGCGCTGCAGCCCCGCTAGCATCGGCTCGACTGCTTTCCCGTCCTGCCCCCGCATCCATGATGGAAGCCCCCGTGACCGAATCGACCCCCATTGAAGTTTCATGCGAAGCCGCATCTCACAAGGGCGAATTCTTCCTGATCGACGCCGGCCTCCTGGGCAATGGCAAGGTTCCCGGCATAGAAATCGCCAACGAAGAGAAGCTGATCGACCCTGGGATGAATGTCGTCTCGCGTCCTGACGGAACGCCAGACCAGTATCCGGAGCGTCCCCACCTGGTTCATGTACCGGAAAAGGGCGGAATGCCACGCGACCTGGAAGAGCTCGCTGGCATATGGATTGTGTCGGAGCCGTTGAAGCAGCTGCTTGAGCAGTTGGACGCCGAGGCGTTTGCATTTGCGGCCTGCGACTTCAGCCTTGCTGACGGCAGCCTCGGCCCTCAGTACTACCTGGGCAATGTGCTGCGCAGGCTCGATGCCCTGGATGAAGCCTCTTCCCGCGTGAGGATCAAGCTCGACCACAATTATCAGACCGGCGAGGACGAGAAACTTTACAGCCTCGTCGGCGGAGCGAGCCTGGTGTTCAAACAGGATGTTGTGGGAGATGCCCATATCTTCCGCCAGGATCGCATGGGAGCACCTCCCATCTGCGACCGCGCGATGTTTGATGCTTTGAGTGCAGCCAACTTCTCCGGCGTACGGCTGCGCGATGTAGCCGATATTTAAGACGAGCTCTTTCAAACGGATTCTTGAATGAGGTGGTGCGCATGGCCGACACACCGGTTTTTCAGGGACACCATCTGATCGAACAGATTGCGTTTGAACAGAGCCAGCTGCTGAAGTCGCTTGCCAGGAGCGGTCATTTCGCGCTCCACGGACCCGACAACATTCTCAACCTGCCCGCGAACCCTGCGCTGGCGACCAGGTTGAGTATTTCGCCACACTCAGGCGGCCCGTTGAGTGCGTACTCGGATCAACTGAAGTTCGTTCTCGACGACCTCGCGGAAACATCCGATGGCCGAGCCTTGCTGTCGAAGGAGACTCCGCCGGACGTGCGGGCCGCCGCGGCCGAGCGGATGGGTGCCCGCATCCAGAACCTCGAACATACCCTTCGCGCCGGCATCCTCAACGGCGACCTGGTCACCAACACGCCCGAGAACATGACCCCGGCGGAAGCCAACGCCAAGGTCCGCACCTTCTTCTCTGATCTGGACGGCTACCACCGTACCCACGCCACGCAGATTGCGGAACTGAAGACGCTCAATCCGTCCGAATTGCGCTGGCGCGGCGTCACCCAGTCCGAAGCCAACGTGAGGTTGGCGCTGGATGCCATCGACGAACCCGGCAACTCCACCCTGAGCGAGCGCTGGGGTGGCCGCGCATCGTTGGGCACCGCCATTCAAGAGGCCAACCAGGGCGGCCGCCTGCCGTTGAGCGAGCACACCGCCGTCCGCGTGCGTACTGCGTTCAACCCGGAAATGCCACTGACCATCGTGCGTCCTGGCCCGGCAACCGCCGCCCCGGAACTGGCTGGCACGGCAGGGCGAGCGGGCGCTGCGGAAGGTGCCGCCGAGGCTGCCGTCGCCACACGCGGGCAGATTAGTGGCGCGCGCGTACTCGGTACCGCTGGCGTCGCCGCACTGGCCGTGGACTTCGCCATCACCGGCCACCGCGTGGCCGAGTTGCGCAGCGAGGGCAACAACGCCGGCGCAGAATCTGCAGCCACCCACTTCGTCGGGCGTACCGCGGGCGGCTTTGGCGGCGGCTTCCTGTTGGGCGCAGGGTACGGAGTCGTTACCGGCTCGTGGACCGGACCAGGTGCGCTGGCTACCGGGCTGTTGGGCGGCGTGGCCGGTGGCTTCGCCGGTGAGTACTGGGCCCAGTACCAGGACAAGAAAGCGGTCTACACCCAAGTGGATCGCAGCGGCAACGAATGGAGTCGCGACCCGGAAGATTCAAATGGCACCTGGAGCCGCAGCGTGCGCACGCCGCAGCCCGACGGAAGCTACCGCGATACCACGGTGGCCGCCGGTGGCCGGCTGGCGGATGAGCTGAACTACAAAGCCGCCAACGACTCATATTCGCTGGGCATGGCCAACCTGCCCAAACCGCAGAACCCCTTCAAGCTGGATGCAAGCGGAGAGAACACGCCCCCGCGCGAACCGTTTGAAACCAACCGCCACTACGTGCGCAACCCGCACAACGGCGAATGGAACCTCTCCATCCACGCAATGATTGATGGCCGCGTCCCTTTCGACCACAGCGTGTCAGTCAGCCCGGAAAAGGCTGGCCAACTGGAACTGGAATCGCAGCGCATCATTGCCCAGAACGCCGCCAACACGCCGGAGGCACTCGCCGCCCGTTACCAGGTGGCGTTCAACCAGTACAACTGGCACGAGTTCGCCACCATCGAGCCGGTACCGGAGGTGATCGCCAACGCGCAGACCCAGACCCAGCCCTTGCGCGCTTCCAACGGCGAGAAGTACACACAGGACGCCAACGGGCAGTGGCAGACACCGGGTTGGGTGTATGGCACCAACCCGGCCGAGGGCAGCATCATCGAGGAGCTCAATCGCACGCGTCAAAGCCAGCAGGTCGGCGTGCAGGAGCTGATGTCCATGGCCGACATTGCCCGCGCCGATCCCACGCCAACCGAGTACGGCCTACGCAGCCAGGTGGTGGACGCCTACCGTCGCGCCGGCATTGCGCGCAACGCAGAAGAAATTGATGACGCTGTAGCCGCGGTTGCCCAGGACCACGCGAGCTCCCTGCCCGGCTCCAGCACCTTCATGCTGCAGGTACAGAAGGATGGCTCGCTGGCTACACTGGCCGGGAAAGATGACGAGCGCATGCAGATCGTTTCCGTCACCACGCCGGCGGAGATTGCACAGGCGCACGCGCAGCGCGCTACCGCAGGGCAGGAACAGCCACCCGCGGTCGCTCCTCCGAGCGCACCCTCGCCACACACCACCACGCCCGCCACGCAGCACAGAACTGAAGTAGACCAGCACCACGGCACAGCCCTGCGCCCGGAAGACGCCGGGCTGCTGGGGCAGTTGCGCTCGTCAGTGGCCATGCTGGATGAAAAGCACAACAAACCGTGGGATCAGAGCAGCGACCGCCTGCTGGCCAGCGCCTACAGGCTTGCGGCAGAAGCCGGGTTCAAGCCCAGCGACAAAGTAGACCTGGCGTTGAATGAGGCCACCGAAACCCGTGCGGCTGGTACCACACTGTTCGTGATGCGCTCAGGGCCGGGCGCGTCATCAGATCCCGCTGCCAACCGGGTGCATATATCGACGCAGGACGCGCTGGCTGCCGCACCGGAGCAGCAATATGCAGCGGCCAACCGGAGCCTCGGCGCTCAGGACCAGGAGCGGTCGCAGCAGCTGGCGCAAGCGCAGACGCAAGAGCAGGAGCAGAGCCGGCAGGGGCCGCGGATGGGCTGATGGCAGCGTGACAATGCATACTCCATGAAACGCAATGACCGGCCCGTCGGCGTCAAGCGCTGCGCAGGATCGCTACCGGGGCTTCTTTGGCTGCTCGTCGAGCCGGAACATAGGCTGCGGCCTGGCCCAACAGAAGCACGGTCAGCACGCCAATCGCGAGAAATGGCGCCTCGATCCTGGCTACCTCGTAGTATCGGGCCACGGCCATGTTCAGGCCGATGGCCAGTGCGGTGCCAACAACAGACCCGGTGGCGGTGAGGATCAGGTTCTCCACCAGGAAGTACCGGAGGATGTCGGATTTCCGGGCGCCCAGTGCGCGCCGGATACCGATCTGTCGATATCGCTTGCGAACCCAGAAGCTGGCCAGTCCGTATACGCCCGTAGCGGTTACCACCAACAGCGCCAACCCGGAGCTCAGGAACATGATCGCCATGGTCTGATCGTGGCGGAAGTAATCGGCGCGCAGCTCGCGGAACGAGGTGCTGCGGGCGATGGTGCGGTTTGCGTCGCGCTGCGACAACGCGGCCTCACTGGACGCAATCACGTCCGCCACTCGCCCATCAGCACTGCGGATGGCGAACATCACGCGAGGCCCGTCCGGAATCAGCGGCAGGATGAGTGACATGTCATTGTCTGCATCGGTCTTCAGAACAGGCCGGGAAAGCGTCTTGACGATGCCGACCACCTGGATGGGGTGCTGCGCATCGGCATACAGGAACTTGCCGACTGCGCCGCCCTCCGGAAACAGCTTGTCTGCCAGTGCCTGCGAGATGACGGCCTCGCTCGCCTTGTAGAGCCCGGCATAGTCGGCGCTGGCCTCCATCGGCACGAACGCTCCCGCAGACAGGTCACGGCCGGCGACAAGGGTCAGGCCCAGCACCTTGGCGGCAGGCGAAGATGCCGTGTAGACAGTTGGTTCCGCCTCGACAATGCCGGAGATATCATTCCCTTCAAGCACCTTGTTGGTGAATCCCACCGTCCAGCTGCGCTGGGAAAGGGGAAGCGACTCTGTTGCGATAACCTGCTCCACGCCCGGCTGCTGCCGGATGGTCTCCAGGTCGGTCTTGATCGAGGCTGCAGGGTTGGCTGCGGCAGGCCCCAGGTACTCGGTCTCGATGACGCCCAGGTTCGCCTCTTCCAGGCCTGTATTGTAGGTGAGGGTTCCCAGCCGCTCGGACAACAGAAACGCAAGGTTCGTCACGCACGCGGTGGCAACCAGCACCTGCACCAGAAGAATGGACGCGATGACGCGGTTGCGGGTGAGCGCGCGGACGATAAGGGGGACTTCTGCAATGCTCATTCTGACGCCTTGATCTGCATGGCCAGACGGCCTGAGGTAGCGCGCAGCGCAGGGAAGAACGCAGCGATGACACTGGAGACACACGCCAGGCCCACGGTGAGAGCGGCCATGCTGAGATCCATGTTGGCCAGCGAGGCGTAGTCTTCCGGCTGCATCCGCACAAGGTAGAGGCCGGCCTCTGCAACGATCAACCCTACCGCCCCGCCCAAGCCGCCGATGATCAGTGCTTCGGTACAGAGCTGATAGATGACGTCCTGCCGGCGCGCACCCAGCGCCCGACGGACCGATATTTCATGGGACCGGCGGATGAAGCGGGCGAAGATCAGGGCACTCATGTTCAGCAGGCAAACGATCAGGAAGCCCAGGCACAGCGCCAGCTGCAGCTTCACCTCGTTGGGGATGATGCGATGCTCGACCAGGAAGTCCCTCAAGGACACCATGCGCGGCGCGGTTGTCCTGTCAAACCTTCCTGCCTGCTGCTGTGTACGTGCGTAGTTGCCCAGGAAGCGCTCGTACTGCTCGACACTGGCCGCGTCAGGCAACTCGGCCCAGAACTGGACCCAAGATGTGCGGGCGTCCTGCAGGCGATTGAGGGGCTTGTCACTGCTCCATGAGAAGACGCTGCTGGACACCGCCATCTGCATTTCCGCTGCAACACCAATCGGGATGAAGAAGTCTTCGCGCCCCTTGAACACATCCTGCTGAAGGTCCGTATAGAACCGGGGACGCGGGCTCCACGGACCGGCAACACCCACCACCCTGAATGCCTGGCCGCCAAGGCGGACGGTTGCTCCCACCAGCCCTTCACTGCCCAAACGGTCAGCCAGATCCTGGCTCAGCACGACAACCCGGGCGTGGGCAGCATCATCTTGACGCGTCCAGGCCCTGCCCTGCGCCACTGGGATGCCAAACATGGCGAACGCATCTGCAGTGACATACTGCCCCTGCGTGAAGAATGGAATCTGCACGCTGCGCTGCGCATCCACCAACAGACGGGCAGATGCCAGCGCGGTCTGATGGGAGGCGGGGGCCTGCCGAAGCAGGTTCTGCGCATCCACCCAGGTGAGGGCCACGCGAGGGTCCATGCCCGGCCTGACGTCGTACGACGTGGGGAGTGCGTCAATGAAGGGGTGATAGAGATGCTCGCTTCGCCCCGGCAGTGGATCCCACGTCATTGTCCGCACGACAGTCAACATCGTCATGCTTGCGCCGATGCCCAATCCCAGCGCCAGGATCAGCGCGGCGCTCATCCCCTTGGTTTCCAGAAGCCTTGTGCGGGCCAACGCAAAGTAATAGCCGAACATATACGTCTCTCTAATGCAGGAAGGTGGCCGCAGTCGGAATCACGTCCACCGGTTCAATCGAGATCCACGCCGTGCTGTTCTGCGCCCTATCGCAGGCTTCCAGCAGATGCATCAGGCGAAAGCGCGAGCGCTGGACCATGCGCAGCAGCGCGTCAATGTCCTGCTCGCTGCGATCCTTGATGAACGCCTTGGGTATCTTATTCTGATTCAGGGCGTCCACAACGGCTTCCAGGGTCAGGTAGCTGAGCCGCTGGGTGGAGGCGCTGTCGATGAAGATCGAGGCGCTTTCCGCCATGCGCGGCAGAAACGCTGCAAGCAAGGCCTGGATGCTGTCCTGGGAGTGGTTGAAGTCGGAAAAGACCATGTCTATTCCGCCGTCAAAGGCGGGGGCCCGGGCAATCTCGGCAAAGCCGATCTCCTGCCAGTTGGCAACAACGTGATTCTCGACCCCGGCCCACTGGAATACGTGCTTCAGGAAAGCGGGATAGTCCTGTCCCATCTCCCGCAGTGAATCTGCAAGCGGCCCCTGCAGGCCCTCGACAAACCTGATGCCTGGCTCACTGGAGAAGTGCGAACCATTGTCATAGGTGTGAATGACACCGCTGCCGTTCTCCCGCAATGCACCGGCCATCCAGGCCGCAGTGACGCCAAAGCCGGTGCCCAGTTCGACCACGATGCGCGGGCGGGTCCGCTTGACCAGGCTGTACAACAGTACGCACAGGTCCTCGCTTCCGTAGACCCAGCCCATGGACTCGCGCAGCGAGCTCAGCTTCTCAAGTAGCATTCACACCTCCGGCGCTGCCGGTAAGCAACCACGCGTCCAATGCAGTCTGCACAGCGGTGTCGGCGGCGACGGAACGAAGGTAGGGCGAGAATGCATGGAAGGTGATTGCTTGATCCGTCACGTACAGGAGCATCTCTCCTGCTTCGGAACGGAAGGCCTGTGCAGCTGCTCGCGTCAGCTGCCCGCACACAGCATCATCGACCTCAGCGCTTGCACGGGGAAAGTGGATTCCGTTGTAGTCCCGCCCAAGGAACCAGGCGATCACGGGGACGCCCTTCGGCCTGGACACGTGGAACTGATGCCTGCGGCGCTCTTCGTCATCAAGCTGCCGTTCCTGTCGCCAATCAAAAAGCGACCAGACCGACTTCTGCATGGGGTCCTCGATGCGGGACAGGTCTGGTTCTTCGTAGCCGAAGCTGTAGGCGAAGTCAGGCGTATTCGCCTCCGGGAGGGCGCGTTCGAGTTCAAACCACTGCACGTTCAGCGGGGCCAGACATCGGGATACGCCGCGCGTGCCGGTGTCGTGACAGAGGCTCACCCCCAGCGCCAGAAGCGGCTGCAGGCGGATATGGAACCAGCGGGCGTCCACTCCGTGCTCAGCCAGAAACCGTTCGATCTGCGTTCCTTCCAGAGAGAAGACCCGGTTCACCACGTTGGCTCCGCGGAACAGACTCTCAAGGTGCGCACTTGGGCTCAAGCGGAGAACCTCGGGCCAGGGTTGGCCCTCCATTACTGGTATCAGCTCATCAATGTGTATGGCAGGGACACCCGTAGCCAGCGCCCGCAGCGCGACCGGGTCAAGGTGGTCCGCATGGATGATGACCGTTCTGCTCATTGATGCCACTCCCCGTAGCAATACTGCCGCTTCATCTCGGCCTGCATCTGGTCGATCATCTGCCCGACCTCACCATTGATGGCGTCCTTGGTCATCAACCGACCACTGAGATCCTGCTCGATCAGGAAGCCGGCGGCGCAGACGGCCAACCTGCGCTGGACGTGGCGCTTGGCGGCTTCACCCAGGTCCGGAGAAATCTCGAGATGACGCTTGAGCAGGCGGTGACACACGTAATAGACGAAGACCGCGTGGATGTAGGAGGAGTTGGGAATGGGATTGCCGGACCACGGAGACACGACACGGTGCCGGTAGTCATTGGCAACGAAGAACCCGTTGGCAAGCTCCCATGCGGCCAGATAGTTGTGGGTGCTTTCATGCATGATGCTTTCCATGCACGCCTCAACAAGAAGTTCCGGGTTATGCGTGTTCAGCAGTCGAATGGAACCTGGCTGCCTCGGCACATGCTCGGAGCCGTAGCGGCCGGCTTCATCGGACGTGACCTCTGCCGACTTGCGCACGGTGATCCGCCGGACGAAGTTGCGGATGAGAAGGCCGTACATGGGTTCTGACCGGTCGATCGCTGCCAGCGCCTCTGCCAGCTTTCGCGAGACATGCTCGCGTTCCGCATCGGTCAGCGGTAGGCACGGTTGGCTCAGCACTCCAGAGCGTGGCTCATGGTGCCGCGCCGGTGGGCTCTCAAGATCCAGCGCGATACAGTCACCCAGCTTCGGCAACTGCCGAAGGGTCCACACGCCCGTGGCATCCTTTTCCGCAACGCAGTCTCCAACCGGACTGTAGAGCTGCCACTGCCGTGCCTCTCTCAAATACCTGTCGGTCCGTCCCTGCGCCAGCTCGGCGATCGACTTCTCCCGAGCGATGATATCGTGCAGCGCGCCAAGCGCGCGGGCCTGTTCCTCTGCCCTCTCCTGCTCGTCGGCTCCTGACTCCACCCTGCCCTTCCGCGCAGACTCCAGGCACAGATATTGCTCGCAGAATTCGGAACTGAGCAGCACACGGGCTTGGCGATCGGGCCCGATTGACTGGTAAATCTGGTGCATGGCACGAGTCGTGACTCCGTATTTCTGGTCAGCAAGCACTTCCTGAAGTCGCGCTCTCATCCTGCGGAGTCTTGACCACAGGATGCCCTCGACGACCGACTCCATGCATTCTGATGTGTCTGCGATCTCCATCAGGCAGATCGGGCTTCTTACATCAGTCCGTTTCGCCTGGGTCATCGAATTCATTTTTCTCCTCCATGCAGTCATCGCCGTCCTCGCTACTTGCACCTGGCCGCTCTTATCCACCCTTCAAATCCAACTTGAGGCCAAAGATCGAAAACCACCTCTGGCGTCTATAGGCTCTGCATGACAGTGATCTACGTGCAAGGGGCGGAGAGATCCCCGCCCCTCTCCCTTCAGACGTCGAATCGGGAATCGGCGGAACTGCGCGAAGCAAATGCCACCTGCTTGCTCGCCGTGTCGTGATGGTGATGCGACCCGATAGAATCGGAGTGATGGTGCCCATCTGCGAGAAGCGCAGATTTTTCGTCTGTGAACTCACTAATGCTCAGGGACTGCATATCCGCCTGGATGGACGTCGACGCCGCAATATCATTGGCGAAAGTTCCGTTCGATGCAGCAGCAGAAGCCGAACCTGCGGCCGCGACACCCGCAATGATCAGCGTGAGGGACGAGAGAGTCTTCACAGCAGTGCGTTGGGTCATTTTTCTTTACTCCATGTAATGGTGGGCATTGGATCTTCTGAGCTGCGAACGTGATCAGCGTTGTGGCTCAACTTGATTCAACGGCCCGCCGGTATCCAGCTGCAACCTCGCTGCTGTGCCGCGCACAGCTTCCGCCGGGCTTGGGCGGTTGCGCCCCAGCTTTCACTACGTCCAGAGGGCAACCATCACGGGTTGAGTGCTTGCATTTGCACTTGTGTGCTGGCCCTGAAAGGACGTCACTGTCGCTAACGTCTTGGCCAAAGATGGGGATGGCGCGACGTTCACCCATATCGCCACGTGTCAGAAGCAGCGTTCTCAGCGAATTCAAGAAGAGATTCGTGCGAGAACCGACATAGTAGACCTGCTACAGAATTGACGATCTGTATTGGCACTCACACACTTCCCCGCATGTCCTGTGCAAGGCAGCCTAGGAAGGGGAGTATTCATGGAGTTCCGCACTGATTCACTGTCAGCCCGGATCCGCGTTGCGCGTATCAGCAACGGGCTATCTCAAACCGATCTCGCCAAAGCCCTGAACGTGAATCGGGCGACGGTGGGCCACTGGGAGCGCGAACTAGGCTTCGTGCCGTCTATCGACCACCTGCATGCGCTGAGCAGGGTCACGTGCGTGAGCGAATCTTGGCTGATTTCGGGTGACACCATCGCCGATGGTGGGAAGCCGGAAGGAATGCGCCTGCAAATGGAAGCCCGCATGTTGACGGCATCGCGCAACCTTCCGATCTCCTTCCTCGACCACATTGTTGAGTTGATGAGGTCTGCCGAACGCCATATCTGACGTCGTCCCGACGACTGAACCACACGTAGTGGCTGGCCGGACAAATCCTAGATGCCCTGCCGAAGTATTCCGATGGTGATCGGCACGTCGCCCCCTCACCATCAAGCGCCCTCTGCAGGAAACCACACATGAGCCTGGCGCTGGTCCACAGCCGTGCCCGCGCCGGGGTCGACGCCCCGCTGGTGCGGATCGAAGTGCATCTCTCCGGTGGCCTACCCGTCACCCAGATTGTCGGCCTGGCCGAGACCAGCGTGCGCGAGTCGCGCGAGCGTGTGCGTGCCGCCCTGCTCTGCGCGCGCTTCGACTTCCCGCAGCGTCGCATCACCCTCAACCTCGCGCCCGCCGACCTGCCCAAGGAAGGCGGGCGCTACGACTTGGCGATTGCCCTTGGCATCCTCGCCGCCAGCGGTCAGGTCGATCCGCAATCGCTGCTGCAGTACGAGTTCCTCGGCGAGCTGGGCCTGACCGGCGAACTACGACCGGTATCCGGCGCGCTGCCCGCCGCAATCGCCGCCGCCGAAGCCGGGCGCATCCTGATCGTGCCGCCGGGCAACGCTGCCGAAGCTGCCCTCGCGCAGCATGCCGATGTGCGCGTGGCGCGCACTCTATTGGAATGCTGTGCCGGGCTCGGGAATCCACGTTTGCTGCCGCAGGTGGAGCGCGTCGACACCACACCGCTGCCATTGCCGGATCTGGCCGACGTACGCGGGCAGGCGCTCGCACGCAGGGCGTTGGAAGTCGCCGCCGCTGGTGGTCATCATCTATTGCTGATTGGCAGCCCCGGCTGCGGCAAGACCCTGCTGGCCTCGCGCCTGCCCAGCCTGCTGCCGGATTCCGAAGAGATTGATGCCCTGCAGTTGGCGGCCATCACCTCGGTCAGTGGCGAAGGGCTGGACCCAAAGCGCTGGCGGCAGCGGCCGTTCCGGGCGCCGCACCACAGCGCGAGCGCGGCGGCGTTGGTGGGGGGCGGTAATCCGCCCTGCCCCGGCGAGATCTCGCTGGCGCACCATGGCGTGCTGTTCCTGGATGAACTGCCGGAGTGGAACCGCAGCGCATTGGAAACCCTGCGCGAACCGCTGGAGTCGGGTCACATCCGCATCTCCCGCGCGGCGCGCAGCGTGGTCTACCCGGCACGCTTCCAACTAGTGGCGGCGATGAACCCCTGTCCCTGCGGCTGGGCCGGCGACCGCAGCAACCGTTGCCTGTGCAGCGACGAGCGCATCACCCGCTACCGCGCACGGGTATCGGGCCCGCTGCTGGATCGCATCGACCTGCACATCAACGTGAGCCGCATGGATGCGGTGGAGTTGCGCGAGAGCACACCCTTGGGCGAGCCCAGCGCCAGCGTGCGTACGCGGGTGGAAGCGGCACATGCGCGGCAACAGTCGCGTGGTGGCCTCAACGCGCACCTGCCTCCTGCCGCCCTGCGTGCGTGCACGCGCTTGAGCGAAGCAGACCAGGACCTGCTGGAACACGCCATCGAGCGCCTGCAGCTGTCGGCGCGGGCGATGCATCGCATCCTGCGGGTGGCACGCACCATTGCCGATCTGGCCGAAAGCGAGACCATCCAGACCGCGCATCTTGCTGAGGCCATCGGCTATCGGCAGCTGGATCGGGGAAGACCCGGCACATAGCGCTCCCGTTTTCGCGCTGTTGACTTGTTTGGCTATCGCGGGTGAATCATCTTGTCTGCCACACAGCTGCAACCCGGCGATGTGCGCGCAAGACCCGCGAATGAGGGCGCCGCAGCTGCACTGTGGTCAGCTTGTACGTCGGCACACTACAGATCGTCGACGAGATGAGCATAGTTAGCTGATCACCGACGAGGCGATGCAGCCAACTGCTGGCGACGACCACGTCGTCGAAGCTCGTCGCGGAACGACGCCACCCATCGCACACGCGGCGGCTCGACGATGCGCGGTCAGCGTTGCGCGGAACGCTTGCCGAACCCGGCCATCAGACCGACGCTGGTACCGATCAGTGCTCCGAAACCACCCCACTTGGCCGGTTCGCTCACTGACAGCACGGTGCCGCTCACGCCCATGTCCATGCCCAGGCCGGTCAGCGCGCATAGTATGCCGGCGGCAATCCAGTAGGCCGGTTTTCCGGGTAGTTCGAACTTCATCTGATCGATCATTTTTCTTGCCTCTCTTCAGTAGGAATACATACGGTTGTGGCCTTGCATGCGGCGTGCCTTGCGCAAACTGCTTGCTCTCAGTCTGCCTGCCCGCAGGCTGCTTCGCTCTGGACATGCCCGCTCCAAGCATTCGCCCGACGCATGCATGGTCCATGCGGTAACCGCTAACACGGAGTTAATACATCCCCTCAGTCCTGCTCGAAGCCCTCGTTCAATCCGCGCATCAGGCGCCCCTGCAGGTCGGCGATGCGATGATTCGCCATCGACTGTCGCATGAAAGCTGATACCTCGGCCAGTGCTTTGGACGAGGCTACTTTGCTCAGGCAGACGCCGATCAGCGCTGCAAATTCACCGAGTTCGCGCGGGTCCGGTTCTACCGCCGGATCGAAGCGGACCCTGCGGCGCAGGCGCACGTCGCTGAGCGCTAGTTTCCGCACCAACTGCTCGACGAACTGACCCAGGTTGAGGCCGATTGTGGCGAAGGTGATGTGGATCGAGGCGTGCTCGTTGGCACGCGCCTCGTGCATGAAGCCTCGCGGCATGTACAGCACGTCACCGCAGCGCCGGAGAATCGGCGTGGGCGGCCTCGATGAAGCGTGTCTGGCCGCATCGAAGCCCATGTCGGCATTCGGCAGATCGGCCTGATTGGCATAACCGGAATGCCAGTACCACTGCTTTTGGCCGAGCACCTGCACGACGAAGATGTCGTCCAGGTCGTAATGCGGCTGGAAGCCCTGGCTGAACGGCGGGGTCATGTAGAGGTTGGCACGGATCGGGATATGCAGCACCTGCTCCAGCCCGCGGCAGAACCGGCTCAAACTGGGCAAGTAGTGCTCGATGTGGGCCACGCGCACAGTCGAGCCATCGCGCAGTTCGCGCAGTTCGCGCAGTTCGCGCAGTTCGCGCAGTTCGCGCAGCATCTGACGAACGTCGGCCGCAGGACTGGGTGACTGGGTAAACGGCACCGCCAGCATCTTGCCACCGCGCACGGCGTCTGGATCATCGGAGCATGACCGTGAATTCCAAAACACAACTACAGTCGACTTTGGAGCAGGTCCGCGCTTTTTACGACAGCAGCTTGGCGGTGACGCTCTAGAACGCGGACCACGTGCAGACGCATGTGCTTATCGCCGCGCAGTTGCGCCACTTCGGCTACGCCCGTTGTCCGCGACACAAGCGGCCCGGACGATGGGGCACCCCGGCAATGACACCCGCAGCGGTCAGCAACCTGTTGGAGCGGGACTTTGCTGGCTTCGAGCCGGGAACTAAATGGGTCACCGATATCACCGAGATCAAGACCCGACAGGAAAAGGTGTATCTGTGCACCGTGCTGGATCTGTTCGACCAGCGTGGGGTGGGGTGGTCGACACGCCACCGGCAGAACCGCCAGATGGTTATCCGGGTCCTGCAGATGGCGCTCTGGCAGCGGCGCGGCATGCAGGCCAGGATCCTGCGTTCTGATCGCGGCAGCCAGTTCCGCGGTGGTGACTAGCAGCGCCATCTATGGCCAACAGACTGGTCTGTTCAATGAGCGCAGTGGGACATTGTGGCGACAACGCTGCCTGCGAAGGCCTCTTTGGAATGCTCAAGCGTGAGCGGATCTATCGGATCAGCCACCTATCGGCTACCGGCAGCTGGACCGGGGCAAGCCAGGCAACTAGCGCTCCGCAGCATGCACGAAGGAATCAGATTCATCTGATATCTGCCATGCCACCTGCGCCCTGACCATTTCCGCGAGCCCATACACAAGGAGACGCGGTTTGCTCAGGATGCTCATCATGGGCGGGCAGGAAGCCGCCCGTCAGCGGATATCAAGGACGATAGGACGGCGCGGCCTGATCCGCATGGAATCGATCTACAGCGTGGACAGCGGTCTGTCGGTGCTGGAGTGGCGCAACTACGATCTGGTGGGAACGTTCCTGGCGGCCGGTCTTGGCAAGCGCCTGCAGGAGTCGTTCGTGCTGCGCGATGCGAAGGTGCAGCTGGTGCTGTTCGGCATGGGGTTGAGCGAGGAAGTCGCCAGCATCCGCCTGCGTCTGCGCGCGCAGGGGCTACCGTCGCCGATTCTGGTCCGGACCGACTTTGACAGCTACGACGAGTCGCTGTTCTGGCGATCGCTGACGTCGCACATGATCCTGCCGTCGGTACTGGAGGGCACTGGCCCCCTCCCCGCCGTGGGCGACGCGTGCGACCATGCAGGACCCAGTCCCTAGCGGTGCCTGCCTCGCCAGGTGCCCGCCCAGCCATTCATGAGCACTCCCCAGCCGCCGCACCTGCCTACCTCCGATGCGTCCACCCCGCTGACACCTGCGGCAACCGGCGGCGGCGGGCCACTGGGTGAAACGAAGATGCGCGAGATCGCGGTGCGGATCTCGCAGTACTTCCGCGATTTCCTTGAGTCCGATTTCAAGCGCGCGCAGGCACCGCGGCGCCGCATCGTGCTGACCAGCGACTCCGGCTTCCGCGCGGGTATGCGCAGCGCGCCGTACCCGGCGTTGGACAAGGAGCTGTGGAAGCTGCTCAGCCGGCCATCCGGCGAGGAGCTTTCCTTCACCATCGGCCCGCGCAGCTATACCCGGCCGATCAGCGCGACGCTGCGCCGGATTGTCGAAGAGCAGGTGAACGCCATCTCCGAGACCGCCATCGCCACGGTGCGCGTAGCCGTGCTGGACACGGCGCGTGCCAGCATGGCCGGCGCACTGGAAGACCCGGAAGCCTGGGTGGAATCGGTGCAGGGCAGCCTGGTGGATGCGATGTGCGTGCAGGTGGTGCGGCCGCTGATCGCGCATCTGGCCGGCCCGCTGCAGGGCCAGGCGTACTGGGTGATGGATTCGCTGCACGCGGCCGAGTCGGATCTGGTCACCCGCTCCGTTGTGGATCTGTACCAGACCCTGCCGGAGGTGCTGGCGCGCTTGCTGGCCACCGGCGACGAACTGCCGCTGCAGCAGGCCTGCGAGCACCAGCTGACCCGCGACGGCACGATCAACGCGCTGCTGGCGTTCTTCGAGAACTTCGTGGCGGCCGATGCCTTCCATGAGTTCCGCGACCTGGAAACCTATGTCGCCACCGGCGATGGCCTGCAGCTGTATCTCTACGTGGGCACGCTCAAGTACGCGGGCGTGCAGTACCCGGTGTTCTACCTGCCGCTGGACGTGGTGCGGGCCAAGGATGGTTCGGGTTACACCCTGACCCTCAGCAACCGCCTGTTCGCCAACCGGCGCGCGATCGACTTCGTGCTGCAGGAACTGGCCGTGGGCATGGCGCGCGAGTGGGTGTCGCCGATCCAGGAGCGCATCCAGTACCTCGACCCGGCACAAAGCCTGTTTGAAGTGGCCGCATCGCTGTTCCGGCAGGTGGCCAACGCGGTGGATCTGGGCGGCGAGGTCTCGCTGTCCTCATCCGCCAGCGAGGCATCCACCGCCACCGTCGCGCTGTCGCCGGCCCTGCACCTGGCTGCATTCGAGCGCGCCGACGAGGCGCTGCTGAATGATTTCGAGGAGATCATCGACCAGGCCCGCAATGGTGGGTCGAAGCTGGTGGATCTGTTCCACGGCATGGTGGAAGGCGTGCTGATGCGCAACCCCGAGCCGATCGGGGAACGGGTGGAATCGGCCTTGGATGCGCTGCCGCTGGTGGAACGCATGGTGTTCGATTCGCCCATTCCGTTGAACGAGGAACAGCGCAAGATCCTGCTGGCGGTGCGCGAGCCGCAGGGGCGGATCGTGGTGGTTGAAGGCCCACCCGGCACCGGCAAGTCGCACACCATCACGGCCATTGCGGCCGACTGTGCGTTCAACAAGAAGAGCTGCCTGGTGCTGTCGGACAAGACCGAGGCGCTGGACGTGGTGTACGACAAGCTGTCCGATGCGATGAGCCGCGTTCGCCACGATCGTGATTTCCCCAACCCGATTCTGCGGCTGGGCCAGCAGGCGGCCAACTTCAAGCGCCTGACTTCCACCGGCACCATCAGCCAGATTTCGGTCTTCGCCAAGGCCATGAAGGCCAACCAGCCGGCACTTGAGAGCGAGCGCCAGGACACGGCGCAGACGCTCCGGCAGGCCATCTCCAGCACCGTGCAGACGCTGGGGCGTGTCTCGCTTGCCGCCGTGAAGGCCATGCACGAGCAGGAAGCGGAACTGGGCGAGCGCGCGCCTGCGGTGTTGCAGCAGGTGCATGCGGTGATGGATGCCAACGTGCTGGCCGAGCTGGAAACGGTAACCGCACAGGTCGACGCGCTTGAAGCCTATCTTTCCGATCTGTTCGGCAGCACCGACTACACCCCGGCATCGCTGGACGAGCGCATCCGCCGCGATGCGGTGACAACGGCCTTCCTCGCTGACCGACCGGTTGACGGCTGGGAGCTGTTCGAATGGCTGGATGCCGACCAGGTACGGCTGCTGGGCACGCTCCTGCTGCAGTACCAGCAGCTGAAGATGCCGGTACTGGGCTATCTGCTGCGCGGCAATGCCGTGCGCGGGCTGGAACTGCAACTCAACCAGCTCGGCACCACACGCCCGCTGCTGCTCAAGCAGGATGCAGCCGTCCTGCAGAACATCGTGCAGGGCGCAAACGCGCTGCGCATGAAGCTGGAGGCCGAAGGCCTGGGCACGCAGCTACCGGCCAGCTATCGACAGATTGCCCACGGCGCTGCGCCGGAACCGGGTGCAGCGGTTGCACGGCAGGCGATAACCCTGCTGGCGCGGCTCAATCCGGCCATCGTCGAGACCCTGCTGGCCGAGCCGAAGGACGATCCGGCGCTGTGGGCGCTGACCCTGCGCTTCCTGCAGGGCTGGATGGCCACGCGCAAGGCTTTCGTCGACGCACCGCAGTACGACTATGTCGGCACCAAGACCAAGCTGGAGCGCCTGAACACCTCGGTGATGAATGCCCACGTGGATGGGCGCCTGATCAGCTTCATGGATCATCACCGCGCCGACGCACGGGCGCTGGCAGGCGTGATCGCCAACCGGCAGAAATTCCCGGTGGACAAGTTCGAGAGCGTGCGCGAGTCGTTCCCGGTGATGATCGCCAGCATCCGCGAGTTTGGCGAGTACATGCCGCTGGCACCGGACCTGTTCGACGTGCTGGTGATCGATGAAGGCTCGCAGGTATCGGTGGCGCAGGCGCTGCCGGCGCTGCTGCGCGCGCGCAAGGTGGTGGTGCTGGGCGACTCCAAGCAGTTCTCCAACGTCAAGGCGGCCAACGCCAGCATCGCGCTGAACGACAAGTACCGCTCGGACCTGGTCAACTACTTCCGCGCCAACGTCAGCCAGCAGGCCGACGTGCTGGAGCGGTTGGCCATGTTCGATGTGAAGCGCTCGGTGCTGGAGTTCTGCTCGCTCTCCGCCTCGTACTCGGTGATGCTGCGCAAGCATTTCCGCAGCTATGCGGAACTGATCGGGTTCTCGTCCTCCACCTTCTACAACCACCAGCTGCAGGCACTGAAGATCCGCAGCCGGCCGCTGCAGGAGGTGATCCGCTTCAGCCAGGTCGATGCCAGCGGGCACCGCACCAGCCGCAGCACCAACGACGCCGAAGCGGCCTTCATCGCCGAGCGCCTGGTGGAACTGCTGGATACGGATGCGCCGCCCACGGTGGGCATCATCACGCCGTTCCGCGAGCAGCAGACGCTGTTGTCCAAGGCGCTGTTCAACCATCCGCGCGGCCGAGAGTTCGAAGAACGGCTTCGCCTGAAGGTGATGACGGTCGACTCTTGCCAGGGTGAGGAACGCGGGCTGATCTTCTATTCGATGGTGGCGACCGCCGGCCAGGATGCGCTGAACTACATCTTCCCGGTCAGCCTGACCGGCGCGGTGGATGCGGTGGAGGACAAGCTGAAGGTGCAGCGCCTGAATGTTGGCTTCTCCCGTGCGCAGGAGGCGATCTGGTTCGTCCATTCGATGCCGGTGGATGCGTTCCGCGGCGCGATTGGCCATGCGCTGCGTTACTACGCCAGCCAGCTGGACCGCCCCGCGCCCGACGCCGCGCAGACCGACGCACGCAGCCCGATGGAATCGAAGGTGCTGCAGTGGCTGCAGCAGACGCCCTTCGTGTTGGAACATGGCGATGCGGTCGAGATCATTCCGCAGTTCCCGGTGGGCGACTACCTGCGCCAGCTTGACCCGACCTACCAGCATCCAGCGTGGCGCGTGGACTTTCTGGTGACCGTGCAGACCGTGCGCGGCGCGCTGCAGATCGTGATCGAGTACGACGGCTTCGAGTTCCATTTCCGCCGCGACAAGCCGGTGCATGTGGGCAACCACGAGCGCTATCTGGTGGAGGCCGATGTCGAGCGTCAGCTCACGCTGGAAAGCTACGGCTATCGCTTCCTGCGCATCAACCGGTTCAACCTCGGCAGCGACCCGGTGCAGACGCTGTCCGACCGCCTCTATCGCCTGATTGAAGTGGCCGGCACGGAGATCCGTTCGGCAGCGGTCGATCAGGTGATCGAGCAGGTGCAGGGGCTGGAATCGAAAGAGAAGAAGGTCTGCAGCCGCTGTGGGCAGATCCGCAGCCAGGAAGAGTTCTTCGACCCTGACCTGCGCGCCGGTGCCGGCGGGGTGGGACGGATCTGCATGCCCTGCAAGGCGGGCTAGGCGGTGCTGCCGGGTGCCAGCGTGCGCACTGCCACCGCCGCCAGCCTGCGGCTGACCAGCCCGTAGAGTTCTTCCAGCTCGGCCGCGCGCGCGTCGGTCATGTTGGTACCGAACAGTACCCGCGACAGCGCGGTCCTGTGGTTGTCGGCGGGATAGCGCGTCCGCGCCCGGTACACGGTCTGCAGCACCAGCCAGGCCAGGCGGAACCCGCCCCCGGGCAAGGGGCGTACCACGCGGTCATAGACCTGCCAGAACTGGTACTCAGCCTCCAGGTCGACCGCCGGTGCTGCGAACGGCACCGGACGCGGACGTCCATGGGCGCGCCTGCGGACCGGAGGGAATCGGGGGTTCTGCTGTGCCATGCCTACAGGTTGGCCCAGCAACATTGTGGGAACCTTGCGTTGGTGCCACGAAATCAGTGCAGATCGTGCAAACAGCGGATGGGGTCGGAGCCCTTTGCCATGCAGAGGGATCCGACCCCGGTCATGGCAGCCGCCGAGGAACGCCAAGTGCATCCACGCATGGCGTGGATCTACTGGCAGAGGATCAGAACGACATCGAGGTGCTGAACATCACCTGCCGTGGGGCGCTGCGCTGCAGGGTCTGGTAATCCCCCGAGAACGACGAACCGGCGATGGTGGCGGTGCCGATGTTGTTGCGGTTGAACAGGTTGCTGACGTCCAGCCGCAGCTCCAGCCCCGGCAGCAGGCTGTCCGGCCCCAGCTTGTAGGCCGTGTATGCGTTGACCTGCCAGAACGTCGGCACGCGGATGTCGTTTTCATAGGTGAAGGGCTGGCGCAGGTACGAGGTGCTGGTGGCACCGAAACGCCAGCCGCCAAAGTGCGCGGACAGGTCGCTGACCAGCGACAACTGCGGATAGCCCGGCTGTGCGTTGCCCTTGATCGGGTACACGGTATCGCCCACCACGAAATCGCTGTCGTAGTACGAGCGCGCCAGCGCGATGCCTTGGTAGAACTGCAGATGATCGGTCAGGTCGGCGGTGATGCCGAGATCGGCACCGATCACGTGCATCTTCGGCATCAACCGCACCGTGTTGATCTGTGCGAACTGGGTGCCGATCGCCGCCGACAGCAGGCGGTTGCGGATGTCGTTGTAGAACACGTCCGCCGTCACCGTCAGCCGGTCGAAACGGTGGCTGGCACCGACGGTCAGGTTCCAGTTCTTCTCCGGCCGCAGGGTGCCGGCGACGCGGTCGAACTCTTCCTGGTCGGTGATGGTCCAGGCCGACGCGGTATAGCCGATGTTGCCGCGCTGGGCCACGCGATAGCCGTTCATGGTGTTGGCCAGGTCGATGAAGGCATCGGTCCGCTCGGTCGGGCTCCAGTACAGCGACACGTGCGGCAGGAAGTTGCTCTTGGCGCGCAGCGTGCCGTTCACCGGCCGCTCCGGCGCATCGCCGATACCACCCCCGGTGGTGCTGAAGTCCACCGCCTTGAAGCCCAGGCCCAGCACCAGCGTGTCGGTGACGGCGTAGTTGTCATGCAGGTAGAACTGCCGTGAACGGGTCACCCAGCTCGATACGTTGTCGGTCTGGAACGCCGGCCCGTACACATCGAACGGCCCGGTGGCCTTCAGTGGCTTACCTTCGCCCAGCAGCGGCTGCTGGTACCACTCGGTCTTGGCGGCCGCATTGCTCTTCTCCTGCCAGAAGCCGGTGGTGATGGTGTGCGCACCGGTCTCGAACTGCAGGTTGAACATGCCCCCCAAACGGTTGAGATGCGGCGTCTGCACCTGTTCGGAGAAGGGCGCGCCATTGGGCGACGGAACGGTCGGGTCGGTCAAGGTGGCCTGGGTGTGGCTGTTGGCGTTGTACAGCTGCACGTTGCCGCTGAGCGCGGGCGTGATCTGGAAACGATGGTTGATCGAAGCGACGCGGTCGCGGGTCACCTGGCCGGTGTCGTAGGGAATCAGTTCGGACAGCTCACCGCAGGTGTAGGCGCCGCAGGATTTGTCGGCGTTCTCCGGCGAGGCCACGTAGTACGCCCACGCATAGTCCGGATAGAAGCTGTCGGCCTTCCATCCGAGCTTGCGGATCATGTCGAAGGAGATGTTGTTGTAACCCCACACCGCGGCCTTGCTGTCGGACAGGAACACGGTGAAGTCACCCCATGCCACATCCTGCTGGGCCTTCAGGTCGCCGCGCAGGAACTTCTGCGTTCCGGCGCCCTGGTACTTGTCGGCCGACACGCGCTGCAGGTCGACCAGCAGCTTCGGGCCGTGCTCGCCGAGCTGACCGCTCTGGCCCGAGACCGTGGTGACCAGGGTGTTGTTGCTGCCTACGCCCTGCTTGATGCGCATGCTGGGCGTTTCCTGCAGCTCTGCCAGCCGGTATTCGAGGCTGCCGCCGTTGACGCTGCTGGAGAACACGCTGACCGGCGCACCGCCCGGGCTGACCGTGATCGAGCCGATGCCATCGGGCACACCGACGTTGACCACGCTGGTGCCGGTAAGCGAGAGGAAGCCGTTGTCGTTCAGCGGCACGCCTTCGAAGGTGATGCCCATTTCATTCATGCGGAACCCGCGCACGAACAGGCTGGTGGCGGAGATGTCCAGGCCGAGACCGTCGGTGGCGGTATAGCTCGCGCCCGGCACGTTCTTCAGCATCGACAGGCCGTTGTTGCCCGACACCATCGCATCGAGGTCGGTGGCGTTGATGACGTAGCGGTTCGGTCCCACCACCTGCGTCGGAGCGACAGCAGCACCGCGCGGCGTGGCGATGACCTGCAGCGCGTTCAGGGTGGTGGGTGTTTCATGGGCGGCGTCGGTCGACTCGGCAGCGTGCAGCGGTGCAATGAGAGTGGTGCCGATCGCCAGGGCAATAAGCGTAGGTGGAGTGTTCATGGCCAGATCCAGGGTGCAGGGGAAAGGTGGTGCAGGCGCACGCCCAGCGCGATGCAGCGCCGGTGTGCGGCGCGCTGGCTGGCGGCGATTGCGTTGAAGTGATCACGGCGCGGTACGCGCCGGTCAGTGGCGGATGAAGACGATCATCTGCCGTGGGATTCGGTGGTGTGATTTCGACGTGCGGAATTCTTGCATCTGCCCGCCCATACCGCCATTGCGCATTGGGAAGGCAACACTGCCCTGACGGATTGCTCAGCTATCCCTGGGTATAGGAGCCGTCCTGCGCTGCGTGATCGCCACGACTGATCGCACAGCGCAGGACAACGCGGATGCCGCTACAGTCCCCAACTGAAGTTGAAGGTACCGTCCGAAGCGGCGCCCACGCGGATCAGACCGTTGGAATCAGTGGTCAGGACATTGCGTGTGTTGGTCACGTTCGTCCATCCGCCATTGTCGCCACAATGGAAAGTGTGGCCGGGACTGTTTGCGCCCACGTAACCCCAATAGACCGCCACCGCCGAACACCGGGGATGGTGGAAGCGGGTTCCTGCACTGAACAGCACCAGCTCCGGCTGTGTGGAGGCGGCCCAGGTGGTGCTGTTGCTGCCATGGCTTTCGCTGCCATGGTGCGGGCTGGTCAGCACGTTGCTGCGCAGGGTGCCCAGGCCGGCGGGAACATGCAGCTGCGCTTCGGTGGCAGCGGTCATGTCGCCAGTGAAGGTTGTCCGGAAGTTGCCATAGCGCATGGCCACCACCATGCTGCCTTCGTTGGCACCGGTGCCGGTGTTCACCCCGAGGATGTAGCTTTGCGCCTCGCTGTTCAGTCCGCCATGTCCATTCGGCGCCCAGCAGCCCAGTGCAGCCTCGGGCGTGGTCGAGGCGTAGAACCCGGGATAGGCGATGACATTCATGCCTGCGTGCACCTGCTGCTGATGGACCCAGTTGCGGAAATCCGCGTTGTAGCTGGACAGCTGACGGGAGATGTACAGGTTGCGTACCGGAAGAACGTCCAGCACGCGCGGCAGGTAGCGGTAGTGATCGACATGCGGATGGCTGACCGTCACCGCGATCTCGGTGGAGGCGTTCACCAGGCCATGGAGATACGTGCGGGCGTCATCGGCACTCCAGTTCTGGCTACCGGCACCGCCTGAGCCGCAGTCCATGATGATGAGCTTGTTGCCTGTCGGGCACTGGGCTATCTGGCAGTTGCCTGCGCCGATGGGCAGGGTATGGATCACCAGCCTGCCAGGATCGATGACACTGACCGCCATCTCCTTCTCCGATGTGGAAGCCGGCGGTGGCGGTAACGGTGGGGGTGAGAGTGAGGGTGGCGTCGGCAGCGTGCTGCAGGCGTTCAACAGCAGGATCGCAGACAAAACGAGCCCGCGACCGACGAAGTCGATACGTATCATGTGCTTGCCCCTTGTGTGGTTGAGACAGGTCCGTTACCTGTCAACCGGGCTTAACGCATGATCCGTGCCAAGCGCCTGTGCAGCGCGCTAGCGCGTCAGCAGGCCCAGCTGCTGCACATGCCGCCGTAGCGTTTCACGTGGCGTCCGCAGTTGCGATGCCCAGTAGGCGGGATCGTCAGGCGCACTGCGTACCACTGCGTCTATTTCTTCAAACGGGATGGTTTCAACACGGCGGATTGCCGGCGAGGCATACAGCAGGGCGTAGAAAGAAGGCCGTGACAGGGAAAGATGCTCGGCAGCCTTGCGTACGCACCATTGATGCGCTTCCAGTGCTTCAAGCATTTCCGTTTCACTCACCGAGGCCGGCATGCGGTAGCGCACCGCCGTCGCCTTGTTCGCAGCCTCTGCAGGCGGCACGCGAGGGACATCAGCCCGCGATGCAGGCGCAGGCTCGAATCCTGGCAGTTCCAATGGATCGCCCACCTGCAGGGCCAGTACCAGGCGCTGCAGGAGATGTTGCAGTTGCCGCACGTTGCCAGGCCAGTCGTGCAGGCACAGCGCCTGGATGACCGAAACCGGCAGTTCGGGTACCGGCGTGTCGATGCCACCGAAGCGTGACAGCCCCTGTGCGATCAGTATTCCGATGTCCTCGCGCCTCTCGCGCAGAGGCGGAATTGGAATCACGTAGGCCTCCAACCGACGTAGCAGGGGTTGGTTGAAGCCGGCCGATGACAGGTCTCTGTCGGTGGCTGCGATCAGGCGTACGTCCGCCCGTTCGGTGCGCGCACTTCCCAGTGGCCGGTACTCCCCGGTTTCAAGCGCGCGCAGCAACATCGGCTGCACCTGTGCGGGCGTATCGCCGATCTCATCCAGGAACAGGGTGCCACCGTGCGCCTCGGCAAACAGGCCCTTGCGTGCCCCCAGCGCGCCCGTATAGGCGCCCTTGCAGGCACCAAACAGATCGGCTGCCGCAAGCGATTCACCCAGCGTCGCCATGTTCACGCTCACCATTGCCTGCCCTTCCCGCGTACTGGCGGCATGGATGGCCTGCGCAACCAGCTCCTTGCCCGTCCCCGTCTCGCCGAGGATCAGCACCGGCAACCGGGTGGCCGCCACCTGGGCAATGGCCGACCGCACCCGCGCCATCGCCCGGCCGACACCCGCCAGCGCGCTGTCCCGCTGCGGAGATGGCAGCAGCCCGACATGGCCGAGGCAGAGCAGTACGCTGCCTCCCAGCCGCAGTACCACGCCATTGGCGAGTTGCTGCACACCGAGCAGCAGCCCCTCCGATGCGGCACAGGCAGCAACAACGTTGCCGTCCACCTCGAAATGCATGCGGCTGGCACTGTTATGCACGGTGATGCTGCCATCGGCGTTGCGCAGGAACCGGATTGGTGTACGTGAAATCCCGTGGTGATCCAGCGCTTGACCCACGTCGCTGCCCGCTCGCTGGAAATCGGGCGCAGTGCGGTGCACCTCGCACCGGTCACCCTCGAACATCAGTACTGCCTGTTCGCCGATGCGCTTGCGATTCGGATGCCACAACACGGTAAGGCCCAAAAGCTTCTGCGGCTGCGCTGCCAGCACTTCGGCAGGTGCTTCCAGCGTGGCTTCCCGATCCTGTCTGTTCGACCCCATGTCTCCGCCCCCGTTCTTCCAAGTTGCGGATCGTAACCGAGGTCTGCAGCAACGACTGTGGGTAGGATCGCAGTTTCCGACATGTCGGACGTGTCGGCCGACATTATCGACACGCCTGCGGAAAGCAGTTATCTGCATAAACCCCCTGTCTGGGCGGTCTGGAAAGTTGGCATGGAAATTGAGAATGGAACCCCTGAGGCGCAGACGCACCTCACTTTCACTCAACCAAGGAAAAGGAATCAGCTCATGTCGAATATCGTACTGGTCAACAACACCGCCGAAACCATTCGCCTGGCCATTTTCCAGAAGCCGGTGTACAACCCGACCCTGGCCACCATCGCCTGGCAGATTGCAGCACCGCCGCCGGGCGGCACTTCCATCGTCGCCCTGCCCGACGACTTCAGCCTGCATGCGCGTTACTCCAACGATCCCAACCGCCCGGACAACCTCGACACCTCGGCAAAGCCGGTGTCCTTCGCCGAGACCTCGGCGGCCTTCACCATCGACAGCGTGATGTCGCAGGATCGGCTGGCCAATGGTGCGGTCATCAACCAGACGTTCAACGACCTGGTACTGAACGAAGTCCGGGTCAAGAACAACTTCAGCATCGGCGTGGAAGCCTCGATCCTGCGTGGCCAGGATGCGATCTATGAGCCCCAGGTCATCTGGCCGGGCGGGCTGTTCATGGAAGACGTGCGTGCAAGCCTGTACGTCGCGGTCGTGTCCCAGTTCACGTACAAGGGCCAGCGCCTGGTGCAGGAGGAAATCAGCATCACCCAGACCGAAGTGCTGGAGGGTGACGCGCTGACGGTGACCGGTTCGAAGTGGAAGGGATATGCCCTGAGCAAGGCCTGACCCCTACGGGACGGAGTTCCCTCCGTCCCGTTTCCACACTGCGGTCCCATCCAGCGAGCCTGCCATCATGCCCAACAGCCTTTCCTCACATGCATTTTCACTTCCCTCCCAGGCCTGGATGCCCGACGGCAATGCCAGCATCTGCGTCTACTGGGACTGCATCAGATCCGGCACCTTCAGCGTCGCGCTGCAGGTGATGGACCGCTCCCTGATCCCCGCGGGCGACAGCGGGATCATCCTGTACACGTTGATGTCCAGTCCCGAGCGGGTGCAGGTTCCCTACTCGCTGCTGGATGGCCAGTCCGGTACGACATTGCTCTGCGGCAGGTTCGTGCTGCGCGCCGATGACCACGGCATCCTGCAACTCTGGCTGCTGGATGCGCACTACCCGGGTGGCTTCACCGCCGAAGCGCAGATTTCAGGACCGACAGCATGAGCGCCACCCTGCCCTCGGCGGAGTTCGACAGGTCCGGGCGCTACCACCAATGGGATGTCTGCATTGCCTGGACACTGACCGAGGATACCCGTGCCTGCCAGGTGGACGTCAGCTGGCGAGGGCAGTTGATGGCCAGGAAGGTGCTGGGACGATCAGATACCGAACTGGTGTTCGATGCCCGTAGCGAGTACGACCCTCACATGCGTATGGGCGGCCAGGTGGATTTCGACCCGGAAACCGGCCGGTTGCTGCTGGTCCGCCTGCGCTGTCCCGCGGGCAGCGTCAGCGACGTTGAACTGGCAGGAGCGCAGCCGGTTCCGCCACCACCACCGGTGCCGCCGCCGGAGGCGAGCGCGCAGCAGGCCGGGGAGATCCTGATCGAGCAGACAGGTGATCTGTTCCCCTACATCCATCTGAACAACTGGCCGCCGGCGGCACCCCAGACGCTGTGGGATCGCTTCGTGTTCTACACCTACGCGGGCTGCAGCCCGGACGACCCACACCTGTATTGCCATCTGGCTGCCGTCGACCGCAGCACCCCCGGAGCACGGCAGAAGATGCTCGACCAGGCGCTGGCCTTCGTGCAGGGTCAGCCGCCCTACCAGGGCCAGCATGTGCCTGACCCGGGGCACCTCGGGCCAGGTTTCTCCGCGCTGGAGCGATTCGCGCACGAAGCGCGTGAGCAACACCCAGCCACTGTCGAGGGATTGACCGAACTGGCTTCCCGGCTTTGGGACATGCCCTGGCAGGACGTCGCCCAGATCCTCCAATCAATCGAATTTGCCGAGCACCTTGATCGCGCATGGCAGAACGTGTTTGCCCTCAGCTGTCTTGCAGGCTACACGACGGCAACGATGGAGGCGCTGACCGCCTGCATCCGCTCGGCCAGCCTCCTGCAACGCCTGGCGCTGATTGGCGCGAACCTGGATGGCGCCCCGTGGACGCCACAGCGTCTGCACGAGTGCCTGCACGCGACGCTGGTGCTGCCCGAGCCGGTGTTCCCGCTACCGGCCATTGCCGAAGGCGATGGTGCCACCGCGCCGACGGTCACCCTGCTGCCGTACGCCATCGGTGAGCTGTGCCAGGTCAAGCGCAGGCTGCTGGGCTATGGACTGGGCGCGATCAGCCATATCGAGAACGTGATGGCCGATGAGAAAAAGGTGCGCTCACGCCATGACCTGCTGACCACGGAGTCGCAGCACACTTCGCACGAACACCAGGACGATGTGCAGGAAGGTCACCAGGAAGGGTGCCGCCTGACCCTGGATTCGCAGGTCAGCGCCGCTGTGCGCGAGCATTTCCAGATCGATTACGTAACCCAGTATGGGCCCCCTACCGAAAGCAGGCAGACCGGTTCGTACACGGTCGCTCCGGTGGGGGACGCACCGGCACGCGAGGCGCTGGACCAGGATCGCCGCCTGGTTCGGCAGCTCACCCAGCGCGGTGCGCAGCGACTTTCCAGCCAGTTGACCGAGCAGCGCCTGCAGCGCCGCCATCACGCCCGCCGCAACGAAATCTCGCAGTGCTTCAATCGACGCGGTCGTGACCAGAATCAACGCGGCATCTACCGCTGGCTTGATGCGCACTACCAGTGCTGGATCGAACGCGTCGGACGCCGGATCATGCTGGAATATTTCGTACCACAGCCGGCCGCGCAGCTGATCGCTGCGCAACGGCAACAGCTGGGAACGCAGTGGGAAGAACCCCTTCCTCCGGCGCGGCTTGGCCTCCTGAGTGCGCAGGACGTTTCGTTGGATCCCAGCAGCGAGTGCTACTACGTCACGCTGTGCGCCCGTTACGGTGTGGAGCTGAAGCAACAGCCGCCCACAGCCACTGCCTATGCCTGTGCGACCATGGAAGGTGGGGCTGCATTGACCAGCCAGCGCATGACGCTGCCTGAAGGCTATGCCGCCACGACTGCGACGCTGTCACTGGCCACACTCCAGCCCGGCCTGCAGATTGGCGGCTGCATCGGCGCCGCCGGTTTCCTGCTGGGCGACCCGGCCAGCACGCTCAACGTCACGTTGGACGGGCAGACCCGCTGCCTCCCCGTCTCGCTTGCTCCGCCGCCGGACACCCTGCCTTCGGAGCCGTGCTACGGGCTCAACATCGAAGTCTGCCTTGATTGCCTTCCCGCCCATCTCTTGGCGTGGAAAGCAGGCGTGTATGGCCAGGTGCTGGCCGCATATGGACGCAGCCAATCCGAGTACCTGCAGGCGGCGGGCGTCGGTCCCGGGGCCCGAATGGATCCACAGTCGCAACAGCGCATCATCCGCCAGTCACTGAAGCGTGCCGGCCAGGCAAGCCTGCTGCAGCTGGCCGCGCGCACCAGTGACGAGTACGCCGACTGCGGGCGCCTGGCACCTGCACTCCATCTCTGGCTGGATGCCGCGCTTGAATGGCCGCAGATGAGCTACACGCTGATCGATCATCCCGAGGCAGCCCTGTCCCTGGACGAACAGGTGGCGCCATTCACGGCGTTCCTGCAGGCCCGTTGTGCGCGGGTACTGATTCCGGTGTCGGCCGAACACGAACGTTCCGTGCTGTACTTCCTCGCCTCAGGCATGGTCTGGAATGGACACGATTCGATGGCACCCGTCTTCGAGAGCACGCTGGACGATGGCCACTCCAGGCGGCCTTCCACGCAGCGCTACCTCGATCTGGCCGACGCCCTGAAATCAGTGGATGCCGCGCCGCTGCCGCCACCCTCACGCGAACCCTGGTCGTTGACGCTGCCTACCGACCTGAGCGTTCTGCAGGATGGGGACGCACTGCCCGGCTTCCTGGAAGTGCCATGATCGTCGAGGTTCCGATTGGCGGGGTATGCCTGTACATGGGTGATGTTGCCTGTCTGGCATCGTCTTCCAACCCGGCCTGGCCGGCACCCTCACAAGCCGACGTGTTGCCCACGCCCGGGGCCGCCGGGCACCCAGGCACGCTGCTGGAGGCGATGGGCTGGATGGTCTGCGACGGCCGCGAACTGCTGTGTTGGAAGTATCAAGAACTGTACGCGGTGATTGGCACCCTGCATGGCGGAGACCCCACTCGCGGGGTCTTCCGCCTGCCTGACCTGCGCGGCCTGTTCGTGCGCGGCGTCGACAACGGTGCCGGTGCAGACCCGGACACCGGCACGCGCACCCATGCCGACGGCACGGGCAGCTATGCCGGGGTGGGATCACTCCAGCTCGATGCGCTGCAGGTTCATCAGCACGGCTACGACGCGCCCGGGAAGAAAGCGCTGTCAGGCGACAAGGGACTGGCGTGCGAACCGCCCTTGCCGAATACCCCGACCTCCGACCCGCTCTCGGCACGCACCAGCGTCCACGAAACCCGCGCACGCAACATGGCGGTGCACTACATCATCCGCGTGAGCTGGATGACGGGACGGTTTCCGTAGGCGGTTCGGTGCCCGAACCCACTTCAGCTTCCGGATCGAAGGAAAACACCCGAATCTCGCTGATCTTCTGGCTGCCGACGTATCGTTCGATCAGCACGGTGATGATCAACGACAGTTTCCAGCGTCCATCTGTTTCCACGACCTGCAACGGTGCCAACGACGTCTGCACTGCCAGCTTCAGCTTGCGCTCGTGGCACCGATGGATCTCGGCCGGAGACCACTGCCCGACCGGGGTGGTCGCGCGCACCTTGGAGAACGGAGACGGTGCGCAGAAGACACCGCCGGAGGTATGCGGCACCGTATAAAGCATCGCGTCGATGACGTTGATGGTGACCAGCGCGTCTTCACCGCCGTAGGCGGTGACCTGCACCGTGACCGCGTCGTCCTGGCGCAGATGCACCGCCCCGGCGAAACGACCGACCGCAGCAAACAGATCGCGGTTGCTCTTCACCTCTGCAGCGCGCCACACCAGATCCGAACTGATCTGCTCGATATCGAAACTCACCCGGATGATCGCAGCATCCGCTTCCAAGTCATTCGCGTTCACTGAACTTCCTCTGTAATGATCTGGTGATAGCGCCGATCCCGGCGCAGAGCCAGAAAGTCCGGCTCGCTGGCGATCATATTCGGCGGATAGCCTTGGGCGAAAGCGCTCTGCAGATGTTGCAGCGCCTGGCTGCGGTCACCTGTCAGCTCGGCCACGATCGCGGCGCGGAAGCGGATGTCGGCGCTGTCGGCGCCCGTGGCCAGCACGTTGGCCATTCGCTGCCGGGCCAGGGGCAGCTGACCGACGCGTGCGGCATAGACCGCGCTGCGACTGGCCAGTGTGGCGCTGCCAGGGCTGCGCTGCAGGAGCTCGGTGGTCATCTGCAGTGCGCGTGTGTGGGCCGTGCGCGCCTGCTCTTCGCGCCCTGGCAACCAACGCAGCGCGTCGCCCAGATTGGCCCACTTCAGGTAGTCGTTGGGACTGCCACTGGCCTGCGAGATCGCCCGCTCGAACGCATTGGCGGCCTCCACATAGTCGCCGCGCGCGAACAGCACGGTACCCAGGTTTCCATACAGACGACCGTTGCTGCCGTGACGCAAGCCTTGCTGCAGCACCTGCAACGCCGCTTCGCTGCGCTCGGCGCGCAGCAGCACGCCGCTGAGGCTGACATAGGCCTGTACGCCATCGGGCTTGAGTGCAATGCTCCTGCGCAGTGCGCGCTCGGATCCCTGCAGGTCGTTCTGCTGATAGAGCAGCCCCCCCAGGGTGTCATGGAACCAGCGTTCGGTCGGATGGCGGGTGATGGCTTCATCCAGCAGCGTGCGCGCCTCTGCACTACGGTTCCACCCCGCATAGAGGCGTGCCAGACCCAGCAGGGCGTATCGACCGCCAGGATCCAATGCGAGCGAGCGCCGATAGTGTTGCTCGGCTTCAGCCTTGTTGCCGAGGTATTCCTCGACCCAACCACGCGAAGACTGCACGACCGCCAGATGCGGTTCGTGCTGCTCGGCCAGCGCAGCGGCCTGGCGCGCACGGTCGAGCCACACTTCGTCCCGTTCGTCACCGGCATAGCGCAGGCAGTACACGATGGCCAGCACGGCCGCCGCAGTGGCATCGCCACTGTCCCGGGCAAGCGTGCCTTGCAGCACCGCTGTGGCCTGGGCAAGCGCGCCGGGCGTGTCGAAGTCCGCGAGCAGGCGCTCGGCCGTAGTAACCGGGTCCGCCTGCTGCGCACCCGGCGGGATCGCGCGCGGTTCGGCATCGGCATCAAGTGCGCGATCGTGACTGATGAACAACGCCATCGTGAGTACGACCACCCTCGCCGCCGTGCGCCAGCGGCGACCGCAGGCCGTGGTGGCGCGATCGCCGCCGGCCCGCAGCTGCCGCAGGCGTTCATGCACCTGCAGCATGGTCGGCGGACGATCCTGCGCGCGGTGGCGGGTCATGCGCTCGATCAGCTCGCGTAGCGCCGGCTCGAAGCGGGCCGGCAACTGCCGTCCCCTGCGATCGCCATACAAGCGTTGATGCAGTACCGGCCACGAGGCCTCGTCCTCGTCCTCACCGGTGGCAGGACCACCCAGTGCCTCGAACAGCACCAGCCCCAGTGAATAGATGTCGGCGGCCGCGCTCGCCCGTGCCCCCAGTAGGCGCTCGGGCGCAAGATAGCGCAGCGTTCCACCGGCATTGCCTGCGGGAACCGCCTGTACCGTCTGCAGCGGATCGAGGGTGTCGGCCGCACCAAAATCGAGAATGCGCAGCCGTTCTTCTGCGGCCAGCATCAGGTTGGAAGGCTTCAGGTCGCCGTGCGCCCAACCTTGGTCATGCGCTACTGCCAGCGCTTCGGCCGCTTGCGTACCAAGATCGATCACCCGCGCCTGCGCCAGACTCCCCTGCAGCTTCAGGATCTGGGCCAGCGTACTGCCGTGCACGCGCTCCATGACCAGTGCCAGCTCTCCGCGATGCTCTTCCAGCGCGTGCACGGCAACGAACGCACGATGCTGCTGTGCGGCCAGATGCTGCGCCTCGTTGCGCAAGCCAGCGCTGCCTTGCGGGCCGGATACAGCGAACTTGATGGCCACATCACGCGCGAGGCGCTCGTCCCATGCCGAGTGGACCCGGCCAAAGCCCCCTTCGCCCAGCACTGTACCGATGCGGTAGTGTGAAAAATGCCGCTCCTGCGGTCTGTCTTGCGTCTCCATCAGCGCCCCCTTTCCCAGCCAGTGAAAAGCGCTGAGAATCAGCCATCGCCGGGAGGCGTGCGAATCACTCCGTCACGAACGTGGACAACGGGCGGGAAAAAAGCGGCGGCGACGCCGATCTGAATCGTTGCAACTGAACGGGGAAGCCATGTACCGGCAGCCACCGCCCAAGGTTGCCGCTCACCTCAACACGTAGGCTTCGATGGCCCTGGCCACCCCTTCATCGGCATTGGTCGTGGTCTCGAAACGTGCGGTTGCCTTCACCGCATCGATGGCATTGCCCATCGCCACGCTGGTGCCGGCGTACTGCAACATGGTCAGGTCGTTTTCCTGGTCGCCGATGGCCATCACGTTGGCGCGGTCGATGCCCAGGTGCTCGGCCAGCTTCTGCAGGCTCGGCCCCTTGCCGGCGCGGTGGTCGAATACTTCCAGGAAGAACGGAGCGCTCTTCAGCACCGCGAAACGCTCGGTCAGCGCGGCCGGCAGGCGCGCGATGGCGGCGTCCAGCACGTCCGGTTCGTCGATCATCATCAGCTTGATGAAGGACATGCCGGGGTCCATGTCGGCCACGCGGCGGTACGACAGTGGCATGCGCGAAAGATGCGAGTCGGCCACGGTGTAGATGCTGATGTCCTGGTTGGGCGTGTACATGCGCTGTGCGTCCAGTGCCTGGAAATGCACGCCGATCTCGCGGGCGACCTGTTCGCAGTACACGAAGTCGTCGAAGCTGAGCGGATACTCGACCACGGTCTCGCGCGGGCCGATGCGCTGCACCAGGCCTCCGTTGCAGGCGATGCAGTAGTCATCGTCGCCCTCGATGCCAAGCTCATGCAGGAACGGCGCCAGCCCCGGCACCGGGCGGCCACTGGTCAGCACGATGTGCACGCCCAGCGCGCGCGCCTCGACGATGGCCTGCTTCACCCGCGGGGTGAGCTTGTGGGCGGGGTCCAGCAGGGTGCCATCCATATCGATGGCGACCAGTTCGATGGTCGATTGCCTGCGACCCATGTCCATCATCTTCAACCAGTGCGGGGGACCCCCATTTTAGGCCAGGCCGCCTGGCGCTGCCGGCCTCATGGATCGTTCACCTCCGCGCAGCGCTGGCCGGAGATACTCATCGGGCCTGTGCGTCCCCCACCGCAGGACGGCCCTATCGACCGCCCTTCCCTGGACATTCTTTCGACGCATGACCTACCAAGCGCCCGACACCAGCGACACCGCCCCGCTGGCCCAGCAGATTGAAGACCTGATCGACGGCCTGCCTGGCGACCAGATCCGCGTTGGCACCCTGCTGCACGCATTGGGCGACGAAGGCCTGATGCTGGTGGTGATCCTGCTGTCGGCGATCTTCCTGATTCCGGTATCGATTCCCGGGCTGAGCACGGTGTTCGGTGCATCCATCCTGCTGATCGGCCTGAGCCGCGTACGCGACCGACCGTTGTGGGTGCCGCAGCGGTTGGCCGACAAGCAGATCGCCACCGACAAGCTGAAAGCCAACCTGGGCCGTGCCCTGAAATGGGTGCACCGCATGGAGCGGTTGTCACGGCCGATGCGGCTGGCAGCGATGGTGCGCTCGAAGAAGATGATGCGGTTGAACAACCTGGTGCTGGTGTTCGCCACGATCCTGCTGATGCTGCCGGCCGGGCCGATTCCCCTCAGCAACACGCTGCCGGCGCTGGCACTGATGTCCTTTGCGATCGGCTTCATCCAGCGCGATGGCGCCGCGGTGGCGGCCGGCTACGGCTTCGTGGTGGCGTCGGTGGTGTATTTCGGCGTGCTGCTGGGCGGTGTGGGGGTTGCGGCCGAATCGGTGTTCAGTGGGCTGCGTGGCAACTCAATCTGATACTCGGCTGCAGGGTCTGGCATACGGGCGAGGCCGCGCCACGGTGGACGCGGACGCAGGTCACATCCCAAAGGTGCTACGCGTACTGGGGCCGGGCGGGTTGTCGATCCAGAGCTTGAGTTCGGCGAGGTTTGCGAACTCCATGGTGTACAGCTTGCCGTCGACCACACAGCTCATCAGCAGTTCAACGTCGTTGGCATCATTACTTTCGCCTTTGTCGTCGGTGTCGTCATCCAGCGAAAGCAGCCATAGTACGTATTCCCTGAAGTCCTGAAAGTCGACTCCGACTTTCTGCGACGCCAGCGCCTGTGCAAACTGCTGGACCGTGTCGCACTGGATGGAGATGGAGCTGCAGAAGGTGATATCAGCCTGAGGAAGTTTGATGATCGCTGGCGTACAGACATAGGTCCCGTAGCTCCTCACGGGGAACTCGATACTGGCCCCCTGGGTCGATCGCCAGCCGATCAGGTGGCAGCTTGCATGGATGTCAGACCACCTACCCAGGAAGCGGCACAGCTGCTTTCTGCGCGGCTTGTTCCCTTCAGTTCGTGCATCGCCCTGCTCATCCTTGAACTCGATCAGCGAGAAACTCCGGCCATCTGAAGCAAGCACGTCCGCACCCAGCCAAATATCCTGGTGATCGGTTGGCGCGATGTAGGAACTATGCCCTGATCTCTCCAGTTCGCGATGCAGGTGTTGGATGAACGCGACCACGTTGGACGTTTCATGATTCAACTTCATAAGATGCTCCCTATCGACGGGGAGCATCGTAACGAAATGACCGGCATCGGGTCATCCGGTGCCAGCCAGCGGCCTTCATCGTGCCGACACCCGCCACACCACGTCGCCCACATCGTCGGCGACCAGCAATGCGCCTTCGGCATCGATGGCCATGCCTACCGGCGCGCCCATCAGCGTCTTCTCATCCTTGGACGCGAACCCGCTCACCACCGCTTCCGGGCGGCCGGCCGGCTTGCCGTCCTTGAACGGCACGTACACCACTTCGTAACCACTCAACGGTGAGCGGTCCCAGCTGCCGTGCTCGCCGATGAAGGCACCGCCGTGGTACTTCGCCGGCAACGCCTGGCCGGTGTAGAACAGCAGGCCCAGCGGTGCCACGTGCGAGCCGATGGCGAAGTCCGGGCGGATTGCCTTGGCCACCAGATCCGGCCGCTGCGGCTGCACGCGCTCGTCCACGTGCTGGCCGTAGTAGCTGTAGGGCCAGCCGTAGAAGCCGTGCTCCTGCACCGAGGTGAGGTAATCGGGCACCAGGTCGGCACCGATTTCGTCGCGCTCGTTCACCACTGCCCACAGCTTGCCGGTGCTCGGCTCCCAGTCCAGGCCGGTGGGGTTGCGCAGGCCCGAGGCGTAGATGCGGCTGCCGCTGGTGGCCACGTCCACTTCCAGCACCACCGCGCGGCGGTACTCCACGGCCAGGCCGTTCTCGGTGATGTTGCTGTTGGAGCCCACGCCCACGTACAGCTTGCTGCCATCGCGGCTGGCCAGCAGTTCCTTGGTCCAGTGGTGATTGATGGTGCTGGGCAGGTCGGTGAACTCGCTGCCCTTGTCGGACATGCGGGTTTCGCCCGGCACGTAGTGGTACTTCATGATGTTGCCGGTGTTGGCCACATACAGCGTGTCGCCGATCAGCTGGATGCCGAACGGCGAGTGCAGGTTTTCGATGTACACGTGCTGGGTCCAGGTGCCGGTGCCCGGCGTGCGCCGCAGCAACGTGACCCGGTTGCCGCCCTTGCCGGCCTTGCCCGAGCGCGCCTTCACCTTGCCGGCGATCCACTGCTTGGGCGTGGTGACCGGCTCTTCACCAGGGCCGTTGCCTTCCACTACCAGTACGTCACCGTTGGGCAGGGACAGCAGTCGACGCGGGTGCTGCAGGTTGGCGGCGATGCGTTCGATCTTCAGGTCGTCGGCCACCGACGGTGCCTGTCCTTCGGCCCAGCCCACGCCCTTGGGCACCTGCATCGGCGGCATCAGGTAGTTCTGCGGCGCGGGCAGCGGTGGCTGTGCACCGGACTGGTCGGCCGGGTGGTATTCGGCCTTGCCGGCACACGCGGCCAGCGCCATGGCCAGCGAAAGCACGCCCACGGCGGGCAGGATGCGCTTAGCCATGACGGGCTCCTTGCAGCACCGGCTGCTGCAGCGACAGCACGATGAAGCCGAACGCGATCAGTGCCACCGTCAGCGCGGAGAGGATGGTGCCCGGCACGGCCGCCGCATAGGCGTCGCGGCTGTGCACGAAGGCGTTCCAGACGGCCAGCACGATGGCGACCAGGTTGAGCAGGAAATCGAGGCGGTCGGCGCCGGTGGCGGTGCCGTTGCGGCGCCAGACCGCGAACAGGTTGATCAGCCGCGGCAGGATGGCGATCAGCAGGCCAAAGGTGATCAGCCACGCCGCCGACTTGCCCCACATCACTTCAGCGGTGTTGAGGTAGAGGATGTCGAAGATGAGGCCGGCCACGAAGAAGCCGAACGGTATGGGGTTCAACAGGCTGAAGAGTGTTGTGCCGAGGCCGCGGTGGGCCTGGGCTACGGGGTTGGCCATGGTCGTGCTCCGGGACGGAAGGGTGCACGGGCTGTAGTAGCACAGGGGGGCGGGAGGGGGTGCGATGACCTGGGCATCGGATGGCCTCGACGCTATGGCGATGCCCAATGCGAAGTCCGCACGACGTGGCCAGTGCCATCCAGCTCCACCGACCACGCCTCGATATGGGGCAGGAATGGATTTTCGTACCACAGCCGTTCCACGCAGGTGCCACTGCATGGGGTGCTGGCATAGCGGGAAAACCGTTGTCCACGCGGCTCTGTGACATCGGGTGCGCCCAGCGCATCGATGACCGCCTCTCGACGGTCCCCGGGCTGCAGGGAAGCGATGCCGCGCTCGGCCAGGATGGAAGTAGCCGAGCATCCCCCCACGTAAAGCACGGCTGCCAACGCCAACAGCCAAGCCAGGGTCTTCACGTCTACGCCTCCGCATCCAGCTCCATGGCAGCGTCCCGTACCTCATGGAACGGCAGCATGGTCTCGAAGCCGAACTCGTGTTCCATGCTGATGCGGACCAGGCCGCCAATGGCGTACCAGCTGGTGTTGGCGTGTACATCGATGCCACGCCAGCCGCCCTCGGTCCGTAGATCCAGCGTCTGCGCCCGTGGCATCTTTGCTCTCTCCTCCCGCAGCAGCGCGCGGCGGTGCCGTTTCATCAGCAGGCGCAGCTGCTTCACCGTGGTGATGTTGAATGCGGTGAGCTCCGGCAGAAGCTCGGCGATGTCAGCGTCGGTCCAGTAATCGTGGCGACGGTGATACATCGAGAGCACCACCTTGCGGATGCTGGCCACGGTGAGTGGGGCCAGATCGGCGCGGGCGCGGGCATTGGGGCGTTTCATCCGGTGTCCTCCGGGAGCTGCAGACATGGTGGCATGGCGGGGGGTTCCCGGCGTGGATGCGCGGTGCCAGCCAAGGTTGGCATCTACCGAAACTCAGGCCTGACCGGCGCAGTCGTGATTACCAGACGGCATAAGTGTTTGTGACGCATTTGGCACATCAGCACATTGGCTGTGTGAAGAGGTAGGGGGTTGTTCGTTGTGTCGCGTTTGGCTCGTTGCGATGGGGCAGATCCGCCCCGCCGTCCTGCCATGCCGATTCACAACAGAAGGATTCGTGTATGAAGCGACACACGCAACGCTCCGCGCCACCGCGCTCTGCGCGCCTGGCCCTGGCCACTGCCCTGGTACTGGGCAGCCTGGCCCTTACCGCCCAGGCACAACAGGCCGATCCGCTGGCGGGTATCCAGTGGCACCTGCTCAATACCGGGCAGACGGTGCCGGCCGATACGCTGCCGGTGGCCGGCAACGATCTCAACGTCGATGGCCTGTTCCGCAATGGCATCCGTGGCCAGGGCGTGGTGATCGGCATCGTCGATGACGGCCTGCAGATCGCCCACCCGGACCTGGCCGCGAACGTGGCAGCGGTGGCGGGCAAGAACTTCGCCAACGGCTCCAACAACCCCACGCCGTCCAATCCCGATGCCGACAACCACGGCACGATGGTCGGCGGCATCGCTGGTGCCGTGGGCGCCAACAACCTGGGCGTGCGCGGCGTAGCCCCGGCGGCGACGCTGAAGGGCTTCAACGTGTTGGCCTCCAATGCGCAGGGCAACCAGCAGAGCAACATCGAATACGCCTGGTGGGATGGCGCCGAGTCGGCCGATGTGCAGGTGTTCAACAACAGCTGGGGCGCGGGCCCAGGTAACCCCAACCTGCCCGTGGCCTACAGCCAGAACACGGTGAGTTCGTACGAGCAGGCACTGTCGGGCACCCGCGGTGGCCGCGGCGGCATCTACGTGAAGTCGGCCGGCAACAACTTCAACAACGCCTCGATCAGCCAGACCCAGGACGTCTGCACCACCGACACCAAGAACCGCAACACCGGCTGCGTGCCGGCCGGTCGCGATCCACGCAACAACCTGTTCAATGTGATAACCGTGGGTGCAGTGCGCGCCGACGGCGTGCGCTCGTCGTACTCGTCCACCGGTTCGGCACTGTGGGTGTCGGCGTTTGGCGGCGAATACGGCCTGCAGGCGCAGTACGCACCGAACCTGGTTGCACGTGCATACGATCCGGCCATCGTCACCACCGACGTGACCGGCTGCACGCAGGGCAGCAACAAGAACACCAACCGCCAGAACACGCTGGACAGCAACCTGTCGGCGATCGACAGCACCTGCAACTACACCGCCAAGATGAACGGTACGTCGGCGTCGGCGCCGATGGTATCGGGCGTGGCGGCGTTGGTGCTGGAGGCCAATCCAAACCTGTCCTACCGCGATGTGAAGTACATCCTGGCCACCACCGCTACCCGCAACCACCCGAACCAGCCGGCAGTGACGCTGGCCGACGGGCGCACGCTGGTGCCGGGCTGGACGGTGAACGCCGCCAACCGCGCGTACAGCAACTGGTACGGCTTCGGTGTGGTCAATGCGGCGCGTGCCGTGCAGGTGGCGGAGAACTTCCAGTCGCTGGGCCCGCTGCTGGATACGGGCTGGCGCAACACCACGCGCACAGTGGCCATCGGCAACACCTCCGCCGCTGCGGCACGGTTGACCTTCCAGGTGGCCAATGGCGCACGCAACATCGAGTCGGTGCAGCTGGGCTTCCGGGTCAACCACAGCAACACCCGTCAGCTGCAGTTTGTGCTGGTTTCGCCCAGCGGCACCCGCAGCGTGGTGCAGCCGGCCTTCACCGCGATCGGCTCCGGTACGGGTGGCGTGCAGCGCAACTTCACCAACTGGGATCTGTTGTCCAGCAATGCCTTCCTGGATGAAAGCGCCACCGGCACCTGGACGCTGGAAGTAACCGACATGGGGCAGGCCGCGAACGCTGCATCGCGCGGCAACCTCGAATTCTTCAAGATCCGCGTTCTGGGGCACTGATGATGAAGACGACCATTCTGTTGAGCACGCTCGCCTTCGCGGCGATGACCTCCCTTGCCTGGGCACAGAGCTCGGGACAGACCCCACCGGCCCGGAGCCTGTCCACCGTGGATGCGCAGGAACTGAAGGCCTCCGCCACCGGCCGTTCGTTCGATGTGGGCGGCGCGCGTTTCCAGCTGTCTCCTTCGACCACCGTGAAGCAGGCCGCAGGCGGTCAGTTCACGATCACCCCGCAGGCGGCGGCGACCACGACCAGCTCACGCAGCAAGCGTTCGCTGGATGGTGCAGCAGCAGGCGGCGCTGATGCTGGTGCCGGCAAGTTCGCGGCGGCAGTATCCAATGACGGTGCGCCTGTGGTGGCTACCTCGCGGGTGAAGGTGTTCTTTACCGATGCGGCGTCTGCACAGCGCGCGGCGAAGGCCACCGGCGGCACCGTGGTGAAGGTGTCCAAGGCCGCGGGTCTGGCCATCGTGGAATACCCGTCGGTGAACGCGGCGCTGGATGCGAGCACCCGGCTGCTGTCGACCGCGGGCGTCAAGGCGGCCGAGCCGGACGTGGTGCAGTGGGAAGAGAAGAAGTGATCTAGGGCGTTGGGTGGTGCCCCTGGTCGGTTGGCTCTCCCGGCCGGCCGGGGGATTGGCGAGCGGGAGGACGTGCCGACCAACGGTCGGCACCCACCAGAATCCCGGTGCCAGCACACAGCATCATCCCGATGCCGGCGCCCATCCGATTCACTCATCGCGTGTCGACCAAGGTCGACAGCTACCAGAGCGATGCGTCGGTCAGCGTGCGGCGACACTTGTGCTGTGCGGCAGTTTGCACGCGGCCAGCGCTTCACTGCCGGCAGCCGGATGTTCCGGCTCCAGCAGCAACCGCTGCACGTCCGAGAACAGCTGTTCCACTGGCATGCCATAGGGTGCGAACAGGCGCAGGCGACCTTGGCGGTCGAACACGTAGCCGCCGGCGATGTGGCTCATCGTGTAGGTGTCCGGCAGCTGCCCGGGCTCTTTCTCGTAGAACGCCTTGAAATCGCTGGCCATCGCCGAGAGCTGTGCTTCATCACCGATCAGCGCCATCGCCTTCGGGTCGAATGCGTGCACGTAGGTGTGTGCGACTTCGGGGGTATCGCGCGCCGGATCGACACTCACGAACAGCACCTGCAGCTGGTCGGCATCCTTGCCCATCAGGTGCTTGACCTGGCTCAGCTCGACCATGGTGGTCGGGCACACGTCCGGGCAGCTGGTGAAGCCGAAGAACAGGTAGGTCACCTGCCCCTGCAGGTCCTTCGGGCCACGCAGGGTGCCGGCGCTGTCGGGCATGGTCCAGTGCTGGCCCAGTTCCTCGCAGGCGATGTCCTTGGAATAGAAATCCATGCGCGACTGCGCGCTGCAGCCGGCCAGCAGGCCGAGTGCCAGGCCTGCGGCAAGCAGCGGCAGGCGCAGGGAACGAACAACGGAAGCAACACGCATCACGGGTACCACCAACACGAGGTGGGCGCGGTCTCGGTCAGGCCTGCCCTGGGGGGAGAGAGGGCTGAGGTGCCGGGGCGATCGCGCACTCCTTGCCGATCGCCCCGGCCACGGTCAGTTGATCATCATGTGGTAGTGCATGCTCCAGATGATCCAGATCGACAACGCGACCACGATGAACAGGATCACCAGGGTGAACACGAAGCTGGCGAGGTTCCAGCCACCTTCGGACTTGCGGTCCATGTGCAGGAAGTACACCAGCTGCACCAGGATCTGCGCGACCGCGAAGCCGACCAGCAGGAACAGCGTGACCGGCCGCGACAGCACCGGGTTCATCACCAGCGCGAACGGCACCACCGTCAGCAACGCGCACAGCACGAAGCCGATCAGGTAGGACTTGGTGGAACCGTGCGCATTGCCGGCGCGCGAGGTTTCGACGTGGGCCATGTCAGAAGGCTCCGATCAGGTAGACGAAGGTGAAGACGCAGATCCACACCAGGTCCAGGAAGTGCCAGAACAGGCTCAGGCAGGACACGCGGGTGATGTTGGTCGGGGTCAGGCCACGGCGATACACCTGGTGCATCACCACCGCCATCCAGATCAGGCCGCTGGCCACGTGCAGGCCGTGGGTGGCAACCAGGGCGAAGAACGCCGACAGGTAGGCACTGGTGCTGGGCCCGGCACCTTCATGGATCAGGTGCGAGAACTCGTACAGCTCCATGCCGATGAACGAGGCACCGAGCACGAAGGTCACACCCAGCCAGCGCAGCACCGCCGCCTTGTCCAGGCGGTGCATGGCCAGCACGGCCTGGCCGTAGGTGATGCTGGACACCAGCAGGATGAAGGTCTCGGCCATCACCAACGGCAGCGAGAACAGCTCCTTGCCGGTGGGGCCGCCAGCGTAGGCGGTGCTGAGCACCGCATACGAGGCGAACAGCGAGCCGAACAGCACCAGGTCGGACATGAGGTAGACCCACATGCCGAACACTTTCATGCCGCCCTGTTCGTGGGCGTGGTCGTGCTCATGGTGGTCGTCGTGGACCAGCGCGTCGCTGTCCAGTTGCGGACGGGTCAACAGGTTCATGCGCCTGCCTCCTGCAGCTTGGCGTGGTTGGCCGCTTCGGTACGCGCCACCTCTTCGGAGCTGACGTAGTAATCCACATCCTCGTTGTAGGAGCGCGCGATCAGGGTGACGATCATCGCGATGAAGCTGGCACCGGCCATCCACCAGATGTGCCACACCAGGGCGAAGCACAGCACCAGGATCCAGACGTTGAGGATCAACGGCACGCCGGTGTTCTTCGGCATGTGGATCGGCGCGTACTTCTTCGGCGGCGGCGGCAGGCCGCGCTTCTTCGCTTCGTGGAAGGCATCCAGCTCATCGGCCTTGGGCACCACGGCGAAGTTGTAGAACGGCGGCGGCGACGGCGTGGCCCATTCCAGCGTACGTGCATTCCACGGGTCGCCGGTGAGGTCGAGGTTGCGCTTGCGATCACGCACGCTGACATAGATCTGCACCAGCATCAGGATGATGCCTGCGAACACGAACAGCGCACCAATGAACGCCGCGATCAGGTACGGCGTCCACGCCGGGTTGTCGTACTGGTTCATGCGCCGGGTCATGCCCATGAAGCCCAGCATGTACAGCGGCATGAAGGCCAGGTAGAAGCCGATCACCCAGCAGGCGAAGGACCACTTGCCGAGGCGCTCGTTGAGGGTGAAGCCGAACACCTTCGGGAACCAGTAGACGAAGCCGGCCAGGTAGCCGAACAGCGCGCCGCCGATGATGGTGTTGTGGAAGTGCGCGACCAGGAACAGGCTGTTGTGCAGCAGGAAGTCCGCGCCCGGGATGGCCAGCAGCACGCCGGTCATGCCACCGATGGTGAAGGTGACCAGGAAGGCGATGGTCCACAGCATCGGCACGCTGAACTCCACGCGGCCGCCGTACATGGTGAACAGCCAGGTGAAGATCTTCACGCCGGTGGGGATGGCGATGATCATCGTCATGATGCCGAAGAAGGCATTGACGCTGGCACCGGAGCCCATGGTGAAGAAGTGGTGCAGCCACACGATGAAGGACAGGATGCCGATCGCCAGGGTGGCGCCGACCATCGACGTGTAGCCGAACAGCTTCTTGCGCGAGAACGTGGCGGTCACTTCAGAGAAGATGCCGAACGCTGGCAGCACCAGGATGTACACCTCCGGGTGGCCCCAGGCCCACACCAGGTTCACGTACATCATCGGGTTGCCACCCAACGTGTTGGTGTAGAAGTTGAAGTCCAGGTAGCGGTCCAGGGTGAGTGCACCCAAGGCCACGGTCAGGATCGGGAAGGCGGCGATGATGATCACGCTGGTGACCAGCACGGTCCAGGTGAACACCGGCATCTTCATCAGGGTCATGCCCGGCGCACGCATGCGCAGGATGGTGATGAACAGGTTGACGCCGGTCAGCAACGTACCGATGCCGGACGCCTGCAACGCCCAGATGTAGTAATCGACACCTACCCCTGGACTGAACTCGATGCCCGACAGCGGCGGATAGGCGACCCAGCCGGTCATCGCGAATTCGCCAACACCCAGCGAGATCATCATCAGCGCAGCGCCGACCACGAAGATCCAGAAGCTGAAGGCGTTGAGGAACGGGAACGCCATGTCGCGCGCACCGATCTGCAGCGGCACGATGATGTTCATCAGGCCGACCACGAACGGGGTGGCCACGAAGAAGATCATGATCACGCCGTGCGCGGTGAAGATCTGGTCGTAGTGCTCCGGTGGCAGGAAGCCATCACTGCCCGGCCCGGCGGCCGCCAGCTGTGCACGCATCATCAGCGCATCGGCGAAGCCGCGCACCAGCATGACCAGCGCGACGACCACGTACATGATGCCGATCTTCTTGTGGTCCACGGTGGTGAACCAGTTGCGCCAGAGCACGCCCCACAGCTTGAAATAGCTCACCGCGCCGAGCAGCGCAAGGCCGCCCAGCACCATGGCCGCCAACGTGACCACGACGATCGGCTCGTGCAGCGGCACGGCCTCCCACGTCAATTTACCCAACATGTTCGTTACTCCTGGGAAACCTGGGCACCGGCGGCCGTACCGGCCGGGGCCGCAGCAGCGGTGTTCTCACCGACGCCGATGAACTGGTCGATGACCTTCTTGAACAGCAGCGGTTCAACGCTGGAGAAGTGCTGAACCGGCGCGTTCTTGGACGGTGCGGCCAGCGCCTTGAACTGCGCGAAGCTGAGTGCATCCGGCGCGCTGCGCACCTCGGCCACCCAGCGATCGAAGTCTTCGTTGCTGCTGGCGGTGGCGATGAACTTCATGTTCGAGAAGCCATGGCCGCTGTAGTTGCCGGACATGCCACGGAACTGGCCGGGCTCGTTGGCGATCAGGTGCAGCTGCGTGCGCATGCCGGCCATCGCGTAGATCTGTCCACCCAGCTGCGGGATGAAGAAGGTGTTCATCGTCGAGTTGGAGGTGATGTTGAACGCCAGCGCGCGGTTGGCCGGGAAGTTGAGCTGGTTGACGGTGGCGATGCCCAGGTCCGGGTACACGAACACCCACTTCCAGTCGGTGGCGATCACGTCCACGTGCAGCGGTTCGCCGGCCACGTCCAGCGGCTTGTACGGATCGAGCTCGTGGGTGGACTTCCACACGATGACTGCCAGCACCGCGATGATGATCAACGGCACGCCCCAGACCACCACTTCCACCTTGGTGGAGTGCGACCAGTCCGGCGTGTACTTCGCCTTGGTATTGCCGGCGCGGAAGCGCCAGGCGAACACGAAGGTCAGCACGATGGCTGGCACGACGACGATCAGCATCAGGCCGATGCAGATCAGGATCAGGTCGCGTTGGGCGATCCCGACCATGCCTTTCGAATCCAGCAGCACCCAATCGCAGCCCGTCAGGGCGATGCAGGCCAGGGCGACCAGCGCCAGGCGGATGCGGTTCCAGCAGATATTCATTGGAGGTCAACCCTGTTGAAGATGCGCGCTTGACCGGCTCGCCTGCGCGCAGCGCCCGGGCGTGGAGCGGCTACACTGTGGGTACGAGGTCGCCTACAAGCAGGCGAACCACTCCAATCAAGCCCATACAAGATACAGCATTGTATGGACATGTGCATCTGTACGTATGGAAAAATCCGACCGATGACGCCTCCTGCTGCCGGCCGCCGCCTGAAACACCCCAACCGCACCTGGGTTCGCCCCTTCCGTGAGGGCGCAGGACCGCTGTACCTGCAGATCGCCCAGCAGGTGCGCGAGGCGGTGGACGATGGCGTGCTGCGCCCGGGCGACCGCCTGCCACCGCAGCGCGACCTGGCCCAGCAGGTGGGCGTGGACCTGACCACGGTCACCCGCGCCTTCGCCGAACTGCGCCAGGCCGGGCTGCTGGATGCACAGGGGGCCGGCGGCACCTTCATTGCGATGTCCGCCGGCAACCGCAGCACTTCGGTCGACCTGAGCATGAACATCCCGCCGCTGCTGGGCAGCGCGCCGTTCGCACAGGGCATGGAGGCCGGTTTCCAGCACCTGGGTCAGCAGTTGGGCCAGGGCGAGCTGATGAGCTACCACGTCGGCGCCGGCAGCCGCGACGACCGCGCTGCGGCCGTGCAATGGCTGGCGCCGGTGCTCGGCCCGGTGGGCGCCGACCGGGTGGTGATCTGCCCCGGCGCGCAGACTGCGCTGTGCGCACTGATCCTGGCCCGCACCCAGCCGGGCGAACTGATCGCCGCCGAGCAACTGACCTATCCGGGCCTGCTGGCCGCCGCGCGGGTGCTGCAGCGGGGCGTGGTGCCGGTGGCGATGGACGCCGAGGGCATGCTGCCCGATGCGCTGGAAGAGGCCTGCCAGCTGCGTCGGCCACGCCTGCTGTACCTGGTGCCGACCATCCAGAACCCGACCACGGCGACGATGTCCGCGCAGCGCCGGCAGGCCCTGCTGGCGGTCGCGCGGCGGCACGAACTGACCGTGGTCGAGGACGATCCCTACTGGCTGCTGGCCGGCGATGCCGCCCCGCCGCTGGCCGCGCTGGCCGACAGTGGCTGCCCGGTCTACTACATCTCCACCCTGTCCAAGTGCTTGGCTCCGGGCCTGCGCACGGCCTACCTGGTGGTGCCGGGCGGCGAGCCGATGGAGCCGGTGCTGGACGCCCTGCGCGCGATCGCGCTGATGCCCACCCAGTCGATGGTGGCCGTGGCCTCGCACTGGATCCGCACCGGCCAGGCGCAGGCAATGGTGCAGCGCTTCCAGCAGGAACTGCGCGAGCGCCAGGCCATCGCCGCCCGCTACCTGCCCGCGCGCCGTCAGGCCCATCCGGCCGGCCTGCATGTGTGGCTGCCGTTGCCGCCGCGGCTGGACCAGTACCGCTTGATCCAGGCCGCGCAGGAACAGGGCCTGGGCATTGCCAGCTCCGACGCCTTCAGCGTGGAGGAACCGCCACCGGGCAACGCCATCCGCCTGTCGCTGGGCGGTGCCGTGGATCAGGAGGCCTTGGCGGGCGCGCTGGCCAAGCTGAACGAGATTCTGTCCGAGGCACCCGACGCGCGGCATTCGGCGATCGTCTGAGCCACCCCGTGGGCCATACCCATACAAAATGATATCTTGTATGTAATGTATGGACGAAGGATGTGCCGCAGATGGCCGCCGACAAACTGAAGTTCCACCTGGTGATGGCCGGCTGCGGCGGCTTCGTCGTGCTGATGCTGGCCGCCCTGGCCTGGGTCTGCCTGCAACCGCAGACCGTGGATGTGCAGGCCGCCGAGCGCCACGCCATCGAACAGTGCCTGCAACGCAGCGAGGACGCGGCGCGCAGCGAGATCCAGCGCCGCGCCCAGGCCGACTCCTGCCGCGAGATGCGCAAGCAGTACGTGCACAAGTTCGGCGCGGACGGCTCCTGATGGGCGCAGCCGCGCCGCGCCCACGCCGTTCGATGCTGCCGGTGATGATCGCCCTCGCCTGCCTGTTCATGGCCGGCGTGGCGGCGGCCCTGTGGCAGTACTTCGGTTATGGCGAGCAGTCCACGTTCGCCGAACAGGCCATTGTCTTCGATGACTCGCAGCTGCGGTTGCCGGCGGAACTGGCCGGCGACACCGGCCGCATCCGCGTGGTGCATTTCTGGGACCCGGCCTGCGGCGTGTGCAACCGCGAAACCGGTGCGCACCTGAGCTACCTGATCAGCATGTACCGCCGCGCCGGCATCGACTTCTATGCGATCCGTCGCCCCGGCACCCAAGGTGAACTACCCGAGCCGCTGCGCAACAAGGTGATCGACCTGCCGACCATCGACGGCATCGAGAACATTCCGGCCAGCCCGGCGGTGGCGATCTGGGACCGCCAGGGCCACCTGGCCTATGCCGGCCCGTACAGCATCGGCATGGTCTGCAATTCGGCCAACAGCTTCGTCGAACCGCTGCTGGACAAACTGGTGCGCGGGGAAACCGTGCGCCCGAAAGGACTGCTTGCCGTGGGCTGCTACTGCCCCTGGCAGGCCCAGCGCTGAGGACGCGCGATGACATCATCGACGCTGGCTGGCGCAGCCGCCACAAACAACAACGGCGGTCACCTGTCCGAACCGACCGATGGTTATGGACAGGCTCCCGCCGTTGGAAGCAACGATACGCCCCGACATCCTCCGTACATGCCGCGACCCGATGTCGCAGGGCCTGGCGTCGCAGGGCTGGGCTGGGTGCAGGACGTGCACGTGCACAGCGGTCCGATCTACCTGCGCATCGTCAACACGCTGGAACGCACCATCAATCGCGGCGGCCTTGCGCCAGGGCAACGGCTGCCATCGCAGCGCGCACTGGCGCAGCAGCTGGGCGTGGATCTGACCACGGTGACCCGTGCGTTCGATGAAGCGCGCAAGCGTGGGCTGATCGAAGCACGTGGGCCACAGGGCAGCTTCATCGCGCCGCCAAAGGCGGGTTTTGACCAGGCCGTCGATCTCAGCATGAACGTGCCGCCGGTACCCGACGCCGATGCACTGGCGGACATGCTGCGTCGAGGCGCAGCGGCGGTGCTCGCGCGCAGCAATGCGCCGAACCTGATGACCTATCACCTCGGCGGTGGCAACCCGACCGATCGCCACGCGGCGGCGCGCTGGTTGCAGCCGATGCTGGGCACGGTGGATGACGCGCGCCTGCTGCTGACCGAAGGCGCGCAGGTGGCGCTGGCGGCGATCCTGCTCAGCCAGGGGCGCGAGGGCGATGCGATCCTCTGCGACCGCTTGGTGTATCCGGGCCTGCTGCAGGCCGCTGCCGCACTGGGGCGGCGGCTGGTCACGGTGGAGGGCGACGAACAGGGCATGTGCCCGGAGGCGCTGGCACGGCGGGCGCGGGAATGTGGCACACGCCTGGTCTACCTCAACCCTACCTGCCAGAACCCGACGGCGCTGACTGTGCCCACCTCGCGGCGCGAGGCCCTGGCGCGGGTACTGGAGCGCGAAAGCCTGCTGGCGATCGAGGACGATCCGTACTGGCATCTGGCCATCACCGCGCCCATTGCGCTGGCGACGCTGGCACCTCGACATGTGTTCCATGTCGCCACCCTGTCGAAGGTGATCAGCCCCGGCCTGCGTACCGCGTTCGTGCAATGCCCGAGCGCCGCCCACGCCGAGGCGATGGCTGCCGCACTGCGTGCCACACGGTTGATGGGCCATCCGCTGGTATCGGCGCTGGCCAGCCAGCTGCTGCTGGATGGCTCGGCGCAGGCGCTGCTGGTGCAGGTGCGCGAGGAAGCGCGCGAGCGTACGCGGATGGCGCGATATCTGCTGGCACCCTCACTTCTGGAGCGCGCCGATGGGCTGCATGCATGGTGCCGGGTGCCAGCGCCATGGACCGACGCCACGCTGGTGCGGACGGCGCAGCTGCAGGGACTGGCGATCGCGCCTTCATCGGCGTTCTGTCCGCCGGGCGCAGCGTTCGCGAGCGGGGTGCGGTTGTCGTTGGGATTGGCTGCGGACCGGCGGCAACTGGAGAACGCGCTGCGGCGGATCGATCGGTTGTTGTTGTCCGACGCGTTGCCGGCGATCGAGCGGTAGGCGGAGAGCATCCACGCATGGCGTGGATCTACTGGACCTGTTTCGGTATTCGGTAGATGCCAACCTTGGTTGGCAATGCCCGTTCATGCCATGCGTGCATGCGGTGCCAACCAAGGTTGGCATCTACCAACGCGGTGGGCGTTCAGGCCAGCGCGGCCAGCGCCTGCACCAGCGCATCCATCTGCGCGGGGCGGGTGAACACCGATGGCGTCACCCGCACGCACGCGCCGGAGTCCAGACCATCGCGATACGTGGTGAATATCCGATGTTCATCCAGCAGCCGTTTCTGCAGTGCCTGGTTGTCTTCCACCGAGGCATGGCCACGCAGGCGGAAGCTGGCCAATGCACTGGCCAATGCCGGATCCGGCGACGACAGCACGTCGATATGCGCCATCTGTCGCGCTGGCACCGTCCACCGCTCGCGCAGGTAACGCAGGCGCGCCTGCTTGTTGGCTGCACCGATGCGCTGGTGCAATGCGATGGCCTCGGGCAGCGCCAGATAGGCAGCGAAGTTGACCGTGCCGGTGTGCACGCGGCTGCCCACGCGGCCGTCGTCGGTCTCACCCATGTACGGATCCAGGTCGGCCACGCGTCCTTTGCGCACGTACATCGCGCCCACGCCCACCGGTGCGCCGATCCACTTGTGCAGGTTGATGCCAACGAAATCGGCCTTCAGGTTCGGCACCGCGTAGTCGATCTGGCCAAAGCCATGTGCGGCGTCAACAATCACATCGATGCCGCGTGCCCGCGCACGCTCGGCGAGCTCCGCCACCGGCAGCACCAGCCCATGGCGGTGGCTGACCTGGGTCAGCAGCACCAGTTTCAGGCGCGGCAGGCGCGCGAACGCGTCATCGTAGGCCTGCAGGATCTGCTGATGGGTGGGCACCGCTGGCAGTGCGATGCGCTCGACCTGCACGCCACGACGCTGCTGCAGCCAGCGCATTGCGTTGATCATGCTGTCGTAGTCGATGTCGGCGTACAGCACCTGGTCGCCGGGCCGCAGGCGGTTGTAGCCACCGATCAGCGCCAGCATCGCCTCGGTGGCGCCGCGGGTCAGCGCGATCTCATCCGCGCCCACGCCGAGCATGTCGGCCACCTGCCGATGCACGGCCATGTACTGCGTGGGAAACGCATGGCGCCCGTACCAGGCGTTGCCGCGATTCACTTCGGCGGTGTGCCGCTGGTAGCTGGCCAGAGTCTCCCTGCCCATCGCGCCCCAGTAGCCGTTTTCCAGATGGTTCACTTCATCGGTGATGTCGAAGTGGCTGGCCACGGTGGCCCAGTAGCCTTCGTCGCGGGCCAGCACGTCCGGCGCCACGGTCGTTGCGGGAATCTGCATGGGCCCAGCGTAACGCGCGACGCCTGCGGCAGGCAGTGAAGACAACGCCGCAGCGGCCGGCAGCAGCGCGCCGGCACGCAGCAGGGAACGACGGCGGCCGTCCATCAGAAGGTCAGCCGGTACTGTGCGTACACATTCGCACCATCGGTGTCGTACGGCGCATTACGGGAATAGATCAGGCCACGGCTGGCCTGGAAGGTCGCTTCGTCCGGGTAACGGTCGAACACGTTGTCTGCGCCCACACGCAGGCTGTGGTGTTCGTTGATGCGGTAGCCCACGGCCAGATCCAGGAAGGTCATTGCGCCGAACTGCTGGTAGATGTCGCCGGTCGCATTGCCGGTGGAGTCGGTCCACTTGCCGTAATAGCGTACGCGTGCCATCAACGACCAGGCGCCGACGTCCCAGCTGCCGGTGAAGCTGCCCTTGTGCTCGGGCAGACGGTCTTCGAACAGCACGCGCTGGGTTTCGTTGGTGGCCACCGAGGTGCTGCCGTTGTCGACGCGGGTCTGGTTGTAGTTGTAAGCCAGCGTCAGCGTCATCCGCCCTGCGCTGAGGTCGCGCAGGTAGTTGCCGACCACATCCACGCCGGTGGTGGTGGTGTCGAAATCGTTGGTGAAGTAGTTCACCGAGGTATAGCCCAGCGGGTTCGGCGTGCCGGCCGGAATGGCGAAGCTGGCCGACTGGCTGAAGCGGTCGCTGAGCGTGATCCGGTAGACATCCACCGAACCGGACAGGCCGATGTCGGTGCGCCAGGTCAGGCCCAGCGAGGCGGTGCGCGATTCTTCCGGGGTGAGCGGCTTGGCACCGAGCAGCTGCGCCAACGGATCGGTCGGCGACAGGCGGCCGCTGGTGAAGATCTGCAGCGTGCGCGTGTCCAGGCCCTGGGTGGTGCTGGTGGTGTTGAGCTGGGCCGGCGTGGGCGCGCGGAAGCCGGTGGACAGGGTGCCGCGCAGCGCCACGTCCGGGGTGATCGCAAAACGTGCCGACAGCTTGCCATCCACCGTGCTGCCGAAGCTGGAGAAGTCTTCATAGCGACCGGCCGCGCCGATGCTCCAGCGCTCGCCCAGCGGCACTTCCATGTCCACGTAGGCGGCCTTGCTGCGCTGGCTCCACTGCCCGGCCTGGCTGGCCGAAAAACCCGGCGCGCCGTTGGAATTCGCCTCCAGGCCCGCCGCCGCGCCCGGGCCCACCGCGTACGAGGCCGGATCACCGGCACGAACCTCGTAGGTCTCCTGGCGGAACTCGGCACCGAAGGCGACGTTGATCGGCTTCGACAGCGCAGCCACGTCCCATTCGTAGTTGAAGTCCGCATTGGCATTCTTCTCGGTCTGGGTCAGGCGACCGAGATCGAATGCGGTCGGACTGTTGGGACCCAGCGATGCGTTGATCGAGTTCTTCAGGCTGTAGTCGATGGCATTGCGGCCATACGAGGCGCTCAGGTCCCAGCGCAGCTTGGGGGTGATCTCACCACGCAGGCCAGCGACCAGCTGCAGGTCGTTCTGCGTGTTGCCGTACTGCGGGCTGAAGCCCACCGGATACAGCGAGCGCAGGTTCCAGCCGGGGAAGATGCTGGTGGTACGGTACGCACCGGTGGTGGTATCCGGGTTGCGCCAGTTGAAATCGCTGACGCCATCGCTGTGGCTGTACAGGCCGAAGGCATAGAGCTCCAGGGTGTCGCTGGCATTGGCCTTCAGGTTGAAGCCCACGCGGCGGCTTTCCAGCTCCGGCTGGCCCCAGCGCTGCACCGGATTGGGTACATCCAGCTCCGGATGCGCGGCCTGGAAGGCGATGGCGTCGGGACGCTGGCGGGTGCGCGAGGTCGCATCGGAGTTGGATGATTCGGCGAACAGGGCCAGGCTGCCGTAGTCCCCCAGCGCCCAGCCGGTGCGTGCACTGAAGTCGCGCGAGCCGCCATCGCCCTGCGCGTACTGCGAATAGCCGGCGGTGATCTCGGTGCCCGGGCTGTCTTCCAGGATGATGTTGATGACGCCGGCGATAGCGTCCGAGCCGTACTGCGCCGACGCGCCATCGCGCAGCACTTCGATGCGCTTGATCGCGCTGGTCGGGATCTGCGCCAGGTCGGCGGCCTGTGCGCCGCGGTTGCCAAGCAAGGCACTGCGATGGAAGCGGCGGCCGTTGACCAGCACCAGCGTCTGGTCCGGCGACAGGCCACGCAGCGTGGCCGGGCGTACGAACACTTGGCCATCGGCCATCGGCAGGCGCTGCACCACGAACGACGGCACCAGCTGCGCCAGCACGTCCTTCAGATCGGTGGAGTCGACCGACTGGATGTCCTGCTTGGTGAACACGTCCACCGGCGCCAGGGTTTCAAACTGGGTGCGGTTGGAGGCACGGGTACCGGTGACCAGCATCGCATCGAGCTGGGTGGGCGCAGCGGCGTTGCCACTGCTGCTGGTGTCTGCCGTTCCGGCATCTGCAGCGATCGCGCCTCCTGCGCTGACCAGACCAAGGGCGAGGAGGATGGAACGCGACAGCTTCGAACGATGCACGGCAGGACTCCGGGAAGGCACGACAGGGCCAGGTGGGACCTGGACAAGGCGCGCAGTCTCGGGGCGGGATGTGAAGCAGCGATGACGTGGAGACGACAGTTGCAGCGGTTACGGTGCGGGGGCCGCCCATGCCGGGCTCTGCGCTATCCGGCAGTGTTGTCGTCGAAGCCGAAGACGGCTGGCCGCGCCGTGCGCAGCGGGATGAACAGCGCGATCACGAAAACGAACAGGAAAGGCGCGGAGAGGATGGCAGTGTCCTCGGTTCCGAAGGCAATCAGGTTCACCTGCAGATAGCCGATCCACTCAAGGTCCATGAGCACCAGCACAAGGCCACCGATGGTGGGGCACGGCAGGCCGCCATGGCCTGCCATCAACAACGTGGGCGCCAGCAGTGCTGCCAGCAATGAGAACATCACACGGTACAGCCAGGGATCCCCGCGCCAGCGCGGTGCCCGCCGCCACATGATCACCAGCAGCGCCAGTGGCAGCAGCGCCGACAGCAGGGCAATCGCAATGATCATCACCATGCGGCGATCTGCGCGGTCTGGCTGATAGCGGTGACTTCGGGCATGTCCCTGGCCTCGATCGTATCCATGAAGGCCTCATTGTTGCCGGTGCAACGGCAAACGCAAAGTCCCGCCAGCGCAAGAACTGCTAAGCGCCCCACCTCGTCGATCCGGTACGCTGCCCGGCATTCGAACAAGGGACAGCGCGATGAGCGCGGCAGGCAAAGCGTTGTGGTACATCGAAAGCCATGCGGACAAGCCGCTGGCGCTGGCCGACATCGCGGCCGCCGCCGGACTGTCGCCGTTCCACCTGTCGCGCCTGTTCCAGGCCCGCACCGGCACCTCGGTGGTGCGCTACCTGCGTGGACGCCGCCTGACCGCCGCTGCACAGCAGCTGGCCAACGGTGCCGGCGACATCCTGCAGGTGGCGTTGTCGGCGGGCTACAGCACCCATGCCGCCTTCACCCGTGCCTTCTGCGAGCAGTTCGGGCAGACCCCGGAGCGCGTGCGCGAGCAGGGCCTGCAGGAGCTGGCACTGGTACACGCGATCCGCCTCGACGATGCACCGCAGCCCTGCAGCGAGGCGCCGAAGCTGATCGACTGCGCCCCCTTCCAGGTGGCTGGCATCGGCATGCGCCACACCCGCAACAGCGGCGGTGCGATTCCGGGGCAGTGGGCACAGCTCAATCGCGAATGGCCAACGCCGGCACCGGTCAGTTTCGGTGTGTGCTGCAACAGTGACGACGATGGCGGCTTCGACTACATCGCAGCGCTGCCGGTGAACGCACTGCCATCGGTGCCGGCACACTGGCAGCGGGTGGATGTTCCTGCACGCCGTTACCTGGTGGCCTGGCATGCTGGCCATATCGCCACCATCCGCGCGACCTGGTTCTGGCTGCTGGACCAATATCTGCCCGCCAACCGCCTCAACCTGGCCAACGCGCCGGACCTTGAACGCTACGACACCCGATTCGACGAGCATAGCGGCCACGGTGGCGTGGAAATCTGGCTGCCGGTCGATCAACGCACTGCCTGACCCGGAGAGACTGACGATGCACGCAACGCGATGGATCCTGGCCCTGCTGCTGGCTTCGCTGACACCGCTGGCGATGGCGGCAGCGCCCATCACCGCCGGTGAACGCCACGGCGTGACAACGCTGGAAAGCGCGGCGATACGCGATGGCGCGCACCGCGATGTGCTGCGCTTCACCGTGTGGTACCCGGCAAGCCCTGGCAGCCAGGAAACGCCGCTGACCATCGGGCCAGCGGATGCGCCACTGTTCGAGGTGGGGCGCGCCGCGAAGGACGCCCCCATCACCGGAGGGCGCCTGCCGACGCTGTTGCTGTCGCATGGTAATGGCGGCACCGCGCGCATGATGGGGTGGCTGGGCACTGCGCTTGCGCGTGCGGGCTACCTGGTGATCGCCGTGGACCACCCGGGCAACAATGGCGCCGATGAGATGACGCTGGCCGGCAGCGTGCTGACCTGGCTGCGCGCCGACGACCTGAAGGCCGCGCTGGCCGCAGTGCAGGCCGACCTGCAGTTGAGGCCACACATTGATGCGTCGCGGCTGGGCGTGATTGGCTATTCCGCCGGTGGCTTCACCGCACTGCTCAGCGCCGGCGCGCGGCCGGACATGACGCGGCTGCTGGCGTTCTGCAAGGCGCACGCGGACGACGGCGTGTGCAGACCGCAGCAGGAAGCGGCCACGCATACGATGGAGGTGCGTCTTGCTGCAGCAGCATCGCCGCAACTGCAGCCCTACGTGCAGCACGCACAGGATGATCGTTCGATTCCCGGTGTCCGCGCAGTCTTCGTGCTGGCGCCAGCCATCGTGCAGGCATTCGCACCGGAGCAGCTGAAGGCGTTGCAGCAGCCGGTGGCGATCGTACTGGGCGCTGCTGATGAGGTGGCGCCGCCAGCGACCAACGGTGATGTGGCGGCGGCGCTGATTCCGAAAGCAACGCTGCACGCACTGCCAGGTGTCGGCCACTACGATTTCCTGTCCGGGTGCACGCCGCTGGCGAAAGAGCGGCTGCCGGCGCTATGCACTACTGCGGTGCCGAAGGAACAGACGCATGCCGTGGTGGTGGAAGACGCGGTGCGCTTCTTCGGTGAGGCACTGCGATAGAAGCTGTCGAGCATGGTTTGACGCTGCGGCTGGCAGTAACGATTCGTTGCGCAGGTGATGACGCGACGCGAAGGTGCGCGGGACTACACTGCACCCAGCGCTACACGGAGGATCGACCATGCGCCTGCTGCACCTCACCCTGCCGGTATCCGATGTCGCCAGTGTCGCCGCGTACTTCCGCGACGTGCTGCAACTGGAGGTGGCCGGCGACCAGGTCCGCATCGGCTGGAGCACGATCCAGCTGCAACCTGCCGGCGACCACCCTGTCGGCGGCGTGCACCTGGCCTTCAATGTGCCGGACAACCGCTTCGCCGCCGCCATGAGCTGGCTGCGTGCACGCACGCCCTTCCAACGCAACCCGGAAGGCCTCGATTACTTCGCACTGGAAAGCAGCTGGCAATCGCAGTCGGTGTACTTCACCGGACCCGATGGCCTGATCCTCGAGCTGATCGGCCGCAGGCGCTTGCCGGCCAGCGAACGCAGCGGTGCCTTCCATGGCAGCGAACTGACCTGCCTGAGCGAGGTCGGCCTGCCCAGCCATGATGTCGATGCGGTACGCGAACAGTCCAGCCAGCGCTTCGGCCTGCAACCGATCAGCACGTCGTCGCCGCAGTTCGCGCCGATGGGCGATGACGAGGGGCTGCTGATCGTGGTCGCCGCCGATCGCCGTTGGTTCCCCGAGCTGAAGGACCTGCCCAACGCGCAGGGACTGCAGCTGCAGGTGGGCGATGTGAGCGGCAGCGGTGAACTGCAGGATGCCGCGCTGGGCTGGCGGGTGCGAGCGGCCTGAGCTACCAGCTGCCCGAGGCGCCACCGCCGCCGCTGCGGCCACCACCACCGGACCAGTCGCTGGAACTGCTCGAGGACGAACTGGACGACGAGCTGCTGGATGAGGAACGGTAGCCTCTGGACGAACCGCGGCCGCCGCGGGCTTTTTCGCCGGGCAGCAGGGTGAACACCCAGATGAAGTACAGGAACAGCGTGCCCACGCTGGACACGATCGTCGCCAGCACGCGTGCGTTCTCGTCGCCGGCACGATCGATGGCCAGCAGTGCGCCCAGCGCATAGCCGGCGGTCAGCAGCACCAGCACCACCACGCGGATGGCGAAGCTGTTGCGGTTCTTCCGCCAGCGCGCGCGACCAGCCTGCACCAGGAAGAACACCAGCATGGCCGCGCTGCCGACCGCCAGGTTCAGCAGCGTGTGCAGCGCAAGGCTGGGCGGCAACTGGCCACGTACCAGCATCACCACGAAGAAGCCGGTGCTGACGGCCAGCATGCCGTACAGCACGATGCGTACGCCGCGGCTGCGATGCCAGCACCAGCCCAGCAGGGTTGCCACCGGTACGGCGGGCACCATCACGAAGAACAACGCCGGCAGCACGTGGCGCGGCAGCAGCAGCGTCGCAGACAGCAGCCCCGCAGCAATAACCGCCGTCACGCAGCGGCCGGCCCCAGGCAGGCAATGTCGGCCACGTCGGCCTGGGCACCGCCGCATTGGCTGCCAGTGCCTTGCGCCGCCGCTCGCGGCGGCTACCGGTGAACTCGGCTTCGGTGCGGGTCGCCAGCAGACGCGGCGGCGATCGCCACAGGCCGGCCAGGAAGCCCGCCAGCAACGTCAGCGCGACGACCGAATCCCCCGTGCGCCAATCCGGCGGCAACACGTTGCGTGCCAATGAATCTTCCCAGGGCGGCAGTTCCTCACCATCGACCAGCGCCACCAGCAGCGCGGTGCCGTCCAGCACGCCTTGGTCCAGGTCTCCCTCGCGCAGCCGCGGCACGATCGCCTTGTCAATGATGCGCGCGGCATAGGCATCGGGAATGGTGCCTTCCAGGCCATAACCGGTCTGGATGCGTACGCGCCGATCCTGCACCGCCACCAGCAGCAGCACGCCATCATCGACACCGGCGCGGCCCAGCTGCCATTGGTCGAAGACGCGCTGCGCATAGGCTTCGATGCCTTCCTCGCCAACGCTGGGCACTACCAGCACCTGCAGCTGTGCGCCCTTGCGTGCCTGCAACTGCAAGGCCTGCTCGCGCAGCGCGGCGCGGGTGCTGGCGGACAGCGCATTGGCGGTGTCCACCACCGGATCATCCAGTGCCGGAATCGGGGCTGCCGCCAGCGCCTGCAGCGGCAGCAGGCAGAACAGCAGCGCGAGCCCAACCCACTGCCATGCGTCGCGCCACTGGCGCACCCTGCTCATGGGGCTACCACTCTCTGCGCGTGGGACGTCCGCTGGGGCGCCCGGTGCCGTGCTCGGCAATGGCGGGGTGGTGCGCATCCTGCAAAACAACATCTATGCATTTCCTCGCCCAGGAAAGGGAAAAGCCGACCGGGTCGCCCCGGCCGGCCTCCTTTGCCACACACCTCGTGGCAGGCAGCGGTCAACGGCCCATGGCCACCCGCTGCTGCTCGTCCTGCACGTGCTGCTGGGAGGGCTCATGCTTGGCCAGCATGGCAGCACTGGTCTCCTGCACGCTCGGTGCCGTCTGGGTCATGTCCACTGCAGTGCGGAAGCCGGGAACGGTGCCCATCACGAATGCCTTGCCATCCTGCAGGGTCACACCCTGCAGCTTCTCCGGCGAATCGATGCCGGCAGCCTTGGCCTGCGCGGTCACATGCGCGGCCATCTCGTTGCAGATCATGCCCGGCATGTGGCCACGGATGGCGTTGTGCAGCGGCGTATCCGGATGCGCCTTGTCGCCCAGTTGCGGCCCCTTCGGCGCCGCCTCGGCATGGCTGCGGCCTTCGGCCAGCTTGCCCATCGTTGCCGGACCGGCCACGCCATCGGCGGAGAGCCCCTGCTGCTTCTGGTAGGCGGTCACTGCGTCCTTGGTATTGGCGCCGAACCTGCCATCCTCGCTCAGCCGGTTGCCGTGGCTGTCGCGCACACCCAAGCGGTTGAGCTCCTTCTGCAGCGCAGTTACTTCCTCGCCCTTGGCGCCCTGGCGCAGCACGCCGCCGTGGTCGCCCTCATGCGCATGGCCACCCTTGCCGGTTTCCTTCAGCTTGCCCTGGTCCCAGAAATCCTGCGGGCTGAGCAGCTTGCCGTGCGGATCCTTCAACTGGTAATGCACGTGCTGGGCGTACTGCCCCGCACCACCCGGGCCACGCCCGCCCATCGTGCCGATCGGCTCGCCGGCCTTGATCGGCTGGCCTTCCTTCACCTGGGTCGACTGCAGGTGAAGGATCTCGTGCGAGTTGCCCTGCGCATCCTTGATCTTCACCGTGCCGTAGTCGCCGCCGACGAAGGTCACCGTGCCGGAAATCGGCGCGTTGACGGTCGGGTGCTGCAGGTTGCGGCCATGCTGGCCACCGACATAGTTGAAGTCGGTGCCGCCGTGCGGCTTGTGCGCGCGGTGTTCGCCGAACTCACCGGTAACGTGCGGCTTGACCCCGTTCTGCGGGGGCAGCATCACCTGCATGGTCTGCTCGAAGGTGCGGGTCTGGCCTTCGGCATGCGCCGCTGCCGGCTTGGCCTGCGCGGCCGCAGCCACGGCGGGTGCAGCGTGGCTGCCATGCGACTGGCCATGGGTCTGACCCAGGCGCTGCTCCACGAACTGCTCGTACTTGTCCACGTACGGCATCACTTTCTTGTCAGACAGGTTCAGGCCGCCGTAATCGCGGGTCGGGCCGTCGTGATGGTACTTGTAGATGTATTCCTCACCCTGGCCACGCTTGTGCGCCAAGGTGCGGTTGTCGATGTAGTGGTCAACCAGTGCATCGGACTGTGCGCCGACGTCGAAGCGGTTGCGGTTGTTGAGGTGGTAGTGGTTGCCGGTCTTGTCGATGAACTGGCCCAGGCCCGAGGCCGAGGTGGTGCCAGCGGCGGCGTCAGGGTTGAAACCCGATTCAACGCGGGCGATGGCCAGTACGTGCGCGGTTTCGCGCGGGGTCAGGCCCTTCTCGCGCGCCGACTCGATGAGGGTGTCGATCACCCGTGACTGTACTTCCGGGGACGCATCGCCCCACCGGCGGGAATTGCCATGCAGGCGGCCGTCGCTCTGGTCGATCGGCTCGCGGTAGTGGCTCCACGATTTGATACGGTCACTGCTGTAGGCCGCCCCGCGGGGCTGGACCATGTCCTGGTAGATGTCTGCCATGTCTGTGCTATCCATTCTATGAAAAAGGGAATTTCCTTAAGGGGTACTGCTCCTGGTACATCCAGTACTGCGGTACTGCGATCACAGCGCGCGTGCGACGTCCTGCCTCCGCGCTCAGTCTTCGATGTAGTTCACCTCCGGGTGCTTGATGCCGAGCGTGTCGATCAACTTCTCGTACTCGTCGTTGTTGGGCTCCTGCTCCTCGCCTTCGGTGCCACGCAACGGCGGCGTGCTGTGGGTCAGCTGGCGGCCACTGGCGTCGTACAGGTAGTACCACTCGCAGAAGCTGCAGCCGAACGGCAGTTCACCGTACTGCACAACGAAATACGGCGTGCCGCTGCGGTCCTGCACACAGGCCAGGCCGACAGCGGTATAGCCGTCCATCTCCTTGGGTACGGCAATGGCCTGGCGTGCGCCGTCCTTTTCGATTTCCAGCGTGGTCAGCCGGGAAGCGTCCGTGTCTTGGGTGGGCAGGGCCGCCAGGTGCAGGCGGGTGCCTTGGCAATCGATATGCATGCCGGTCTCGTCGCGCGTAAGGGAGGTGGGAAGGGCCGCAGCGGCGGCCGCAGGTGCGGCCGGCGTCGTGGCCGGCTCAGGGGAAGCGGGGGCCCCCGCCGGTGCAGCCGCCTCGGGGCCGCTGCAGGCAGCAAGCATCAGGGCCAGCACGGGGACAACGGGAGACAGACGCATGCGGTGCTCCTTGGCTAAACCACACGACCGCCCGCAGGCGGCCGCGCGGAGGATCAGATCGATTCGTCCTCACGCTTGACCAGCTGCCAGCATGGCTTCTGGGCAAAGGTGTAGGTCTGCTGGTCGCTGGTATCCGGGGTGCGCATCTGCACCTGCACCTGGCCATCGGGCAGGCGGGTAACCTGCATCTCGCGGCCCTGGCGCTGCAGCGTGGCCGGGTCCGGCATCACCGGCCATTCGACCTTGGCCAGCGGAACGTTCTCCTCCACCTTGCGTGGCTCCGGTTCGGCTTCGCCGTCGATGTGGCTGTCCAGCAACGGATCGGCGGTGGACGTTTCCTGCAGCGCGATCTCGTTGCCGAAGTGCTTGAGGAAATCGTCGAAGACCGGATGCGGGCAGTTGGCAGAGGCGTCTGCCGCCGGCGCGGCGACCGGCGCGGCCGGCGTGGTGGCCGCAGCCGTGCTGGTCGGAGCCGGTGCGGCGGCGTCAGCGGGAGCGGGGGCAGCCTGGGGTGCCGGCTTGCAGCCCGACAGCGCAAGCCCCAAGGCAAGCGCGAGCAGGGCAACGGGGCGGAGCTGGTTCACGGGATCCTCCTGATTCCGGGTGGTCGCGCGCGGTTCCGGCGCGGTAGGGAGGCAAGGATAGCCATGCCTCTGTCAATTCAGTTTCAACATCCGCTGTCAGGAATATCCTGACACCCGGAATTGAGACTCATATCACACTATTATAGAAATCAACGTCATTCCGGCAGCCGTTAGACTACGTCGCCCTCTCTTCTGCCCTGGCCCCATGCGCACACTCCTGCTCGTCCTCTCCCTGCTGGTGCCAGCGCTGTGGCCCGGCGGCGTGGCCGCACTGGAGGTGCAGGAAGGCGATCTGCTGTTCGTCACCGCCGGCCATGCCGGCCTGAGCGCGGCCATCGACGATGCGACGGGAAAACAAGGTGCGCCCAGCTTCGACCATGTCGCGCTGGTGGCTTCGGCACCGCAAGGCTGGGAGGTGCTGCATGCCGACGAGAAGGGCTCGCGCCGGCAGACGCTGGACCAGTTCCGCGAAGATGCGCGTGGCAAGCAGCGGCAGATCGTGGTCTATCGCCTGCGCGCGCCGCCAAGGAATGCCATCACCGATGCAGTGGCCACCGCACGCACGATGCTGGGCAAGCCGTACAACACCGCCTACGTATTGAACGACGAAAGTTACTACTGCTCGGACTTCATCGAGCGCGCGTTCCGTGCGCACCATGTGTTCGCGCTGCAGCCGATGAACTTCCGCAACCCGCAGACCAGTGAGATCTCCCGGCATTGGGTAGACCTGTATCGCGGCATGGGCCTGGACGTACCGCAGGGCCTGCCCGGTACCAACCCCAACGACATGGCCGCAGCGACGGTGCTGCAGCGGATCGGCGTGCTCGAATAAGCGAAGCCCCGCACGGGGCGGGGCTTCGTCGGTGATGGATGGCGGCTGCCAGGATCACTCTTCCTCGTCCTGCCCGCCCTGCTGCTGGTTCTGGTTGCGCTTCTGCTGTTCCTGCTGCTGTTGCTGCTGCTGGTCTCGGCCGCGCCCCTGCTGCTGATCCTGCTGGTTCTGCTGGCCCTGCTGCTTCTGGTTCGGGTTCTGGTTCTGCTGTGCCATGTCCGATCTCCAAATGCCACGCGCGGAATGCGGTGGACGGGGCCATCGTCCGCAGCGATGGGTTAACCATGCGTTGTGAGCGGGCTACACCCATGTGTACGTGCGTGAATGAACCGGCGCCAGCCCTTGCGGCACAAGCGACTGAAGGATTCATGCGGGTTTGGCATGTCGTCATGCTGCAGCCGGAAACGAACGCATTCAGTGTTCTTGTCCGTCGCGGTGCGCGCAGCGGCGGCCTACGCCTATGGTCCCATTTGCAGCATGCAGGGCCGCCGCCTATCGTCGGGTGACATCACCCCGGAGATGCGCATGGCCCGCGACACCGCAGCACGCCCGACCTACGAACAGGCACTGGCCGATTTCAGCATCGAGCGCGGACAGCGACAGTTGCACGGTGACCTGCAGACCGGCATCAACGCCTGCGTGGAGTGCTGCGACCGCCACTGCGGCCGCAATGCGCTGGCGCTGCGCTGGGTGGACGCCCACGGTGCCCTGCATCGGTACACCTTCGAGGACCTGCGCGAGGCCTCCGCGCGCGTTGCCCAGGTGCTGGCCGCGCAGGGCATCGGCAAGGGCGATGTGGTGGCCGGCCTGCTGCCGCGTACACCGGACCTGCTGGCGACCATCCTCGGCACCTGGCGGGTGGGTGCGGTCTACCAGCCGCTGTTCACTGCGTTCGGCCCCAAGGCCATCGAAACACGGTTGAACACCGGGCGCACCGCATTGGTGGTGACCGACAGCGCAAACCGCAGCAAGCTGGACGAGGTCGATGGCTGCCCGCCGGTCGCCACCCTCCTGGCATCGGGACAGACACTACGTGCCGGCGACATCGACTGGAGCGCACGCACTGCCGATGCCACAGCTGATTTCGTGCCGGTGATGCTGCGCGGCGATGCGCTGATGGCACTGCTGTCCACCTCCGGCACCACCGGCAGCCCCAAGGGCGTGCCGGTGCCGGTGCGCGCATTGCTGGCCTTTGCCAGTTACATGCAGTTGGCCGTGGACCTGCGCCCAGAGGACGTGTTCTGGAACATCGCCGATCCCGGCTGGGCCTATGGGCTGTATTACGCGGTGATCGGCCCGCTGCTGCTGGGCCAGGCCACCACCTTCAGCGAAGCCGGTTTCAGCGTGCAGGGGCTGAACGACATCGTCGCGCGGCTGGGTGTCACCAATCTTGCCGGTTCGCCCACAGCGTACCGGCAGATCATCGCCGCCGGGCCCGAGGCCAGTGCGGCCATCAACGGCAAGCTGCGGGTGGTGAGCAGCGCCGGCGAACCGCTGAACCCGGAGATCACCCGTTGGTTCGCCGCCCATCTGGGCACCACGGTGCTCGACCACTACGGCCAGACCGAGACCGGCATGGTGGTCAACAACCACCACGCGCTGGGCCACGCCGTGCGGCCGGGATCATCGGGCGTTGCGATGCCCGGTTACCGCGTGGCGGTACTGGACGATGCCGGCAACGAACTGCCACCGCGCACGCCGGGCATCCTCGCCGTGGACCTGCGGCAGTCGCCGATCATGTGGTTCGCCGGCTACTACGGTGCCGACACACCGGCGCTGGGTGATCGCTACTACCTCACCGGCGATTCGGTGGAATGCGAGGACGACGGCTCGATCAGTTTCATCGGCCGCTCGGATGACCTGATCACCTCGTCGGGCTATCGCATCGGTCCATTCGATGTGGAGAGCGTGCTGATGGAACACCCTGCGGTGGCGGAAACGGCGGTGATCGGCGTACCCGATCCAGAGCGCACCGAGATCGTCAAAGCGTTCGTGATCCTGCGCGCTGGGTTCAGCGGCAGCGACGCGCTGGCGCAGGAACTGCAGCAGCATGTGCGACGCCGGCTGTCCGCCCATGCGTACCCGCGTCAGGTGGCGTTCGTGGCGGAACTACCGAAGACGCCCAGCGGCAAGCTGCAGCGCTTCCTGCTGCGCAAGGCCGAGATCGAGAAGCAGGCGGCGGCTGGCTGAGGGTCTCCGGGGTCAGAGCCCTTCCTTCGAAAGGGATCCGACCCCGGGGTCGGATCCTCTCCAGCGGAGAGGCTCTGACCCCACATGACCCCGTGCTTGCGCTACGGCATCACCGGCGGCACGTAGGCCAGCGTCATACCCAGCAGCCACAGCAGGCCCAGCACCAGCGGGATATGCACCAGCAACTGGATGAAGGTGAAGCCGACGATGTCGCGGGCCTTCAGGCCGAGCACGCCCAGCAGTGGCAGCATCCAGAACGGATTGATCAGATTCGGCAGCGCTTCGGCCGCGTTGTAGACCTGCACCGCCCAGCCCAGGTGCGCCTTCAGCTCGTTCGCGGCCTGCATCACGTACGGCGCTTCGATGATCCATTTGCCGCCACCGGACGGTACGAAGAAGCCCAGCACCGCCGAGTACACACCCATCACCAGCGCGAACGTATCGGTGCTGGCCACGTGCACGAACAGGCTCGACAGACGGTGCGCCAGCGTCTCACCGTCGCCACCGGCAGCGTGGGTAAGGATCATCGCGATGCCGCCGTACAGCGGGAACTGGATCAGCACACCAGTGGTGCTCGGCACCGCCTTGGCCACCGCGTTGAGGAAACTGCGCGGGCGCCAGTGCAGCAGCAGGCCCAGCGAGATGAACATGAAGTTGTAGGTGTTGAGGTTGGCGATGGCGCTGACCAACGGCTTGTTGGCGAACTCGTTGAACAGCCAGCCGAAGGCCAGCAGCGAAAGCAGCACGGTCAACAACGGGCTGTACTCCAGCCACTCGCCCGGGCGCGTACGGCGCTGCAGCGGCTCCGGTTCGGCCTGGGCGGCGCCGGGGAAATCTTCGGCGGTGCGCGCGCTGCCGGCAGCCGGAGCGGTCAGCCAGGCGATCAGCAGCGAGACCAGGATCAGCACCGAGGTCAGCGCGATCGACTGCCACAGGAAGATGGTTTCGGTGAACGGCAGCACGCCGGTGATCTCCACCAGCCCCGGCGGCATGCTGGCCGGATTGGCCTGCAGCTGTGCCGCCGACGAACTCAGGCCCATCGCCCACACCGCGCCCAGCCCCAGATAGGCTGAGGCACCGGCAGCACGGTAGTCCATGCGCAGCTCGGTGCGGCGGGCCAGCGCACGCACCAGCAGACCACCGAACACCAGCGAGAAGCCCCAGCTGAGCAGCGAGGCCAGCATGCTGACCAGGCCGACGTACACCACTGCGCCGCGACCGGTGCGCGGTACGCGGGCGAGGAAGTCGATGAAGCGCGCCACCACCGGCGCAGTGGCCAAGGCATAGCCACCGATGACCACGAAGGCCATCTGCATGGTGAAGGGAATCAGGCTCCAGAATCCGTCGCCGAAGGCGCTGGCGGTGGCCTGCGGGGTGGCGCCGAAGCCGATCGCGGCCACCGCGACGATGACCACGCCGAGCACCGCGAACACGTACGCATCGGGAAACCACTTTTCCGCCCAGGCGGCCGAGCGCAATGCTGCGCGCGCCATCCAGCCGTCCTGTACTGCTGCCGTCGAGGCCATCACCTACCCTCCCAGGTTCGATGGCCTGATTCTGGGCGGTGGGGTGCGGGCTGTCAGCCACCTATTGGTCGTAGGTGGCGGGCATGACGGTAGTGCCGGCCGCTGGCCGGCAACCTCGGGATCGCATACGGGTGCAGCCGGCCAGCGGCCGGCTCTACCATGCCTTGGGCTCAACGCAGCGCCAGATCCACGGCTATACCGGCAAACAGCGCGGCGCCCACCCAGTTGTTGTGCAGGAAGGCCTTGAAGCACGGTCCACGCTCGCGGTTGCGGCAGATCCAGAACTCGTACACCACCAGCAGCGTCGCCACGGCTACGCCGGCCAGGTAGTAACCGCCCAGCCCGCCGCGCACACCCACCAGCGCCATCGTGGCCAGGAAAAGTGCATACAGCACGCCCTGGATGACCAGGTCCAGATCGCCGAACAGGATCGCGGTGGAATGCGAACCCATCTTCAGGTCGTCCTCGCGGTCGACCATGGCGTACCAGGTGTCGTAGGCGGTGGACCACAGGATGTTGCCGGCATACAGCAGCCAGCCCAGCATCGGCACCTCGCCCTGTACGGCGGCGAAGGCCATCGGAATGCCCCAACCGAAGGACATGCCCAGGTAGACCTGCGGCAGATGGGTGTAGCGCTTCAGGTAGGGATAGCTGGCCGCCAGGAACACGCCGATGAAGCTGAGGGCGACGGTCAGGCCGTTCAGGGTCAACACCAGGCCGAAGGCCACCAGCATCAGCGCCGCGAACAGCGCCAGCGCCGCACGCCCGCTGATCGCACCGGTGGCCAGCGGCCGCGCCTTGGTGCGCTCCACATGCGGGTCGAGCCAGCGGTCGGCGTAGTCGTTGATGACGCAACCGGCCGAGCGGGTCAGCCAGACGCCAGCGGTGAACACGAACAGGGTCCACAGCGGCGGCAGGCCGCCAGCGGCCAGCCACAACGCCCACCAGGTGGGCCACAGCAGCAGCAGCGTGCCGATCGGGCGATCGGCGCGCATCAGACTCCAGTAATGACGCCAGCGCGGCGTCGGCGCCGGATGCGGCGCGGAAAGGGGGGTATCAGCCATGGCACTAGGATACTCCTGTGCCTTCGGACCGACTTTGCCGGCGGGGGGAGATTTGTGCGGCGAAACTGGATAGAATGCCCATCCCGCACCGCCTCATTGCGTTGCGATGCCCGCCCCGGCCCTGGCCGACGGCGCGGCGGTTCCACCACGCGCTCGTAGCTCAGCCGGATAGAGTAGTGGCTTCCGAAGCCATTGGTCGGGGGTTCGAATCCCTCCGGGCGCGCCATCTTCCCTCAGTCTTCGCCCCCGCCTGCCACCACGGCGTGGCGCGCTGGTCGTGGATTCATTCGGCTTCCCGATCCCCCGCTGCGGCTCCGTTGACGCCAGGCTGGAAGGGAACCGAGCGGTGGGCGCAGCCCTGCACGTCGCGGACGATGATCGAGAATTCCTCCCCAGCGCTGATCGCGCCGGACAGAAACGCGCCGTCGCCGTCGAACAGCACCGTCATTGCCTCGCCAGGGGCGATCGACAGCCGTGCTGCCGGAGGCGCAACTTCTTCGAGGATGACATTGAAGGACCGCCACGCCTGTTCGTCAATCCGACGAACCTCTACGGTGGCTGCCCTGGCATACAGGCGTCTGTCGGCGCTGGCCAGCAACAGCTGCAGTGGCCGAGAACCATGCGGATTGATCTGGAAGCGGCCGTAGGTCATGCCATCCACCCGTGCGATGCCGGCATAGGTGATGACGATTGTCGGGCATGAGTCCGCGCGTGGTTCTTGGGCAGCGCATGCGGTCAGGCCAATGGCCAGACAGAGGACGAGATGCTTGGTCACGCCGCAGATCCTCCATTGATGTTCCGCGTGCCGCCTACCGGATGATCCGGCAGCGACGGCAGGGCACCTGCACCCTGCCGCTGCTCGACTCTTCAACGCACTAAAGCGCCGCCGAGCATCTGCCGAACACGTTGGCGGGCTTATCCCGCAGGCTCACGGCAACCACCCGGTGCTTCTGCTCGCCGCACCCACCCATGACCCCATACATGATGAGAAGTCCCTTGTCGTTGACGTAGCCGATGAACGTGCCATTCCCTTCATCCGAAGCGGCCCTGACGAGATAGAGGCTCTCCCCGGGTGCTGGCTTCAGGCCACTCAACGGCCTTGAACCGATCTTCCCTTCAACCTCTGATGCCGATACCGCGACCAGTGAATTCTTCAACATCCACTCCGCAATGGCGGCTTCACTATCCGGATCAAGCGTGGAAATGCGGTCAAGCGGCAGAGTCGTTGAATTGCCAGGGAAAATCGCGTCGGATGAAACATCTACCCAATCCGATCTCCATTCCGTACGTTGAAATTTGTTGATGCTGCACCCGCCCAGCATTGGCAAGAGAAGCAATGCTGCGCGCAACATGCCAGCCATCGGCATTGTGATGCCGTTCCTTCCTGGGGCACCCGGGATCTTCCTGCGCTTGCCGCGCCACAGACCGATCAGATACCCACTGGTAGCTGGTCCCACCCCATCGGGATCGCTGGCTGGTGCCCGGGCACCGGACGCCTCACTCATACCGTTCCACTCCCAGCTTTCTACATCGGCCGTCACTGCGGATCGACTCGCCAGCCCATGGCCAGGATGTCGAGCGAACTGCCGGTGGTGCAGGTTTCGATGCGGAAGCACCGAAGTTCTGGCAGCAACACCCCCGAGGCCGCCCAGCGCTGTCTGCAGTCGGCCAGTACCTCGCTTCCATCATCGACATACGCACGCTCGATCGTGTCCTCACCCAGCACTCCGAAGTTGAGCGCCAATCGAGCGCCGCGGCATTCAACGAAGGTCAGCTGCTCGTTACGTCCGTCGGGCCAGCGCACGTGGACCACCACTTCATCCTGATTACCCGGTTTGCTGCGATCAACGAACACCGCAACCAAGGTGGCGTCCGACCAGGGCAGTTCGTTGAACTCAAGGATCATGCGTGGAGGCCTGCTTCTTGGCACGTACGTAGCTTCGATCTGGATCCACCTTGTCACGGCAGATCGTTCCTCGCGCATGCATCGCCATCGCTGGTACGTGGCATAGCAGAAGCGCGGCTACCCAGAGCGCGGCCATCGCCATCCACTGCTGCTCCATGTAGGCCCATATCAGCGGCAAGCCCGCGATCAGCCCGATGAATTGCGTGTATAGCAAGAATAGAAGATACACGCCGATTGATGGGTGTGAACAAAGCACGATCCCACAGCCTCGACAGAGCTTTTTCGGCCGACGCGCGAGTGCCGAAAGGATCGAAAAGCGCTGCCGATCGGCGGCGCACATGGGGCAGGCAAAGGTGAACAAGCGCATCAGACACCCATTGTGCCGTTCTGCACGTTCAACCGTCATGTAATTTCCTTGCTAGGCGCCGGCGGACTGAACACACGGCGGTACCAATAGGTGTCACTGCGCCTGAACCAGGTCGAGAAGGCTTCTGAATCGAACACCCTGAGCTGTTTCATGGCAATACGGTAGCGCTGGAAGAAAGCCAATATGTCGCGTAGTGCCTCGGCATCCACCCGTCGCTTGTCGACCTGGATGTAGATGACCCGGCCCCGGCCAACCACGTCCATGACGCACTCCATCTGATCCAGCCAGCCGAAAAAATGCGCTTCGTCCCGTGGCGAGTAGAACACCACACTATCGGCCTGTAGTTCCACCTTCTCCATTTTCATTGCGTGACCCTCTCCAGTCGAACGATTGCAGTTACCACAACTCTTGCCGGCTCCGCACCATGTGGGTGTCAGCTCACTGAAGGGTCGTACTCACTGCGATGCTTGTAGAACGTGGGCGCTCATCGGTGGGTGTCGTCAGCGCCGTCCGCACTCGGGAACTTCCCCGGCGCGCTGGGAATCAGCCTGACCGGGCGGCACGCTGTACTCGCCGCCAGAGCTCTTCCGACATTGAGTTCTTCCACGTCCGGCCAAGCAGCTCACGAAAAGAAGCGTCCTGATTTGCCAGGCTCTCCAGCCTCTCGATCTCTGCCTCGCCATGGGCCACCAAGTAGTCCTCCAATGGCCCAGCAGCGAGATTGGATAGTAGAGGTGCATCCACATCCATCTGCCTGACGGCCTCAATGAATTCCCATCCTCCGTCGGCATCCCGCTGAATGATGTCATCGACAACATCCAGCACCTGCATGTGCGATTGCCGCTCACTGGCGCCCATGGGAAGTCGATTGAACTGAACCCATGCTTCGGCGATCTTCTGCGGTCCACCATGCGGCTTTCCGGCTGATTCAATACCTCTATTTCGATGCATCCCAGATTTTTCCGGTTGAGAGGCCAAGCGAACAGCTTCACCCCACCACAGGAGGATAGATTTCAACTGAGACACCAAGGCTCAGTTCAACAATTCTTTTGAGCAAGCTGTGATCAAGCTCAAAACCTCCCAACGCTTCCGTAAAGAGACTTACATAGAACTCCGCCTTCCCGTCGCCACCGACAATCTCATCCAAGAACCGAGCCTTGGCGGACAGCACATCGCACCACCTACGCAGCTCTTCGTCCAACTCAACACTCGCCTTGCGCACAAGCTGCATTGAAACGTACGTTTCCTCGTACCGGCCCCCATCCGAAGATGGCGGGCGTGGATCGCCCACTGTCCTTGAGAATCTGGGCGTCAGACCGAACTCCAACGCGATATCAGACGCCCGCATGGAGGGATGCCAGATCCGCAGAGAAATATTCGCTACTTGAATAGACATGAGAGGCCTGGAAGGGTCCCGCTAAATGCTGAGCACCATCTGCAACCCGTTCTGCAGAACGATCTTCGCGCGATTGCGGTCACATTGATCATCGCCACGAGGTAGCCACCAGTCAGATTGATGAAACCGTTGTAGACGTAGGTGAGGGGTAGACGATTAAGATCGGCCACCTTCGGGACCTGATCCTATGCCCAACTGGATAGCGCGAAACAGAGTGTGGAGCACGCTACTTCTTTGAGTGACAACTGACCAAAAATCCGTTCTTGATAGGCCCCCAATCACCCTTAACGTCACGAGACGATAATCTGACGTAGGTTGGCCCCCGAGGGGATCCCGTGGCCAGAGCAAAAAGCAGTACGTCCGAATCTCCATCACGTGAATTTGCTATCACCTTGAAGCCATCAATGGCGGCATATCCTTTCACGAGAGTAGCAGTGGGAAAACCAGGATGCCCGCCGATCAATACCTCCACCCTTCTACCTGACTCCACAATTTCACCAACGTCATAGTCGGGCCCAGGCTCGAAAGCCGAGTAGGTTGCATTGCCAAGGGCAGCGCAAACGTCGTGGCGGGCGCTCAAAACTTGCTCCTCAGGCTGCCTGCATGCCGAGAGCAGTGCAATAAGAACTACGAACGGCAAGACCCTATTCACAGCCACACCCCTTCCTGATCGCGTCGTTGCCAGCTTTGAGCACGTCCTTGATATTCTCCTCATTTACTGAGTTCATGTATATTTTTCGGCCCATCATACCCGGCCCGTAATCTGGAAGACCCATAAGATGACCAGCCTCGTGTGCGAACGTAGTGTCACCCAGCTGGCCCGGCGTATACCAAACACCCTCATTTTTGAATGCCCAATTGACCCATGATTCACTAGTCCCAGGCCGGAGAGCAATCGCATTTGTGGACACCTCGTCGTATCGCGCAATCGACGTAACTACCGTTGTCACCTGATATTTCCCAAAGCGTCCGGTCCACGCCTTTTCAATAGCTCGTGATGCAGTATTGATCTGTGCGCTCGAGGCGCCTTGAAAGTTGATAGGAATCGAAATTCCCACATTGGTCTCGTTTTTCACACAGACGTAAGCAATAAGTCCCAGTGGATCGACGGACGATAGCACTTGCCCTCCCACGTATGCATAGGAGTTGGCACCGCCGGCCAACCCAATCGGATCACTCTGCGAGTACCGCCCCACCGCCGGGTCATACTCCCGCTGGTAGTTGTAGAACAACCCACTCGCATCGGTCGCCTGCTGGCCCGGGAAGCGCAGTGCCAGATCAAACGCCACACCATCTCCATCGGGGTCATTGGCCGGTGCCTGATCGCCAAACACCTCACTCCTGTTGTTCCACTCCCAGATCGCCACATCGCGCACGGGGTCGATCACCACACGCGGCGTACCCAGGTGATCGGGCTGGATGTAGGCCAGCTCCGGCACGCCTGCAGTTGGTGTCTGGATCAACGCCACCGGGTAGTTGTCCAGCCAGATCGCCTGCTGCTGCGCCTGCCCGGTCGCCGAATAGTTGCCAACCCACTGCCCGGCTTCGTCATAGACCGTGACCTGCGCATTGCCACTGGCCGGTGCGCGCAGCACGCGCTCACCGCGATGGTTGTAGCCGTAACTCTCCACTACAGCAGCGCCCTGCTTCACCGCATTCATGCGGTTGGCGTCGTTGTAGGCGAATGTCTTGCTGCCAATGCTGGTGGTGTTGCCCGCTGCATCCTGGTTGCGCGCCTGACCATCCACGGCAATCAGGCGATGGCTGTCAGCCGGATAGGTATAGCTTGCGGTCCCGGCCGAGGTGGTCAGCGAGGTACGGTTGCCGGTGGCGTCGTAGCCATAGGTTTCAATCGGCGTACCCGTGGCGCCATCCTGGGTTTGGGTCAGGCGGCCGAGTGTGTCGTAGGCGTATTTGGCCAGCACCTCAGAACCTGCACCGCTCTTCAGCTCGGTGATCGAACCGACGGGATCGTAGCCATAGCCCAGTGACAGACCGCCTGCCGCAGGGTCATGCACCGCCTGCGGGCGGTAGTCCAGATCCAGCGGGCGCTGCAGTTGGCGCCCATTGCCATAGGTCCAGCCGGTCGCCGGGCCGAAGGCGGCGTAGGTCACGTTGTTGACCACCACCTGCCGGGTCTGTCCCGGGCGGGTCAGGCCGATCTGGCTGATCCGCCCTTGGGCGTCACGCGCATAGTCGGCAACGCTGCCGTCCGGATAGGTCAACGCGGCCAGCCGACCGGACTTGCTGTAAGCGTAGCGCAGCGTGCTGGCTAGACCATTGATCGTCTGCACCTTGCGGGTGACCTGGCCGAAGCGGTCATGGCAGTACACTGTGCTGCCATTGGCGTGCAGCACCTGACCCAGGCGACCCTTGGCGAAACGCTCGTCATTGGCACATACCGCTGGCGCGGTGTCGTAGTGATAACCCACGTCCAGGTTGGGGTCCGGATAGGCGATACCGACCAGTCGATTGAGCGCGTCGTAGCTGTAGGTGGCAGTCACGCCGCGCGCATCGGTGCGGGTCTTGCGATTGCCAGCAGCATCAACAGTGAAAGTAGCACTCCCACTGTCCGGACTGACCTGCCCGGTCAGATCACCAAAACCATTGTAGGCATACGTGGTATGCAGCCCCTTGGGATCGGTCACCTGGGTGACCTGATCCAGCGCGTTGTACTGGCTGCGGATCTCCGCAGCGACACCGCCCACGTCCTGCAGGGTCTGCGCCAGCCGGTTCAGCGGATCGTACTGCTGGGTCGTCTCACGCTGCAGGGCATCGCTGACCGACTGCGGATTGCCATTGGCATCGTAGGCAAAGCCGGTGGCGTTGTTGCCCGCATCCTTCAGCGTGGTCAGTTGCCCGAGTGTGTTGTAGACACGGGCCAGCGTGCGGCGCAGCGTGCCACCCGCATCGACCGTGTTCTCCTGCAGGCGGTTGCCGGCGTTGTCTAGGGTGTAGTGAATGGTGTTGCCGGCGCTGTCGGCAATGTCCGTCAGCCGCTGGGCCGCGTCGTAGACATAGGTGACGCTGCTGCCGTCGGGCTCGGTGACCTGCTGCACGTGGCCGGTGGGCCAGTAGCTCAGCTGGGTGCTTCGGTCTTCGGTAGTAGTGGCGCCACGCACGGTGACCGACGTGGGCCAGCCACGTGGATGATAGGTGTAGTCGGTCACCACGCCATTTGCATCACGCACTGACAATGGGCGCCCGAAGGCATCGTAAACGAGGGTCTCAACGGTATGGCCCAACGCACTGGTGATGCTGCGCAGATCACCCTTGCGGAACGCACAGGTACCGTTGGTCGCACACCCCGCATCATCGGCGGTGTACCAAGCATAGGTCGCGGTATCGGCCACGTCCGTACGCGGACCGTCGGTGCTTCGCAGTAGGCCCACGTGCGGGCAATCCGGACCTTCGGCCTCGCAGTAGTTCTGCGTGGTCACGCGGGTCTGGTTGGTCGTGGTATCGCGAACGGTGACGCTGGTCGGCTGTAGGCGCGCGTTGCGGGTGATGCGGGTTTCCTGATTGCCTACCGTCTGCTGCACAACGCGATTACTGTCGAGCGCGACACGCGTCTCGCTGATGCGTTGCTGGGGTGTTCCAGCCGCTTCGGTGGTGGTTGTCACGGTCACCGCACCTGCGGTTGGGTCGCTGGCCTCGGCGTAGGCGTACTGGGTAACCACGCCGCGTCTGTCGGTGGAGGACTGCAGGCGACGGCGGAAGTCCGTGCCCTCTGGGAGGTAGGTACGACCAGCGGTGCCGTTGCTGTCGGTGATGCCGTTGACCTTGCGTGGCAGACCACTGCTGCCACTCGCGGTAAGCGCGTACGTGCTCTGCTTGCCGAGTGCATCGGTGACGATGACCGGGCCGGCAGTCGTGTAATCCAGCCGTACCCCATCAATGCCGACATCCGCTTGTGTGCAGTCACCCGAATGGCGGCTACAGGTCACCCGCCCCTTGGCGTCGTAGCCATACCAGCTGTAGCGACGGCTATCCTCGGCGGTAACGCCTGTCAGGTATCCGGGGAAGCGGGCATCTTCGTAGTGATAGGTCCTTAACCCACCGTCGACATAGGTGACTGTGGTCAGTTCGCCTGTCGCGGAATACCCGTACGCCGCCACGACCTGACCGGCCACCGAAATCGTCGAAATCAGTGCATCGTCGCCAGGCGCAGCGTACTGGATATCCAAACGACGGCCGGTGGAATGGGTGATGCTGAGCAGCCGGCCACGAGCGTCGCGCGCATAGACCAACCACGTTCCATCCTCGAAATCGCGTCGCTGCATCAGTCCATCCGCGTTGAACAGGATGCGTTCCTGCGCACGCGACAGCAGCCAGCCACTGCCCTGCGGTGCCGCGCGATCCCCCCTTCCATCCATGGCCTCGTACTGGCCCCCCACCTTCTGGAATGCGATCTGCCCGCCACCTCCTTCGATCAGGCCTACTTTCAACTCCGAACTTGGAGGGAAGGTGGAGTTGTCCACAGCCGCTGTAAGGCGCAGGTTGTGTGAGTGCGTCCACCCCGTACCCAAGGCCCCTCCGGCGGTACTGGTAAGGGAATGGTAGTGGCGACGAAAGCTTACCCATCCAAAATCGAAATCGAGCTCCGGCTGGGATTTATCGCCAGTAGTCGGATCACAGGGATTGCCAACCGGGCACTCTTGAGGTGGCAATGGTGTACTTGTGTATGAAAGCATCGGAGCCATCGCTGACTCGTCCTGCTGGATCAGCGAGCACATCTGGATGGCGTCGTTCCATAGCATGCCGGACCGATTCGGGCACACTGCCGTTCGGTCGCGGAAGGCAGTTTGCCAACCCTGCCTCGCGCTGCACGTCTGCGTGCCGGCGAAGAAGTCATTGATCGTATAGTGGAATTTCTTTTCCTCGTGCGTGACGCTTCCATCGTCGCCATGGCCAAGACTGGGAATATCGGTCCACTCGTCCTCGACCAGCGTGGTTGCCGGACACTCCGGATCGCTCGCAAGCTTGGCAAGGATGGCAAGACGAGTATCGTCCTCGGACGTGTATTCCTGGCCGGAGAACTTGTAGACCCAGTCAGTGCTGACAATCGCCTCGGGCTTTGCCCGATAGTCATATACAACCTTGTTTGCCTGGACATGCTGTCGCTTTACCTCCCAGGCAAAGGGTTTGTCGTCCTCGTAGTGGGCGAAGAATGACTTGATGTCGTTCTGGACGGCGGCCTCGGTGGCACGCGGCTGGCCCATCGACAGATAGCTATCCCACCGCTTCTTCACCTCCTGCGCCTGCACCGCAGTAGTCCCCATGCACCCCAGCGCGGCCATCGCCAGCGCTGCGCGCGAAAGATCCTTCAATCGTTTCAACATCCCTGTTCTCCTTCCTGGGCGGTTACCGCACCGGGAGGAACGAAGGCGCTCGGGCAGCCATTGCCCTTTCCCGCCCTGCTTCGGATCGTCCCTGTTCCGGATTGCGGCGTGGCCGCATGGGGACGTTATCTCCGATGTGGGTTACGTATTCAAGTCAGAAACTGTGGAACCGGTTGAATTTCAGAGTTTTCTGATAGTCGCCAGCCACCGATAACGGGCGGCAGAAACAAAAACGCCGGGCAATACCCGGCGTCTCCGTCACAGCGTGGAAGGGTGCAAACCTCAATACTTTCCGTCAAACGCAAAAATCGGCTTGCGCTTCTGCCACAGCCCCGCCGTGAAGTCCGGGAACTCCAGCGTCTGGAAACTGTTGGCAATCGACTGCTCGCTCAACGGGGTAATCGCACTCCACGTCACCGCGTCGTAGATGTCGATCGGCATCGGCGCCTTGGCCTTCAGCGCTTCCACGAACGCATGGATCACGAACCAGTCCATGCCACCGTGCCCTGCACTCGCAGCAGTGTCAGCATTCTGCTTCCACAGCGGATGCTCGTACTGGTCCTGGTACTTCTTGAACTCCTCCCACTGGTGCGGCGGGCTGCGGCCTTCGATGTGGATCGAATGGTTCACGTCCATCCACAGGCCCTTGGTGCCCTGCACGCGGAAGCCCATCGAATACGGTCGCGGCAGCGAGGTGTCGTGCTGCAGCAGGATGGTCTCGCCGTTCTCGCAGGCCAGCGTGGTGGTCACGATGTCGCCCAGCTTGAACTTCACCTTGGTGCTGGGATGGGTGGTGCCGCCGCTCTTGGCTACGGTGTATTCGTGCAGGCCGCGCGCCTTGGTGGCGAACGCATTGATGTGGGTGAAGCGGTTGCCGCGGTTGATGCCGGTATACATCGCGCACGGGCCGATGCCATGGCTGGGGTAGAGCTCGCCATTGCGCTCCACTGAATGCTCGGTGCGCCAGCGTGCTTCGCTCCAGCCCTTGGGGCCGAACTCCACGCCGCTGTCGTAGGGCTGGTTCGGGTCGCCGGAGTTGAACTTCACCCCGCGCAGGTCGTGCTGGTAGCCGGCCTGCAGGTGCACCAGTTCGCCGAACAGACCCTGCCGCACCATCTGCAGCGCCGCCATCACGTCGCGGCGGTAGCAGACGTTTTCCAGCAGCATGTACGGGGTGCCGGTGCTCAGCTGGGTCTTCAGCACGTCCCAGTGGTCCTGCAGGGTGATGCCGGCCACCACTTCACAGCCCACGGCCACGCCGGCCTGCATCGCGGCAATCGCCATCGGTGCGTGGTACTCCCATGGCGTGGCAATGATCACGCCATCGATGCCCTTCTGCTCCAGCAGGCGCTTCCAGGCATTGATGTCACGGTCCTGGCCGTAGGTCTTCGGTGCAGGCTTGCCCGCCTTGCTGACCATCTCCACGGCGCGACCGAGCATGATCGGCGCGATATCGCACAGGGCAACGACCTCCACGTCGTCGCGGCGCACCAGTTCCTTCAGCAGCACCAGGCCACGCATGCCGGTACCGATCACGGCCAGGCGTACCTTGCGGCCACGTGCCCATGCCGGGGTCTGCGGCAGCAGGCTGCTGGCGGCGACAGCGGCGCTGGCCGCGATGAATTCCCTACGCTTCATGGCAATCACTCTCCTCTTGAAGGCGCGCCAGCCTTGGCCGGCGCGCCTGGTCACGCAAACGGGATTACTTGAACCGGTAGCCGATCGTCACACTGTAACCACGGCCGAAGATGGTGGCGTAGTCACTGGAGTCACCCAGGAAGCTGTTGGGATCGTAGAACGGCAGGCGGTTGAACAGGTTCTTGACGGTGAAGCTCAGGTTCCACGCATCATCCGGGCGCCAGGTGACGCTCATGTTGGCGGTCCACCACGACGGTGCACCATCGCACTTGCTCTCCTGCAGGGCCAGGTAACCGCCGGTGCAGGTTTCCTTGTTGTTGCTTTCTTCGTCGATCTGGTCGGTGGCCCACTTGGTGCCGCCCACGTAGTTGACGAACATGCTGGTGGTGACCTGCTTGTAGGTCCAGTCGGCATTCAGCGTCGCACGCAGGCGCGGGTTGTTGTAGTAGCCCACCACGTCGCCGTAGTACCAGCCGTTCTGTTCATCCATGTAGAAGCGGTTGCGGTTGGCGATGGTGGCGGCCAGGCCGATGTTCAGCCCGCCCCACTCACCCAGCGAGAAACGGCTGCGCGCATCAATGTCGAAGCCATCGATCAGGGTCTTGCCGCGGTTCTTGTACTGGCCCACCACGCTGGCCACGTTGCCGGCCGAGTAGCCCGGCAGCGTTCCCGGGCAGCTCACGCCGCTGGCCGGGTCGGCGCACATCGCCGCCAGTGCGGCCACGTTGGCGCGGTCGCTGTCGGTGATCGGCGAGCGCGACGAGGAGATGATGTCTTCAGCGCGGCGGTAGTCCGGGGCAACGATTTCGTTGTCGCGGTAGATGAACCAGTAGTCGGCCGACACCGACAGCCAGGTGGCCGGCTCGTAGACGAAGCCCAGCGTGGCAATCTTCGCCTTCTCCGGCTTCAGGTTCTGGTTCGGCTGGGTCATACGGGCCACGGTGCGGCTGCAGTCCACGTTGAGCAGGCTCTTGCCCAGGTCAACATCGCCGCCGCGCTGCGATTTCAGCAGCAGGTTGGCGATGGCGTTGGTCTCGGCGCAGCGCAGTTCATCGCGGAAGCCGCCCAGCTGCGCGTACACGCCGCCGTTGCCGGACTCGGCCAGGCTGGGGGCGCGGAAGCCGGTGGAATAGGTACCACGCAGCATCAGCTGATCGAAGGCCTGGTACTTGAAGCCGATCTTCGGCGCGACATTGGCGCTGAAGTTCGGGTACTTGTCCACGCGCACGGCCGCATCCAGCTCCAGCTTCTCGGTGATCGGCGCCACCGTTTCAGCAAACAGTGCATAGGTGTTGCGCGCGCCATCGAACCACGAGCCACCCTGCTGGGTGATCAGGCCGGCGGCCGCGTCGGCGTTGCCGGGGGTGTAGAAGGTTTCGCGGCTGGCGTTGAAACCGAACGCGGCGCGCATGTCGCCGGCCGGCAGCTGGAACAGCGGGCCTTCGATCTTGCCGTCCAGGGTATGCAGGCGGGTCCACGACTGGATGTCGAAGGTCGGGAAGGCCTCGCGGATCAGTGCGGCGTTGGCTTCGCTGATCTCGCCGAACTTGTAGGCGGGGTGGTCGGAGATGATCACCCGGCCGGTGCCCGGATCGACGCTGTACGGACCGAATGCCTTCTCGAAGCCCTTCACGTTGACGTTGATCGTCTGGTAGGTGGTCGAGTGCGTGCCAGCGGTGGCGAACGCGGTTTCCCAGTTCCAGTCACCGACGTTGCCGCGCGCGCCGGTCAGCACGCGGTAGCTCTTGTCGGTGTTGCGCTGGCCGAAGTAGTTGGCGCCGGCATCCTGCAGCAGGTACTGCAGGCCGACCACGCCACCCATCATGGCCTTCAGCTCGGGGCTGGCGTGGTTGTACTCGTTGTTCGGGCCCAGGAACGGATACAGGAACTGGTTGACGTTGTTGCCGGTATCGCGCGAGAACCAGCTGGTCGGGTTGCCGGTGGTGGTGCCGTAGCTGCGCGGCGTACCGCCGTTGGCACGCAGGTCGATATCGGTATAGGTGGCCTCGGCGAAGATCTCGGTGCTGTCACCCACCAGGAAGGTGCCGTTGAGGTAGGCGGTATTGCGCTCGGATTTGGCGCCCGCGTCGATCTCGTTGTTCATCCAGGTTTCCCAGACGCAACGCGGGCCGGCGGCTTCACCCTGCAGTACGTTCTGGCAGCCCGGCGCGGCTTCCTGCACGCGGCGGCCGGTCACCGGATCGAACGCGAAATAGCTGCCCGGGTTGAACTGGCCCGGCTTGCTGCCCACGCCCAGGCGCAGGTTGTTCAGATAGTTGGGGTTGTTGACGTAGTACTGGTCCGGGCGCTTGTCATAGAAGTCGGCCAGCGGGATCGCGTCGCGGCGGTACATGTTCACCGCGCCGTAGATGTTGAAGCGGTTCTCGGTGAGGTCACCGAAGCCGGCGGTGATGCTGGCCTGGCGCTCGCCGTAGGAATCGATGCGCGAGGAGGTGTCATTGGTGAAGCTGATCTCCGCGCCCTGGAAGTTGCGCTTGGTGATCACGTTGATCACGCCGGCCACCGCGTCGGTGCCGTACACGGCCGAGGCGCCGTCGGTCAGCACTTCCATGCGTTCGATGGCGGCGGCGGGAATCGCATCGATGTTGACGAACTGGGTCTGGAAGCCGGCTGGCGCGCCGTAGTACGACAGGCGACGGCCATTCAACAGCACCAGCGTGCCCTGTGCGCCGAGGCCGCGCAGGTTGGCCTGCGATGCGCCGTCCGAGCCGGTGAACAGCGAGCGCGAATCCTGCTGCGCTGGCCGTGCGGCCGGCAGGTTGTCGAGCACCTGCAGCAGCGTGCGCGCACCCATGTTCTGGATGTCCTGCTTGCTGATCACCTGCACCGGCGAGGCGGTTTCAACGTCGGTGCGGCGGATGTTGGAACCGGTGACCTCGATGCGGGCCAGGTCGGTGGCCTTGTCCTTGCTCTCCTGGGCGAAGGCTGGAACGGCGACCGACAGCAGCACGCCGGCAATGGCCAGCGACAGCGGTGCGATCGAGCGACAGGGGGGGCGGTGGTGGCGGGCGGGCAACATCGGGGTTCTCTCCTGGCAGGGGTGCGGCGCGAATGGTGGATCGGCGGGCAAAACGCTCCCGGGCCACGGCCCCCACAGTCGTGGTGAAGCCGTAGTCGGAATGGGCGGGGGAGGAGCGGTGTTACGTGGCGGTCATGGGGCGACGATGCTGGCGGAGTCGCCCTCCTGGCCGATCAGCACGGCGTTGGCCCAGTTGGCGCAGACCTGGGCGGGTTGGCTGCCCTGCGCACCCAGCGTGCGCAGGCTCAGGGTGGAAAGGCCACGGATGTCCAGCTCCGGCTTGACCACGCCGGGCGCCTTCACCAGGCCGCTGTCGTACAGCAGATGGTTGTCACCCCAGACCTGGAACTGCAGGCCGCCGGCCGTGCGGCAGGCGTCGTCGATGCCGAGGTCGGCACGCAGCAAGCGCCAACCACCCTGCAGGCGCAGGTCGATGCGGCTGTTGGCGGCCACGCCGAGGCCACGGCGGAACTGCAGGCCGCTCATGCGCATGCCGGCGTCGCCAGTGAACGCCTTGTCGGCGCGCACCTGGCTGGCCAGCGCGGCCGGCACCGGCAGCTCGGAGAGATAGCGCTGCCGGGCCGGTCGCTCCGGTTCCTGGTGTTCGAGGATGTGGAAGGTGGACAGCGCAATCGGACCGACGTCGCGCGGTTGCAGTGCATCGAAGGCACGCGCACTGCCCTGCGCAGCGGTCACCATCGGATCGGTACTGCTGGCGCCATCACCTTCGGGGTTCTGCACGCTCAGCACGCGGAAGCGCAGCAGGCGGCCGGCATCGGCCGGGAAGTCGATGCGCTGCACGCCTTCCTTCAGCTGCAGGTGGCCGCGGGCGATGGGCTCTCCCCATTCGCCATTGCTGTCACCCAGGTACACCTCGTAGTCGCGCACCTGGCCGTGCTTCCAGTTCTTGTCGTTGCGCGGCGCGATGTCGATGCCATCGATCATCCTGCGTTCGCCGAAGCCGATCACCCACTCATGGGCACCGGTGCGCACGGCCTGGTTGCGCACGCTGCGGAACCACGTGGCCGGATCATCATCGAAGGCATTTTCCAGCGCATGGCCGGGTTCTTCGGCCGGGCGATTGACCACCAGCAGGCTGTCGGCCGGCAGTTCGCGGCCCAGCACCGGTGCGGCCGGGTAGGCATCGTCGGCGGCCGCTGCGGCGACGGCGAAGTCCAGCTGCAGCTGCAGCGGCTGGCGGATGTCCTGCGCAGCGGTGCGTACGTGCAGGGTGCCGCGACGCTCCTTGGCGTCGAAGTACCAGCCCTCGTTGGCGCTGTTGAACGCGGTCGCGTCGGCCAGCGCAGGCAGCATGCGGCCGGCAGCCTGCACCGCACGCGGCGCCTGCCGGCTGAGCACGCGCAGGCCATAGCGGCGCTGCGCCAGCTGGCCGTTGTACTGGCCCTGCACCGGATCGATCTGCACCTGCACCGGGCCACTGCCCTGGGCAGGCGCCTGCACACGGATCAGCTGCGTGCTCGACTCGCCCTGCTGGTAGCGGCGGGTGTTGCCATCGTCTTCGTACAGCGTGTACTGCGAATCGCCCTGCGGGTACAGATCGAAGGTCACTTCATCGAGGGGTTTTTCGCCGTCGAACAGCATCGATGGGTACATCGGCAGGATCGCACCGGCACGCACGAACACCGGCAGCGTGGCCAGGTCCACCTGGCGGTCCAGCTGGCGACCATCGTCGGCGGCCTGCACGCGGCGGCCATCCCAGTAGTCGATCCAGCCGCCGGCGGGCAGGTGGATGTCGCGGCGCCAACCACGGCTGGCGGCTTGGCTGCGGTACACCGGTGCCACCAGCAGGTCGCGGCCGAGCAGGAACTGGTACTTGTAGGTTTCATCCTGCGCGTGCGGATCGCGCGGGTTGTCCCACATCAGGCCACGCACCGGCGGTGCACCGGTCTGCGCGGCGTCATGCACCAGCCCATACATGTACGGGGTCAGGCGCATCTTCAACTTCAGGTAATCGCGGTTGATGCTGCGGTAGGGCTCGTCGTACCACCATGGGTGCTTGCGTGCGTTTGACGACCAGCCACTCATGCCCATCAGCACGGGCGTGAACGCCTTCCACTGCAGGTCGCGGGTGAAGGTCTCGGCACTGCCGCCGAAGATCGCGTCCACATCGCCACTGGCGTAGGCCATGCCGGACAGGCCCGAACCCACCAGGGTCGGCACGTGCCAGCGGATGTAGTCCCAGCTGCTGCTCTGGTCGCCGGTCCAGGCCACGGCATAGCGCTGGATGCCGGCCCAGCCCATCACCGTCCACAGGAACGGGCGCGAATCGGAATTGTCGAGGATTCCGTTGAACGCCTGGCGGTTGGCATCCATCGCAAACTGGTAGCCCTTGCCGGTCCAGGCCACGTCCAGTTTCTGCACGCGGCTGCCGGCCTTGCCCACTTCCCAGGCGATCTTGTCCACGCCGTTCTCGGTCCACAGGCCGGTGCGGAAGCCGTACCCGGCCAGGCCCTTCACCGTCTCCGGCAACTGCTTGTAGCCGCAGCCATAGCCATCGTTGGGCAGGATCCAGCCGCCGGGCATGTCGTTGGCCCGGTACTGCTTGGCCACGCTGTCGATCACATCCGGCGTGGTGCCAGTCGGGCCGTCGCTCCAGCCCTCGGGCACGGTGCCGGGCTTCTTGCTGTTGTCGCCGTCGTTGTAGCAATCGGCATCGCCATAGGACAGCGCCCAGCGCGCGACCATGTTCGGGCGGCCGGTCAGCTGGGTGTAGCGCTCGATCAGCTTCGGCAGATCGGCGCCAACGAAGTAGTAGGCATCGAAGCGGTCTTCGCGATGCAGCAGGGTGGCCTGGTCGCTCTGGCGCAGGTCGTAGCTGCCGTCGCTCCATGTGTTGCGCAGCATGCCCCAGCCGCGGCTGCTCAGCAGCATCGGTGCCGGGCTCGGGCGATCGCCCTCTTCCCAACCGCCGGAATACGAGACTTCCAGCTCGCGGCCCTTGAACTGGTAGCGACCGTTCTGCTGGCCACCACCGTAATAGCCTTCATCGGCCTGCGAGGACAGCACCTGCACGCTCTGCGCGGCATCCAGATCCAGCGGCTGCAGTTCCTGCCACAGCGCGGTGGGCTGGCCGTTGTCCAGGCGCTCCAAGCGCAGGCGCAGCGGCTGCCGCTGTACATGCAGCACGAGTGCAGCGGTACGCACGCGGATCTCCTGCGCGTCTTCTTCCAGCTGCGCCTGCACGTTGGCCTTGGGCTGCGGCAGCACGATCGGCGCGGCCTTGTCGCCGGCGCCGGTCAATTTGCCGTTGCGGCCGGCCTGCACGCGGATGATGTCGGCGGCCGGCAGTTCGATGCGGATGCGCGTGCCGTTGTCGGTCTGCAGGTCCCAGCCATTTGCACCGTCGGTGCTGGCACTGGCGCTGACCGAGCGCAGGTTGCCGACCGGTGCGGCCTGGGCCGACAGGGACGCCGACAGCAATGCCGGCAACAGGGCCAGCAGCAGTGGCGAGCGACGAACGCAGATTTCCACACAGACTCCCAACCCGTTCACCGGGCGTTTCGAAAGCGGTTGGGCCGACTCTAGGGCAGCGATTCGAAAGATGTCAACAAATTGAAAGGAAAAAGGAAGATATATTTACATGAAACGAAAGTTGTTGCGGCGCAATACTTTGTGTAAGCGCTTGCAGACCCCTGTTAAGCATTGTGCGATACCGCATTTGGCGGTTTCTTTCGTTTCCAGAGTGATGCCGCGCGAGGAAAGTCATCACCGCGATATCTTTCTTTTTACTTTCGGTATTTGACATTTCGAAAGAAAACGCAGATGGTGCGCTGGCCCAACTGGAACCTCCGAATGGACGTCACCCTGCTTTCCGATGTGTCCGCCTGGCAGCGCCGCGGCGGAGCCGATACCGCTACCGAAATCGCCCAGCAGCCGGCGCTGTGGGAAGCCCTTGCACAGGATCTGTCGCGTGCGCGCGACCGCCTGCAGGCCTTCCTCGGCGACAGCCTCAACGACCCGAACCAGCGCGTGCTGTTCACCGGCGCCGGCAGTTCCGGCTTCATCGCCGAAATGGTGGCCGATGCCATCAACGCGCAGTGGCCTGCCGAGGTGCGCGTGGTGCATACCACCAGCCTGCTCACCCATCCGGCGCTGTACCTGCAGCGCGACCGTCCGACCCTGCTGGTGTCGTTCGGCCGCAGCGGCTCCAGCCCTGAAAGCGTTGCCGCCGTCGACCGCGTGCGCAGCGACGTGGACGATGCGCGCTTCCTCGACATCACCTGCAATGCCGAGGGCGAGCTGGCCCGCCGTGGCGCCGGCCGTGCCGACACCTGCACCCTGCTGATGCCGTCGGCCAGCTGCGACCGTGCCTTCGCCATGACCAGCAGCCTGACCTGCATGCTGCTGGCCGCATTGACGGTGTTCGACCGTTCGCCGTGGGATGCGCGCATCGCGCGCCTGCAGCAGATTGCCGGTCTCGCCCGCGAAGGCCAGGCGCAGTGGGACGCACCGGTGGCCGCGCTGGCGCAGCGCCCGTTCAACCGGGTGATCTACCTTGGCAGCGGCCCGCTGGAAGCACTCGCACGCGAAGCCGCGTTGAAGGTGCTGGAGCTGACCGCCGGCCGCGTGCTGGCGCTGGCCAACACCCCGCTCGGCTTCCGCCACGGCCCGAAATCCACGCTGGACGGCAGCACCCTGGTGGTCGTGCTGCGCAGCGGGCAGCCGCTGGCGCGCCGCTATGAGCAGGACCTGCTGGAAGAACTGCGCCGCGATGGCGTGGCCGGGCAGGTACTGTCGATCGGTCCGCACGCGGATATCGGCGCCGATGATGACTACACCCTCACCGTGCCCGCGCTGGACGATCCGTGGCTTGCGCCGGTGTGGCTGGGCTTTGCGCAGCTGTACGCGCTGCAGCGTTCGGCCGCACTTGGCCTGACCCCGGACAATCCGTTCCCGGACGGCACCGTCAACCGCGTGGTCAAGGGTGTCACCATCCACCATGGCTGAGCTGATCGCCAACGCCTGCTACGGCATCGACATCGGCGGCACCAAGATCGAGCTGGTGGTGTGCGATGCGGCGATGCAGGTCACCTGGCGCCGCCGCGTGGCTACCCCGCAGGGCGACTACGACGGCTTCCTGCAGGCGGTGGTGACATTGGTTGCTGAAGCCGATGCTGCGCTGGGTCGCAGCGATGCGGCCATCGGCATCGCCCTGCCCGGCGTGCGTGATCGTCGCAACGGCCGCCAACTCAGCGCCAATGTGCCTGCGCTGACCGGCCAATGCGTGGCGGCTGATCTGCAGGCACGCCTGCAGCGCCCGCTGCATTTCGGCAACGACCTGCAGTGTTTCGCGCTCTCTGAAGCACATGGCGGCGCCGCCGATGGCTACCCCAGCATGTTCGGCGCCATCCTCGGCACCGGTGCCGGTGGCGGCTTCTGCCTGCGGGGGCGCCTGCTGTCCGGCTTCAACGGCCTGGCCGGCGAATGGGGCCACTGGAGCGTGCCGGGTCACCTGCTGCAGCGACATGGCCTGCCGCTCATCGACTGCGCTTGTGGCCTGCAAGGCTGCGTGGAGCGCTACGTATCCGGGAGTGGCCTGGCGATGATCGAGCGTCACCTCGGTGGCAGCGCTGCCGATGCCAGCGTGGTGGTCACCCTGGCCGAGGCCGGCGATGCGCGTGCGCGGCAGGCGCTGGACATCCATCGCGACCTGCTCGGCCACAGCCTGGCCGCACTGGTGCTGGCCCTGGACCCGCACGTGATCGTGCTCGGCGGCGGCCTGTCCCAGTACGCACCGCTGTACCAGCTGCTGCCTGCGGCCATCGCCGCGCATCTGTTCAACGGCGTGCAGGTGCCGCCCATCGTGCCGCCGCGCTTCGGTGATGCCGGTGGTGCACGCGGTGCCGCGCTGCTGGCCTGCCAACCCTCGTTTTCCTGATTGACCGGAGCTTGACCATGTCCCCGTTGCAGACCCTGCTTGCCTCCCACCGCGCTGGTGCCAACGTCGGCCTGTACAGCGTCTGCTGCAGCAACGAGCAGGTGCTGCGTGCGGCCATGCACGTGGCGTTGGCGCACGATACCGTGCTGCTGATCGAAGCCACCTCCAACCAGGTCGACCAGTTCGGCGGCTACACCGGCATGACCCCGCCGCAGTACCGCGACTACGTCGGCACCTTGGCCGATGAAGAAGGCTTCCCGCGCGAGTGCTTGATCCTCGGCGGTGACCACCTTGGCCCGAACGCTTGGCAGAAGCGCCCGGCTGCCGAAGCGATGACCCATGCGCGCGTGCTGATCGAGGCCTACGTCGCCGCTGGTTTCCACAAGATCCATCTTGACTGCAGCATGTCCTGCGCCGATGACCCGGTGCCACTGCCCGATGCCATCGTTGCTGCACGTTCGGCCGAACTGGCCGAAATCGCCGAGCGCGCCGCCGCCGAACACGGCCTGCCGCCGCCGGTCTATGTGATCGGTACCGAAGTGCCGATTCCCGGTGGTGAAGCCTCGCTGGCCGGTGGCCTGCAGGTGACCACTCCGGCCGCCGCCGCACAGACCCTGGCCATCCACCAGCAAGCCTTCGATACCCCGCAGCTGCGCGATGCATGGCAGCGTGTGCTGGCCATGGTGGTGCAGCCGGGCGTGGACTTCGACCACAGCAGCGTGCACGAGTACGACGCAGCCGCCGCCAGCGAGCTGGCCGACTTCCTCGAACAGCAGCCGCGCATCGTGTTCGAAGCGCATTCCACCGACTACCAGCGCGAAAGTGGCCTGCATGCCCTGGTGCGCGACCATTTCGCCATCCTCAAGGTCGGCCCTGCGGCCACCTTCGCTTACCGCGAAGCGCTGTTCGCACTCGCTGCCATCGAAGCCGAGCTGCTGCCGGCCGCGCAGTGCTCGCGTCTTCCGCAGGTGCTGGACGAGGTGATGGTGGCGCAGCCGAAGTCCTGGCAGTCCTACTACCAGGGCGACGAGGCGAGCCTGCGCCTGCTGCGCAGCTATTCCTTCAGCGACCGCTGCCGCTACTACTGGGGCGAGCCGGCGCTGCTGCAGGCCGTGCAGACCCTGTTCGCCAACCTGGAACAGAACGCGCCGCCGCTGGTGCTGCTCAGCCAGTATCTGCCGGAGCAGTACCGCGCCGTGCGCGAGGGCACCTTGGCCAATACGCCTACCGCCCTGGTGCAGCATCGCATCGGCCTGTGCCTGGGCGAATACGCCCGCGCCTGCAGCGCCAACCAGGCTGGATTCCGCAAGCACAACGAAAGTTCGGCTGCCGCCGGTCTTGCGAACGGCTAATCTCTACCTTTCCCCGCGAAACCGAGAATGGCCATGCGCAACACCCGCTCCCGCCGGCAACAGATCCTGCAGTTGCTGATCGAGCACGGCTCGGTGCAGGTGGCCGATCTTGTCGAGCGCTTCGGCGTGTCGGCGGTGACCATCCGTACCGACCTGACCCACTTCGAAGCGCAGGGGCTGGCCACGCGTACCCACGGTGGTGCCACCCTGGTGCGTACGCCGCCGCAGGAACAGGACATCCATGAAAAGGATGCGCTTAACCTGCCGCTGAAGGAGTCCATCGGCGCCGCCGCCGCACGCCTGGTGCAGGCCGGTGACAACATCATCATCGACTCCGGCTCCACCACGATGACACTGGCCCGCCACCTGCGCGGACATCGCGATGTGACGGTGATGACCAACGGCCTGAACATCGCCTGGGAACTGGCCAACGCCGCCGGCATCACCGTGCTGCTGACCGGCGGCCTGCTGCGCCAGCAATCGCTGTCGCTGCAGGGCAGCCAGGCCGAAGCCAGCCTCAACTCCTACAGCTTCGACACGCTGTTTCTGGGCGTGGATGGCCTGGACCTGCAGTTCGGCCTGACCACCCACGACGAAGCCGAAGCCCGCCTCAACCACCGCATGGTCGAACGTGCGCGACGCATCGTGGTGCTCACCGACGCCTCCAAGTTCGGACGCGTCAGCCTGCACCGCATCGCTCGCCTCGATCAGATCCACGCCATCATCACCGACGCCGGCATCGACGAGGCGACCCGCGAGGGGCTGCAGCGGCTGGGCATCGAAGTGATCATCGCCGAGCCCCCCGCATGACCGATATCCGCTCGCTGCACGGCCGCATCCTCACCCCCTTGGGCTGGCGTCGCGGGCAGGTCCAGTTCGATTCGCACGTGCGCCAGCTGCAGGTGGACGACCACAGCGGCGGCGATGACCCGCAGCTGCCGGTAATCCTGCCCGGCTTCATCGACCTGCACGTGCATGGCGCGGCCGGTGTGGACCTGATGCAGGGCGGCGACGTGGCCCGCACCATCGCACGCACCCATGCGCGCTTCGGCACCACCACGCTGCTGGCGACCACCATGACCGCCGGCCTGGACGAGATCGAATACGCGCTGCAGGGCGTTGCGACAACGATGGCGGCGCCGGATGCCGATGCCGCCTGCATCGCCGGCGTGCACCTGGAAGGCCCCTTCATCAGCCCGCAGCGGCTGGGCGCGCAGCCTAACCGCACGATCGAGGCGACGTTGGCGCTGGTGCAGCAGTTGCACGCGCTGGCACCGATCCGGGTGATGACGCTGGCGCCGGAGATCGGCGAGCACACCGCGCTGATCCCCGCGCTGTCCGCGCTCGGCATCCGCGTGCAGCTCGGCCATAGCGCCGGCACCTACGAGGAAGGCGTGGCCGCATTGCAGGCCGGCGCTTCCGGTTTCACCCATCTGTTCAACGGCATGACCGGCGTCGACCACTACCGGCCTGGCATCGCCGCGGCCGCCTTGGCGCACGCGCAGTACGCCGAGATCATTCCCGACCTGCAGCACATCCATCCCGGTGTGATCCGCCTGGCCGCGCGCGCGATTCCGCGCCTGTATGCGGTGACCGACGCAACCGCCGCCACCGGCATGCCCGATGGCGGGTACGCGCTGGGCGAACAGCGCGTGCACAAGTGCGGCGGCTGCGTACGCCTGGCCACCGGCTCGCTGGCCGGCAGTGCGCTGACCATGGACCAGGCGCTGCGCAATCTGGTGCGGGTGGGATTGGACCTGGCTGACGCGTCGCAGCGCGTGTCCACCTTCCCGGCCGATTACCTGGGCTTGAGCGATCGCGGCCGCATTGCGCCCGACGCCCGCGCCGATCTGGTGGTGCTGGATGCGGAACTGCGCCTGCAGAAAGTGGTGGTGGGCGGTCGATTGATCGATCTGGATTGACACACGCCATGCGGCCCGGACGCCGCACCTAAGGCGCGCAAGCGCATTGCATCAGCCACGCACCCTCCCGTTAGTCCAGGAACGAGCCGATGACCGCAGCCACTGCACCTGCCGTACCCGCTTCCACCGCCCCGCGCTGGCCCGTGCGCTATCTGCTGTTCATCGGCGGCCTCGGTGGCCTGCTGTACGGCATCGACATCGGCATCATCGCCGGCGCCCTGCCCTATCTTGAAGCCACCGCCAGCCACGCCTGGCAGCTCAGCAGCCAGCAGCTCGGCTTCGTCGTCGCCGCGGTGTTGCTGGGCAGCGTGCTGTCCTCACTGTTCGCCGGCATGATCGCCGACCTCATCGGCCGCCGTGGCGCGATGCTGCTGGCCGGCGTGCTGTTCACCGCCAGCATCCCGATCATGGCGCTGGCCTCGGGTTACACCCCGCTGCTGCTGGGGCGCCTGCTGCAGGGTGTCAGCGGTGGCCTGATCGGCGTGGTCATTCCCCTGTACCTGGCCGAAGTGCTCAGCCCGGAACGACGTGGCCGGGGCGCGGCGATGTTCCAGCTGCTGCTGACCGTCGGCCTGGTGCTGGCCGCGTTGATCGGGCTGTACCACGCTCACGCCGTGGACGCCGCCGCAGAAGCGGTGCGCTCGCTGCCGGTCACACAGCAGGCGCAGGAGCTGTTCACGGTGAAGGACCACGCCTGGCGCACCATCTTCTGGACCTGCCTGGCACCGGGCCTGCTGTTCTGCGCCGGCATCTTCTGGCTGTCCGAATCACCGCGCTGGCTGGTGCGTCGTGGCCGCATCGATGATGCACGCCGCAGCCTGCAGCGCGTGCTGCCCGCTGCCGACGTCGAGCCCACCCTGGCGCAGATCCAGGCTCCAGAATCGAGTGGCAGCAGCGGCAAGCGTGACCCGCTGCTCAGCCGCCGCTACGTGGTGCCGTTCGTGTTGGCCTGCGTGGTGCTGGCCTGCACCCAGGCCACCGGCATCAACTCGGTGCTGGCCTATGCGGTGAACATCCTCAACCAGGCAGGCCTGTCCGGCTCGGTGGCCAACGGCGCCGACGTGGCGATCAAACTGCTCAACGCGGTGATGACCGTGGTCGCGCTGCTGCTGGTCGACCGCAAGGGCCGCAAGTTCTTGCTGATGCTGGGCAGCGGTGGCATCTGCGTGGCCCTGCTGGCCGCAGCAACGCTGTTCTTCCAGGCCGAACGGGGCCGCGCCGACGTGCAGCCGCACCTGCAGGCCGCAGTGAGTGGCGATGGCTTGCAACTGGTACTGGATGACGCGCAGTGGCAGCGTCTTGCCGGTGGCGTCGACCGCGAGGGCCGGCCGCTGCAGCTGACCGTGTCCTACGCCTATGGCGACTTCACCAACGTACGCGCGCTGCGCAGCGACAACCTGACCGACCGCGAGCTGCGCATCGAACGCGCCGGTACCGTGCAGCCGGACAGCGTCATCGGCGCGTTCTTCCGCACGATGCACCTCAATCCGTTCGCCGACCCGGCCAGCGCCGCGCAGGCACCACTGCGCATCGAGCAAGCCCGCATCGGCCCGATCCCGCCACCCGCGCATGGCTGGGCCGTCGCCGCCTGCATCCTGGTGTTCGTGGCGTTCTTCGCCGTCGGCCCCGGCGTATGCGTGTGGCTGGCGCTGTCCGAGCTGATGCCCAACCGCATCCGCTCCAACGGCATGAGCATCGCGCTGCTGATCAACCAGTTCGTGTCCACCACCATTGCCGCCATCTTCCTGCCGACGGTGGGACACTACGGCTACGCCAGCATGTTCCTGTTCTGGGCGGGCTGCACGTTCGTGTTCTTCCTGGTGGCCGCGTTGTGGCTGCCGGAAACCAAGGGGCGCTCTCTGGAAGAGATCGAAGCCGGGTTTGCAGGAAAGCAGCGCTGATTCAGCGCTGCTGTGGCGGCGCAGGGCCGCCGTGCACGATGTAGCGCGCCATGTCGTGCACTTCGGCCACACTCATGTTCGTGCCGGCTACCTGCATGGACTCGCCAAAAGGACCCGCTATGGTGGCCACGGACAGCACGTGGTCATCGACGGTCAGGGCGACCTGCTTGCCCACCAGGGCCTCGGTCGCGTGCAGCAACCGGCCGGCGGACTCCTTGCGAAACGTCAGTTCGAGCACGGGCTGGTGGGCGGCGTCCAGCTCCGCTCGCACGTCGAGGATATCGGCACTGGTGAGCATCGGCGGCGCTTTCACGGCGATGCTGCGCCCTTGCCACTGCAGGGTAGCGCGGCCGTCGGGATCGACCACGCGCATCTGCACCTGCACACCCTGCCGCGGCGGATGCTGCGTCTCCGGCGGAGGCACCCGGTTGCAGCCCACCAGCAGCAACGCCGCGAGACCGGCACCGAGCAGCGGCCATCTGCTCCAACCCCACATCAGCGCAGCTTCCGCAGCTTGAACGCCACCAGCACCTGCAGCACGCCGTAAAGCAGGCTGCCGATACCGATCCACAGCGTGGTCACCGCCACGCCGGCATACGGATTGGCCGCGAACAGCAGGCCCAGCACGATGGCCAGCACGCCGCTGAGGATCAGCAGCCACTCTCCCTGGATCTGCTTGCGTACGCGTATGGCGAAGACGATGCGGTAGATGCCAGCCACCAGCAGCCATGCCGCCAGGAACAGCACCAGTACGCTGGCAGTGGCCAGCGGATTGATAACGGCCAGGACGCCGAAGCCCAGCGAGGCGACCACGTACAGCAGCAGCCAGCCGCGCGAGGCGCCGCTGCCACCGGTGATCAGCGCCAGCAGGCTGATGATGCCCTCCACGATCGCCATCACACCCAGCGTCCACGCCAGTGCGATGGCCGCCGACATCGGCCAGCCAATCGCGATGATGCCGAAGCCCAGTGCGACCAGACCGTACAGCAACAGGATCCACCAGCTGCGTCCAACGGCCGACAACAGGGGAGACAAGGGGGAATTCATGACCACTCCTTCGATCCGGGTTCGTGGTCATCCTAGCCCTTGCGGATGAAAGGGGCGATCACGGCACGCGGGCGCAGACCCACGCCCGCACATCTTCAGCCCCCACCAGGCGCAGCGTCTCTGCAATCTCCAGCACGGTACTGCCAGTGGTCATCACGTCGTCCACGATGGTCAGTCGAGCCGGTACAGCGCCGCGCACATCGAAGGCATCGAACAGATTGTCGCGGCGGTGCTCGGCGCTGCGTTCGGACTGCGGCGCGGTGTGGCGACGACGATACAACCCGCGCCACGTCGGCAACTGCAGCAGACGACACAGCTCGGCAGCCTGATCGTAACCACGCTGACGCAGCCGCTTCCGGTGCAGTGGCGCGGGTACCAGTGGCGCGCACGACCACGGCGGCGGGTTGCGCAGCATCAATTGTGCAAGCAGGCGCCCAGCAGCCAGATCCTGGTGGAATTTGTAGCGGACCAGCAGCTGATCGATCGGCGGCAGGTACAACAGGCTGGCGTGGGTAGCGGTCTGCGGCGGCGGCTCGTCGCGGCAGGTCCCGCAGATGGGCAGGGCGTCATCGGGCAGCGGCAGCGCGCAGCGAAGGCAGGCGCGGCCCGCCCACGGCAGCTCGGCGAGACAGGCGACGCAGAGGTCGAGGGTGTCATGGCCGGGCTCGCTGCAGACCAGGCAGCGCAGGGGCAGCAGCAGGCGAAAGGCGATCTGCAATGACTCGCCAAGGACAGGAGGCAGTGTGAAGCGCATGCCACAGCATCACCCTGCAAGCGCAGGCTGCCCATCGGCGAAGCCAGCATACGCGCGTAAGCGAAGGGCGCGCCCCGCGCCCGGCCATTCCGGTCGGCAATGGCCTCGTTGGGGCGGGTTGGGTGAACCGTCCGCTGCTTGACAGGCTGCCGGGATGTCCGGACCCTTCGCGGCATGACAATCGACGTTGAACACCTGAGCCTGCGGGAACTGAACGCCCTTGTGACTGCTGCCGAGCAGCGGAGGGCGCTGGTCGCCAGCCGCCGCCCCATGGCCGTCGTCCGTCGCAAGCTGATCGCCTTCGCCGCGCAGTGCGGCTACACGATTGAAGAGCTGATCGGGGCCGCGCCCGCCGAGGCCGCTGCACCGGTCCGCAAACCTGCCACACGGCGCAAGGTGGGCAAGGTGGCGGCCAAGTACCGCGACCCGGACAACAAGCGCAACACGTGGTCGGGACGTGGCCGGATGCCGCGCTGGCTTGCCGAGAAGACCAAGCATGGCCGCAGCCCTGCCGATTTCCTGATTCCCGGGCTGGGCCGGTCCGACGTTCGAAAGTCCAGCGCGATCGGGCAGAGAACCGTCTTCAAGCAGAGCTGACCCGGCGCACTTCGCTGCAGCGCATGCGCGACAGGTCGCCGGCAGCCTGCAGCGCGCCACGCTCGACCAGCTTACGCACACGCCCTGCGTAGAACACATATGGAATTCCCGGCGGACGTTCGGGTTCCAACGACATCGCCATGCCTACGATATAGGCGACTTTGCGGAACTGACCGTCACAGAGGGAAAGCAGCTGCTGATCGATCCGCGCGACATCCTCGTCGGTCAGCGCTGCGATGCGGTGCCGCTGTTCGTTGGTGAGGTGCGCATCGCTGTCCGGCGCGTCGTCAGTGTCAGCCAGCCGGCCATTTACAGCCAGCAGGCGGACCAGCACGACGAAGCCAAAGTCTGCCAACTCCGCTTCGGACAGGCCTACGGGGTCGGCAAGCATGCCTGGTGGATAGTCCTTGAACGTAACGAACGTGCGGTGCTGCCACATACCGGCGGTGTTCGATTTCCGTAGGTCATCCATTACCACGCGCAAACCTCCATCGGGCAGATCAGCCAGGCTGCACAGCACAGCGTTGCGACGGGTTGCGGCGTTCTTGTGCGTGTCCATGCCGATTCTCACGTTTCATACGTAGCGGCGAACTTAGCACCGCTGCAACTGAACCTGGCGACGACGCCCTGTAAACCATTATTTTATAGAGATAGTTGACAGCGTTCCCAACCCCACCCAGACTGCGCCCTCGCTCCAGCCCTTCCAAGGTCCCGCCATGGCAACCGCCATCCGCCACGACTGGCACCACGACGAACTGCAGGCGCTGTTCGACCTGCCCTTCCCGGAACTGCTGTTCCGCGCCGCCGCCGTCCACCGCGAGCACTTCGACCCGGCCCAGGTGCAGGTATCCACGCTGCTGTCGGTGAAGACCGGTGGCTGCCCGGAAGACTGCGCGTACTGCCCGCAGGCGCAGCGCTACAGCACCGGGGTCAACGCACAGAAACTGATGGACACCGATGCGGTGCTGGCCAAGGCCCGCCAAGCCAAATCGGCCGGTGCCTCACGTTTCTGCATGGGTGCGGCCTGGCGTTCGCCGAAGGACCGCGACATCCCCAAGGTGGCAGCGATGATCGCCGGGGTGAAAGCGCTGGGCCTGGAAACCTGCGCCACGCTGGGCATGCTCAGTGGCGAGCAGGCGCGCGCGTTGAAGGACGCCGGCCTGGACTACTACAACCACAACCTCGATACCGCGCCGGACTACTACGAGTCGATCATCCACACCCGGCAGTACCAGGATCGCCTGGATACGCTGGGCCATGTGCGCGATGCGGGGCTGAAGACCTGCTGCGGCGGCATCGTCGGCATGGGCGAAACGCGCGCGCAACGCGTCGGCCTGCTGCTGGCGCTGGCCACCTTGCCGGCGCATCCCGATTCGGTGCCGATCAACAAACTGGTGCAGGTGGCCGGCACGCCGCTGCATGGCAGTGCCGAGCTGGACCCGTTCGAGTTCGTGCGCATGATCGCCGTGGCCCGCATCGCCATGCCGCGTTCGATGGTGCGGCTGTCGGCCGGCCGCGAGGCGATGAGTGATGAGCTGCAGGCGCTGTGCTTCCTGGCCGGCGCCAACTCCATCTTCCATGGCGACAAGCTGCTGACCACCGGCAACCCGGAAAGCGAGCGCGACATGGCCCTGTTCGCACGCCTGGGCCTGCAGCCGATGGCGGTGCAGGTAGACGCCGACGGTCACGACCATGGCGGCACCGTGCATGCCGATATCAGCGCCGATGCCCCCGGCTGCGGCTGCGCCCACGCGGCCTGAGCCGGCGGCCAAGCAGGCGTCGCGGCAACGCGCTACCCTAGCCGCCCCGTCGCCGCATCCAGCCGCCATGGCACGCCCCGACCTGACCGCCCGCCTCCAAGCCCAGCGCGCGCTGCGCGATGCACAAGGCCGTCGCCGCCCGCGGCGCACGGTCACCCGTCGCGATGGTGTGCGCCTGGAAGTCGATGGGCGCTGGCTGACCGGCTTCTGCAGCAACGATTACCTGGGCCTGGCCCAGCAGTTCAGCGTGGTCAACGCACTGCAGGACGCCGCCGCGCGCGAAGGTGCCGGTGCCGGTGCTTCGCACCTGGTCTGCGGCCACCACGCGCTGCACGACGCATTGGAACGCGAAGTGGCCGAGTGGCTCGGTTACCCGCGTGCCTTGCTGTTCGGCAGTGGCTTCATCGCCAACCTGGCCGTGCAGCAGGCGCTGCTGAGCGAAGAGAACGATGTCTGCGTGCAGGACAAGCTCAACCACGCCAGTCTGCTCGATGCCACCCGGCTGGCTGGCGCGCGCCTGCGCCGCTACCCGCACCTGGACGCGGAAGGTGCGATGCGCCAGCTCAAGCATGCGCCCGATGGCGCAGCGATGCTGGCCACCGACGGTGTCTTCAGCATGGATGGCGATATCGCGCCGCTGCGTGCGCTGTCGCTGGTCGCGCGCCTGCAGCAGGCGTTGTTCTACGTGGACGATGCGCATGGCGTGGGCGTGCTCGGCGATGGTCGTGGCGCGGTCGCCACCGCCGGCCTGGGCGTGGACGATGTGCCGCTGCAGCTGGTCACCCTGGGCAAGGCGCTTGGCGGTTCCGGCGCGCTGGTGCTCGGCCGCGACGACCTGATAGAGCATCTGGCGGAAACCGCACGCCCCTACATCTACACCACTGCCATGGCGCCGGCGTTGGCAGCGTCTGCGCTGGAAGCGGTGCGGCTGGCCCGACGCGATCATTGGCGGCGCGCGAAGCTGGCCGATCTGATTGCACTGTTCCGCGGCGAAGCGCGACGTCACGGGCTGGATCTGATGGCATCGGAAACGCCGATCCAGCCGCTGTTGTGTGGCGACGACCACACCGCCGTGGCGATGTCGCAGGCGCTGGAACAGGCCGGCTGGCTGGTCGGCGCGATCCGCCCACCGACCGTGCCGGAGGGCAAGGCGCGCCTGCGCGTCACCTTGTCCGCGCTGCACACCACCGAGCAGGTACGCGGCCTGGTCGAAGCCATCGCCGTTGCACGCGACCGCGTGGCCTTTGCCGCGCGCGAAGTACTGCCACCGTCGTTGCCGGCGCTGGCCTGAGTGATCGTGTAGTTCTCCATGCATATCGAAGTGACCGGCCATGGGCCGGACCTGGTACTGATCCACGGGTGGGCCCTGCAGGGCGGCGTGTTTGCGCCACTGGTGCAGCGTCTGGCCGATCGGTTCACGCTGCACCTGGTCGACCTGCCCGGCCATGGCCACAGCCGGGACGACAGCACGCCGCTGCGTCTGCCGTTCGTGGTCAACGCCATTGCCGCGGCCACGCCGCCGGCGGTGTGGTGCGGTTGGTCACTGGGCGGTCTGTTCGCGCTGCACGCGGCGGCCACGCTGCCAAAGGTACGTGGTCTGGCGATGATCGCCGCCACGCCGCGCTTCGTGCGCGGTGATGACTGGCCGCACGCTGTGGAGCCATCGGTATTCGAGCAGTTCGGTCGTGACCTGGCGCAGGACTTCAGTGGCACCCTGGAACGTTTCCTGGCACTGGACGTGATGGGTTCGGCGCATGCCCGCGAGGAACTGCGTACCCTGCGCCAGCGCCTGGTCGAACGCGGCGCGCCTACCGAACGCGCATTGTGCGAGGGCCTGCAGCTGCTGGAGAACACCGACCTGCGCGGCGCCTTGCCCGCACTGGGCAAGCCCAGCCTGTGGATTGCCGGCCAGCGCGACCGTCTGGTCTCGCCGGCCGCGATGCAGGCCGCTGCCGCGCTGGCGCCGGGCGGGCAGTCGCTGACCGTCGCCCATGGCGGCCACGCCCCCTTCCTCGGCCATGCCGATGAAGTGGCAGCCGCCCTGCAACACTTCGTTGCCGGCCTGTCACCGGCCGATGGCGGACAATGAGCCTCCCGACGCTTCTGCAGGACTGACGCATGGATCTGGGCATTTCCGGCCGCTGGGCACTGGTCTGCGGCGCCAGCAAGGGGCTTGGCCTGGGCTGCGCACGTGCGCTGGTGCGCGAAGGCGTGAACGTTGTCATCGTCGCCCGCGGTGATGCTGCGCTGCAGGCTGCGGCTGAAGAACTGCGCACGCTGCCCGGTGCCGCTGAAGTACGCGCGACTGGTGCCGACGTCACCACCGAGGCGGGCCGCGCCCACGCGCTGGCCGCCTGCCCGCAGGTCGACATCCTGGTGACCAACGCCGGCGGTCCGCCGCCCGGCGACTTCCGCACATTTGAGCGCGACGACTGGATCGCCGCGCTGGACGCCAACATGCTGGCGCCGATCGCGCTGATCCGCGCCACCGTCGACGCGATGATCGAACGTGGCTTCGGCCGCATCGTCAACATCACCTCGTCTTCGGTGAAGGCTCCCATTGACACGCTTGCGTTGTCCAACGGCGCGCGCAGCGGCCTGACCGGCTTCGTCGCCGGGTTGGCGCGGCGCACTGTCGCCCACAACGTCACGATCAACAATCTGCTGCCCGGCCAGTTCGATACCGACCGCCTGCGCGCCAACTTCGCTCACGCCGCAGGGCAGGATGGTGATGCGCAGGCTGTGGCCGAACGCCGCCGCCAGCAGATTCCCGCCGGCCGCTTCGGTACGCCGGACGAATTCGGCGCCACCTGCGCCTTCCTGTGCAGTGCACAGGCGGGTTACCTCACCGGACAGAACCTGCTGATCGACGGCGGCGCCTACCCCGGTACGTTCTAAGAGACTTCCGCAATGCCGTCCCACTTCGATGCCCGCCATGTCCGCCGCGCCTTCGCCCGCGCCGCCACCAGCTACGACGCTGCCGCCGCCCTGCAGCGCGAGGTGCAGTCGCGGCTGCTGGAATCGCTGGACTACCTGGAGGCGCGCAAGCCGGAGGTGGTGCTGGATATCGGCGCCGGCACCGGCCATGCCAGCGCGCTGATGAAGAAGCGCTGGCCGAAGGCGCAGGTGATCGCGCTGGACGTGGCGCTGCCGATGCTGGACCAGGCCAAGCGCCAGGCTGGCTGGTGGAAGCCGTTCCAGCGCCTGGCCGCTGATGCCACCGCGCTGCCGTTGGCTGACAACAGCGTGGACGTGATCTTCAGCAACCTGTGCCTGCAGTGGGTGGACGACCTGCCGGCGGTGTTCGCCGGTTTCCGCCGCGTGCTCAAGCCCGGTGGGCTGCTGCTGTGTTCAACCTTCGGGCCGGAAACGCTGGTCGAACTCAATGAAGCCTTCGCCGCCGCCGATGACCGGCCGCATGTCAGCCGCTTCGCGCAGATCGCCCAGTTCGGCGATGCGCTGATGATGGCCGGCTTCCGCGATCCGGTACTCGACCGCGACCTGTTCACCTTGACCTACGACGATCTGCCCTCGTTGATGCGCGAGCTGCGTGCGATGGGCGCGACCAACGCACGGGTCGATCGCCGCCATACGTTGACCGGGCGGGGTCGGTTCGCGGCGGCCGCGGCGGCGTACGAACCGATGCGCCGTGGCGATGGCAAGCTGCCCAGCAGCTGGGAAGTGATCTACGCCCATGCCTGGGCGCCGGATCCGGGCGCACCGATCCGCGAAGGTGGCCACGACGTAGCCTCGGTACCGGTGTCGGCGATCCCGATCCGGCGCAAGCAGACCTGATCGAGCGGCCGCAGGTCATGCGCCGACCAAGGTCGGCGACTACCGATTCATGCACGGAATCTGCACTGGTAGATGCCGACCTTGGTCGGCGCTGTGCTTCCCGTGCCGACCAAGGTCGGCAACTACCAACAGCAGGTCCCGGCCGGCCCCATTGCGCGCCTGCGCTCAGGTATTGGCCGGTGAGCTCAGCGGCGGCCGCACCAGGTCGCGGTGGAAGAAGTAGATCTCCTGCACCAGGAAGCGCCAGCTGGTATGGAAGCTGCGGAAGCGCGTGCTCGGCGTGGACGACGCCAACGCCTGGATGCCCAGTGCCTTGCTCAGGCGCAGCGCGCGCGCCATGTGCAGCGGGTCGCTGACGATGATCACCGAATGCAGCTTGCGCTGGTCCATCAGCCGCTTGGCCTCGACCAGGTTCTGCACCGTATTGCGCGAGGCGGTCTCGATGAGGATCGCCTCATCGGGAATGCCGTGCTTGAGCGCATAGCGGCGGGCCACCTGCGATTCGGAGAAGCGCGCGCCGGTGCCGCCATAGCCACCGGTAAAGATCAGCAGTGGCGCGTAGCCGGCGTCGTACAGATCCAGGCCGTGGCGGATGCGCTCTTCAAACACCGGCGAGGGCTTGGCATCGTAGGCGGCCGCGCCCAGCACGATGATCGCGTCCGCCTTGGCCGCCTGGTCGCGTTCGCCGACCCAGACGATCCAGGCGGTCACGCCCAGCAGCCAGATCACCAGCAGTATGAACAACCGCCACAACCAACCGAGCAGGCCGGTACGTTCACCACGGCGGCCTCGGCTCATGGTGCTCCCCAACGCAGGGCAGGCAGATCGACATTGCCGCCGGACAGCACCAGTCCCACGCGCAGGCCGGCAAAGCGCGCGGGCTGGGCAAGCACTGCCGCCAGCACGATCGCCGAGGACGGCTCGACCACCTGTTTGAGCACGTCCCACAGCAGGCGCATCGCCGCCACGGTGGCGGCATCGTCAACCACGATGACCTCCGCGCCCGCAGACTGCAGCAGCGCGAAGTTGGGTGCGCCGATCAGCGTGCGCAGTCCGTCGCAGATCGTGTCCGGGGTAAATGCCTCCTGGCGCGTGCCGGTCGCCAGCGAACGGGCGGTGTCGTCGGCACCGGCCGGCTCGGCCAGCACCAGGCGCGTGCCTGGGCTGGCGTGCTGCAGGGCCAACGCGGTGCCACTGGCCAGGCCACCGCCGCCCACCGGCACCACCAGCACGTCGAACGGCCCCTCGCTGTGCAGCAGCTCCAGCGCGGCCGTACCCTGCCCGGCCATCACCGCGGGATTCGTGTAGGGATGGACCAGGGTGGCGCCGGTATCGGCCTGCACCCTGGCGCAGGTGGCCTCGCGGTCGGCGATGGTGGCCGGGCAGCGCCAGAGGGTGGCGCCATGCCGGGCAATATTGGCCAGCTTGGCGGCCACGGCCCCTTCGGGCACCACCACATGGCAGGGAATGCCCCGTGTGCGGGCAGCCAGCGCCAAGGCGGCACCGTGATTGCCGGAGGAATGGGTCACCACACCGGCACCGGCGTGATCGGCATCCAGCGACCACACCGCATTGCACGCACCGCGGAACTTGAACGCGCCGCCGCGCTGCAGGTGCTCGGCCTTGAACGCCAGTTGCGCACCGGCCAGTGCGTCCAGCGTGCGCGAGCGCAGCACCGGAGTCACGCTGGCATGGGGCGCGATCCGCGCGGCGGCGGCGAGGACGTCATCAGCGCGGGGCAACAGTGAATCGCTCATGACGCAAGATTAACGTATGGCTCCGCGCTGGCGAGGGCGCCATCGGTCATGCCAGCATGCAGTCCTACACCGCCATTCATCCTGGGCGGCGGAATTAAGGGCTGATTCAACGCCGGCGGCTGAAGCTGCCTGCATACCCGTCCTCTGGGGGGACCCATCATGAAAACGCGCCTGATGCTTGCCGGTGGCCTGTTGCTGGCCCTGACCGGTTGCACCACCTATGACTATGTCGGTGGCCGCGGCGGCGGTTACTACCACGGTGCGCCGTCGGTGGAATACCGCTACCCCTATGGCTACCCGGCCGACTACGGCTACCCGTATTACGGTGGCGGCGGCTATTACGGCTACGGCGGCCCGTACTACCAGCGGCCGATCTACCGCCCGCCGCACCACAACCACCGCCCGCCACCGCGTCCCGGCAATGGCGGCGAAAACCGCCCGCCACCGCCGCCGCGCCAGAACAATGGCGGCTCGCCCTGGCGCAACATGGATTCGATGCGTCGACCGCCGCAGCCTGCACAGCGGGTCGAGCGCCCCTCGCCGCCGCCGCAGGCCCGTCCGGCTCCGGCTCCGCGTGCGCCGAGGATGAACAGTTCCCCCTGGCGTGCCATGGATCGTGAGAGATAGCGCACAGTTGACGCTTGTTCCATCTTGCATTTCACACGGTCCAAGCCTCAATCTACGCAGGTGGTGACGGCCAGCGTCACAAAGTGACAAAAGCGTTAAGGGCCCGTCCCAAACAGCTCTGCGTCGATATCCGACAGGAACATCTGGATCCCCCCTGTTCCGGCCCTGTCGGATGTCGGCACCTTTAAAGACGAACGGCCCCGCACTGCGGGGCCGTTTGTTGTTCGGGACACCAGGGCGCACGCGGGCAGTAGATCCACGCCATGCGTGGATGACGCGTTCCCAGCCTCCCAAAAAAAACAGGGCCGGACAGTCCCCCGACTGCCGGCCCCTCTGCTTCCCCACCGTGCGCCTGTACCGGCCCCTGTTCCAATTCCGGTCACCAGCGCCTGCGGCGCCAGCCACGGTGGGTGCTATTGGGTTATCTGCAAAAATCCTGCCAACTTTAGGGTTGATTTCGACGCCGGCCGGCCGGCGCCAGCGTCCCTGCCCCCGATTGGCGCTAAAATCGCCACCCCGGCGCCGTCTCCGGCTGCGCCTGCCCCTTGCTGAACAGCCCCCATGATCGATTCCTTCCATCGTTACGACGTCATCGTCATCGGCGGTGGCCACGCCGGCACCGAGGCCGCGTTGGCTGCGGCCCGTACCGGCGTGCGCACCCTGTTGCTGACCCACAACATCGAAACGGTGGGGGCGATGAGCTGCAACCCGGCCATCGGTGGCATCGGCAAGGGCCATCTGGTCAAGGAAATCGACGCCCTCGGCGGTGCGATGGCGCATGCCGCCGACCGCGCCGGCATCCAGTGGCGCACCCTCAACGCCTCCAAGGGCCCGGCCGTGCGCGCCACCCGCTGCCAGGCCGACCGCAACCTGTACCGCATGGCGATCCGCGCCATCGTCGAGGGCCAGGCCAACCTGACCGTGTTCCAGGCGGCGGTGGATGACCTGGTCATCGAGGGCGACCACGTGCGCGGGGTCATCACCCAGACCGGCCTGCGTTTCGATGCCGAGGCCGTGGTGCTGACCGCCGGCACCTTCCTGGCCGGCAAGATCCACGTCGGCCCGACCCAGTACGCTGCCGGCCGCATGGGCGATCCGCCGGCCACCACGCTGGCTGCGCGCCTGCGCGAGCGGCCGTTCCAGGTGGACCGCCTGAAGACCGGCACGCCGCCGCGCATCGACGGCCGTTCGCTGGACTACAGCGTGATGGACGAGCAACCCGGCGACACGCCGCGCCCGGTGATGTCCTTCCTCGGCTCGGTGGATGAACATCCGCAGCAGGTCAGCTGCTGGATCACCCACACCAGCGAGCAGACCCACCAGATCATCCGCGACGCGCTGCACCGCTCGCCGTTGTACAGCGGCCAGATCGAAGGCATCGGCCCGCGCTACTGCCCCTCCATCGAGGACAAGGTGGTGCGCTTCGCCGAGAAGGCCAGCCACCAGATCTTCGTCGAGCCTGAAGGCTTGGGCATCGTCGAGATCTATCCCAACGGCATTTCCACCTCGCTGCCGTTCGACGTGCAGCTGGCGATGGTGCGCAGCATCCGTGGTTTCGCCAACGCGCACATCACCCGCCCCGGCTATGCCATCGAATACGACTTCTTCGATCCACGCGGCCTGAAGGCCTCGCTGGAAACCAAGCTGGTCAACGGCCTGTTCTTCGCCGGCCAGATCAACGGCACCACCGGTTATGAAGAAGCTGCCGCGCAGGGCCTGCTGGCCGGCCTCAATGCCGCTCGCCAGGTGCGTGGCCTGGAGGGCTGGTGCCCGCGCCGCGACGAAGCGTATCTGGGCGTGCTGGTGGATGACCTGATCACCCACGGCACCAACGAGCCGTACCGCATGTTCACCAGCCGCGCCGAATACCGCCTGCAGCTGCGCGAAGACAACGCCGACCAGCGCCTGACGCCGGCCGGCCGCGACATGGGCCTGGTCGATGATCGTCGCTGGAGTGCCTTCGAAACCAAGCAAGCCGCAGTGGCCGCAGAACGCACACGCCTGGGCGCGCTTTGGGCGACGCCGGCCAATGCGCTGGGCCGCGAAGTGCAGGAAACGCTGGGCGTGGCGGTCAGCCGCGAAACCAATGTGCTGGACCTGATCAAGCGCCCGGAACTGGATTACGCGCAGCTGATGCGGGTACCCTCGCTCGGCCCGGCCGTGGCCGATGGCAAGGTGGCCGAACAGGTGGAGATCGGCGTGAAGTACGCCGGTTACCTGGATCGCCAGCGCGAGGAGATCGAGCGCCAGCAGCGGCATGAAGCAACCCCGATTGCCGGCGATTTCGACTACGCCATCGTGCGCGGGCTGTCGGCCGAAGCGCTGCAGAAGCTCGAACGCGTGCGCCCGCAGACCATCGGTCAGGCACAACGCATTCCCGGCATGACCCCGGCGGCGATCTCGCTGCTGCTGGTGCACCTGGAACGCGCGCGGCGCGGACGCGTGGCGTAACGCGGGATCGGCAAATGCCATCCACGCATGGCGTGGATCTACTCGCGGTCCGCTCTGGTAGGTGTCGACCTTGGTCGACACGGATCCATGAAGCATCCCGGCCGCTGCAGGTGCCCGCGGGGTCGGCATCGGCAGAGCGCGTATCATCATCACGATTGCCCTGATCTGCCGGAGACACCGATGACCCCGCTGCGCCCTTTCCGCGACAAGATGCCGGTACTCGGCCAGCGTGTGTATGTCGATCCGGCCTGCACCATCATCGGTGATGTCGAACTGGCCGATGACGTGTCGGTCTGGCCGGGCACGGTCATTCGCGGCGACGTCAATTTCGTGCGCATCGGTGCACGCACCAATGTGCAGGACGGCACCATCATCCACGTCAGCCACCACAGCCCGTACAACAAGGCCGGCTACCCGACCCTGATCGGCGAAGGCGTCACCGTCGGCCATGGCTGCATCATCCACGCCTGCAGCATCGGCGATTACAGCCTGATCGGCATGGGCGCGTGCATCCTCGACGGTGCCCGGGTCGAGCGCCATGGCTTCGTCGGTGCCGGTGCAGTGGTCGGCCCCGGCAAGGTAGTGGGCGAAGGCGAACTGTGGGTGGGCAACCCTGCCCGTCCGGCGCGCACGCTCAGCGACAAGGAGATCGAGTCGCTGCACTATTCGGCCGACCACTACGTGCGGCTGAAGGACGAATACCTGGGCTGAGGCCGCCTCGCCAATGGCCGGGCTCTGCTAAAGTCTGGGCCCGACCAGGAACCGTCGAGACCCCCATGCCCGTGGCTGCACGCCGGAGAGGACTCCAGCGCCCACTTCGGCGGCCATCGCGCTGATGGCCGCGCCGATGCTCGATACCTACCGCGAGGTGGTAACGCCGGAAGGCGTGCCTCTGCAGTTGCCTGCGGCCGGGCCGATGCCGCGTGCGCTGGCCTGGCTGATCGACCTGGCCGTCCGCTTCGGCGCGCTGACCGCGCTGTCCATTCCGCTGGCCCTGCTCGATGAGTTCGGCCGCGGCCTGTACATGGCACTGATGTTCCTGCTGATGTGGGCCTACCCCATCGTCTGCGAAGCGCTGTGGGGCCGTACCCTCGGCAAGCGCGTGCTGGGCCTGCGGGTACTGGCACAGGATGGCGCGCCGGTAGGCTGGATGGCCTCGATCACCCGCAACCTGCTGCGCACCGTGGACATGCTGCCCTTCGGCTACGCGCTGGGCCTGATCAGCAGCCTGTTCGATCCGCATGGCCGCCGCCTGGGCGATCTGGTTGCCGGCACGATGGTGGTGCACTCGCCACCGCATTACCTGCCGCCGCCGACCACCATCGACAGCGTGCTGGCCCCGCCGCAACCGCTGCGGCCGGAGGAACAGGCGGCGGTGATGGCCTTCGCCGAGCGCGCACCGCGCCTGTCACCCGCGCGCCAGCAGGAACTCGCCAGCATCGCCGAGCCGTTGACCAGTGCGTCCGGCCAGGTCGGCGTGCTGCGCCTGTATGCGATGGCCAACTGGTTGCTGGGTCGACGATGAAGCAGGAGCAGTTCGTCGCCCGCCATCAACAGGAATGGCATGACCTAGAGCAGTGGCTGCAGCATCGCGCCGGTGCCTCGCGTCGGCGTCGGCGCAGGCCGGGCGCGGAAGAAGCCGGCGATGTCAGCTTCCCGCAGCGTTACCGACGGCTGTGCCAGCAGCTGGCGCTGGCCCGCGAACGCGGCTACAGCCCGCAGCTGGTGCAACGCCTGCAGCAGCTGATGCAGCACGGCCATGGCGTGCTGTACCGCACGCCACCCACCCGCTGGCGGCGCGCGCTGGAATTCCTGGTCGCTGATTTCCCGCTGCTGGTACGCAGCCAGGCGCGCAGCATGTGGGCCGCGCTGGCGATGTTCGCCGTGCCGGCGCTGGCCTGCTTCGTGCTGGTGCAGGTATACCCGGACAGCATCCACCTGCTGATGGACAACGGCCAGATCGCCGAGATGGAGCGCATGTACGATCCATCCGCCGAGCGCCTGGGCCGCGACAGCGGCACCGACTGGATGATGTTCGGCTACTACATCATGAACAACATCAGCATCGCCCTGCGCACCTTCGCCAGCGGCCTGCTGGCGGGGTTGGGCACGTTGCTGGTGCTGTTGTTCAACGGCATCACCATCGGCTCGGTGGCGGGCCATCTGCAGCACATCGGCCATGGTGGCCCGTTCTGGCGCTTCGTGGTCGGTCACGGCGCGTTCGAACTGACCGCCATCGTGATCGCTGGCGGTGCCGGCCTGCAGCTGGGCATGAAACTGCTGGCGCCCGGGCGGCGGCGCCGTCTGGATGCGCTGGTCGAAGGGGGGCGCATCGGCGCGCGGCTGTGCCTGGGCGTGGCCTTCATGTTGCTGCTGGCAGCGTTCGTGGAAGCGTTCTGGTCCTCCATCGCCGAAATCCCGGCTGCCGTGAAGTTCAGCGTGGCCGGGGTGCTGTGGGCCGGCGTGCTGCTGTGGCTGTGGCGCGGTGGACGCGGAGGCAGCCATGCGGATTGACCACCTGGACGTGGTGCTGCGCGCGCGCAGCAGCTGGGAAGCGATGGAGCTGGGCAGTGCGCTGGCCCGCCGCCATGCGCGCGGTGTGTGGGGCAGCTGGTTGCTGGCCAGTGCGCCGTTGTTCGTGCTGTTCAATGCGCTGGCCTGGTGGCTGGATGCCTTCGGCTGGGCCTGGCTGGCGATGTGGTGGTGCAAACCGTTGTTCGAGCGCGCGCCGCTGTACGTACTCTCACGCGGCATCTTCGGCGAACGGGTCGGTGCGCGCGCTGCACTGCGCGCACAGCGGCAGTGGGGTGGCAGCGGCTTCTGGGGCTACCTGGGCTGGCGCCGTTTCAGCGGTTTGCGCAGCCTGTGCCTGCCGGTCAATCTGCTGGAGGGCAATGCGCCCGCCCAGCGGGGCGCGCGCCGCCGAGCGGTGGCTGCCGGCGCCGCGGGCCCTGCACTGGTGCTGGCGATGATCTGCCTGGCATTCGAGCTGGTGCTGGTGGTGGGCGCGATCGCCACCATCTTCATCTTCATCCCCTTGGAACTGCTACCCGAATCCTGGCGCGCGGCATGGGCGATGGTCAGCGTGGAGGCGCCTGCCTGGGCCAAGCTTGGCCTCAACCTGTTGTGCTGGCTGGCGGCGGCGCTGATCGGGCCGTTCTACGTGGGCGCCGGCTTCGGCCTGTACTTGAACCGACGCACGCAGATGGAAGCCTGGGACGTGGAAATCGCCCTGCGCCGCCTGCGCGAACGCTTGCTGCCCATCGCCACTTCGTTGGTGCTGCTGCTGTGCCTGGCGCTGCCGTTGGCGCCCGTGCACGCACAGGACGCCGACGCGCCGGACGCCGGACAGATCGCCACGGCCAACGTCGATGAAGACGCAGAAGCGGAAGACGCTGAAGAAGCCGAAGAAGCGGCCACTGCGGAAAACGATCCGGCCAATACACCGGCGGTGATCTTCGGTGACACGCCGGTGGATACCGCTGGCTTCCGTCAGGCCGTGAACCGCGCCTACGAAGATCCGTTGCAGCGGCCGACGCGGCAGGTCAGCCGATGGAAGCCGATCGAAGACGCCGCCGAAAAGAAGAAAGACAAGAAAGAGCTGCAGAAGGACAGCAGCAGCGACGCAGACCGCAAGGCGCGCAGGAGCGGCCAGCTGTGGCTGGCACGGATCGCCGAATGGGGCCTGTGGGGGCTGCTGGGTGTCCTGCTGCTGGTGCTGCTGTTGACCGCGCGGCTGTGGCTGCCGTGGTTGCGCGGTTCCGGCCGCCGCAAGGAAAAACAGGCACCGCAGATCACCGAAGAGCAGGTGGAAATGCCGGTGGTGCTGCCGCCCGATGTGGCGACCCAGGCCGGGTTGCTGTGGGACCAGGGACGCCCGCGGCAGGCGCTGGCCCTGCTGTACCGCGCCAGCGTACGCACGCTGGTGGAGCGCACCGGCATCGCTTTGCCGCCCGGTGCCACCGAAGCACAGTGCCTGCGTGCCTCGCGGCGCATGTCCGACAGCACCGACCGTGAACTGTTCGCGCGCATCGTGCGCATGTGGCAGTACGCCGCCTACGGTGGACGCCTGCCCACCCGCAGCGATTTCGACGCGTTGGCCAGCACGCTGCGCCAGCAGTACGGGTGGCAGGCATGAGCCCGCGCCTGTTCTGGTCGTTGCTGCTCGGCGCGCTGGTCCTGCTCGGGGTGCCGCTGACCATCCTGTTCCTGCGCACGCACGAAAAGGTGACCGAGACCGTCGTGCTGCCGCCGCAGGGCGAAGCCAGCTACAACCCGCTGTATGTGCTGGGCCAGGCCCTGCGCGCAGACGGCATCGAGGTGCAGTCCCGGCAGCGGTTGGACCTGGCACAGATGCCACTGGCTGCCACCGATACACTGGTGCTGCTGCAGGACACCGCCGACATGCCGCCGCGCACTGCGCAGGCCCTGCTGGATTGGGTAGATACCGGCGGCCATCTGCTGCTGCGCACGCAGCCGCCGGCCGAGGACGATGCCAGCAGCACGCAGGGGCCATTGCTGGACAGGATCGGCGTGGACAGCCTGTTCCATGGCAGCGACTGCCAGCCTTTCCATGTGGTCGACGATCCCAGCCATGTCGAGTTCTGCGGCGGCCGGCGCTTCAGCCTGGGCTTCCAGGCCAACGCCACGGCCGAGCGCCGATGGGGCGGCAACGAAGGACTGGCGTTCGCGCGCCTGCCGCACGGCAAGGGTCGCATCGACGTGCTGGCCGACATGGATGTCATGCGCAGTGAAGGCCCATCCGCATCAACGCGCCGCCGCACGGTCGACGTCGATGCTGTCGCCCGCGACGGTCTGCATGACCTCTCACACCGCGACCTGACCCGCTACCTGCTCGATCCCAACTATGGGCGCGGCACGGTCTGGCTGGTGTACGGCAGCCGCCCGCCCTCGCTGGGCGCGCGCATCTTCTACCAGGGCTGGCCGCTGTGGGTGCCGCTGCTGCTGGCCATCCTCGGCTGGCTGTGGTCGCGCGCGCAACGCTTCGGCAGTGCCCTGCCCGCGCCGGTGGTCGAGCGCCGTTCGCTGCTGGAACACGTCCGCGCCAGTGGCGAACTGCTGCTGCGCTTCGGTCATGGCGCGCGCCTTTACCAGGCCGTGCAGGCGTTGTTCCTGCATCGTCTGCGCCTGCGTGCACCCGTGGCTGCCGCACTCGACGGTGCTGCGCGTGACCAGGCCATCGCCGCGGTGCTGCAATGGCCGGTCAGTCGTGTCACCAGTGCACTCACGCCGCCTTCGCCGCATGATTCCTCCGCCCTGCGCGAGCGCATCCGCTTGCTGCTCCAGATGAGATCCCTGCTATGACCGATGCCCCTGAACTTCCGGCGGCCGCCACCGCCCGCCTGATCGAACGCGTCGACGCCATCCGCCAGGCCGTCGGCCACGCCTTCATCGGCCAGGCCGATGTGCTCGACCAGATCCTGGTCGCCCTGCTGGCCGGTGGCCACGTGCTGATCGAAGGCGTACCCGGCCTCGGCAAGACCCTGCTGGTGCGCGCGCTGGCGCAGGCGCTGGAACTGGACTATGGCCGCGTGCAGTTCACCCCCGACCTGATGCCCAGCGACGTCAGCGGACATGCGGTGTACGACCCGAAGAGCGAGAGCTTCAAGATCCGTCGCGGCCCGGTGTTCACCAACCTGCTGCTGGCCGACGAGATCAACCGCGCCCCGGCCAAGACCCAGTCCGCGCTGCTGGAAGTGATGCAGGAAGGTCAGGTCACCATCGAAGGCAAGGCCTTCACCCTGGCACCGCCGTTCATGGCGCTCGCCACGCAGAACCCGCTGGAACAGGAAGGCACCTATCCGCTGCCGGAAGCGCAGCTGGACCGCTTCCTGCTGAAGGTGCTGATCGACTATCCGCAGCTGGAAGACGAGAAGCGCATGGTCGCGGCGATCACCAGCGGCCGTGCCGCCAGCGATTTCGACCTGAGCCAGGTGCCGCGCGTACTCGGAGCCGGTGAACTGCTGGCGCTGCAGCAGGCCACCGCGGCGATCACCGTCGATGACGAAGTGATCGACTACGCGGTGCGCATCGTGGCCGCCACCCGGCAGTGGCCGGGCATCGCCGTCGGTGCCGGCCCGCGCGGCAGCATCGCCCTGGTGCGTGCCTCGCGCGCGCAGGCGGTGCTGGCCGGGCGTGATTTCGTCACCCCCGATGATGTGCGTGACATCGCCCGCCCTGCCCTGCGCCACCGCATTGCACTGGCACCGGAGCTGCAGATCGAAGGCCAGGATGCCGACGACGTGCTGGGTGCGCTGCTGGCCAAGGTCGAAGCGCCGCGCCGATGAGGCCTGCGCCGCTGCTGCTGGCGTTGCTGTTGGCCTGGGCTGTGCTGGGAGGCGTGGTGCTGGGCGGCCTGCTGCCGCGCTGGAGCTGGGCGCTGGCCGGCGCATTGATTGCGGTGCTGGCACTGGTTGATCTGTGGCGACAACGGCGACGGCCCTCGCCCAGCGTCGAGCGCGACGTGCCCGAGGCGCTGGCACTGGGCGTGCGTCGCGAGATCGGCCTGCGCCTGCACAGCGAACAGGCCATGCACGTGCACGTGTTCGATCTGGTGCCGGGCGGCTGGCCGCTGGAATCACTGCCGCAGCGCGTGCCGTTGCGGGCCGGCCATGCCAGTTCGCTGCATTACCACGTGCAGCCGCAGCAGCGCGGGCGCTTTGCCTTCGAAGGCGTGCAGCTGCGCATCCGCTCGCCGTGGCGGCTGTGGTGGCAGCAACGCACGCTGCCACCGGCGCTGGAGGTACGCGTCTATCCCAATTTCGTGCCGCTCACCCGCTTCGCGCTGTTCAGTGCCGACCAGGCCTCACGCCTGGTCGGCGCCCATGTGAAGCGGCGCCGTGGCGAAGGCACCGACTTCCACCAGATGCGCGAGTACCGCATCGGCGACAGCCTGCGCCAGCTCGACTGGAAGGCGACCGCCCGCGCGCGCAAGCTGATTTCGCGCGAGTACCAGGACGAGAAGAACCAGCAGCTGCTGCTGATGCTCGACAGCGGCCGGCGCATGCTGGCCAGCGAAGGCGGACTCTCGCATTTCGACCATGCCTTGAACGCCTCGCTGGTGGTGGCTTACCTGGCGCTTCGCCAGGGCGATGCCGCCGGCCTGTTCGCGGTGGGCGGCGAGCGCCGCTGGGTGGCGCCGCAGCGCGGCATGGGCACGGTGCAGCACCTGTTGCGCGCCAGCTACGATCTGCAGCCGCAGGCGGTGGCCACCGATTATCTGGCCGCCGCCACCGAAGTATCGCTGCGCCAGCGTCGACGCGCGCTGGTGATGCTGGTCAGCAACGTACGCGATGAAGACATCGAAGACCTGCTTGCGGCCGTGCGCCTGCTGCAGCGCCGCCACCTGGTGTGCGTGGCCAGCCTGCGCGAGCGCGAGCTGGATGCTGCGCTGGAGGGCGAGGTGCATACGGTGGAAGATGCCGCGCAGGCCGGTGCCGCCGCGCTGTATCTGCAGCAGCGCGCGCAGGCACATGACGCGCTGCGTGCCGAACGGGTAATGGTGCTGGACGTCACGGCCGATGCCCTGCCCGCCGCGCTGGTGGAGCGCTATCTGGCGGTGAAGCGCGAAGGCCTGCTGTAAAGGGTAGTGCCGGCCGCTGGCCGACGGATCACCACAACCGTCCGGCATGGCCCGGCGCTCGACGCTCCGCCTTGGTAGATGCCAACCTTGGTTGGCACACCATCAACGGCGCCGACCAAGGTCGGCACTACCCCTGCAGCAAGCGCTTCTGCAACCGCTCCAGCGCGCGCTGCAGCAGCACGCGATGCCGCGCCAATTTCATCCACTGCGGCAGCCGCGAGAACATCGAGCGATGATGCCCTTTGGTTTCACGCAGTGTCGCGACGGCGTACTCATGAAGCGCCTGCAGATGCTCGGCGTTGTAGGCCCAAAGCAGACCTGCGCGGGTCGGCTCAACCAGATGCAGCGGTAGGCCGAAGTGCGGATCAGCCGGCTCGGCATCGCGCAGCGGGGTGGCCGACACGTCGACATCGCTGCTGCGCCCACATTGCCCACATCGCACTGGAAAGGTGGCAGGCGAACGAACACCCGACGCGATTCGGCGATGCACGTACAGCCATTGGTGCCCACAGTACCCGCACGGCCGACGCCCCTGCATGCACACCGCGCCCACCCAGTCACCACTGTCCAGCGCAACGCTGCAGCCGGTGCAGCGGAAACGCGCCGTCCAACGGTAGGGTTGCCAGCTCGCCAGCACCCAGCCCGGCGTATCGCAGCGGTGGCAACGCACCGCGATGCGGTCGGCGAACGCATTCAGGCCGCGACCATCGTCGAAATGACGGCCCGGCACGGGAGCAGGACGCCCGCGCCGACCGGGCGGGCGCCGCACCGCCATCAGACGTAGATCCGCGTCGGCGCTTCGTCGATGATCGCGTGCGGCACGAAACGCGCACTGTCGCGGGTGATCGCGCTGTCGTCCTCGCGGATGCCGATGCCGCAGGCATGGTCACCGATCACCCAGCTGCCGATCAGCGGGTAACCGCCTTCGAAGCGGGTGAGCGGATGCGCACGCTGGAGGATCGACGGACCGTCGTACGGACCGTCGCTGCGCTGCGTGCTGCCGTCGGCCAGGTGCATCTCGATGTTGGCACCTTCGCGCGAGAACAGCGGCTTGCGCACCCAGCCCGAGGCCAGCGCGCTGCCGTCATCGAAATGTGCTTCCAGCAGGTTCGGATGGCCGACATTGCGCTGCCACAGCAGCGGCAGGATGCCCTTGTTGCTCAGCACCGCCTTCCATGCCGGCTCCAGCAGCTGCACGCCCGAGCCCGGCAGCGCGCGGCCGAATTCCTCGGCCATCAGGTCTTCCAGCGGGTACAGCTTGAACAGCGTGCCGATCACCGTATCGTCCAGCGCGGTGAAGCGCCCGTCTTCGGAAAGGCCGATGTCCTCGATGGCGATGGCCTGCCCATGCAGGCCCGTCTGCGAAGCGCAGTCGCGCAGATACTCGACCGTACCGCGGTCTTCGTCCGAGCTGCCCACCGCACTGAAATACAGCGGCGGCGGCAGCTGCGTGGCCAGTTCGCCGAAGCGTTCGACCAGGGCTTCATGGATCGCGTTGAACTGGTCGGCATGCTGCGGCAGGCGGCCGGCGTTGCGCTGGTCCTCCAGCCACTGCCACTGGAAGAAGCTGGCCTCGAACAGCGAGGTCGGCGTGTCGTAGTTCAGTTCGTACAGCTTGGCCGGGCCGGTGCCGTCGTAGGCCAGGTCCAGGCGCCCGTACAGGTGCGGCTGGCGCTGGCGCCAGCTGTCGGCGATCCAGTCGCGGTAATGCGCGGGGATCGCCAGCTGGTCCATCAGGCGCTCGCTGGCAATGACGTCGCCGACCAGATCCATCGCCATCTGGTGCAGTTCGGCGCTGGGGTCTTCGATGTCCTGTTCGATCTGGCGCAGGGTGAACGCGTAATACGCGCTTTCATCCCAGTATGGCTGGCCGTCGATGGTGTGGAAGCGGAAACCGGCTTCCTCCGCGCGCGCGCGCCACTGGGCGCGCTCGGCAATACGGATACGTTGCATGGGTCGATCAGCCGCCCACGCTGCTGCCGCTGCGGCGCGCACTGGTGCTGCCGAAGCCGCTGCGGCTGGCAGTCACCGCACGGTTCGGTTCGCTGCTGACCGGGGTCAGCCCAGCTTTGCCCGCGCCGATGCCGCTGGCGGTGTTCAGGCCGCCACTGCCACCCGGGGCAGGACGCGCCCAACCGGCGCTCTTGTCCTGGTAGGCCGGCGCCGAAGCGGGTGCCTGCGGGGCCAGGCCACCGCGGTTGCTCAGCATCTGCGACATGAAGAAGCCCATCATCATCGGGCCGATGAACGAGGTACCGGCCGAGGTGTGCTGCTGCACGCACTGCTCAGGCTTGTAGTCCTGTTGGCAGGCTTCCTTGGTCGCGTACTTCGGCGCTGCATCGGCGGACTTCTTCTGCGCCTCGGCAAATGCATTGCGACACGCCGAAGGATCAGCGGTGGCCGTGGTGCAGGCCTCCACCGAGGTATACAGGCCTTCCTGCACCTGCACCTGCTCTTCCTTCTGGCAGGCAGTGAACAGCAGCGGCGCAGCGCTCATCAGCAGCAGCGCGGTGGTGCGGGAACGTTTCATGGCCTCATGCCTTCAAGTCGGAACAATGCCCCATCATGCCAAATCCAGGCCAACAACCGGAATCGGCAAAGTGGGAAAGATGAACGAAATTTCATTTTCGTCGCCCACATGCCGCGCCATCCACGCATGGCGTGGATCTACCGGGTGCCTGGTCTGTGCAGCCCATCGTCCGGGCAGGAGCCCCCTTGTTGTTCAAGGGGGCGCGCCAACGGCGCGGGGATAAGGTGGAATGCGCGGACCACCCAGCCGCTGCAAGCGGCGCAGGTGGTTGCAGCAGCAACCGAAAATCTCCGCCATCATCAACCGCCCCCCAACGTCGTACGGCCCGCCCGTTCCGCCAGCCATGCCTGAATACCGCTCCCGCACCTCCACTGCCGGCCGCAACATGGCCGGCGCCCGCGCCCTGTGGCGTGCCACCGGCATGAAGGATGGCGACTTCCACAAGCCGATCATCGCCATCGCCAACTCCTTCACCCAGTTCGTGCCCGGCCACGTGCACCTGAAGGACCTTGGCCAGCTGGTCGCGCGCGAGATCGAGCAGGTCGGCGGCGTCGCCAAGGAATTCAACACGATCGCCGTGGATGACGGCATCGCCATGGGCCACGACGGCATGCTGTACTCGCTGCCCAGCCGCGAGATCATCGCCGACTCGGTGGAGTACATGGTCAACGCGCACTGCGCCGACGCGCTGGTCTGCATCAGCAACTGCGACAAGATCACCCCCGGCATGCTGATGGCCGCGCTGCGCCTGGACATTCCGGTGGTGTTCGTTTCCGGCGGCCCGATGGAAGCCGGCAAGACCAAGCTGTCCGAGCACAAGCTGGATCTGGTTGATGCAATGGTCGTCGCCGCCGATGACAGCGCCTCGGATGAGAAGGTTGCCGAGTACGAGCGCAGCGCCTGCCCCACCTGTGGCTCGTGCTCGGGCATGTTCACCGCCAACTCGATGAACTGCCTGACCGAAGCCCTGGGCCTGTCGCTGCCCGGCAACGGCACCACCCTGGCCACGCATGCCGACCGCGAAGCGCTGTTCCGCCGTGCTGGCCGCCTGATCGTCGAGCTGTGCCATCGCTGGTATGGCGGCGAGGATCCGCGTGCACTGCCGCGTGGCATAGCCACCCAGGCCGCGTTCGCCAACGCGATGACCCTGGACATCGCCATGGGCGGCTCCACCAATACCATCCTGCACCTGCTGGCTGCCGCGCAGGAAGCGGAGGTCGACTTCGACCTGTCCCACATCGATGCACTGTCGCGGCGCGTGCCACAGCTGTGCAAGGTGGCGCCGAACTCACCCAAGTACCACGTCGAAGATGTGCATCGCGCTGGTGGTGTGTTCGGCATCCTCGGTGAGCTGGACCGCGCCGGGTTGCTGGATACGTCCGTGCCTACCGTGCACAGCAGCACGCTCGGTGAAGCACTGGATCGCTGGGACGTGATGCGCAGCGACAACGACACCCTGCACACCTTCTTCAAGGCCGGTCCCGCCGGCATTCCCACCCAGGAAGCCTTCAGCCAGGCCACACGCTGGCCGTCGCTGGATGTTGACCGCGCCGAGGGCTGCATCCGTGCGCTGCAGCATGCCTATTCGCAGGAAGGCGGGCTCGCCGTGCTGCGCGGCAACCTCGCCGTCGACGGCTGCGTGGTGAAGACCGCCGGCGTGGACGAATCGATCCACGTGTTCGAAGGCAATGCGCGCGTGTTCGAAAGCCAGGACGCGGCGGTAGCCGGCATCCTCGCCGATGAAGTGAAGCCCGGCGACGTAGTGGTGATCCGCTATGAAGGCCCGAAGGGCGGCCCGGGCATGCAGGAAATGCTGTACCCGACCAGCTACCTGAAGTCGAAGGGGCTGGGCAAGCAGTGTGCGCTGCTGACCGATGGTCGTTTCTCCGGTGGCACCTCGGGCCTGTCGATCGGCCATGTCTCGCCGGAAGCGGCCAGCGGCGGTGTGATCGGACTGGTGGAAGATGGCGATCGCATCCGCATCGACATCCCGGCGCGCCGCATCGATCTGCTGCTGGACGACGCCACGCTGGCAAAACGCCGCGCCGACGCCGATGCACGTGGCTGGAAACCGCGTGCACCGCGCCCGCGCAAGGTCACCAGCGCGCTGAAGGCCTACGCCTTGCTGGCCACCAGCGCCGACAAGGGCGCCGTGCGCAACACCGCCCTGCTCGGTGATTGAGATGCATGGGGTCAGAGCCCTTCCTGTGGAAGGGATCCGACCCCGCCCTCAGCCGATGGTGCGCTTGAACGGCGGCAGCGCGTCGATGATGCGCTTGCCGTAACGACGGGTCAGCAGCCGCGAGTCGAGGATGATCACGCGCCCGGTGTCGGTGGAGGTGCGGATCAGGCGGCCGGCGAACTGGGTCAGCGTGCGCAACGCATGCGGAATCGCGATCAGGTTGAACGCATTGAGGCCACGTGCTTCCACCCACTCGCTCAGCGTGGCGGTCTGCGGATCGGTCGGCACCGCGAACGGTACCTGGGTGATCACCACCGTGGTGCAGGCCTCACCGGGAAGATCCAGGCCTTCGCCGAACGAGTTCAGCCCGAACAGCACCGAGCCCTCGCCGGCAGCCACCCGGCGCAGGTGTTCGTCGATCATGCGCGTCTTCGACATCTCGCCCTGCACCAGCACCTGCTTGCGCTTGGCGGCCGGCATCAGGCCCGCCACCTTCTCCATCTTCCAGCGCGAGGTGAACAGCACCATCGAGCCCTTCGTCCAATCCAGTTCCTTGCCGATGTAGCGCGCCACTTCACGCGGATGGCCTTCGCGGTCATCGGGCGTGACCGGGAACGGCGGCACGATCAGCTCGGCCTGGTTGGGTAGATCAAACGGGGAAGACAGCGAGACCATCTCGGCGGTTTCAGGAATGCCGTTGTCGATCGCCAGCGCCTGGAAATCGCCGCCGCCGGTCAGCGTCGCCGAGGTCAGCACCACTGAATCCACTTCATCCCACAGCAGCTTGCGCAGCACGTGCGCGGCCGACACCGGCGAGCCATGCAGCACCAGGTCGCCGTCGCGGGTGGCGGTCACCCAGCGCGCCATCGGCGGCGCGCCTTCCTTGTCCTCGCGGCGCCAGACCTGCCACAGGTTGTACTGCTGCTCGATCATCTCCAGCGCCATGCCCAAGTTGCGCTGCAGGCGCTCGCGTGCCGGATCGTCCGGCTTGCCCTTGGCGACCTGCGCGGTGGCCGCGTGCGCCCAGTTGTAGAGGCTGCGGGTATCGTCGGCCAGCGCCTCGATCGGTTCGCGCCAGGCCTCGGGCAGGCGCCCGTTGGCGGCGCGCCACATCGGCTCCTCGTCGGCCGGCGCCGGCATCCACACCGCTTCCACGTGGTCGCGGAACATGCGCAGGCCCTTGGCCACGTTGCTGGCCGCGTCGATGGCTTCGTTCGGCAGCAGGTTGCCCAGACGATCCTTGTCGACCGCACGGTAGGCACCGGCGATCAGGATCTGCAGGCGGCCGGTGCGCTTGGCCATTTCATCCAATGCCAGGCTGGCCGCGCCCTGGTCGATGGCCACGTTGCCAACGTGGTGGCCTTCGTCGAGTACCAGCAGCATGTCCGACGGCGCGGCGATCATCGGCTGGCCGTTGTCGCTGTCACCAATGGACAGCGCCGACAGCAGCAGCGCGTGGTTGGTGACCACGATCTGCGCATCACGCACGGTGTTGCGCGAACGCAGCACCGCGCACTGCGCCGAGTACGCACAGCGTCGCCCCGCACAGCCCGAGGCCGGCGTGGTGATGCGCCCGCGCAGGCCGGGGCTGATGGTTTCCGGTGCGTTGTCGATGTCGCCGTCCCAGCTGCCGTTGCTGAAGGCCACGGTGAGGCGCTTGGCGATGTCCATCTCGATCGGCGCCAGCGGGCGGTCGAACAGCGGCTGCTCGTCGTCGAACATGCCGTTCTGCGCGCCCTCGCCATGCGCTTCGGCGGCGTTGCGCGTGCACAGGTAGCGGGTACGGCCCTTGGCCAGTGCGATGGTCGCCTCCAGGCCGGTTGCCTTGAGGAAGTTCGGGATATCGCGCTCGACCAGCTGCGACTGCAGCGCCACGGTACCGGTGCTGATCACCAGCTTCTTCTTGCTGGCCAGGGCAATCGGCACGCCGGCGGTCAGGTAGCCCAGGCTCTTGCCAACGCCGGTCGGCGCCTCGACCACGCCCACGCCACCGCTGGTGGACAGCGCACGCGACACCACGCCGATCATCTGGCTCTGCGAGCGGCGGGTGGAGAAGCCGGGGGTATTGGCCTGCAGCGTCGTGTACGCCTTGCGGATCGCGTCCTTCAAGGTGTCATCGAGCTTGCGTGGAGCGGCGACGGTTTCGGTCACGCCAGAACTACCGTAGCGGGGTCAGGCCGGCCATTGTCGCATGGCCGGCCACGGGCTCCGATGCGCGGGCGCTGAACAGGGTCAGCAGCGTCGCACCATGGCTGGATGCGCGCCCCGCAACACTACCGACGCGGCCAAGGCCGCCATCGGAGTCAGGGCGTCGCGGCGCGCCGCCGCAGCAACCGTACCAGTGCCCAGACCAGCAGGACAGTGCCGACGGCATCCAGCATCGCCAGGCCGAAGTGCACCACGCCCAGCACGGTGCTCAACTGCGAGATCGCGCCGAAGTCGCCGTTGCTGACCATCCACATCGGCACCAGGTTGGCCAGCAGGCTGCCCATGCTGGACGCCAGCAACAGCAGCAGGCCGGTCAGCGCGCCGGTACGTGCCGGATCGCGCGGCGCGCCCATCACCCAGACCAGGCCGACGCACAGGGCAATCAGCACCGGCAGGCGCACGCCGACCATGGTCAGCAGGGAGACCATCAGAGCCTGGGTATCCATCGATCAGTCCTGCCCTGTGAAGGCACCGGCGCCAGCACGCAGCTGCTGGTAGACCTCGTCAGTCTGGGGGCGTACGGCATGCCACTGCAGGAAGCTCTCGGCCGCCTGCTCGACCAGCATGCCCAGGCCATCGACCGTGTTGCGGCACTGCGCGGCGCGCGCCCAGGCCAGGAAGGCGATGGCGGCCTCGCCGTAGTTCAGGTCGACCGCCGTGGTCATCGAATTGACCAGCGACAGCGGCAGCTTGAACTCGGCGTCGCGATCGCGCCCGGCCGAGGTGGCGTTGAGGATCAGCTCGAAATCACCGAGGTCGCGCAGATCGTCCCAGTAGCGGCTGAGCGCGCGGCCCGGCTCGCCCATGGCATCGATCAGTTCGTCGGCGCGTTCCGGCGTGCGGTTGACCACCACCAGTTCGGTGATGCCGGCATCCAGCAGCGCTGGCGCGACGCTGCGCGCCGAACCACCGGCGCCCAGCAGCAGCACGCGGCGGCCGCGCAGGTCCAGGCTGTGGCGGTCGGTGAGGTCGCGCACCAGACCGATGCCATCGGTGGTGTCACCGTGCCAGCGGTCGCCCTTGCGCAGCAGGGTGTTGACCGAGCCGGCGCGGCGCGCGCGTGCGGTCAGCGTGGTGCACACGGAGAACGCCGCTTCCTTGTGCGGTGAGGTGACGTTGGCACCGACACCGCCCTCGGAGGCGAACGCCTCCAGCCCGGCCAGGAATGCGTCCGGGGCGAGATCGATGCTGCGGTAGTCGAGGGAGATGCCTTCCTGGCGACCGAACGCCGCATGGATCTGCGGCGACTTCGAGTGGGCGACGGGGTGTCCGAAGACGGCGTAACGATCGGTCATGGAATCCTCAAGCTGGCTAGACTGGTGCTCTTTCGTGCATGGACCTGGATGATGCGTATCGCCCCGACCCTGCTGGTGCTCGCCGCCAGTCTACTCTCTGCCCCGGTGGCGATGGCGTTGAACGAGTACGGCATCGAGGGCATGGGCGTGGTCTCCACCCGTGCCGATGAAGGCCGGGCCACGATCAGCGCCGATGGCCAGCGCATCGTCTTCGCCCGCCGTGGCGAGGCCGGCTGGGGGCTGTGGCAGGCGCGCGTGGTCGATGGCCGCTGGCAGCAGGCGCAGGCCTTGCCGCTGGCGGTGTCCGGCGAGGTGCGCGATCCGTATTTCAGCCGCGACGGCCGCTGGCTGCTGTTCGCCGCAGGTCGCGAGGGCCGGTCGGGGCTGTACCGGACGGCGATCGCCGCCGATGGCAGCGTGGGGACGCCGCAATTGTTGGCTGGCGATGGCGGGCGCCATGAAGAGCGCGGCCCGGCATTGAGCGCGGACGGGCGGCTGCTGCTGTTTGCCCGCCAGCAGGGCCGTGGTGCCGGCTGGGATCTGTTTGTGGCCACGCTGGACGCGCAGGGCATGCGCGGGCCGGCGTCGGCCTTGCAGGCATTGAACAGCGCTGCCGATGAAACCGATGGCGACTGGCTGGGCAGTGCTGGCGCGGTGGCCTTCAGCCGTGGCAGCGGTGGCACTGCGCAGGTCTGGACCAGTGGCTGCGCATGGACGGGCGCTGGCCTGCAGCCGTTGGGGTTGTCGTTCAATCAGGAAAGCGGCTGGACCGGCACGCCGGTGGTCGACAACGCCAAGCCGGGCGAAATGATGGTGGCCAGTAGTGCGGCGAAGTCGCCACGGGCGGGTGGCGTGGATGTGTACCGGCTGGCGGTGCCGAAGGTGGTGGCAGAGCCGGGGTGCGTGCGGTAGATCCACGCCATGCGTGGATGATCGTTTGGAGGGCGCCGACCGCCCCCCGCTCCGGACCGCCAACCAGGGTTGGCCCCACCAGTAGATCCACGCCATGCGTGGATGATGGTTCGGTGGGTGCCGATCGCCCCCTCCGGTAGGTGCCGACCTTGGTCGGCCCCCTGAGCGCCAACCAAGGTTGGCGACTACCAGAACATCAGATCAGCGCGACAGCACCTTCGCGCGCTGCTGCTCGTATTCCGCTTCGCTGAGCTGGCCGTTGTCCTTGCGCCGGTTCAGCGCGGCCAGTTCGGCCTGCACGCTCTCCGGCACGGCCTGCTCGCGGGCAACCCGGGCCGCAGCGGAGAGCTGCTCGGGCGGCCGTCGTGCGGCACGCCAGGCAGCGACGAACACGCCGACGATGATGGCCCCGAACACCAGCGTACCGGTGCCCCAGATCAACCATTGCATCCAACCCATTTCAGGTCCCATCGCGTGTTCCTCCGTCCGTCGTGGGCGCTATTGTCAGCGCTCGCGCAGCCAACGCGCCACCTGCGGCGCGAAATAGGTCAGCACGCCATCGGCGCCGGCACGCTTGAAGCCCAGCAGCGATTCCAGCACACAGGCGCGTTCGTCCAGCCAGCCGTTGGCGAACGCCGCCTTCATCATCGCGTACTCGCCGCTGACCTGGTAGGCGAAGGTCGGCACCCCGAAGGTCTCCTTCACCCGCCGCACCAGGTCCAGGTACGGCATGCCCGGCTTGACCATCACCATGTCCGCGCCCTCCTCCAGGTCCAGCGCGATCTCGCGCATCGCCTCGTCACCGTTGGCCGGATCCATCTGGTAGGTCTTCTTGTCGGCCTTGCCGAGGCTGGCCGCGCTGCCCACCGCGTCACGGAACGGGCCGTAGAACGCCGAAGCGTACTTGGCCGAGTAGGCCATGATGCGCACGTTGAGATGGTGGTCGGCATCGAGCGCACGACGGATCGCACCGATACGGCCGTCCATCATGTCCGACGGTGAAATGATGTCCGCGCCCGCTTCGGCGTGCGACAGCGACTGCTTGACCAGTGCTTCGACGGTGATGTCGTTGAGCACGTAGCCCTTGTCATCGATGATGCCGTCCTGGCCGTGCGTGGTGTACGGATCCAGGGCCACGTCGGTCATCACCCCCAGCTCCGGGAAGCGCGACTTCAGCGCGCGGATCGCACGCTGCGCCAGGCCGTCCTCGGCCCACGCCGCCGAGGCGTCCAGCGACTTCTGCGAGGCATCCAGCACCGGGAACAGGTCGATCACCGGGATGCCCAGTTCCAGCGCTTCCTCGGCCACCTTCAGCAGTTCTTCGATCGACAATCGCTCCACGCCCGGCATCGACGGCACCGCGACGCGGCCGGCCGGTTCGTGCACGAACACCGGATAGATCAGGTCGTCGGTGGTCAGCGTGTTCTCGCGCATCAGGCGGCGCGAGAATTCGTCATGGCGCATGCGCCGCGGGCGGTAATGGGGATGAGGCATGGCAGGCTCCGGGGAGTGGCTATTGCAACAGGTAGCCCTGCGGCAGCAGGGGTGTGGGCAACGGGCGTTCGCCGAGGGCGTCGAGCTGGTCGATCTCGATGGTGCGCACCAGCGCGTCCAGCGGCAGGTCGTTCGGCTCCAGGCCGAACGGGTCTTCCATTTCTTCACCCAGCTGGTCCAGGCCGAAGAAGGCATAGGCCAGCACCGCCGACAGCACCGGCGTGGCCCAGCCCAGCGAGCTGGCCAGGCCGAACGGCAGCAGTACGCAGAACATCCACGCGCAGCGGTGCAGCAGCAGGGTGTAGGCGAACGGCAGCGGGGTGGTCAGGATGCGTTCGCAGCCAGCCTGGATCGAGGACATCGCGTGCAGGCGCTCTTCCAGCTGGACGTAGAGGATGGAATCGAGCGCGCCTTCGCGACGGGCCTGGGCCAGTTCGGCGGCGATCATCGCCAGCAACGCATCGGGCACGTTCCCGCGCTGGGCGAGCTGCCCGCGCTGCTCCTCGTCCAGCCATGGCACCGCCACCACCGCGACGTCGCGGGCGCGCAGGCGCGCGGCCAATGCATGGGCGAAGGCGGTGGTCAGGTAACCGATGCGCTGGCGGCGCGGTGCGTCGTCGGCCAGCAGCACCTGTACCTGCCGCGCCAGCGAGCGCGATTCGAACACCAGCTGGCCCCACAGCTTGCGGCCCTCCCACCAGCGGTCGTAGCAGGCGCTGTTGCGGAAGCTGAGGAAGATCGACAGGACCAGGCCGAGCAGGGTGAACGGGGTGACCGAGACGCGCTCGATGCCGATCGGCGGCGCCAGTTCCACCACCGCGGCGACCGCGATGGACAGGATGAGAATGGCCAGCACCTTCGGCGCGATCGCCGGAACGATGGAGCCACGCAGGATGTACAGCAGTTGCCAGCCGTGGGGACGGGAACGAATGATCATGGGAGCAGCCGCGCGGGCGCAGTTCAACAGGCGCGCGGGGGGCTCGCGCAGCCGCCCATTCTACTCCCTGCCCGGCCAGCGGCCGTGCCCCTGCGACGCCCGGTCGCACCGGCCCGGCCGGCTCAGATGACGCCGCCGCCCAGCCCCAGGCGCAGGATGCCGACCACCACCACGATGCCGTTCAGGATCAGCCCGGTCCAGGCCCGGCCGCGCTTGCTGGGGTGGGTGAACAGGATGCCGAGCGCGGCGATGATCGCGCCGACCGCGGCGAACGGGATCAGGAACCAGTTACCCCAACCCAGCAGCGGTATCAGCGCCAGGATCATCCACAGCAGTGCCAGTACGCCCCACAACAGACTGATCACACCCATAGCGCGCTCCCGTGGTTTGTTCTTGCTCCCAACCATAGCCGTTCCCGGCAGCGCCGCCTACCGCCGTTGGCGTCAACCTCACCGGCACCGTGCTAGCGTGCGGCCGTGGGTCGAGCAGCGATGTTGGCGCCGATTCAGAGTGCCCGGCTGATGATCCGAACCAGTCCTACAGGGGTATACGCCATGAACATCCGTTGGGTCGCCTTGGCGGCCATGCTGCTGACCGTCGCCGGTTGCGCCAGCACCTCCAAGGTCATGCTGGGCCGCGCCCGCGCGCCGATCGATCCGGCCCAGGTGCAGATCTATTCGACGCCGCCCGCCGGTTCGCAGGAAATTGCCCAGCTGGAGTCGTCTTCGGCGGTGGGCTTCGGTACGCAGGGCCAGACCGATGCTGCCGTGGCTCGCCTGAAGCGCGAAGCCGCTGCGCTCGGTGCCAACGGCGTGATCCTGATGGGCGTAGGCAGCAGTGGCTCACCGGTCGGCATGTCGGTGGGTGCCGGCAGTTACGGTTCACACGTGGGCGGTGGCGTGGGCATCGGCATACCGACCACGCAGAAACGCGCGGCCGGCGTGGCGATCTGGGTACCGAATCCGGCGCCGCCGGCACGCCTGCCGACGCAGACGATCACCCCGCAGCGGTGACCCACACGGATCACCGCAGGTAGCGCCGGGCCATGCCCGGCGTCTCTTCCCTTCCGCTGCGCTCGCCGGGCGTGGCCCGGCGCTACCGGTACTTCGGCACGAACTGCTGCTGCACCGCTTCAGCCAGCTGGTCCGGCGGCAACAGGCCCTGGTCGAGCAGGAAGTTGTTGAACGCCAGGCGGTCGAACTTCGCGCCCAGTGCCAGCTCGGTCTGCATGCGCAGTTCGAGGATGCGGGTGTAGCCGTAGAAGTAGCTGCCCGCCTGGCCCGGCATGCGCACCATGTAGCGGTCCAGTTCCTGGGTGGCCATCGCCTTGGACAGACCCACCTGCTCGATCAGCACGCGCTCGCCGTTGGCACGGTCGGTCAGGCCGAGGTTGAGCATCGGGTCCAGCATCGCGCGGGCGGCACGCAGCAGGCGGAACTGCAGCGCGATCATCTGCCCGTCCAGCGGCTCGTACGGCACCATCTCCGCTTCGGCGTACAGCGCCCAGCCTTCCACGTTCACCGAATTGAACGCGAACATCGTGCGCGCCAGCGACACGCCGCGCTCGACCATCGCGGTGAACTGCAGTTCGTGGCCCGGGCGGCCTTCATGCGCGCTCAGCGTCCAAGCCGCCGAACCGAAGTTGAAGTCGTCGTACTGCGCGCCCGCACCGGCTGCAGGGTTGCCCAGCGGCAGCACGAACGTGCCCTGCTGCCCGGTGTTGTTGACCAGCGGCGCGGGCAGGAAGTGCGGTGCCGGGCTGGCAGCGCTTTCGGCGGCCGAGCCCAGGCGCATCTGCATCGCACGCTGCGGCACATCGACGATGCGGTGTTCGCGGATCAGCGGATCGATGGCATCGATCACCTTGCGGTAATGGCCCTCAAGCTGGTCATCGGCGATCTTCTCGCCCTTCAGCGCGCGGATCACCGCCACCGGGTCGCTCGGATCGCTGACCTTCAGGCCCTTCTCTTTCGCCACCAGCGGTGCCAGCTGGCGCATCGCCGAGCGCGTTTCCATGAACTCCAGCTGCGCGCGCTGCATCAGCAGCTTCGGGTCGATGTCGATGCCGACCTGCTTGAGCTGATAGGCGTACAGCGGGGCCGGCAGGCGCGCATCGGCACGTGCCTTCGGCAGCACCTCCTTGCGGGTCCATGCGGCGTAGTCCTTCATCTGTGCGGCGAGCGCCTTCATCGCCTCGTCGGCACCGGCGACCTGGTACTTCTTCAGCAGCGACTCGATACCGGTGATATAGGTCTCGACGTTGTCCAGCGACTGCTGCACTTCGATCTTCGTCGGCTGCAGCAGCGTGCTGTCCTTCAGGCGCTCTTCGTAGCGCTGACGGGCCAGCGTAGTGAACGCGGTGCCACCCGGCTGCAGGCCCGCGTATGCCTTGAGGCGATCGACCGCCTTGGCCCGGCGCTCGGCCGGTACCTGGTCGGACAGCAGCAGGTTGAGGCCGCTGAACACGCTCTGCGGCGCATCGCGCCACGGCAGCAGGTACTTCTGGTTGAGCTCGCTGCCTTCGATATTCTGGTTGGCGGCGGCGATCATGATCTCCAGGTCCTGGCGGACGTTGGGATCCTTCTCGCTGGCCAGCTTGGCTTTCAGTTCGTCGCGGGCCTTGGCCATCGCGGCGCGGTAGCGCTGGTCATTGTCCGGGCCGAGATCGGCAACCTTGTCGTCGTAGCCGGGCACGCCGAAGAAGCCGGTTTCCTCGGGCTGGAACGGGCCCTGGGCATCCAGCAGGATCTGCGCCAGCGCGTTGCTGCGTGCGACCCAGGCCGGGCTGGCCGGCGTGGAGGCCTTGGCGGCCGGTGCGGCCAGGGCCGGTGGGGCCGACAGCAGCGGGGCGGCGGTCAGGGCCAGGGCGATGGCAAGCGCGATCGGCTTCATGGAGCACTCCAGGACAGGGTTGCCCGCACCCTACGCGCTCATGGCGGTGTCGACAATCGGCCGGAGGTCACGCCCTCTACAGCGCGGCCGTCAGCGCACACTCTCCGCGCGCGCGACAGGCCTGCAGTTCGCATTCGCCGGCCGCCTCGGCATCATCCAGCGCGCTCAGGTCGAAGGTCTGCTTGTCTTCGGCCAGCACGTACATCACCGGGTAATCCCACACGTCGTCGCTGCGGGTGCCCTTCACGAACAAGCGGCCGTGCGCATGCGGTCCTTCCAGTGCCACGGTCAGGCCGACATCGCGCTCACCGTTGATGGCGGTCTGCATGCTACCCAGCGGCAGCGTGCCGGCCTGCAGCGGTTCACCAAACACCTGCACCAGTTCGACGCTGCAGCCGGCACGACGCATCGCCTCGCGCATCGGTGCACTGTCGTGCGCGGCCTCGGTCCAGCGCAGCACGCTCCAGGCGATGGCGCCGCCCAGTGCGACCAGGAACAGCAGCACCGCCAACGGCATCGCCCAGCGCCAATGCCGGCACCACCAGCCGGAGGCCAGGTCGGAGGGAGCAGGAATCGGCGGCGGCAGGGTCATGGGCGGGCTCCTTCCCGGATGATGATCAAGGCTTCAGGCAACGTCCCAGGAAGGCTTCGGCAACGCGGTAGCGATGCAGTGCGTCGGCACCGGACAGACCGTGCTTGGCACCCGGATAGGTCATCAGCTCAAACGGCTGGCCACGCTTCTGCAGCGCGCTCATCAGGCTGGTCGAATTGGTGAACAGCACGTTGTCGTCGGCCATGCCGTGGATCAGCAGCAGCGGCGAGCGCAGGCCCTCGATGTGGGTCAGCACGCGTGCTTCGCGGTAGCCGGCATCGTTGCGCGCCGGCAGGTCCATGTAGCGCTCGGTGTAGTGGCTGTCGTACAGGCCCCAATCGGTAACCGGTGCACCGGCCACACCACAGGCGTAGCTGTCCGATGCCTTGGCCAGCAGCATCAGGGTCATGTAGCCGCCGTTGGACCAGCCCTGCACGCCGATGCGCGCCGGGTCCACCCACGGCTGCTGCTTCAACCACGCCACGCCACGCAGCTGGTCGGCTACTTCCACCGTGCCCTGCTTGCCATACAGCGCACCGCCGAAGTCACGGCCACGGCGCGGGGTGCCGCGGTTGTCCAGCGAGAACACTACGTAGCCCTGCTGGGCCAGGTACTGGTTGAACAGATGGTCGCCACGGCCGGGCCAGCTGTCGGTGACGGTCTGGCTGGCCGGGCCGCCATACACGTATACCGCCACCGGGTAGCGCTTGGCCGGATCGAAGCCGGTCGGCTTGATCACGCTGTAGTTCAGCGGGGTCTTGCCGTCGGCGGCAGTCAGCGTGCCGAATTCGACCGGGCGCTGCGCGTCGCGGTAGCGCGCATACGGATGCTTGGGATCGGCCAGATCATTCTCGACCAGGGTGGCGATCTTCTCGCCATTGGCGCGGAACAGTTCGATCTGCGGCGGGGTGCTGTTGTTGGACCAGCTGTCCACGTACACGCTGGCGTTGCGTGCGAAACTGGCGCTGTGCATGCCCGGTGCCTTCGACAGGCGCTGCGGCTGGCCGCCCTGCAGCGGCACGGCGTAGATCTGGCTTTCGCGCGCCGATTCGATGCCGGCGCGGAAGTACGCCAGGCCAGCCTTTTCATCGACCGCCAGCAGTTCATCGACCGACCAGTTGCCGTGGGTCAGCGCGGTGGCCTTGCCCCTGCTGTCGATGCGGTACAGATGCTGGAAGCCGGTGCGCTCGGACGACCACAGGATGCTGCCGTCGTCGAGGAAACGCAGGCTGTTGTGCAACGGAACCCAGGTCGGGCTGGTTTCGTGGGCCAGCACACGCTGCTGGTTCGAGGCCAGGGTGACTTCCACCAGGTCCAGCTTCTTCTGGTCGCGCGATTGGCGCTGGAAACTCAGGTGCTGCGGATCGCGCCAATCGACGCGGGCCAGGTAGATATCCTGCTCCTTGCCGAGGTCGATCCACTGCGTCTGCGCCTGTTCCGCCGGCGAGATGACGCCCAGCTTCACCTGCACGTTGGCATCGCCCGCGGCCGGGTAACGCTGTTCGATCACATCGGTGCGGTCGGCATAGACTTCGTAGCGCTTCTGCACCGGCACCGGGCTTTCGTCGATGCGGGCGTAAGCGATGGCCGAATCGTCGGGTGCCCACCAGTAACCGGTATGGCGATCCATCTCCTCGTCGGCGACGAATTCGGCGATACCGTTGCCGATGGTCGTGCTGCCATCACCGGTCAGCTGCATCTGCCTGCCGCTGGCCAGGTCGATCACCCACAGGTTGCGGCCGCGGATGAAGCTGACGAAGCCGCCCTTGGGCGACAGCTTGGCATCGGTCGCAAAGCCTTCGCCATGGGTCAGCTGGCGCACCGCTGCCTTGCCTTCCTGCTTGAGGTCGTACAGGTACAGCTCGCCGCCCAGCGGGAACAGCAGGCGCTGCGCGTCCGGCGACCACTGGTAGTCGACGATGCCGGTCATCGCGGCGATGCGCTGGCGCTCGCGGCGGGCCTTTTCCTCATCGCTGAGGGTTTCGGTACCCGGCAGCACCACCTTCGAATCCACCAGCAGGCGGGTCTGGCCGCTGCCGATGTCGTAGCTCCACAGGTCCAGCTGGTTGCGGTCGCTGTCCTTGCCGCGCAGGAAGGTCACGCGCGAGCCATCCGGCGCCACCTTCGGCTTCATCAGGGTCGGGCCGGACAGCGGCAGCGGGCCGGTGATGGCTTCCAGGGTGAGTTTTTCAGCGTGGGCGACGGTACTGGTGGCGAGCATGAGGGCGAGCGAGGCGAACAGATGGCGCATGGAGGATCCCGGCAAACGGCAGGTCCGTCACCGCGGCAGGCGCGGGACGGTCAGCCTCCATCCTAACCAAGCCGGTGCGGGAAGACAGCATGACCTTCTGCCCATGAGGTCTTCCCATGATGAGTGCCGACCAACGGTCGGCACCCACCGTGCCGGGTCAGCGCTTGCCGAACAGGTGCTTGCGCTCTTCGTCGCTGAGCGGCTTGCCGGCATCCGGGTTCACCTGCGTGCGCAGCGCATAGGCGCGCTGGGTGGCCGGACGGTCGGCAATGGCCCGGTGCCAGCGTTTTAGGTGGGGGAAGGCGTCGAAGTCCGCCGGCAGCTTGTCGTAGGCGCCAACCCACGGGTAGCTGGCCATGTCGGCGATGGTGTAGTCCTCGCCGGCCAGGAAGGCGTGCTCGGCCAGGCGGTTGTCCATCACCCCGTGCAGGCGGCGCACTTCATTGTCGTAGCGCTCGATCGCGTACGGGATCTTCTCCGGCGCGTACACGTTGAAGTGGCCCATCTGCCCGCTCATCGGGCCCAACCCGGCCATCTGCCAGAACAGCCATTCCAGGGTGGTGACGCGGCCACGCGGGTCGGCCGGCAGGAAGCGGCCGGTCTTCTCGGCCAGGTACAGCAGGATCGCGCCGGACTCGAACACGCTTTGCGGGGCGCCGCCGTCGGCCGGGGCGTGGTCGACGATCGCCGGCATCTTGTTGTTGGGTGAAATGGCCAGGAATTCCGGCTTGAACTGGTCGCCAGTGCCGATGTTGACCGGGTGGATGCGGTACTCCAGGCCGGCTTCTTCCAGCAGCAGGGTCACTTTGTGGCCGTTCGGGGTAGGCCAGTAATACAGATCGATCATGGCGGCGGCTCTGGGGTACGGAAGGGAACCTGAAGTCTAGTGCGTGCGTTGGCTTGGCACCGTCATGGCGGGCCGGTAACCTCGCCTCTCCCCCGAAACGCAGCATCCTCCGCATGAGTGCAAACCGTCCGCTACTGTCCCCGCTGTCCAGCCTGATCTTCGCTACCCGCTGGCTGCAGCTGCCGCTGTACCTGGGTTTGATCGTTGCCCAGTGCGTTTACGTGTTCCTGTTCGGCAAGGAACTGTGGCACCTGATCTCGCACTCGGTGTCGATGGGCGAGCAGCAGATCATGCTGATCGTGCTGGGCCTGATCGACGTGGTGATGATCTCCAACCTGCTGGTGATGGTGATCGTCGGCGGCTATGAAACCTTCGTCTCGCGCCTGCGCCTGGAGGGCCACCCGGACCAGCCGGAATGGCTGAGCCACGTCAACGCCAGCGTGCTGAAGGTGAAGCTGGCGATGGCGATCATCGGCATCTCCTCGATCCACCTGTTGAAGACGTTCATCGCCACCGGCGCACTAGGCGGTATCCCGCTGTGCACCCCGGAGCAGATGAGCGTGGCTGCCGCCAACATCGGCGTGGCCCGCTGCTCGATGCTGACGGCTGACGGCGTGCTGTGGCAGACCATCATCCACTGCGTGTTCATCCTGTCGGCGATCGGTATCGCATGGACCGACAAACTGATGTCCGGCAGCCACGACAAGCCGGAAGGCCACGGCAAGTCCGCCGCACATTGATCCCGATCCCGGTGGCGGTACCAGTGCCGCCACCGGCCTGGCCTCACCTGCCCTTGTGCGCAGGTGAGGCCGGGATGCTAGATTGCACCCTCGCCGTCATCGGCGATGGCGTCGGGAAACGTCATCGACCGCGCCCGGACCTCCAGTCCCGGCAGGCTTGTCTACGTTTGTCGTAACGTCGTCTTCTTAGAGGGGAGCAGGATGTCGCACGTCGCAATGATCGCCGCCGCGCGCCGGTGGATGCCGGTCGCTCTGGCATTGGCCCTGGTTGCCTGCTCGGGCAAGGAAGAAACACCGGCTCCGGCCGCGCAGGGTGCCGCCGCCCCCGTCGCTGCGGCGCCTGCCGCACCGGCCGTGGCCGCCAAGGTGCAGTCGATGGGCACCGAACAGCTGCGCGAATCGGCCAGCCAGGCACTGCGCGAGAACCGCATGTACGCCCCGGCCGGCGACAACGCCATCGAGTATTACCTGGCACTGCGCGACAAGACCCCGGACGACGCCTCGGTAAAGAGCGCGCTGACCGACCTGCTGCCCTACACCCTGATCGCCGCCGAGCAGCACCTGGGCCGCGAAGATTTCGCCGAAGCGCAGCGGCTGGTCGCCCTGATCGAAAAGGTCGACGCCTCGGCCCCGGCCCTGCCGCGCCTGAAGGAAGGCCTGAGCAAGGGCGTGCAGGTTGCGGCCAAGCGCACCGAAGACGAGACCGAGAAGGTCAAGAAGGACGCTGAAGACCGCACCAAGCAGCTGGCCGAACAGCAGCGCCTGACCGAACAGCGCGCCAAGGAAGCCGAGGCGGCCAAGCAGATTGCCGCGCAGCAGGATGTTGCCCGTCGTGACAGCGAGCGCCAGGAAGCCGAGCGCCAGGCCGCCGCCCGCCGCGATGCCGAACAGAAGCAGCAGCAGGCCGCGGCGCAGCAGGCCAACGCCGCCCGCCAGGCAGCGACCGCCGCCGCGCCGAGCCTGCGCCCGGTCAGCACGCCGGCACCGCGTTACCCCGCCGATGCGCTGCGTTCGGGCACCTCGGGCGAAGTACTGGTGGAAATCACCGTCGGCACCGACGGCTCGGTGACCAATGCGCGCGTGCTGCGTGCAACGCCCTCGCGCGTCTTTGATCGCGAAGCACTCAACGCGGTCAAGCGCTGGCGCTTCGAGCCGGTCAACGCCCCGGTCACCACCCGCCGCACGCTGGTGTTCGCACCGGGCGGCTGATGCCCAAGGCGGTAGCGCCGGCCGCACCCGGCGGTTCTGAAGCAAGGCCCGGCATGTCCGGGCCTTGCCCGTTTCAGGCTGCGCCGTCGATCAACCGTTGCAGCGCCGGATCACGTGCGGCCAGCACCTGGAACAGGCCCAGTGCGTGCAGCCCGGGCAGCAGACTGCGCAGATCGGCTTCGGCGGCGGCACGGGTGGCATCGTCACTGGCTGGGGCCTGCCAGTCGCGGACGCTGGCGAGGAAGGCACCGACACTGCCTTTTCGTACGGTGACACCGTTCACGTGCACGTCGTTCTGGTGATCGGGAAGGATGTCCTGCGGTTGCATAGCCTGCTCCTGGGGAATGGATGCTCAGTGTCGACGCTCGTGGCCGACCGTTCTGCCGTATAACTGCCAATGGATATGGCAGAACAGACAGTCCAGACACCCCTGATCGATCCAGCACTGGCTGATGCCAGCGCAGGGCCCGCCCTGTTCGGCACGCAACTGGCAATGCCGGGTGCGCGCCGCACTGCCCGCCACCAGCACGCGCGCGGACAACTGCTGGGCGCCCACACGGGTCTGTTGCGGATCGAGGCGAGTGACGTCCACTGGCTGCTTCCGGCGGGGCACGTGGCGTGGCTTCCGCCGCAGCACCCGCACGCGCTTTCCAGCATCGGCAGCTTCGATGGCTGGAGCCTGTACTTCAGCAGGGAAGCCTGCGCGGGCTTGCCCACCGCACCGCGCATCTTCCAGCCCAGCGACCTGCTGCAGGCGGCGGTGCCGCGGGCACTGCAGTGGTCCGGGCAGGCGTTGGATGCGGTGCAACAGCGCCTGGCCGCGGTGATCATCGATGAGATCGCCGCCGGCACGCCATTGCCGCTGGCCCTGCAACAACCCAGCGACCGCCGCCTGCGCCGCATCGCCTCGGCCCTGGCACGCACACCACATGATGCACGCAGCGTAGAGGACTGGGCCGCAGCGAGCGGCCTGTCCAGTCGCAGCCTCGCCCGCCGCTGGCAGGCCGAGACCAACATGACCCTGACCCACTGGCGACAACGCCTGCGCGTGCTGCTGGCGCTGCCGCGATTGCTGGCCGACGAACCGGTCACCACCGTCGCACTGTCATTGGGCTACGACACGCCCAGTGCCTTCATCGCCGTGTTCAAGCGCGAGATGGGAGTGACGCCAGCGCGGTATGCGGACGGAAACGCTTCACTGCGCTGAAATGGACGAAGCCCGGGATGACCGGGCATCGTTCGATATCCGCCGGGCATGGCCCGGCGCTACCGGTTCCGCTCAGCCGGAAATCGCCAGCCGTTCGTTGTGGTAACGACGCACGGCAGCGAACCACAGCACTGCGGCCAGGCCCAGGCTTGCGCCGAGATAGACCGCCCAGATGGTCGGGCTGATCGCCTCGTGGCGGATCACCTTCAACAGCATCTGGTTCTGCGACAGGAATGGCACGGCGTACTGCCACAGCTCGCTCTTCACCGGGTAGGCCATCAACGCGTAGCCGGGCAGCATCGGCAGCAGCACCAGCCAGGTCATGTGGCTCTGCGCTTCCTTCATGCTCTTGGCGGCGGCCGAGAGGAAGGTCAGCAGCGAGGTGCCGATCAGCAGCATCGGCACCATCACCAGCAGCATCTGCAGCATCGAGCCGATGTTCATGTTGAGCTGCCGGCCGACATTGCCGGGCGCGATCTGCGCACTGGCCTTGAACGCGATCAACGTCAGCAGCAACGAGGCGAAGCCGACCACGCACGCGGCGGCGATCTTGCCACTGACGATGGCACTGCGCGAACCCGGTGTCGCCAATAGCGGCTCCAGCGATTGCCGTTCGCGCTCACCGGCGGTGGCATCCATCACCAGGTAGGCGCCACCGATGAACGAGGTCAGCGTCAGCAGTACCGGCAGCAGCATCGACAGCATCATGCCGCGCTTGGCCTCGGCACTGGCCATGTCCTGGGTGGCTACATCCAGCGGTCGCGCGACCTGCGCGTCGACCCCACGCGCCATCAGCCGCAACGCACCGACCTGACCGTTGTAGGTCGCCAGGGCCGCCTGCAGGCGGGCGCTGGGTACCTCGGCGGCGCGCCGGGTGCTGTCACGGATCACTTCCACCAGCGCGGGCTTGCCATCGGCCCAGTCCTTGCCGAAATCGGGGCTGATGCGCAGGGCCACGTCGATCTCCTGCGAGCGGATCGCCTCGGCCAGATCCTTCGGCGCCGGCGCGGTGTTCAACCCCTGCGCCGCCAGGAAGCGCACCAGGTTCGGCGCATTCTCGGCACCGATGGTCGGGATCTGCAGCGGCTGTTCAATCTGGATGCGCACACGGCTTTCGGCCAGCTTGCCCATGCCGAGGATCAGCAGCGGGTACAGCAGGGGACCAAACAGCAGGGTCAGCAGCAGGGTGCGGCGGTCACGCGAGAGGTCGCGCAGTTCCTTGCGCATCACCGTCATCATGGTCGACATCATGCTCATGCGTGCAGGCCCTCTTCGCTGCCGATCAGTTTCACGAACGCATCCTCCAGGTTGGGCTCGCCGGACTGCGCGCGCAGTTCATCGGCACTGCCGGCGGCCATCACCGTGCCCTTGGCGATGATCACGATGTGGTCACACAGCGCACCTACCTCCTGCATGATGTGGCTGGACAGGATCACGCAGCGCCCTTCCTCGCGCAGGCCCAGCAGGAAGCGGCGAAGTGCACGGGTGGTCATCACGTCCAGGCCGTTGGTGGGTTCGTCGAGGATCACGTTGCGTGGGTCGTGCACCAGCGCGCGGGCAATGGCGGTCTTGGTGCGCTGGCCCTGCGAGAAGCCATCGGTCTGGCGGTCGAGGATGTCGGCCATGTCCAGCGCATGCGACAGCACTTCGATGCGTTCGCGGATGCGCGACGCGGACAGGCCATGCAGCTCGCCGAAGTAGGCGATGTTCTCGCGCGCGGTCAGCCGCTTGTAGACGCCACGCGCGTCGGGCAGCACGCCAAGATGGCGACGTACTTCCACCGGATCGCGGGCTGCGTCGATGCCATCGACGGTGATGCTGCCTTCATCCGGCGTCATCAGCGTGTACAGCATGCGCATGGTGGTGGTCTTGCCGGCGCCGTTCGGACCGAGCAGGCCGGTGATGCGGCCATCCTCGGCGCGGAAGCCGACATCGGCCACCGCCTGGATACGGCCGGTGCGGGTGTTGAAGGCCTTGTGCAGGTTGTCGGCGACGATCATGGGGCCCATCCGTTGAACGAGGTGAACGCCGGCACGTAGCTCAGCGTGTCCAGGCAGCTGGCATCCAGCGCCTTGGCATCGGTGGTGTCGATGAACTGGCCAAGCAGGCGCGGCATGCAACCGGCGGTCAGGGTGCCGTGGCCTTGCCCACGGGCAACCAGCGCACGTCCCTTCGGCAGCCCCTTGAGCACCTGTTCGGCGTAACGCGGCGGCGTCACCGGGTCCAGTTCGCCGGACAGCAGCAGCACCGGCAGGTCGCTGTGCAGTGGCACTGCCGCTGCCGCCGGTGCCGGTTGGTGCGGCCACACCGGACAGGCGGCGAAGAACGCGCGCGCCACTTCCGGGCCGACCAGGCTGTCGCTGCTTTCGACCGGCGCCTGATAGCGCGGAGCGTCTTCGCTGCAGATCACCGACCACTGCATGCCGCGGTTGATCTGGAAATCCATGCTGCGGGTGGCGCCGCGCGCCAGCGACGCCAGCGGTGCATAGCGGCCCTGTGCGGCTTCATCCAGCACCAGCGGCAGCAGCGAGGAGTACTGCGGCACGTAGGAGAAGGCGAAGGCCAGGCCGACCACGCTGTCCGGGGTCAGCACGTCCTGCTGCGGTGCGTTGGTGCCCGGGTCGCGGTAGTCGACCGTGACCGGTGCGCGGCGCAGGGTTTCCACCACGCTGCGCAGCTGCGCACGGGTGTCCACCGGAAAGCGCTTGCTGCAGACAGCGTCCTTGCGGCACTGCTCGGACTGCAGGGTGATCGCGTTGTCGAAGGTACTGGCGAAATCACCGCCTACCACCAGATCGTTCGGTACCACGCCATCGATCACGATGCTGCGGGTGTGCTGCGGATAAGTGGCCGCGTAGCGCTGGGCAACGCGGGTGCCATACGAGCCACCCACCAGGTTGAGCGTATCGGCGCCGAGCGCCTGGCGTACCGCGTCCAGATCGGCGATGGCCTCGGCGGTGGTATAGAAACGCGGGTCGGCACGGCCCTTAAGCGACGCAGCGCAGCGCTCCGCGTACTCGCGCAGCAGTGCCTCGCTGGGCGCAGCGTCTTCATCCATCGGCAGCTCCTTGCCGTCCGCGCCCAGGCAGCTGAGCGGATTGGAGCCGCCGGTACCGCGCTGGTCGATCAGGAAAATGTCGCGCTGCTTGCGCACCTGGCGCAGTGCCGTATCGACGATGACGGCCACCTCGCTGGCCGCCTGGCCAGGTCCGCCGGCCAGGAAGAACACCGGGTCCGGCAGGCCCGAACCGCTGTTGCCCGACTCCAGCCAGGCCACGCGCAGATCGATCCTGCGGCCATCCGGCCTGCTCCGGTCTTCGGGCACCTGGAACGTCCCGCACTGCGCCTCAACGTTGGCATTGGCACCTTCGGTGGCCAGCGTGCAGGGGCGGAAATCGATCTGGCCGTAGCGGCGGCTGGGTGTATCGCCCGCGCCGTCGGACCCTGCCTGCGGCGGTGCACTGCAGCCGGCAATCAGCATGCTGGCCAGCAACCCGGCCCGCGCGAAATGGTGTCGTTGCATCGTGCGTGATTCCCCTGGGAATGTTCCTGCCCACCACGACGGTGTGCCGCGGCAGATGTGACCAAACAGATGTGACCCAACTTACACGCGCCGGGCGCTGGCGGCGACAGGCGGATGCCCTGGGCCGGCGTCGGCACCGCCACCAGGCGGTTGCGGCCCTCGGCCTTGGCCCGGTACAGGGCGGTATCGGCCAGCGCGATCAGGTGGCGGAAAATGGCGAGCAGGCGGCCCGTGGCGCCGGCAGAATGCGCGCAGAACCAGGAGACACTCCATGCATCCGTGGCAACTCAGTGGCATCGACCACCAGCCGTTCGAGACGCTTTTCGAATCCAGCGACGATGCGCTGGCCGCGCGGGGAATCGTGCGCCGGCGCGCCGGCGACAGTGGTGGCTACCCCTGCAGGGTCAGCCTGACCGACGCGCCTGCGGGTGCGGAACTGCTTCTGCTGCCCTACACACACCTGGCCACGCATTCGCCATACCGCGCCTCGGGCCCGATCTTCGTGCAGCGCGGTGCCACCCGCTGCGTGCTGCCGGCAGGCGTGGTACCTGCCTACGTGCACCGTCGGCTGATGTCAGTGCGCGCCTATGACAGCGCGGACTTCATGCTGAGCGGCCTGGTCTGCCAGGGCACCGAGGTTGCCGCGCACCTGGACCGGCTGTTCGCCGATACAACGGTCGCCTTCGTGCAACTGCACAACGCAGGGCATGGATGCTTTTCGTGCCAGGTGGATCGGGTCGGCAATCAACGGTCATGACGGTGCGCGCGAACGTGATCGTTGCCGCGCTGCCGGCGTGACCGCCAACGCATTCGTTCAGTGTGGCGTGAAGCCTGCGGGAAGGGCTTCACACACGTAGTCACGGATCGGCGTTGACGTGGTTTCCCACTGCGTGTTGCAGCTCGATACTCGCGGCGGTACCGCTCATCGTCCGTCGCGCGATACGGCGTGGGTGCTGCGGTCACCGCTCCCTTCGACGACCACAAGGATGCGCCATGTCTCTGCGATACACCCCATTGCTGTTGGCCACCGTCTTCGTTGGCGCCGGTGTTGGCGTTGCCGGCAACGCCGCTGCACACGGCACGATGATCACCCCGGTCAGCCGCGTCTATGCCTGCTTCCAGGGCAACCCGGAGAACCCCACCAACCCGGCCTGCGCGGCCGCCAAGGCAGTGGCCGGCTCGCAGGCGTTCTACGACTGGAACGGCATCAACCAGGCCAATGCCAACGGCAACCATCAGGCCGTGGTGCCCGACGGCAAGCTGTGCAGCGGCAACAACCCGACCTTCCGCGGCCTGGACCTGGATCGCAGTGACTGGCAGACCACGCCGATCCAGCCCGATGCGAACGGCAAGTTCACCTTCGTGTTCAAGGCCACCGCCCCGCATGCCACGCGTGACTGGAAGTTCTTCGTCACCCGCGCCGGCTGGCAGCCGGGCAGCCCGCTGCGCTGGGCCGACCTGCAGGAATTCTGCTCGCTGGGCAATACGCCGCTGTCGGCCGATGGCACCTACAAGCTGCAGTGCACGCTGCCGCAGCGCAGCGGCCAGCATGTGATCTACAACACCTGGCAGCGCGCCGATTCGACCGAAGCGTTCTATACCTGCATGGACGTGCGCTTTGATGGCGGCGGCGGTACCACGCCGGTGCCGCAGTGGCAGGATGCCGGGCCGGTGACTGCACGTACCGAGCTGCCGGTGGGCACCACCCTGGCGCTGCGTGTGTTCAATGCCAACGGCAACGACGTGGAACGCGTGGAAGCCACCTTGGCCGCAGGCCAGACCACGCCGGCGCAGTGGCCGTTGGCGCTTGCGCGCAAGGTCAACGCCATTGCCCAGCATGCGCGCGTCGGCGTACTCAGCAACGGCGCGATCACGCCCACCGCCTCGGCCACCGACAACCGCGTGTACCTGAAGGATGGCAATCGCTTCCAGCTGGACACCAAGGTGCCAGATCCGGGTACGCCGTCACCCGGCGGTGATTTCGACCATGTGTATCCGGCCGGTATCGGCAGCTACGTGCCCGGGCAGACCGTGGTGAAGAGCAGCGACGGCAAGCTGTACGCCTGCCGCCCGTTCCCGGAAGGCGCGTGGTGCAACGTCAATGCCGAGGCGTACCGGCCGGGTGTGGGTTCGGCCTGGCGCGATGCCTGGGTGCCGTACTGAGGCATGGTCCAGGGGGCGGTGAAGGGCCGCCTCGGCTGGGGTTGCTGGCCAGCGGACGGCACTACCCGGGTTCGTGGGATTGCCGGCCAGCGGCCGGCACTACCCTTCGGCCTACTTGCTGCTGACGTACTTCTCGCGGCGGATCTGCGGATTGCCCAGGCCCGCCGCCTTCAGCGCTTCGGCGCAGGCGTCGACCATGTCCGGGTTGCCGCACAGGTAGGCGATGTCGGTGGCCGGGTCCGGCGTGAACGCCGCCAGCGCCTGCTGCACATAGCCATGGTGTACGTCCGGGTGCGGCTCGGCCGGCAGTTCCCGCGACAGGCAAGGCACATAACGGAAGTTCGGGTACTTTTCGGCGAAGCTGTAGAAGTCTTCGCTGTACAGCAGTTCCCCCGGGCTGCGTGCGCCCTGCAGCAGGACCACCTGCACGCCACGCTCGGCCATCGCCGTTGCCAGCAACGGCAGCATCGAGCGGTACGGGGTGACGCCGGTACCGGTGGCGATCAGCAGGTAGCGGCCGTTGTGGTCGCCCGGGTTCAGGCAGAACCGACCGTAGGGACCGGACGCGCTGACCTGGCCGCCGATGTCCAGCGCCTCGAACAGCGCCGTGGCGGCGCCACCGGGTACGAAGCTGACCGCGATATCCACCGCCTCGCCTGGCCCCAGCGCGTGGTCGTGGATGGTCGCCAGCGAATAGCTGCGCTTGGTTTCGGTGCCATCGGCGTAGCTGAAATGGACCTGGATGAACTGGCCGGGCTGGAAATCCAGCGGCTGGCCGTCGTCACGCACGAACTGGTAATGGCCGATGGAGGGCGCCAGCATGCGGCGGTCGACCAGTTTGATGGGGAATTGGACAGGCACGACTTTTCGGGACAGTGTGTAGCCGGGGCAAGCCCTCGGGGTCTTCTATAATAGACCTTCCCCGCCCCTCTCCAGCGCCAGCCCATGGGCGCGAAGGCTTCGAGCTTGGCTTCCCAGAACGATACGGCGCCCGCCCTGCGCGTGCGCGACCTGCGTAAAACCTATGACAACGGCACCCAGGCCCTGAAAGGGGTCTCGCTGGAAGTGGCCCCGGGCGACTTCTTCGCCCTGCTGGGCCCGAACGGCGCCGGCAAGTCCACCCTGATCGGCATCATCAGCTCCCTGGTCAACCTCAGCGAGGGCCAGGTGGACGTGTTCGGCAGCGACCTGGTGCGCAACCGCAGCGCCACCATGCGCCTGATCGGGCTGGTGCCGCAGGAAATCAACTTCAACCTGTTCGAAAAGCCCTTCGACATCCTGGTGAACTACGCCGGTTTCTACGGCGTGCCGCGCGCGGAAGCCGAGCAGATGGCCGAGGTCGAACTCAAGCGCGCCCACCTGTGGGAGAAAGCGCAGGTGATGAGCCGCACCCTGTCCGGTGGCATGAAGCGCCGGCTGATGATCGCCCGCGCGATGATGACCCGGCCGCGCCTGCTGATCCTGGACGAACCGACCGCCGGCGTGGACATCGAAATCCGCCGCGACATGTGGCGGGTGCTGAAGGAGATCAACGCCGCCGGCACCACGATCATCCTCACCACCCACTACCTGGAAGAAGCCGAGCATCTGTGTCGCAACCTGGCCATCATCGACCATGGCCAGATCGTCACCCAGGGCCCGATGCGCGAGCTGCTGGCCAAGCTTGATGTGGAAGGCTTCCTGCTGGACATCGACGGCGCCCTGCCCGCCCAGCTGCCGGTGATCGAGGGTGCGACCCTGATCGCCACCGACAGTCATACGCTGGACATCGACATGCCGCGCGCGATGGATCTGAACCGCGTGTTCGAGGCACTGAACGCAGCGGGCATCCGCGTGCGTTCGATGCGTACCAAGAGCAACCGCCTGGAGGAACTGTTCGTGCGCCTCACCGGCAACCAGGAGACGTCCGCATGAGCAGCACCCCGACCCCGGTCCTGACCGACGGCCAGCGCAACCGCATCGCACTGATGACCATCGTGCGCCGCGAAGTCGCCCGCATCATGCGCATCTGGGGCCAGACCCTGGTGCCGCCGGCGATCACCATGACCCTGTACTTCCTGATCTTCGGCGGCCTGATCGGTTCGCGCGTGGGCGACATGGGCGGCTACACCTACATGCAGTTCATCGTGCCGGGCCTGGTGATGATGAGTGTGATCCAGAACAGTTACGGCAACATCAGTTCGTCGTTCTTCGGCGCCAAGTTCGGCCGCCACGTGGAAGAGCTGCTGGTCAGCCCGATGCCGAACTGGGTAATCCTGTGGGGCTACGTGGCCGGTGCAGTGCTGCGCGGCCTGATGGTCGGCGTGATCGTGCTGATCATCGCGATGTTCTTCACCCCGGTGCGCATTCCGCATCCGCTGGTGACCTTGACCACGGTGATCCTGGGCGCGACGATCTTCTCGCTGGCCGGCTTCATCAACGCGGTGTATGCGAAGAAGTTCGATGACGTGGCGATCGTGCCGACCTTCATCCTGACCCCGCTGACCTACCTGGGCGGCGTGTTCTATTCGGTGAAGCTGCTGCCGCCATGGGCGGAAGCGGCCACGCACGCGAACCCGATCTTCTACATGGTCAACGCGTTCCGCTATGGCCTGCTGGGCAGCAGCGACGTGCCGGTGGTGGTGGCGTATGCGCTGATGATCGGTTTCGTGGTGGTGCTGACGGCGCTGGCGCTGTGGTTGTTGAAGCGTGGCGTAGGCATGCGCAGCTGAGGATGTTCTGCAGGGCCTGCGGCCCTGCACCCCCGGTGGTAGTGCTGGCCGCTGGCCGGCAACGTCAACGTCAACGTCAAAAGCGAGCTATCCGTGGGTTGGCGGGGTGGTGTCGGGTGGCGGGGACGCCGCAAGTACGTCCTTGTAGGCTTGGCCGCGCCATCCATGGCGCGGACACCCCGCAACCCGACACCACCCCGCCTTCGACAGTTTCCCGATGCTGTTGGAACGGCGGTCTTTGCTGCTGTTGGTGGGTGTCGACCCTGGTCGACACAGTAGATCCACGCCATGCGTGGATGAAGCATTCGCGATGGAGCCGAGCATCTGCTCGGCTCTTTTCGTTTGTGAACTGATGGATATGGATCCATCGGAAAGATGATCGCGTGGAACGAGCGGAGCGACCCGCTGTTGCTTTTGATTTTCTTCTTTGTTTTCCGTGGTGGACGCACACGGAAACCGTCAGGGGTCGGGCGGGGTGGGCTCGCGGGGGTGTCCGCCGCATGGATGCGGCGGCCAAGCCTACAAGGACGTATTCACGGCGCCCCCGCGAGCCCACCCCGCCCGACCCAAACACGGCTTGAGCTTCAAACCACCACGAGGGGCGCAGCCGTTGGCTGCAAACTCCGGCACAATCACAGCAGTGAATCCCCCAACTGCGGTGAGCGTGCAATGCGTATCCTGATCCTCGGCGCCGGCGGTACCGGCGGTTACTTCGGTGGTCGCCTGGCCCAGGCGGGCGTGGACGTGACCTTCCTCGTGCGCCCTGCCCGCGCCGCGCAACTGGATCGTGATGGCCTGGTGCTGCGCAGTCCGGTGGGCGATGCCACGTTCCCGGTGCAGCATGTCACCGCAGATGCCCTGGCAACGCTGGCTGCAGACACGCCGTTCGATCTGGTAATCCTCAGCTGCAAGGCCTACGACCTGGACAGCTCCATCGATGCCATCGCACCGGCCGTGGGTGCGGACACCACCGTGCTGCCGATCCTCAACGGCCTGCATCACTACAACGCGCTTGACGCGCGCTTCGGTCGCGATGCAGTGCTCGGTGGGCTGTGCTTCATCAGTGCGACCAAGGCGCCCGATGGTGCCGTGCTGCACCTGGGCAAGCCGGCCAAGCTGACCTTCGGCGAACGCGATGGCGGTGCGGTCTCCGCGCGCGTGCAGGCATTCGCTGCAGCCTGTGCACAGGCGAATCTCGATCATCTGGCCAGCGAACACATCGGCCAGGAACAGTGGATCAAGTACACGTTCCTCACCGCACTGGCGGCGGCCACCTGCCTGCTGCGTGCGGACATCGGCACCATCGTGGCTACCGACGACGGCGAGGCTATCGTGCGCGGCCTGTACGACGAATGCCTGGCGGTGGCCGAAGCTGCGGGCGAACCGGTGCCGGACGCTGCGCAGGACACCGCGCGTGGCACCCTGACCCAGGCCGGTTCGGCGTTGAAGGCGTCGATGCTGCGCGACCTGGAAGCGGGCCAGCAGGTGGAAGCCGCTCAGATCGTCGGCGACATGCTGGCGCGTGCGCGCGCCGCGGGCCAGGAAGCGTTGCTGCTGCAGGTGGCGTATAGCAGCCTGCAGGCCTACCAGGCCCAGCGCCCGAGCTGAAGCCGATGAACATGCCTGGCCCGTTGCCGAAGCGGGTACTGATCCTCGGCATGGGCTGGAGTGGGCGCGTGTTGGCTGCGCACCTTCAGGCCCAGGGCGTGCAGGTGGAAGGCACGGTGCGCGATCCGGCGTCAGCACCTGACGATGGCCTGCAGCGCCATCAGCTGCATGCCGACGCTGCGCTCTCACCCGCCCTGCTCGCTGCCATCGCACACGCCGACGCGGTGCTGTGCAGCGTGCCACCCGATGCCGAGGGCGACCCGGCACTGCGACTGCTGCATGCCGCGCTGCGCGACAGCGATTCATTGCGATGGCTCGGCTACCTGTCATCGACCTCGGTCTACGGCGACCGCGACGGTGGCTGGATCGACGAGAGCAGCGTTGCCGATGCCACAGAACCCGTGGGCATGCAGCGACAACTCGCCGAAGCGCAGTGGCGTGCGCTGGCGGATACGCGCGGCATCGCATCGGCGGTGTTCCGCCTGCCCGGCCTCTATGGGCCCGGGCGCAATGCGCTGCTGCAGCTGTCCCAAGGCCGCGCGCGGCACGTGGTGCGACCAGGGCTGGTGTTCAATCGGCTGCACGTCGAAGATCTGGCTGCCGTGGTGATCGCCGCGATCCGGCGCCCCATGGCCAATGCGCTGTATCTGCCGAGCGATGACGAGCCGGCGCCGTCGCAGGATGTACTGGCCTTCGCCGCGCAGCTGGGCGGGTTCGCCATGCCACCCGCGGTAGCCTGGGATGATCCATCGCTCAGCGCGACATTGCGGCGCTTTTACCAGAGCAACAAGCGCATCGACAGCCGGGGCACGCGCGAGGCGCTGGAGTGGACGCCGCGGTTTCCAACGTATCGGGAAGGGCTGACGGATCTTGTCGCTTCGCTCGCCGGGCATGGCCCGGCGCTACCGGATCCGGGCGTTCCCGGCTGACGGCTAGTGTCGGCCGCTGGCCGGCAGCACAATTTGATTGCCGGCCAGCGGCCGGCACTACCGTTTGCCGATCAGGCAGCGTCGGGCAGGCGGAAGAACGCACGCGCTGCGGCCGTGGCGTTCGCCGCCGTGGTCTGCACATCCTCGCCACGGTCCCGCGCCAGCTCTTCCACGATGTGCGACAGGAACACCGGTTCGTTGCGGCGGTCCTTCGGCATCGGCTTCAGGGTGCGCGGCAGCAGGTACGGCGCATCAGTCTCGATCATCAAGCGATTGGCCGGAATGTTCTTCACCAGCTCGCGCAGGTGCCCGCCACGGCGCTCGTCGCACAGCCAGCCGGTGATGCCGATGAACCAGTCCTGGTCCAGGTAATCGAACAGCTCCTGGCGCTCGCCGGTGAAGCAGTGCACCACGGCCGGACCGATGTGGCCTTCGAAGTTCTTCATCTGCGCCATGAAATCGGCATGCGCGTCGCGCTGGTGCAGGAACAGCGGCTTGCCATTGTCTGCAGCCAGCTGCAGCTGGCGCTCGAACGCGCGATGCTGCGCCGGGCGCGGCGAGAAATCGCGGAAATAATCCAGCCCGCACTCACCCACCGCCACGACTTCAGCGTGGGCATGCAGCGCGCGCATCTCCGCATCGCACTCGTCGGTGTACTCCACCGCGTGGTGCGGGTGCACGCCGGCGGTGGCGTACAGGAACCCCGGGTGCTGCTGCGCCAGCTGCAGGGCCAGCGGCGAATGCTCGCGGCTGGCACCGGTGATGATCATCTGCACCACACCGGCCTGCCGAGCGCGGTCCAGCACGGCGTCGCGGTCGCGGTCGAAGGAGTCGTGGGTCAGGTTGGCGCCGATATCGATCAGATGCATGGGGGCAGCAGGGACAGGAAAACCCGCGCATTGTACCCGTGCCCGCCATGGCCCCTTATCCTTTGCACATGAACGCCCCGCAATTCCCCATTTCGCCGCTGCTGCCGCAGATCCAGCAGCACCTGACCGCGCACCCGCGGCTGGTGCTGGAAGCCCCACCCGGCGCCGGCAAGACCACCCAGGTGCCGCTGGCGCTGCTCGATGCGCCGTGGCTGCAGGGCCGCAGGATCATCCTGCTGGAACCGCGCCGGGTGGCCGCGCGCAGTGCCGCGATGTTCATGGCGCGCCAGCTCGGCGAGGAGGTCGGCGGTACCGTCGGCTACCGCATCCGTTTCGAGAACAAGGTATCGGCGCGCACCCGCATCGAGGTGGTCACCGAAGGCATCCTGACCCGGATGCTGCAGGATGACCCGATGCTGGAAACTGTCGGCGCGATCCTGTTCGATGAATTCCACGAGCGCCACCTCAGCGGCGATCTGGGCCTGGCGCTGGCCCTGGACGTGCAATCGCAGCTGCGCGACGACCTGCGGTTGCTGGTGATGTCGGCGACGCTGGACGGTGAGCGCCTGACCCGCTTCCTCGATGCACCACGGTTGAGCAGCGAGGGCCGCAGCTATCCGGTGGCGATCAGCCACTTCCCTGCCCGGCGTGACGAGGCACTGGAGCTGCAGGTGCGGCGCGCGGTACAGCAGGTGCTGGCCGAGCACCCGGGTGACTTGCTGGTGTTCCTGCCCGGCCAGCGCGAGATCGCACGCGTGCAGGCCGGCCTGCAGGACAGTCTTGATGGCGCTGCGGTGGAGGTGCTGGCCCTGCACGGTGAACTGCCGGTGGAACAGCAGGCACGCGTGCTGCAGGCCTCCAACGACGGCCGCCGCCGCGTGGTACTGGCCACCAACGTCGCCGAGTCCTCGGTGACCCTGCCCGGCGTGCGCGTGGTGATCGACAGCGGTCAGGCACGCGAGCCACGCTACGACCCCAACAGTGGCTTCACCCGCTTGGACGTGGTGGCCATCGCGCAGGCCTCGGCCGACCAGCGTGCCGGCCGTGCCGGCCGTGTGGCCGAGGGCGTGGCGTGGCGGCTGTGGCCGCAGTCGCAACGGCTGGAACCGCAGCGTCGCGCCGAGATCGACCAGGTTGAACTGGCCGGCCTTGCGCTGGAACTGGCCGCCTGGGGCAGCAGTGACCTGCGCTTTCTCGACCCGCCACCGACGGGGCCAATGGCCGCCGCACGCGAACTGCTGCAGCGTCTGGGTGCGTTGTCCAGCAGCGGCGCGATCACCGCACTCGGCCGCCGCGTGCTGGCGCTGGGCACCCATCCGCGGATGGCCGCGATGCTGCTGGCCGCACCCAATGCCCGCGCGCAGGCGTTGGCAGCCGATCTGGCGGCATTGCTGGAAGCTCGTGACCCATTGCGCCAAGGCGGTGATGCATTGGCCGCACGCTGGCGCGCACTGGCGGCCTTCCGCAACGGCCGTGCGCCGGCCGATGCCAATCGCAGTGGCCTGGCCGCCATCGACGCCGCCGCCAGGCAATGGCGCCGCCGCCTGCGTTGTGACGCCACACCGCCCGCCAGCATCGAGGCCCACGAACTGGGCGACCTGCTGGCCCATGCCTTCCCCGACCGCATTGCCTTCCAGCATCCGAACGATCCGCTGCGCTACCTGCTGGCCAACGGCCGCAGTGCCAGGCTGCATGAACTGAGCGACCTGCGGGGCGAACCGTGGCTGGTGGCCAGCGAGCTGCGCTTCGAGGCGCGCGACGCGCTGCTGCTGCGCGCCGCACCGGTGGATGAAGGCTATCTGCGCCGGAGCTGGCCCGACCGCTTCGTGTCCGAAGACGCGGTGCGCTGGGATGACACCCGCCGCGCCCTGGTCGCGCTGCGCGAAACACGCTTCGACCGCATCGTGATGGACAGCCGTTCGGCTGGCCGGGTTGATCCGCAGCTGGCGGCACAGGCGCTGACCGATGCCGTTGCCGAGCTCGGCCTGCAGGCATTGCCCTGGACCGAGGGCCTGCGCCAGTGGCAGGCGCGGGTGGAATCGCTGCGGCGCTGGATGCCGGAGCTGGGCCTGCCCGACTGCAGTGACGTCGCATTGCTGGCCAACCGTGCGCAGTGGCTGCAGCCGGCGTTCGCGGGCAGGACACGTCTGGATGCGCTGGACGAGGCCAGTTTCGGTGAAGCACTGAAGGCGCCACTGGAGTGGTCGCAGCGGCAGCTGATCGAACGCCACGCGCCCACCCGGATCACCGTGCCGTCAGGGCTGGAGCGGCCGGTCACCTACGCGCTGGACGGTGAAACCGGCGAGCCGCTGCTGCCCGTGCTGGCGGTAAAGCTGCAGGAGTTGTTCGGCCTGGCCGACACGCCGCGCATCGCCGATGGCCGGGTGCCGCTGACCCTGCACCTGCTGTCACCGGGTGGCCGGCCGTTGCAGGTGACCCAGGATCTGCGCAATTTCTGGGAGAACACCTACGCCGAGGTGAAGAAGGAGATGAAGGGCCGTTACCCGCGCCACCCGTGGCCGGACGATCCGTGGACGGCCACGGCGACCCACCGGGCCAAGCCACGCGGGACCTGAGTGGCGGGGTCGGATCCCTTTGCATGGCAAAGGGCTCTGACCCCAAGGATGCGCGCCGGGGTCAGAGCCCTTTCCCAACGGAAAGGGATCCGACCCCAGCCCGCCCGTTCCTGAATGGCTGCGGTAGAGTCACACCACGCGCCCGCCTGACTGACATACCGTTTACGGGCAACAGGCGACACTGGACTTCGACCCGAGGCAAGGACACCCCCGCATGAGCAAACTGACCGTAATCACCGACCGCGCCCTGGAGCGCGCCCTCGACCTGGCCCACACCGCGGGCGATGGCCTGAAGAGCGCTGGCGGCAGCCTGCGTCACCTCGGCCCGCAGGCCAGCGACTGGATCAAGACCGGCGCTGCACTTGGCGCCGTGAAGACCGGCGGCAAGGTCGCCACCAAGTTCGCCCGTCGCAATCCGGCGGTGACCATCGCGGCAGCTGCCGTGGGCGTGGGCCTGCTGGGCTACGCGCTGTACCGCAAGCAGCAGAAGAAGAAGGCCGCCAATGGCCATGTCGTGAACGGCCAGGCCCAGCGCATCAATGCGCGCGACCGCCGCAATGACACCGTGGTCGACGAGCACAGCGATATCGGCAGCGACGCCTGATTGTCCGGGGTCGGATGCCTTCCGCAGGAAGGGCTCTGACCCCATGACGCTGCACGAGGGTCGGACGCCGCAAGGCCTCCGGCCTTTTTTCTTTCAGCCTATCTGCCGCCACTGCCCCGGCTGCAGGTCATCCAGCCGGTACGGCCCCATTGCAGCGCGTACCAGCCGCAGCGTCGGCAGGTTCACCGCAGCGGTCATCCGCCGCACTTGGCGGTTACGCCCCTCGCGGATCGTGATCGCCAGCCAGCTGTCGGGCACCGTCTTGCGGAAACGCACCGGTGGATCGCGGGGCCACAGCTCAGGCGCGGGATCGAGGCGCTCGATCTTCGCCGGCAGCGTCGGACCATCATTGAGCACCACGCCATCGCGCAGCTGCTGCAGCTGCTCGTCGCTGGGCGTGCCTTCCACCTGCACCCAGTAGAGCTTGTCCGCCTTGTGCTTCGGGTCGGTCAGCTTGTGCGCCAGCGTGCCGTTGTCGGTCAGCAGCAGCAGGCCTTCGCTGTCATGGTCGAGGCGGCCGGCAGCGTAGACGCGCGGCGGCAAGCCGAAACCGGCCAATGTAGGCCGCGGCGGCATGCTGCGGTCGGTGAACTGGCAGAGCACGTTGAATGGCTTGTTGAAGGCAATCAGCATCGCGGGGACGGCAGGCGGCGGGCAGGGCATTGTCCCATGCCACGCCGCGTGCTCGCCGGGCATGGCCCGGCGCTACCGGGTCACGGCTTCACGAAACGCAGGGTCATGCGGTCGCTTTCACCGATGGCCTGGTACTTGGCGTCGTCCGCCTTGTCATGCTGGTTGGTCGGCGGCAGGGTCCAGACGCCATTCGGATGGTCCTTGGTATCGCGCGGGTTGGCATTGACCTCGGTGCGCGCGTCCAGCTTGAAACCGGCGGCCTCGGCCATCGCGATCACCTGCTGCTGGCCCACATAACCGGTGTCGTCAGCGTCGGCCACGTCGGCCTTGGCGCGGTGCTCGACCACGCCGAGCACGCCGCCCGGCTTGAGCACGTTGAAGAAGCCCTGGAACATGCCCTGCGCCTGGCCGGCCTTGCGCCAGTTGTGCACGTTGCGGAAGGTCAGCACCACATCGACCGAGTTGGCTGCACCGAACACCGGCTTGGCCGGGTCGTAGGCGACCACGGCGGTCTTGTCGAACTGTGCCGGTGCGGCGGCGTACTTCTTTTCCAGGCTGTCGCGGCTGCGCTGCTGGTAGTCGCGGCCACGACCTTCCGCCACGGCCTGCGGATCGACCACCGCGGCGATGTAATGACCCTTGTCGCGCAGCAGCGGCGCCAGGATTTCCGAGTACCAGCCATTGCCGGGCGTGATCTCGATGACGGTCTTCTCCGGCGCCACGCCGAAGAAGCCCAGCGTCTGCGCAGGATGACGGAAACCGTCACGCTTGACGTTGGCCGGGTCGCGGGTCGAGGCCTTCACCGCCGCATCGATCGCCGGCGACACCTGGATCTTTGCCGGTGCGACCGTGGCCGGTGCAGCGAATGCGGGAACGGCGACCAGCAGCGCCGAGGCAAGCAGCACGCGGCAACCACGCAGGGATGAGGCAGCAATCATCGGGGCGACTCCAGCGGAAGATGCGGCGAGACTAGCAGCCGCCGCGCCGCAGGTGTTCACAAAACGTTAGCCGCGTGCGCGTCGCGGAACACAGTTTTGTGGTCAGCGCCGCAGCGCGGTCACACAGCGCGCTCTATCCTGAAGGACTTCCCCCAAGGAGTCCGTGCCCATGACGGCAATTCGCGAACTGGGCCGTTCCGGCCTGCATGTAGCTCCACTCGCCTTCGGTGGCAATGTGTTCGGCTGGAGCGCCGATGAGAAAGCCAGCTTCGCCCTGCTGGATGCCTTCGTTGATGCCGGCTTCAACCTGGTCGACACCGCCGATGTGTACTCGGCGTGGGTGCCGGGCAACCAGGGTGGCGAGTCGGAGACGCTGCTCGGCAAGTGGTTCGTGCGCAGCGGCAAGCGTGACAAGGTGGTGCTGGCGACCAAGGTGGCCAAATGGGCCGAGCGGCCCGGCCTCACCCCGGACAACATCAACGCAGCGGTGGAAGATTCGCTGCGTCGCCTGCAGACCGATGTGATCGATCTGTACCAAGCCCACGAGGACGATGAATCCACGCCGCTGGAAGCCACCCTGGCTGCGTTCGGTCGCCTGATCGAGGCGGGCAAGGTGCGCGCGATCGGTGCGTCCAACTACAGCGCCACGCGTCTGGCCGATGCCTTGAAGGTCTCTACCGACTACGGGCTGCCGCGCTATGAAACCCTGCAGCCGGAGTACAACCTGTACGACCGCGCCGGCTACGAGAAGGAACTGGAACCGCTGGTGCAGCGCGAGCAGATCGGCGTGATCAACTACTACGCACTGGCCAGCGGCTTCCTCAGTGGCAAGTACCGCACACCGGATGATGCCGGCAAGAGCAGCGCGCGTGGCGCCACGGTGGTCAAGCGCTATCTGAACCCGCGCGGCCTGCGCATCCTGCAGGCGCTGGATGACGTGGCCAGCAAGCACAACGCCACTGCCGCGCAGATCGCGCTGGCCTGGCAGATCGCACGGCCGTCGATCACCGCACCGATTGTCAGTGCCACCAGTGTGGAACAGCTGCACGACCTGCTGGCGGCAGCGAACGTAGCGTTGAGCGCGCAGGACGTGGCGCAGCTGGATGCGGCCAGCGTGGAAGGTTGAGGAAGGACGGTGTCGACCAACGTCGGCACCATTCAGTAGATCCACGCCACGCGTGGATGCAGCAGCTCAACGCGGCAGGCTGTCTTCGCCGACCAGCGCGTGGTGCACGCCGATACCCGCGCGCACCCCTTCGGCCATGGCCAGGGTGATGTTGCCGACTGTGGTCGCATCACCGGCCGCATGGACGTTCGGCACCGAGGTCTGTTTCATCATGTCCACCTCGATCAGCACGCCCAGCGGACTTTCCACCAACGCGCAGCCCAGTTGCTGTACCAGCGGCGTGGCCATCGCTTGGCCGGCAGGCACGAACAGCGCACGCTGGGCGATGCGGCGGCCATCGGCCAGTTCGACCTCCAGCCAGGTGGGCTGATCGCCGTGCACGCCCACCACCGGCCTGGTTTCGATCTGCACGCCGCGCTGCTGCATGGCGGCCAGCTCCTCGTCGCTGATCGGCAGGCCCTGGCTGAAGAAGGTGACGTTGCCCCAATCGGCGAACAGCGGCGCCTTGCCGGCCGACATCGGATGGCCGCCGAGCAGGCCGATCGAACCGCCGCCCACTTCGTAACCGTGGCAGTACGGGCAATGCAGCACGGTGCTGCCCCAGCGTTCGGCGATGCCGGGCAGTTCGGGCAGCTGGTCGGCGATGCCGGTGGCCAGCAGCAGCTTGCGCGCGGTCAGCACCTGGCCGTCGGCGGTATGCACCTCCACACCATCGGCGCTGGCCGTGGCCCGCACGGCTTCGGCATTCAGCCAGCGCACGGTCGGGTAGTCCAGCAACTGCTGGCGCGCGTTCTTCAGCAACTCGGCGCCACTGATCCCGTCCATGCCCAGCACGCCGTGCGAATGGCTGGCGAAGCGGTTTCGCGGCGAACCCGCGTCAATGATCGTGACCGGCCGACGCGCACGCGCCAGGATCAGTCCGGCGGCGATGCCGGCGTAGCTGCCGCCGACGATGAGGACATCAGGATTCATGGTGAGCTTCCAGGGAACGGTGATGGGCAAGATGGCGGGCGAAGTCGGCGCCAAGCTGGTCGAGGGTGGTTGCCTGCAGCCGCTGCTCGAGCAGGCGCTGCGCTTCGCGGGCGCTCTCCAGCAGGGCCTGGTTGACCAGTTGCTGGATCGGGCAGCCGCCCATGCCTTCGCGGGTACCGACCTGGACCATCGGCGGCGCGCCGATGGCCTGGTAGACGTCGTGCAGGGTGATCGTCGCCGCATCGCGGGCGAGCTGGCTGCCACCACCGTGGCCGCGCGTGCTGCGGACCAGGCCGGCCCTGTGCATCTGCGCCAGCAGGCGGCGGATCACCACCGGATGGGTCGGCAGGCAGGTGGCCAGCTGTTCGGAGGTTCGCGGCCCGGGCTGGCCGACCAGATGGGCCATCACGTGCAGAGCGTCGGAAAGGGGGTTCGCGGATTTCATGTAACTACAATAGTTACATTTAAACCAGCTGTCGAGGGTCTGCTTTCGTTCCATATGGACACATTTGTCCTATGAAACACATTCTTCACATCGTTAAACAGAACGGAAATGTGACAAACATCGCACTTCAGAGACCTAAAGGATGGTCGATACCGCATCGCACCCCTTCCGAGATCTCGTCCCATGAAAGCCTCTTCCCATGCGCCGCGGCTGCAGTCGAAGCTGCTCGGTGCCGTTTCTGTTGGTCTGGCTGTTGTCCTGATATGCGCCTTGGCGGGCCTGGCGTCGGCCTGGTTGAAGCTGTCCACCGAAGTCCCTCCGGAGGTCGCCCACAGCCGCGACGCCGAGCGCCTGCAGCGTGAGTTCCGCGGGCAGGTGCAGGAATGGAAGAACGTGCTGCTGCGTGGCCACGATGACGCGTTGCGCCGGCACCACCTGCAGGCCTTCGACAGCGAAGGCCGCCTCGTTGCCAAACTGGCCAAAGGCCTGGCCGCCAGCCCCGATGCGCGCACGCGGGAACTGGCTCAAGCGTTTTCCGGACTGCACGCACAGTTGCAGCAGGACTACCACGCGGCGTTGCAGGCCTTCGCTGACGCCAGCTACGACCCTGCGGTGGGCGATTCACTGGTGCGTGGCAAGGACCGTCCGGTGGCCAGTGCACTGGATGCCTTGAGCGTGCGTGCCACCGAGGTGGCCGAGGCTGCAGTGACGGCGCGTTCGCAGGATTCCCGGCAGGTGCTGGTGGCGTGCGCCGCGCTGACCATCGGCGCCGCCGTGCTGCTGCTGATCGCCCTTGGCTGGTGGCTGCGGCGCGCCGTGGTGCAGCCGGTGCTGGCGGTGGAAGCGGCCGCGCGTGCGGTCGCCGCCGGCGACCTCGACCACGTGGTGCAGGTGCGCAGCCGCGACGAGATCGGTCGCCTGGCACAGGCGATGCAGGCCGTGCAGAGCACCCTGCGTGGTGTGCTTGATGCGCAGACCGCGATGGCCAGGGCACACGACGCAGGCACGATCAGCCACCGCATGGATAGCAGCGCCTTCCCCGGCGCCTACGGCACGATGGTGGCCGACACCAACACCTTGGTCGATGCCCACATCCAGGTGAAAATGCGCGCGATTACGATCATGGGCCGCTATGCAGTGGGCGATCTCAGCCTGGACATGGAGCGCCTGCCGGGCGAAAAAGCCGTGATCACCCAAGCGCTGGATGCGGTCAAATCCAACCTCGGTGCGATCAACGGCGAGATCCGCCGCCTGGCCGAAGCCGCTGCCGCAGGCGACTTCAGCCAGCGCGGCGACAGCGCGCGCTTCGAGCATGATTTCCGCGCGATGGTCGAGGGCCTGAACCGGTTGATGCAGACCACCGAATACAACCTCGGCGACGTCTCGACGATGCTGCGTGCCATTGCCGATGGCCGCCTGGGTGCACGCATGCACGGCGATTTCCAGGGCGTGTTCGCCCGCATTGCCGGCGATGCCAACACCACGGCGGCACAACTGGCCACGATCGTCACCGACATCAAGCACGCCTCGGGCAACATCCACACCGCCGCCGCCGAGATTGCCGCCGGCAACAACGACCTGTCACGCCGCACCGAACAGCAGGCGGCGAACCTGGAAGAAACCGCCGCGTCGATGGAAGAACTGACCTCTACGGTGCGCCAGAACGCCGAGCATGCGCGGCAGGCCAACCAGCTGGCGATCGGTGCGCACAGCGTGGCCTCGCATGGTGGTGAAGTGGTCGGCCAGGTCGTGGCGACGATGGATGCGATCGAAGGCTCGTCGCGGCAGATCGCCGACATCATCAGTGTGATAGACGGCATCGCATTCCAGACCAACATCCTGGCGTTGAATGCGGCGGTGGAAGCGGCGCGTGCCGGTGAGCAGGGCCGCGGCTTCGCGGTGGTCGCCAGTGAAGTGCGTACGCTCGCGCAGCGGTCGGCGGCAGCGGCCAAGGAAATCAAATCGCTGATCGAGGCGTCGGTGGAACAGGTGGGCCACGGTGCGCAGCGTGTGCGCCAGGCCGGCGACACCATGGCTGAGATCGTCGCTTCGGTGCAGCGCGTGACCGACATCATGGCTGAGATTTCGGCTGCCTCGCAGGAGCAGTCGGCCGGCATCGAGCAGGTCAGCCAGACCATCATCCAGATGGACGGCACCACCCAGCAGAATGCTGCGCTGGTGGAAGAAGCGAGTGCGGCGGCGCGCAGCCTGGAACAGCAGGCGAACCGCTTGATCGACTCGGTGGATGTGTTCGATCTGGGAGCCGCGACGGCAGCGAAGGGTGCCTTGGCGCACGCGGCGTGATTGTGTCGTGTGCCGGCCAGCGGCCGGCACTACCGGGCAATATGCATACGGGTAGTGCCGGCCGCTGGCCGGCAACCCACACAATGCATCAGCGCAGGTAATCCGATGCAGCCATCGCTTCACCCAGGTAATCCAGGAACGAGCTGATACGCGCCGATACGGCCGTGTTGCGGTAGTACACCGCGTGGATCGGCTGGTACACATCCAGCGTCTGTGCGGCCAGCACCGGCACCAACGTGCCGGCCGCACGATCACGTTCGGTCACGAAGTCGGACAGGCAGGTGATGCCCACGCCCTCCACCGCCAGCGTGCGCAGGGTCTCGCCGCTGGACACCGCGATATCCGGGCGCACCAGCAGCTGCCCATCGGCATCGCCCGGCAGTGGCCAGCGGTTCAATGACTCCGGCTCGTTGAACCCCAGCAGCGTGTGCTGACCCAATGCCGCCACGCTGGTCGGCTCCCCGTGCGCGGCCAGATAGCCCAGGCTGGCCAGCAGCTGCAGCCGGCAGCGCCCCAGCGGCCGTGCATGCAGGGTGGAATCGGCCAGCGGGCCGATGCGGATCGCCAGGTCGGTACGCCGCTCCAGCAGGTCGATGTAGCGCTCGGAACTGTTCAACTCCAGCTGCACCTCCGGGTAGCGCGCGCGGTAGCCGGCCACCAACGGCGCGATCACGTGCAGCACGAACGGCATCGCCGCATCCACCCGCAGCCGGCCAGCCGGACGTTCGCGCCGCGCAGCCATCTGTTCCTCGGCCGATTCCACCGCATCGATGATCGCCCGGGCATGGCGCAGGTAGGCCTCGCCCTCGGCGGTCAGGTGCAGGCGGCGGGTGGTACGGGTCAGCAGGGTCGTGCCCAGCTTGTCCTCCAGCCTGCCCAGCGCGCGGCTCACGCCTGAAGGCGTCTGCCCCAGCTGCTCGGCGGCGGCGCTGATCGAACCGCTGTCGATCACCGCCAGGAAGGCCTGCATTTCGTCGAGGGTGGTTTTCATGCCGTCATTATTGACCACCAGGCAAGAGTGATTGGCGTGAAGACCGGTTTTTCGGCAAAGGTCGGCCGCGCACACTGCGCGCCTTCCTTCCCTCTGGACACTGTCATGATCCGTGGCATTCCGCTCGCCCTGCTGGCGCTGACCCTCGGCGCCTTTGCCATCGGCACCACCGAGTTCGTCATCGTCGGCCTGATCCCGACCATCGCCGCCGACCTGCAGGTCAGCCTGCCGTCGGCGGGTCTGCTGGTCTCCCTGTATGCCCTCGGCGTGGCCGTCGGCGCACCGGTGCTGACCGCGCTCACCGGCCGTGTGCCGCGCAAGACGTTGCTGGTGGCGCTGATGGTGCTGTTCACCCTCGGCAACGTCATCGCGTGGATGGCACCGGGTTACACCTCGCTGATCGTCGCCCGCATCCTCACCGGCCTGGCCCACGGCGTGTTCTTCTCGATCGGCTCGATCATCGCCACCGCGGTGGTGCCGAAGGAGAAGGCCGCCAGTGCCATCGCCATCATGTTCACCGGCTTGACCGTGGCACTGGTGACCGGCGTACCGCTGGGCACCTTCATCGGCCAGCACCTGGGCTGGCGCGCTACGTTCCTGGCCGTGGCCGGGCTGGGCGTGATCGCGCTGCTGGGCGCGCTGCTGTTCGTGCCGCGCGGCCTGGCACAGAGCGCGCCGGCCACCTTCCGCCAGCAGCTGGGCGTGCTTGCGCAGCCGCGCCTGCTGATGGTCTACGCCATCACCGCACTCGGCTACGGCGGCACGTTCCTGTCCTTCACCTACCTGACGCCGATCCTGCAGGACGTCACCGGCTTCTCGGCCAACGCGGTCAGCCTGGTGCTGCTGGTGTATGGCGTGTCGGTGGCGATCGGCAACCTGTGGGGTGGCCGCATGGCCGACCGCATGGGTCCGGTGCCCGCGCTGAAGCGCATCTTCGCGCTGCTGGCCGTGGTGCTGCTGGTGATGACCTTCACCGCCCACAACACCTGGCTGATGCTGCTGACCGTACTGGCATTGGGCGCAGTGGCATTCGGCAACGTGCCCGGCCTGCAGGTGTATGTAGTCAAGCAGGCACAGCGCTACGCACCGCAGGCCACCGATGTGGCCTCGGGCCTGAACATCGCCGCCTTCAACATTGGCATCGCACTGGGTGCGTCGCTGGGCGGCCTGGTGGTCGAGCACATCGGCCTGATGCATACGCCGTGGCTGGGTGCGCTGGTGGTGGTCGGCGCGTATGGCCTGACCGTACTGAGCGGCCGCCTGGACCGTCGCGACGGCATCGATGATCGCGCCGAGGGCATCACGGTGGCGGCGCATTGATGAGCGCAATGCACCGTTGCCGGCATGCACACGGCCCCTGCCCTACCCTCTGCAATCACCTCCTTCCCCCGCTTTGGAGTTCCCCATGACTGTCCCCGCTTTCGGCCTTGGCACCTTCCGCCTGAAAGACCAGACCGTGATCGACTCGGTGCGCAACGCACTGGACGTCGGCTACCGCGCCATCGACACCGCGCAGATCTACGGCAACGAAGCCGAGGTCGGCCAGGCCATCGCCGAGTCCGGCGTGCCGCGTGACGAGATCTACCTGACCACCAAGGTGTGGATCACCGAGTTCAAGCGCGACGCACTGCTGGCGAGCCTGCGCACCAGCCTGGGAAAGCTGCGCACCGACCATGTCGACCTGGCGCTGATCCACTGGCCGTCGCCGAACGACAAGGTCGATACGCCGATGGAGGAGTACCTGACCGCGCTGGCTGAAGCCAAGGCGCAGGGGCTGACCCGCGAGATTGGCATCTCCAACTTCACCATCGCCCAGACCCGCAAGGCGATTGAGATCCTCGGTGCCGATGCGATCGCCACCAACCAGGTAGAGATCCACCCGTACCTGCAGAACCGCCTGCTAGTGAAGTTCCTGCAGGACAACGGCATCCACGTCACCGCGTACATGAGCCTGGCCTATGGCGAGGTGACCAAGGACCCGGTGATCCAGGCCATCGCCGGCCGCCATCAGGCCAGCCCGGCACAGATCGCACTGGCGTGGGCGCTGCAGCAGGACTACGCGGTCATTCCGTCGTCGACCAAGCGCGAGAACCTGGCCAGCAACCTGGAAGCGGCAGCGATCCGCCTGACCGAGGACGACATGGCCCAGATCGCCAAGCTGGACCGCGGCCATCGCCTGGCCAATCCGGAAGGCATTGCGCCGGCTTGGGATTGATCTGATGTTGTAGAGCCGAGCCCACGCTCGGCTCTCTACAGGGCGGTGCACGGCGCGGCGCCGCTCGCAACATCGCGCAGATTGTTCAGAACCTCCTGCACCTCCAGGGGCTTGCACAGGAATCCGGCTGCGCCCAAGGCCTGCGCCCGCTCGATCACCTGCACGCGGGTATCCGCACTCATCACCAGGACAGGCGGTGGAGCAGGCAACTGCCCGATCATCTCCAACACCTCCCAGCCGCTGCAACCGGGCATGTGCAGATCCAGCAGCACGACATCAGGCGCCAGCGCTTCAATTGCCTCCTGCGCCTCACGTCCATCACCCCGACAACTGATGCGATGTCCGGCGCAATCCAGCAGCTTCTCGACCACCTGTCGATTGGTCTCCACGTCCTCGAACAACAGGCAATGCAGAGACCTCACAGAGGCCGAATGATCCTGCAGCAACCGGTCCAGTGAAGGTGCCGCTGGTGCCTCTTCGGCGACAGGCACCGTGAAGCGCCACACGAAGAGTCCGCCACCCGACACGCTGCGGCCGACCTCGACCGATCCGTTCATGGCGTCCGATATCCAGCGCACAATGTAGAGGCCCAGCCCAACGCCCTGCTCGCAACGAGCCTCGCCTTCACTGAGCTGGACGAAGGGCGAAAAGATCGAAGCACGATCCTTTTCATCGATTCCGTTGCCCGAATCAGATACTGCAATACGCACATCCCAGTTCGAACCGCTACGCACAGCCCGCACGGCAACATCTGCCTGGCTGCCCATCGGACTGAACTTGATGGCATTGCCAACCAGATTGGTGATGACCTGCTCGATCCGGCCAGCATCGGCCAGCATCCAGATGGCGCTGGTATCCCCATCGACACGAAGAACGACCCCTTTGTCGGCGGCGCAGGGTTCGCAGCTGGCCAGCATCGCATCGAGAATGGACGCCAGTGAGCAAGCCTCCGAACGAAGCTGGAGCGCTCCGCCATCAATACTGGCTACATCAAGTACGTCGTCGATACGGTTACGGAGCGCACGGGCGTTCTTTGCAACAACGTCCAATGCGCGGCGCTGGGCCTGCGCGATGTCATCAACCTCCATCAACTGGATACCGTTGATGATCGCGTTCAGCGGCGTACGCAGTTCATGGCTCATGGCGCCGACGAAGCGCCCCTGCGCGCTGCGTGACGCGACGGCCTTCAGCGCGATGTCCCGCATCGCGGCCACCATCGCAGCGACCACGGCGGGCAACAGAATGGTCAAGCACAGCGCGTAGGCAAGGTAGGCAGGACGAGAGATCCAGTAACCATCCGGAGCGGCCGACAGCAGTGCGATCGTCGTGGCAGCGATTGCCGGCACAATCGCTCTGCGTCCGTAGATGGCCGTTGCAGCGATCACCAGGAAGGGCAGGATCGCGTTCAGCGCCATCAGCAGGATGAACGCAGGTGCGACCTGCGCGCCGATCATCACCAGGCTGAGTACCAGGCCTGCTGCATCACGCCACTGCGTGCCTCGATCCGGGAAGCGGTTGATCCACAGCGCCCATGCGCAGGCGACCGCAAACAGCACGATGGACGCGGGTAGTACATGCACCGCCTCGTTCACAAGAACAGGTTGTGGCCCCTTCGTCCAGAGATAGCACCAGAGTACGACCAGAGCCTGCAACAGCACCCTTATCCAGCTTGCGCGCGGCTCCTGCAGGCAGGACAGCAGCAGACAAAGGCGATGCATTCCCAGCGACCGTGCGGCGCGAAGCAACGCAGTGGGTTCAGCGTTTGCGAAGGGAGTGTCCGAATATGGCATCTCAGTCTCCTTGCAGGCGCAGAGATACATGATGGCGGCGCAGAAGGCGCTGTGCGGCGCCGGCCACAGCACAACAACGAGGCGCGATCGATTCCATCGGCGCGCCCATGCGCAGCGTTTCGCTCAGCTCATCGCAGGCATGGGCAATCACGGAACTGCCCAGTGCAGCAGTGACACTCTTCAGGGCGTGCACCCGGACGATGGCGGCTTCGGTGTCGCACCCCAGTCCCGCCGCGGTCTCGGCTATCCAACAGGAAATTGCCTCATCAATGCTCGCAATGAACGCCCCCAGCTGATCCGGCGCAACCCTCGCCACCAACCGCAGCATGGCTTGCTCACCTATTTCAGGTGTCGCATCGCTGCACATCCGCGGACATTGCCCTGCCCTTTGGATCGTCTGCTCCATTGAGTCTCTCCCAAGTCGCGAATGGCATAGCTACATCTCACTCACATCAGTCCAGAGCGGTCCGCGACACCGTCATTTGCGACAGGCCTCGGGACTGCTCGGCTATCGCATTCGTTCGTGTATCTGCCGGGAAATGCCCGGAAACCACTGGCCAAGCCAGTAACCGAGGCCGATTGCGAGCAGCACGCCGGCCAGAATGATCAGCACCCTCAGCCAATGTGACAGCCGCATCAGATCCATGGCATCAAGCATGCGCACACCGATGCGCTAGCGCCATCGGACTACGTTCAAATTGCCAGCGGAGGTGCTGTGCTGATTCTGATATTCCTCTCTCTGCTGCTCGGTGCCGGTTTGGTGCGTTGGCATCCTCGAGCAGCCACTTTGTTCGCCCTTCCAGCAATCGCGGCGCTGACCACCAGCGTTTCACCGGTGACGCAGAAGCTGCTCGATCGTACCCACAGCCTGCCAACGATGGCGCCGGAGGAGACGGGCCGGAACACGCTCATCGTGCTGCTCGGTGCGGGCATCCAGGGCAATGGTCATCAAGCGCGGCCTGGGCTGGGCGGATACAGTCGGCTGCTGACCGCAGCGCAGCGCTTCCATCGCTGCCGGCAACTGGACGGAACCTGCAGGGTGCTGGTCAGTGGCGGTGCACCGTCTCCAGGCCTGGACAGCGAAGCCAATGTCTATGCGCGCGAACTGATTGACCTGGGCATCCCTGCCGCCGCCATCCTGCTGGAGGACGCCAGCGCGAACACCTGGCAGAACGCACGCAACAGCAGCGCGCTGATCGCAAAGGAGCACGCATCCCACGTGCTGCTGGTGACTTCTGGCCTGCACCTGCCGCGCAGCCTGCTCTACTTCCGGCACTTTGGCGTGACCGCCGAGGGGGTGGCCAGCGATCAGATCCGTGCCATGCCCGGCTGGCTTCCCTCAACCTTCAATCTACTGCTGGTCGAAGTGATGCTGCACGAGCGCATCGGCGTGCTGCGCTACCACGCCTACAACAGACTGGGGTGGAACGAACCGCCGATGCCCCCGACCCACCTCAATCCGCAGACAACCACCCACGCATCGCCGCACTGACTTCATCCGGCTTTTCCATCGGTGCCAGATGCCCACAATCGGGCACCACCACCAGCTGCGAATGCGGCACCAGCGCGTGTATCTCTTCGCTCACCGCCAACGGCGTGATGCGGTCGTTCGCACCACAGACGATCAGCAGCGGATCGCGGTAGCCGGCCAGCACGTCGTGGCCGTCGCTGCGTTCCAGCGCGCTCTGGCGCAGGAATACCTCCGCACCCAACCGCGCGGTCATGTCGCGCACACGCTGCACCAGCACGTAGTCGTCCAGCCGCGAAGCATCGATGTAGCTGCGCATCAGCACATCGCCAAAGCCATGGAATTTCCCCGGCAGGCGCACGCTGGCACGCTGGCTGCGGCGCTGTTCGGCACGTTCCGGGGAGTCGGCATGGATCGAGGTGTCGATCAGGGCCAGCTGCAGTACACGCTCCGGCGCCGTGCGCAGGATCTGCTGGGCGACGAAGCCGCCCAGTGAGAAACCGGCCAGCGCAAACCGTTCCGGCGCCTGTGCCAATACATCCTCGGCAACGGCCTGCAGGGTCTCGCCGCGGGTCTGGTCGCCCACGGTGCAGTCGGCGAGATCAGCCAGGTCGGCCAGCTGCGCGCGCCAGAGTTCGGCATCGTTGAGCAGGCCGGGGAGGAGGAGCAGGGGAATACGGTCGGTCATCCGGGTATTGTGGCGCCTTCAAACCCACAACACGACCAGACACCGATGGCCGATCCCTACAACAGTGGCACTCCCACCACCTCCGCAGCGCGCTTCGATGATTCGATGGTGACCACCGCCTTCGAGCTGCCCGGCTACCGCATCGTCCGCAACCTGGGCGTGGTGCGCGGCATCACCGTGCGCTCGCGCTCGATCGTGGGCAACTTCCTCGGCGGTATCCAGACGATCTTCGGCGGCAACATCACCATCTACACCGAGCTGTGCGAGCAGGCGCGCGAGGAAACCTATCGCGACATGGTCAAGCACGCGCGGCAGCTGGGTGCCAGCGCGGTCATCGGCATGCGCTACGACGCCACTGATGTGATGACCGGGCTGACCGAAGTGCTGTGCTATGGCACAGCGGTGATGGTCGAGCCGCTGCGTTGAATCCGATGTTCCGCCGGGCATGGCCCGGCGCTACCGTCAGGGTGACGGTCACACCACCGGCGGTACCTCGGGTACCTCCACCTGCTGCACCGGCAGCGTCACCATCATCACCGTCGGGTCGTCCGGGTCCAGTTTGGTCTTGAAGCCCAGGCTCTGGCACATCGCCAGCATGGTGCTGTTCTCGCGCAGCACCTGGCCTTCCACCACGTCCAGGCCCAGCCACTTGGCGTACTCGATCATGATCGCCATCAGGCGCCAGCCGATGCCATGGCCCTTCAGGTCCGAGCGGATCAGGATGCCGTACTCGCCGCGGTGATAATCCGCATCGGCATGCAGTCGCACCGCACCCAGCATCTCACCGGTGCGCGGCTCAATGGCCACCAATGCGATCGAGCGCGCGTAGTCCAGCTGGGTCAGGCGGGCGATGAACTCGTGGCTGAAGTGCTTGACCGACTGGAAGAAGCGCAGGCGCAGATCCTCATCGCTGACGCGCGCGAAGAACGCGCGGAACAACGCGTCATCTTCCGGCCGCACCGGGCGCACGAAGGCGCGACCGCCATCGGACAGTTCGATGGTGCGCTCCCACTCCTTCGGATACGGGAACACGGCGAAGCGCGGATGGCCACGCCCTTTGTGCAGGATGCGCGACGGCGCAACGGCCACGCGCGCGTCCAGCGCCAGGATGCCCTTGCTGTCGACCAGCAGCGGGTTGATGTCCAGCGTGCGCACTTCGGGAATGTCTGCTGCCAGCTGCGCCAGCTTGACCAGCGCCAGCGCCAGCGCGCGCTCGTCGGCCGCTGGCACATCGCCGTAGGCCTTGAGAATGCGTGAGGCCCGGGTCTGGCCGATCAGCTCGTGGGCCAGGCGCAGGTCCAGCGGGGGCAGCGCCAACGCCTTGTCATTGATGACTTCCACCGCCGTGCCACCACGACCGACCACGATCACCGGGCCAAACGTGGCGTCGTCGGCGATACCGACGATGAGCTCGCGCGCCTTCGGGCGGACGATGGTCGGCTGCACCAGCAGGCCGTCGATGCGGGCATCCGGCCGCAGCTGCCGTGCACGGGCAAGGATCGCCTTGGCCGCGCTCTGCACCGCAGGCAACGTCGCCAGGTTCAGGCGCACGCCATCCACTTCGGATTTGTGCGGAATATCGGGCGACAGGATCTTCAGCGCGACGGTCGCGCCTCGCTCCAGCAGCGGTTGCGCCAGGTCCATCGCCTCGTGCGCATCGCGCGCGTGCATCACCGGCGCAGAGGGGATGCCGTAGGCCTTCAGCAGTTCATGGGTGGCCAGTGGATCCAGCCAGCCTTGACCGTTGGCCAGCGCGGCCTCGACCAGCGCACGTGCACGCACGGTGTCCACGCTGAAGTCCTGCGGCAGGCTCGGCGGCGTTTCCATCAACGCGTTCTGTGCTTCGCGGTAACGCACCAGATGCTGGAAACCGCGCACGGCTTCGGCTTCGGTGGGATAGGTCGGCACGCGTGCCGCGTTGAGGGTAGCGGTGGCCTGATCGTCGTTGCCCAACCACACCGCGAATACCGGCTTGTCGCGGTGATGGCGCGGGCGCAGGCCGAGCGTGCGGGTCAGCGCCTGCGCGGCATCGGCCGAGGAAGTGAACGCCGTGGGCACATTGACCACCAGCACCGCATCGTTCTCGTTGTCGGCCAGCAGTGCCTCGATGGCCGTGGCATAGCGATCACCATCGGCATCGACCACGATGTCGACCGGGTTGCTGCGCGACCAGCCCTGCGGCAGTACCGCATCGAGCTTCTGCACGGTGCTGTCGGACAGCTGCGCCAGCGTGCCATGCAGGGCGATCAGCTGGTCCACCGCCAAGTGGCCGACACCGCCGCCGTTGCTGAGGATGGCCAGGCGACGCCCGGGGAAGGTACCGAGGCGGCCCAGCGACTCGGCTGCGGTGAACAGTTCGTCCAGCGCACTCACCCGCAGCAGACCGGCACGGTTGAATGCCGCGCCGTAGACATCATCGGCGCGCGCCAGTGCCTGCACGTGGGTATCGGCGCTGCCCGGCTGCACCCGTTCGGCACGCCCGGACTTCACCACCACCACCGGCTTGGCACGCGCAGCGGCACGTGCGGCCGACATGAACTTGCGGGCGTCCTTGATCTGCTCGACGTAAAGCAGGATGGCGCGAGTGCGGTAGTCGGTGGCGAAATAGTCCAGCAGGTCGCCGAAGTCCACGTCCATGGTGTCGCCCAACGAGACCACGGCGGAGAACCCCACCGAACGTGCCACGCCCCACTCCACCAGGGCAGCGGCGATCGCCGAGGATTCGGAGATCAGCGCGAGGTCGCCGGCCTGCGGGAAATGCGCGGCGATGCTGGCATTGAGCCGTGCATGCGGTGCGATCACACCCAGGCAGTGCGGGCCGAGGATGCGCAGGCCATGCGCGCGCGCGGCGGCCTCCACCTGTGCCCACGGCGAGCCTGGGCCCTCACCCAGATGCGCGGTGAGGATGATCGCGGCCTGCACGCCACGTTCGGCAGCGGTGCGCACAACCTGCGGCACGATGGCGGCCGGCGCGGTGATCACCACCAGTTCCGGCACCCAATCCAGGTCCTTCAGCCGCTTTACCGTGCGGATGCCATCGATCTCGGCGTGGCGCGGGTTGATCCATGCCACCTTGCCGGGGAAGCCGGTGCCGCGCAGGTTGCGCATCACTGCGCGGCCGGCCGAGCGCTCACGCGGGCTGCCGCCGATCACCGCGACCGACTGCGGACGGAACACGGACTGCAGGTGGTAGGTACTCATGTGCCTACGGTACCCAAATTCCGTGGTGATGGGGTCAGAGCCCTTCGCCTAGCGAAGGGATCCGACCCCCGCTTACAGCAGGGTGCCGTGCAGGATCATCGCGGCGATGCTGAAATAGATCACCAAGCCGGTCACATCCACCAGGGTGGCGACGAACGGGGCCGAGGCGCTGGCCGGGTCGAAGCCCAGCCGCTTGAGGATGAAGGGCAGCATCGACCCTGATAGCGAGCCGAAGGTGACGATGCCCACCAGCGCAGCGCCGATGGTGATCGCCAGCAGGATCCAGTGCTCGCCGTAGTCATGGAATCCACCGAGCTGCCAGATCACGATGCGCACGATGGCCAGGCAGCCAAGAATGGCGCCGAGCACCATGCCGGTGGGCACTTCGCGCAGGGCCACTTTCCACCAGTCGCGCAGGCGCAGCTCACGCAGGGCCAGGCTGCGGATCAGCAGCGAAGTGGCTTGGGAACCGGAGTTGCCACCCGAACTCATGATCAACGGGATGAACAGGGTCAGCACCACCGCGCGCGCCAGTTCGTCCTCGTAGTGCTGCATCGCGCTGGCGGTCAGCATCTCGCCCACGAACAGCACGCTCAGCCAGCCGGCGCGCTTGCGCAGCATCTCGAAGAAGCCGATCTGCATGTACGGCTTGTCCAGCGCTTCCATGCCGCCGAACTTGTGCGCGTCTTCGGTCGACTCTTCGATCAGTGCATCGAGGATGTCATCGACGGTGACGATGCCGAGCATGTGCTGTTGCGCATCCACCACCGGGATCGCCAGCAGATCGTGGCGGCGGATCAGCCGTGCTACGTCTTCCTGATCCATCTGCGCATCCACCATCACCGGCGGATTGACCTGGGCCACGTCCAGGATCGATTCCTCCGGCAGGCCGGTGATCAGCCGCCGCATGGTCACCACCTGCTGCAATTGCTGGTTGGCCGGGTCGAGGACGTAGATCGCATACACGGTCTCGCGCGTGCGCTCGACCTGGCGGATGTGCTGCAGGGTCTGGGCCACGGTCCAGGTGGCGGGCACGGCGACGAACTCGGTGGTCATCAGCGCGCCGGCGGTGTTCGGCGGGTAGCTCAGCAGCTTCTGGATGGTCTGCCGGGCTTCGTTGCCCAGCAGCGGAATCAGCCGCGCGCGTTCTTCTTCATCCAGCTCGTGGACGATGTCGGTGGCACGGTCGTCGGCCATCAACCCCAGCAGCGCGGCGGCGCGTGCCGGCGGCAGTGCGGCAACCAGCTCGCCACTGCGGTGCAGCTCCGGCGCCTCCAGCATCTTCACTGCACGTGGCAACGACAGCGCGGCCAGTGTCTCGGCGGCGCGCTGCAGTTCGAGCGTGTTGAGGAATTCCACCGCGTCGGCGGTGTTGTAGTTCGCCAGCGGTGCCGACAATGCTGCGGCATCGGCCACCGGACGCAGCAATTGCTTCTGGTTCATGGTGATTCGCCTTCATGGGGTGCGACATCGCGCAACGCCAACGCAGGCAAACCGTCCCGATGTCAGGCGGTGGCCATCGCTGGCGTCGACCGAGGTCGACTTCTACTGTCGCTGGACATGGGTTGGGGACTCCGGAGGGGTGTACTGACGGACACGCCGGCAGCGGCGGGCAGTCTGGACCTGCGACCGGTGCAGGTCAACCCGCCGCCGGTGACCGGACAAGGGGCCCACTGCCGTTCTCGTGCGTACACAGCCGCGCGCGCATAATGGCCAGGTGGCATCCGCCGCGCTTCCCCCCCGCCGAATGGACGCACAGCCGGCCTCCCGATGACCAGGTATTCCCATGCATAGCGGTGGTCTGGAACTGGCACTGGTGCTGCTGTTGGCCGCGGTGATCGCGGTGCCGGTGTTCAAGAAGTTCGGCTTCGGCGCGGTGCTGGGCTACCTGGCGGCCGGCGTGGTGCTGGGGCCGGATGGCCTCGGCTTCGTACAGGACGCCGACCGCATCCTCGGCGCGGCCGAGATCGGCGTGGTCATGCTGCTGTTCGTGATCGGGCTGGAGCTGTCCCCTGCCCGCCTGAAGGTGATGCGGCGCTCGGTGTTCGGTGCGGGCGCGGCGCAGGTGGCGCTGTCCGGGCTGGTGCTGGGCGGCCTGCTGCTGCTCGATCACTTCCAGTGGAAGAGCGCGCTGGTGGTGGGCGTGGCGCTGGCGCTGTCATCGACCGCGGTCGGCCTGCAGCTGCTGTCCGAGCACAAGGCGATCAACAGCGACCACGGCCGGCTGGGGTTTGCCATCCTGCTGTTCCAGGACCTGATCGCCATTCCGCTGCTGGCCGCGATTCCGCTGCTGGGTGGGGTCAAGAACGAGACGCTGCGCTGGGAAGATGCGGCTGTCGCACTGGGCGCGCTGGCGGTGGTGATTCTGTGCGGACGGCCGGTGCTGCGCCGCCTGTTCGGCATCATCGCGCGCACCCGCAGCCCGGAGGTGTTCACCGCCACCGCCTTGCTGGTGGTGCTGGGCACCGCCTGGTTCATGCAGGAAGCCGGCCTGAGCCCCAGCCTGGGGGCATTCCTGGCCGGCGTTCTGCTGTCCGATTCGGAATTCCGGCACGAACTGGAATCGCAGATCGAACCGTTCAAGGGTTTGCTGCTGGGCCTGTTCTTCATCGCCGTGGGCATGGGCATCGACCTGGACCGCATCGCCGCCGAACCGTGGATGATCGCCGCGGGCGTGGCGATCCTGCTGGTGGTGAAGTTCAGCCTGCTGTACGCCATCGGTCGCGTCGCCAAACTCAGCTCGCGGCAATCGTTGCTGCTGGGCAGCGTGTTGTGGCTGGGCGGCGAATTCGCCTTCGTGGTGTTCAACGAAGCACAGCGTGCGCACCTGCTGGGCAATGCCAATCATGACCGGCTGGTGGCGATCGTCGGCCTGTCGATGGCGATCACCCCGTTGCTGATGATCGCCCTGCTGCGCCTGCTCGGCCAGGAGAAGGCCGCGCCACGGCAAGCGGCGGAGGCCGACAAGGTGGCGCCGGACAATCGCCCGAAGGTGCTGATTGCCGGCATGGGCCGCTTCGGCCAGGTGATCGCGCGCCTGCTGACCGCGCAGAAGGTGCCGTTCGTGGCGCTGGAAGCGAACCCGGACACCGTGGCCGACCTGCGCCGCTTCGGCAACCAGCTGTACTACGGCGACCCGACCCGGCCGGAGATGCTGCGCGCCGCCGGTGGCGAGCACATCGACGTGTTCGTGATCACCGTGGACGACCCGGAAACCAACCTGCGCGCGGTGCGCATGGTGCGCCGCCTGTACCCGGACGCGACGGTGCTGGCACGCGCGCGCAACCGCCAGCATGCGTGGCGGTTGATGGACATGTCGGCCGAACCGTTCCGCGAAGTGTTCGGTACCAGCCTGGAAATGAGCGGGCGCGTGCTGACCGCGCTGGGTGTGGCCCCGAACGTGGCCGAGCGCCATGTGCAGCAGTTCCGCGAACACGACGAGACGCTGCTGCGCGACCAGTACCTGGTCTACGACGACGAGGCGGCGGTGATCCAGACCTCGCGCGATGCGCGCAACGACCTGATGCACCTGTTCGAAGCAGACGCGGAAAGCGACGACAAGTAGATCCACGCCATGCGTGGATGCTTCTCTGTTTCGCCGCACGATCATCCACGCATGGCGTGGATCTACTGAAAGCAACGTGCCGACCAACGGTCAGCACCCACCAGGGGTAGGATCCCAAGGTATTGGGGTCAGAGCCCTTTCCGCTGGAAAGGAATCCGACCCCGGACCGGTCAGCCGTTGTCGCGCAGGAACCTGGCCATCGACGATACGCCCGGCACGCGCGGCTCGAACTCGGCGGCGACGTCAATGAAGCCGCGCATCACCGCGATCTCGCGCGGGCTGCGGTTCAAGCCATCGCGCGCTTCCGGATCGGCACCAGCGCGCAGCAAGCGCTGCACCAGCAGCGGCAACCCGTGCAGGGCGGCCAGGTGCAGCGGGCCGAAGCCACGCGGATCGCGCACGTCCAGGCTCACGTCTTCATCCAGCAGGCGCTCGACAGCGGCCATTACCACCTGCTCGTCGCAGGCGGTGCCCGGTTCGGCGCGCGCGCCCAGCAGCAGCAGCAACGGCGTGACCGCACCGGCGGCGGCCTGGTCCGGCTCTGCACCGGCCAGCAGCAGGGTATCGAGCAACGCCAGCAGGCGCGAACGGTCGCGCGCACTGAAGCCATACAGGGCTGCGCAGTGCAACGGCGCCAGCTGCTGGGCATCGCCGGCATGCACGTCGGCACCGGCGGTGAGCAGGCGCGCCACGATGTCCGGCAGGCCCAGCGCCGAGGCCAGCATCAGCACGGTGACCCCGCCTGGCAGGCGGTGTTCGAGCTGCGCACCGGCGTCGAGCAGGGCCGAGACGATCTCGACCTGGCGCATGCTGACCGCCGCCGACAACGGCGTCGCACCACTGGCAGCGGCATGCTGCGGATCAGCGCCGCGCGCCAGCAGCAGGTCGACCACGGCCAGATGGCCACCACCGGCAGCACGCAGCAGCGCGGTGCAGCCCTGCGCATCGACGGCGTCGATGGCAAAGCCCAGATCATTCAGACGGCGCACGGCATCGACATCACCGGCCATCGCGGCGGCCGGCAGATCACCTTCGCGCAGCGTCCTGCGCGGCAGCGGCCAGACGCGCCAGTCCAGCCAGTCGGCCAGATCGCGACGACCGATCGACAGCGCCACGCCCAGCGGTGTCTGCCCATCGGCAGCACGCGCTTCCGGCGAGGCGCCGTGCTGCACCAGCAGCTTCAGGGCACTTTCGCGCGCCAGTGCGGTGGCCAGATGCAGCGCGGTCATGCCATGGCTGTCGCGTGCTTCACGGTCCACGCCGGTGGTGAGCAGGGCCTGCTGCAGGCGCAGCCAGCCCAGGCGCACCGCCAGTGACAACGGCGGATCACCGGCCGGCGACGCAGCAAACGGATCGGCGCCACGTTCCAGCAGTTCCAGCGCCAGCTGTTCCAGGCCACGCGCCGCTTGGTCGTGCTGCGCACAGGCGGCCAGGAAACGCGCCAGGCCACCACGGCCGGCCGGCGACAGGCCATGCTGCAGCATCACCTGCAGGGCCGGCACGGCATCGATGCCTCGCGACAGCAGGGCGAACATCGGCGTATCGGCACAGGCGTCACGCACGTACGGATCGGCACCATGGGCGAGCAGCCAGTCGACCGCGCGCGGCTCCAGCGCCAGCTCCGGTTCGAGCAGCAGGCCACCCAGTTCATCGGGCTGGCACAACCTGGCCAGTGCAGCCATGCCATCGGTATTGCCGAACCCCAGTGCCTCGCGCAGCAGGGTCAACGGCGGGCGATCGGGCAACAGGCCGCTGGCGCTGGCCGTCTCGCCGCGCTCGGCCAGGCCATCGCTGACGGCGGCGGGCAACGGGTAGGACGGGTCCAGCAGGGCGACGATCGCCCAGCGACCGGCTTCGGCGGCGTAGTCCACCGCGCGTCGACCGGCCGGATCGCTGCCGTCGGCGGCGATGCCCAGTTCCAGCAGGCGCTTGATCAACAGCGGCGAAACGTCCTCGGCCATCGTTGCCAGCAGCACCGCGTTGCGGCCGTCGGTGTCGACCGCAACCAGGTCGGGTTTGTGCGGCAGCAGATGCTCGACCACGGCCGCGCGGCCGGCACGTGCAGCTTCCAGCCACGGGGTACGGCCGAGCGCATCACGCGCTTCCAGGTTGGCACCGGCGGCAAGCAGCACGCCGATGATGTCCACGTGGCCGGCCAGTGCTGCTTCGTGCAGCGCGCTGCGGCGCTGGCGGTCACGCGCGTCGGCACGGGCCTTGTGCTTGAGCAGCAACTGCACGCCGGCTGGATCGTCGTCCTCGGTGGCGGCCGCGGCCAGCAGCACCGGGGTGCCGTCAGCCGGTTCGCTGCGGGCGCCGCGCTCCAGCAGGAAGCGCGCCAGGCGCCAGTTGCCGACCTGGCAGGCCACCGCCAACGGCGACCAGCCATCGCGGTTCAGTGCGTCGACTTCAGCGGCCGCGTCACGCAGCAGCGCAGCCACGCCCGGGTCGGAACTGCGCGCGGCGTGGTGCAGGGGCGTGTTGCCCTCACTGTCGGTAGCGCGCGAATCGGCGCCGTTGGCCAGCAGGGTCATCACTGCTTCCGGACGCCCATGCCAGCTGTCGCGGGTTGCGGCCAGCAACGGAGTCATGCCGCGGTGCGGCGCGTTCACATCGACGCCGCGGCCGATCAGCTCGCGCAGCAGGCGCAGGTCCGGCAGTACGGCGGCGAGCACCGCCAGGCTGCGCTGGTCGCGCCAGTTCGGGTCCGGCAGGGAATACGGATCGGCGCCGGCCTGCAGCAGTTGCAGCGCACGGTCGATGCGGCCGTGGCGCGCTGCTTCGTACAGGGCCGGGGTCAGCTCCTGCGGCGCCAGGGCTTCCAGCGGTGTGGTGTCGGCGACCGCGCTGAACAACGTTTCGCGATCAACCGGCAGTTCAGCGCCAAGCGGGCTGCGCAGCGAGACCAGCGGCGCCGGTGCAATGCGCTGCAGCAGCAGATGCAGCAGCGGTGACAGCAGCAGCACCGCCAGTGTCGACGGCCAAAGAGCGCTTTCCGGCAGCAGGCCCGGCCAGGTCGGCAGCACCACCAGTGCCGCCAGGGCCATCACCAGTGCGGCCACGCCAAGGCCACGCCAGGCGCTGAGGTCGCGGCCAGCCAACGCCTGCCAATGCTGGGCCAGGCCGCCATCGAGGCGCTCGACATCGTTCCACAGCGGCCAGGTGCGCCAGGCCGCCAGCAGGCCGGCGCTGACCAGCACGCTCAGGCCCAGCACCGCAGCCAGGCTGCCGCTGTCGCGCAGCGCGGCCAGCGGCCAGGCCAGCAGCAGGGCCAGCAGCAACGGCGCGGCGGTCCACAGTGCCAGCAGCGCCGGCAGGTCCTGGCCGGCGATCACCTTCGGCGGCAGCAGCGCACGGCTGCGCCGCCACCACGAAATCCCCAGCGCAAACGCCGGTTGCGCCAGGGCCGCCAGCACCGCACCGGGCAGGCCACCCAGCGCAGAACCCAGCGCCAGCAAGGCACCGAGGGTGAAGGCCAGCGACAGGGCGCGGGATCGGGAAAGCTCAGTCATAGTGGCGCAGCATCATGCTGCTCACCGACGGCGGCACCTGCAGGTAGAACCCGCGCTCGGTCAGTTCGCTGCGCACCTTGGCCGGGTCGGCCTGGGCCAGCCGGCGTTGCGCGTCCAGGGTCACTTCCAGCACGAAGACGAGCGAACCCAACGACACCGACAGCGGCGCAGGCAAAGCGCTGAAGTCATCGCGTCGGGCGAGATAGACGTAGGTGTCCGGCTTGAGTTGGCTTTTATAGACGTAGGCGTGCATGTCCACGGGACGATAACCCGGGAAGAGCCGTGATTGTGTCGGAAAGCCGACACCGGGGAAAGCCGTCACGCGACGATGGCGGCGTGATCGACGGCGTTTCCCCGGTGAGGTTCAGCAATGTGGCGACGCCGTTCAGCCAGCGCCACCGGTCGGCCGCGCTTACTTGACCTTGGCGTAGGTGCCCTTCAAGGCCACGCCGGCAACGAAGGTGCCGGCCCAGCACTCGTAGTTGGTCGCGCTCTTGAACTCGTTTTTCTTGTAGTAGCTGACGATGTCGACCACGGCGTTGGCGCCGCGCGACTTGGCACCGTCCTGCAGAGCCAGCAGCGCCGACAGGGCAACCCAGTTGCAGGCCTCGACGTCGCTCTTGTTGGCGGCGTTGGTCTTTTTGTTGGTCACGTCTTCGCCCAGGCGCTGCTGCACGCTGACCGGCTGGCCGGCCAGGTAGAAGCGCACGCTGCCGTCGATGCCGGCATCTTTGGCGGCCTGCGAACTGATCAGCTCGCGCAGGGACTGTTCGACGCGGGTATCGCGCGCCGAAGCGGTGGAAGTCAGGGCCAGCAGCGCGGTGGCAGTGGCGATCAGCAGGGTGCGGCGCATCGGAACGTCTCCTTGTTGGGGTGCGGGTACAGCGGGGTCACGCGCTCCAGCGGCGGAACACCAGCGAGGTGTTGATGCCGCCGAAGGCGAAGTTGTTGCTCATCACGTACTCGGCCTGCAGCTCGCGGCCTTGCCCGGTGATGAAGTCGAGCTGGCCGCAACGCGGGTCCACCTCGACCAGGTTCAGGGTCGGTGCGAACCAGCCGGCGCGCATCATCTCGATGCTCATCCAGGCTTCGAACGCGCCGCAACCGCCCAGCATGTGGCCGACGTAGCTCTTCAACGAGCTGATCGGCACGCGGCTGCCGAACACCTGGGCGGTGGCCTGGGTCTCGGCGATGTCGCCGTGGTCAGTGGCGGTGCCGTGGGCGTTCACGTAGTCGATCTGCGCCGGCTGCAGGCCGGCGTCTTCCAGCGCCAGGCGCATGGCCTGGGCCATGGTGTCGGCGCTGGGCTGGGTGACGTGCTGGCCGTCGCTGTTGGTGCCGTAGCCCACGATCTCGGCGAGGATGGTCGCGCCGCGTGCCTGCGCGTGTTCCAGATCCTCCAGGATCAGCGTGCAGGCGCCCTCGCCCAGCACCAGGCCGTCGCGGCCGGCATCGAACGGACGCGGCGTAGTGTGTGGTGCATCGTTGCGCGTGCTGGTGGCGAACAGGGTGTCGAATACTGCCGCGGCGGTGGCGTCGAGCTGCTCGGCGCCACCGGCCACCATCACCGTCTGCTTGCCGCTGCGGATCGCTTCATAGCCGGCACCCACGCCCTGGCTGCCCGACGTACAGGCGCTGGAGGTGGTGTAGACACGCCCGGACAAGCCGAAGAACACGCCGATGTTGACCGGCGCGGTGTGGCTCATCATCTTCAGGTAGGTGGTGGCGCTGATGCCGTCGGTGGTGAACTCGTGCAGCATGCGGCCGAATTCGCCGGTGGCCTCGTGGCTGCCCGACGATGAGCCGTAGGCCACGCCGGTGCGTCCACTGCGCAACACCGGGTGCTCGAACAGGCCTGCCTCACGCAGGGCGACCTCGGTGGCGCGCACCGACATGATCGCGACCTTGCCCATCGAACGGGTGGTCTTGCGGTTGTAGTTCGGTGGCAGCTCATAGTCCTGCGCCGGCGCGGCCAGCTTGGTGTTCAAACCGGCATATACGTCCCATTCCGGCATCGAACGCACCGCATTGCGGCAGCTGCGCAGATGGGCCTGGATGGTCGGCCAGTCGTGGCCGAGCGGACTGATGGCGGCGGCACCGGTGACCACCACGCGACGATCGGCGGCCATCAGATCATCCCCCCGTTGACCGAGATCACCTGGCGGGTGATGTACCCGGCCGGCTCGGACAACAGGAACGCGACCGTGGCCGCCACTTCCTCCGGGCGGCCGACGCGGCCGGCGGGGATCAGCTTCAATGCGTGTTCGACCACTTCTTCGTTGAGCATGTCGGTCTCGATCAGGCCCGGGGCCACGCAGTTGACGGTGATCTGGCGGCTGGCCAGCTCCAGCGCCAATGCCTTGCTGGCACCGATGATGCCGGCCTTGGCCGCACTGTAATTGACCTGGCCACGGTTGCCGGCCACGCCGGACACCGAGGACAGGGTGACGATGCGGCCGGACTTGCGCCGCCGCACCATCGGCATGATCAACGGATGCAGCACGTTGTAGAAGCCGTCCAGATTGGTGTGGATCACCTGGTCCCAGTCGTCCTCGGACAGTGCCGGGAAGGCGCCGTCACGGGCGATGCCTGCATTGCACACCACGCCGTAGTAGGCGCCATGTGCCTCCACGTCCGCTTCCAGCGCGGCACGTGCGGCGGCACGGTCGGCCACGTCGAAGGCCAGCACGCGGGCCTGCTGGCCCAGTGCCTGGATCTCGTCGGCCACCGCCTGTGCTTCCTCCACACGGCTGCGGCAATGCACCACCACGTCGAAGCCATCGCGCGCGATACGCAGCGCAATGGCCCGGCCGATGCCCCGGCTCGCGCCGGTCACCAGCACGCTTGGATTCCCTGTCATGCCTGTCCACTCTCCAGATAGGCCATCGAGTCGGCCGGTTCGAACACCGACACGTTGGCAACCGCCCATTCTTCTTCGCCTGCCAGGATGCGGCAGGCAAACATTCCTAATCCATTGTCGCCCAACAGCTCGCAACGCGCCTGTACCTGCAGGCGGGTGCCGCTGGGGAAGCTGCTGCGCGTGCTGGTATAACGCCGGCTGCCGAGCAGGAAGCCCAGCTGTGGCGGGTTGCCGGCCGTGCGTGCACGGCAGCCGGCCCAGGCCGCAATCGCCTGGGCCATGTATTCGATGCCGACCCATGCCGGGACCGCGCCGTCTTCGATGAACAGGCCGGCCTCGGGCACCACCAGTTCCGCCTCGATGCCCTCCTGGTCCCAGCGCAGGATGCGGTCCAGCAGGCACATGTCCTGGCGGTGCGGCACCACCTCCTCGATGGCATACAGCGGCATGTTCATCGGCGCTCCAGAGCCAGCACGGCATTGCTGCCGCCGAAGGCGAACGAATTGCTCAGCACCCGTCGCGGCGGCTGCTGCAGGAAGGTCGCCGGGCCTACCAGCGGCAACGCCGGCAGCGCCGGATCGGCTACGCCGTCCCACCAGTGCGGCGGCAGCTGCTGCTGCGGGTTCTCGGCCAGCAGGATCCAGCACAGCGCCGCTTCGATCGCGCCGGACGCACCCAGCGTGTGGCCAGTCAGTGGCTTGGTCGAGCTGGCCGGCACATCGATGCCCAGCACCTGCGCCACCGCCAGGCTTTCCATCGCGTCGTTGTGGCCGGTCGCGGTGCCATGCAGGTTCACGTAATCCACTTCCGAGGGTGCCCAGCCAGCACGCTGCAACGCCTGCTGCAGGGCGTCGATGGCACCCAGGCCCTGCGGGTCCGGTGCGGACATATGGTGCGCGTCGGCCGACTCACCCCAACCCGCCAGGCTGACCGCACCCGGTTCGCGGGTCAGCAGGAACAGCGCGGCGCCCTCGCCGATGTTGATCCCGCAGCGATGCTGCGAGAACGGATTGCAGCGCACGGCGGAGACCGATTCGAGCGCGCTGAATCCGGCGACGGTGAACCGGCACAGGGAATCGGCACCACCGGCGATGACCGCATCGACGATGCCCGAACGCAGCATGCGCGCGGCCGACATCAACGCCTTGGCGCTGGAGGAACAGGCCGTGGACAGCGTCCAGGCCGGACCCAGCGCACCGCTGCGCTCCCGCACGAACCGCGCAGCGGTGCCCATTTCCTGCTGCGCGTAGTCGAAGCCTTCGGGCCAATGGCCGTGTTCGGCACGGGTACGCAGTGCCTGTTCGGATTCACCGATGCCCGAGGTACTGGTACCCAGCACTACGGCCACACGCTCGGCACCGTAACGGCTGATGGCATCGGCAACGGCCGGCGCGATCTGCGCCAGTGCCACGTCCAGCAGTGCGTTGTTGCGGCCACGCAGGGACACCGGCAGTGCTTCCAGCGTCGGCAACGGGCTGTGCACTTCGCCCAGCGCGAGGGTGCGACCCGGCAGCAGGCTGGCGTTGTCGCTCAGGCCGCCAGGCGCATCGGCAAACAGCGCGGCAGCCACCGCGGCGCGGCCCTCCCCCAACGCGCAGACCACGCCGAGGTCGTTCAGGAAAATGGGCGCGCTCTTCATTGCTGGCCGGCCATGTCGATCGATTCGATGCGCAGGGTGTAGCCCTCGGCACGGTTGTCCAACTGCACGCTGCCATCGGCCAGGCGCTGCAGCTGCAGCCACACGGTGCCGTCGCGCGACAGGCTGCGCTGGCGGCCGTCGTCGCTCACCTGCCAGTCGGCCGGCAGCGCGGCGGCAATGGCATCGGTCGGCCACAGTGCAAACTGCAGGTCGTCCAGCACGCGTTCGGCGCGCACCTGAGGCGGCAGCCACGGTGCACGCTGCTGGGTCAGCTGCTGGCCATCCCACTGCAGGCGCACGCCGGTCTGGCCCATCACCTGCACGGCCAGCCGCACCTGCTGCGCGTCGGCTTCCAGCAGCGCGTCCAGATCACGCTCGTGGCTGCCGAAGCGGAAGTGCAGCTGCTGCTGCAGGGCCAACGGCGCCGGCAGGCTGGACGGTGCCAGCCGCAACGGCGGCAGTTCGACCAGCGGCCGCGGCATGCGGCTGGCACAGGCGGCCAGCAGCAGGCACAGCAGCACCACAGAGAGGCGGACGATCAGGCGCTGCACAGTTCCTCCAGCACACGCATGCGGCGGCCGCTGTCGTCGGCCACATACGGATTGTTGGTGTCCCAGGCGTAACCGGCCAGGATGGAGCTGATCATGTCGCGCACCTGCGGCTGCTGGTTGGGGTGGTAGATGATCTTCTGGAAGCCGCCCTGGTACCAGCTTTCGACGAAGCGGCGGAAGGTTTTCACACCGGCACGCAGCGGAACCGAGAAGTCGCTTTCCCAGTCGACGGTCTCGCCCGCGTAACGGCGCTTCAGGCATTCGCTGGCCAGCTGCGCGGATTTGAACGCAATGGTGACGCCGGAGGAGAACACTGGATCGAGGAACTCGCCGGCGTTGCCCAGCAGCGCATAGCCCGGGCCCCACAGCGAGCTGACGTTGGCCGAATAGCCGGTGATGCGGCGCACCGGCAGCACCGCCCATTCGGCGTTGGCCAGCAGCGAGGTCAGGTTCGGGTCCTCGCCGACGATGGCCTGCAGCTTCTGCAGATCGTCGCCTTCGTAGCGTTCGAAGAATGACGGTTCGGCAACCACGCCCAGCGAGCAGCAGCCGTTGGAGAACGGGATCGTCCAGTACCAGACGTCGATGTGCTCGGGATGGGTGGTGATCAGGATCTTGTTGCGATCGAAATCTGCTTCGGCCGGGATGTTGTCGCGCACGTGGCAGAAGATCGCGCCACGCACCGGGAAGCTGGACGGCGATTCCAGGTCCAGCAGGCGTGGCAGCAGGCGCGCGAAGCCAGAGGCGTCGAGGATGAAATCGGCTTCGATGCGGTACTCGCTGCCATCCGGGCGGCGCACGCTGACCACCGGCTGTTCGCCCGGCTCGACCGCCAGCACTTCGTCGCCGAAACGCAGGGTCGCGCCCATGCGCTCGGCGCCACGTGCCAGCACGTTGTCGAAGTCGGCGCGCTGCACCTGGTAGGTGGTACCCCAGCCCGGCGAGAACTTCTTCCGGAAGTCGAACGCGGTGCGCGCTTCCCCGTGCACGAAGGCCGCGCCGTTCTTGTGCTGGAAGCCCGCCTCGACCACGTCCTGCAGCAGACCGGCCGCTTCGATGTATTCCATGCTCTGCGGCAGCAGGCTCTCGCCGATGGAAAAGCGCGGGAACTGCTGGCGCTCCAGCATCAGCACCTGGCGGTCCTGCTGGCGCAGCATCGCCGCAGCCACCGAACCGGCCGGGCCAGCGCCGATGATCAGGATTTCGGTACGTTCCACGTCTTCGTGGCTGGAAGAATCAGCGGCATCCACAGCAGTAGTCATCGGTGCGTCCTTGTTGCTCGATCAGGTGGAAAAGCGGAGGAATCGGAGTGAATCGTGTCTGCTCAGGCCGGCGGCAGGTCATGCGGTGGCGGCCGGAACAGCGGCGAGATCAGCCAGACCAGGCCGATGCCGAACAGCAGGGTGAGCCCGAACGCGCGCAGCGCCGGTGTCTGCGAAAGACCCAGCAGGCCGAACGACAGCCAGGTGCTGGCCGCACCCACGCATACCGCCAGCCAGGCACTGGCATCGCCGCGGTGCTCGATCAGGAAGATGCCGTAGTCGATGCCCATGCCCAGCAGCAGCATCAGTGCCAGCACGTTGAACAACTGCAGCGGCTGGCCGAACAGGCCAAGCAGGCCCAGGGTGAGCGCACCGGCCACCAGGGTGGGGGCGAACACACGCCAGGCCTGGCGCCGATAGCGCAGCCACAGGGCGCCGAACACCAGCACGATGCCGACCAGCAGCAGGCCGCCCATCAGCTTGCGGTAGTGGCCCAGCAGCTGCGAGAAATCAGCGGTGCGGTCGACCCAGCGCACGCCGTCCAGGCCTTCGGCGGCACCCCGCAGGGTGGCCAGTGCATCGGCACGCGACAGGTCATCGACCATCACCACGCTGATCATCTGCCCACCTACGTTGCCCACCCACAGGTGGCGGAATGGCTGCGACGCAGGCGAGGCGAGGAAGGCCTCGGCGCTCAGCGGTGCCGCTGCGAATGCAGGGCGCTGCAGGGGCTCGCCCACCGCTTCGCCGACCGCAGCCAGCACGCCCGGTTCCACCCGGGCGGTCAGCGCCGCATCGGCCTGCTGCCGCGCAGGCGACGGCAACCAGTCGCTGATCGCACGGTATCCGCCGATGCGCTTGTCGTTGGTCAGTTCACGCAGGCGCGTGGTCAGCGCTTCTTCGCGTTGCAGCAGTTGTGCGGCATCGCTGCCCTGCACCAGGTAGAACTGCGCCGGGCTGGGCATGCCCAGCAGCTGGCTGAGGCGGATCTGCTGGGCCATCAGCGCCGGCGGCGACGACTGCAGGCTGCGCAGGTCGTCGTTGCTCTGCAGGCGGGCGATGCCGATGGCCGACACCAGTGCGGCCACGCCGAGGAAGATCGCCACCGGGCGACGCCCGTGCAGGCGCGGGAAACGCTCCAGCGTATTGCCCAGCCACTGCGCGAAGCGGGTCGTACGGATCTCGCCACCGTCCAGCCACGGGAACCAGAAGATCACCGTGAGGAAGGCCGCAGCCAGGCCAACCACCGAGAACAACGCCATCTGCCGCAGGCCGGGGAACGGCGCCAGGCCCAGTGCCAGATAGGCCAGCGCGCTGGTCAGCAGGGCGAGCCAGAGGCCAGGCAGCAGATGCCGCAGCAGCTTCCAGCGGCGGTCGGCCGGCTCGGCCTGGCGCGAGGCGAACCAGTGGATGCCGTAATCCTCGGCCACACCGACCAGCGAGGCACCGAACACCAAGGTCAGCACATGCACCTTGTCGAACACCAGCACGGTTACCGCCAGCGCCACACCACAACCGATCAGCAGCGAGGCGGCGACCAGCAGGATCGGCCGCAGCGAGCGGAACGCGAGCCACACCAGCAGCAGCACCGCGGCCAGCGAGCCCCAGCCGATGGTGTTGATCTCCTGGTTGGCCTGCACCGCGGCCGCTTCGGCATGCAACGGAACGCCGGCATGCAGGATCTCCAGATCCGGTGCAGCGGCCTTGGCCGCCTGTCCGGCGCGTTCGAGCAGACCATCGAGATGGCGCTCGCCATCGAGCCTGAAGGCCGAGCCCGGCGTATCGAACTGCAGCGCCGCCCAGTGCTTGCCCTCGGCCTCCAGCAGACCGTCATCGCCCAGGCGCAGCCCGGAGCCCTGGGCCTGCTGCTGCCACCACTGCGGCCACAGCGACAGCGGATCCTGCCGCCACTCGGTCAGGCGCGGCGCGCCCATCGGTCCGTACAGCGCACCCAGCGCCTGCTCGGCCAGCGCAGCGGGTTCGGCCTGCTGCAGCTGCTCGCGCTGGGCCGGTGTCAGCAGGCGGTCGCGGTACGGTGCGTAGAACGCTCGCGCGTCATCGAACCAGCCTTCGATCGAACCACTGGGCACCAGCAGCGCGCTGTCGGCATCACTGGCCATCGCCGCAGCGAACGCGGCCTGCGCGCGCTTGGCAGCGGCACCGTCGGTACTGCCGAGCAGCACCACCACCTGCCGCGAGCTGCCATCGGCGATGCGCCGGGTGACGTCGCTGAGCAGGCGGTCGTGCGCGTCCTGCGGCAGCAGGGCGAGGATGTCAGTGTCGATCCGCGACTCCTGGCTCCACAGGCGCCACTGCTGCGCACCCAGCACCAGCAACAGCAGCAGCCAGGCGATGCCCAGCCAGTGCCACCAGCGGCGCAGGCGATCCGGTGCGGCGCTGTCACTCAAAGCGGCGCGCCTCGTCGGCGTTCAACGTGGCCGGTGCTTCGCTCAGCGCAGTGAACTGGATGCGGGTGCGATCCTGGTTGGCTTCGACGATCTCGACCTGGCGCACGTAACGGTCGCCCTGCAACGTCAGCGACTGGAAAGCCTTGGCCAGCATCGCCGACTTCGGCGTCAGCTTCAGCCGCCAGCCCTGCCCTTCGCGCGTGGCTTCGACATTGAACTGGCTGGACAGTGCCTGCACGTCGCCGCTCATCAACGCGAACATGATTGCGTTGACCGAGCGCATCGCCGGCTGCTGGCGCGCGTCCAGTTCGACGCGGGTGCTGCCATCGCGCTGGCGGCTGAGGATGCGGTCGGCGGTGACCACCACCTCGGAGGGGAACGGCTTGAGCGTGGACCAGATCACCCCGTGCTTGCGCGCGACCACGAACTGGCCCTGCGAACGCAACGGGTTCTTGAAGCCGCTGACCTGCTTTTCCTGGGTGAACTGCCCGCGCAACACGTCCGGCCGGGCGACGGCCTGGGTGATGGCATCGACGGCGGGATCGGCGGCCTGCAGCAGCGGCGCGGCAACCAGCAGCAACGCGCACAGCAGCACGCGCGGAAGACGAAGGATTCGGATCACGGGGCAGGCACTCCAAGACGCTGCCACAGCACCGGCGGGCACTGGTACAGCATTTCCTTGCTGGCCGCGTCGACCGCGACCTGGATGGTCATCGCGCGGGTCAGCACCTGGCCACTCTCCGCATCGAGGATCTCGTATTCGATCTTCAGCCGGTTCTCCCACTCGACGATGCGCGAGCGCACACGCAGCGCCTGGTTGAACAGCAGCGGCCGCACGTACTTCACCCGCGCATCGACCACCGGCCACAGGTAGCCTGATTCGAGCATCTGCGGATAGTCGTAGTCGTAGCGCTTCAGCAACGCGCAGCGCGCGATCTCGAAGTACTTGAAGTAGTTGCCATGCCAGACCACGTTCATCGGATCGCAGTCATGGAATGCGGGGGCCAGCTCGATTTCGCCGACCAGTTCGTTGCCTTCATTCACCGACATACAGCTCCCAGCGTTGCGCGCGGATCTCCACCAGCAGTTCCCGCAGTTCGCGATCCAGCGCGCGGTCTTCTTCGACCAGGGCGATGCGCTGCCCCAGGTCGGCGTACATGTCGGCCAGACTGCCATGCAGCTGCGCGTTCATGCCAACCCGTTCGCGCAGCGCCAGCCCCTGGCGGGCGGCGATCAGCATGGCCGCCACCACCTGTTCAGTCAGCTCGATCACGCGCAGGCAGTCGCGCGCGGCGATGGTGCCCATGCTGACCTTGTCCTGGTTGTGGCATTCGGTGGACCGCGAGAACACGCTGGCCGGCATGGTCTGCTTCAGTGCCTCGGCGGTCCACGCCGAAACGCTGATCTGCAGCGCCTTCAGGCCATGGTTGATCGCCGCGCGCGGGCCGGTGGCCGCCGACAGGTTGGCCGGCAGGCCGTGGTTGTAGCGGGCATCGACCACCAGCGCCAGCTGCCGGTCGAGCAGGTCGGCGATGTTGGCAACCGTATTCTTCAGCGTATCCATCGCCAGTGCGATGTGGCCGCCGTAGAAGTGACCACCGTGCAGGATGCGCTCGCCGTCGGCATCGATCAGCGGATTGTCGTTGGCGCTGTTCAGCTCGGTTTCGATCAGCTGGCGCAGGAAAGGCAGGGTATCTTCCAGCACGCCGATCACATGCGGCGCGCAGCGCAGCGAGTAGCGGTCCTGCAGGCGCTGTTCATTGCGCGGCGGGCGCTCGCTGTGCAGGTCGCTGCGCAGGCGCGCGGCAATGCGCGACTGCCCGGGGTGCGGCTTGGCGGCAAACAGCGTTTCATCGAAGTGGTGCGCGTTGCCGTCGCTGGACAGCACGTTGAACGCGGTCAGGCGCGTGGCCATGCGTGCCAGGTAATCGGCGCGCTGCCAGGCCAGGCAGGCCAGGCCGGTCATCACCGCCGTGCCGTTCATGATCGCCAGGCCTTCCTTCGGCCGCAGCTTCAGCGGGGTCATGCCGATCTTCGCCAGCACATCGGCAGCCGGCTGCACGCGGCCGTCATGCAGCACCTCGCGTTCGCCGCACAGCACGGCTGCCACGTACGACAGCGGGGTCAGGTCGCCACTGGCACCCACCGAGCCTTCGGCGGGAATCAGCGGCAGCACATCGTGCTGCAGCAGCGTGGCCAGGCCTTCCAGCAACGGTACGCTGACACCGGACATGCCGCGCACCAGCGAGGCCAGGCGCGCGGCCAGCACGGCACGGGTCTCGGCCTGGTCCAGGTAACGGCCCAGGCCGCAGCCGTGGTAGGTGTACAGGTGGTGCGGCAGCTCGGCGACCAGTGCCGGCGGAATGTTCACCGTGCACGAATCGCCGTAGCCGGTGGTCACGCCATAGATGACGCCATCCTCGCGCAGCAGGCGGTCCAGGAAGTCGGCACCACGCTGGATATGTGCGCGGAACGCCGGCACATCGCTCAGCGCGGCCTCGCACTTGCGCTGGGCCAGGGCGACCACGTCTTCGATGGTCAGCGGTGCATCGCCGAAACGGCACACGGGTACGGCGTCAATCGTCATGAGGAGCCTGATCCCAGAAGGGGAAGAAATTGAACCAGTCCAGCGGGGACTGGATGACCTGGAGTTCCAGCCAGCGCGCGAAGCGCTGCGCCTGTTCGGCCAGTGCGGCATCGCGCGAACCGCGTGGCAGCACCACGCGGTCGGCGAACTGTTCGAATGCCACCCGATAGCCGTCACCCTGGTGCAGGCACGACATCGTGTAGACCGGGCAGCCGAGCGCGGCCGCCAGCACGTAAGCGCCGATCGGGAACGGCGCGCGGTGGCCGAGGAAATCGGCCATCACGCTGCGCCCGCCCTGCACCGGCACGCGGTCGCCAACGATGGCGACGAAGCCGCCCGACGCGACCTTGTCGGCCAGCATCATCGCCGTGGCCGGGCCCATTTCGGTGACCTGCACCAGCTCCACTGCCGCCAGCGGGTCCAGCCGCTGCAACAGCCGGTTGAAGCGCTGCGCGTGCGCGGTATGCACCAGCACGGTGATGCGGAAGCCCGGCACCTGCTCGGCCAGCACCTGGCACAGTTCCAGGCAGCCGATGTGCGCGGTCAGGATCAGGCCGCCTTCGCGGCGCGCGATCCTGCCCAGCACCAGGTCGCGCTGCAGGCGGATGCGCTCGGGCGGATAGCGGCCGCCGAGGCCGAGAATCTTGTCCAGCATCGTGTCGGCGAAGCTGAAGAAGTGGCGCAGGCTGTCGCGCCGGGTCGGCGCATGGCCCAGCGCACCGACATGGGCCTGCAACCGCTGCAGGTACTGCATCGAGGCCTGACGACCGACGCGGTTGCCCAGCCAATGGCAGGCCACCACCGGCCACACGCACAGGCGGAACGGCCAGCGCCCGAACCAGCGGTGTACCCAGCACAGGAACAGCACGCCGGCCACCGACGTGGACTCGCCGATATCGGCCCAGTGCGGGGCGTTCTGCGCGCGACTCATCTCAGCCCTGCCCCTGCAACCGGCGCCACAGCAGGCGTGGCGCGCGCCAGAGCATGCCGAAGAACAGCCGGGTATGCATGCGACTGATGCGCACGTTGTCGCGCCACACATCAAAATGCGAAACACCGTCGGCCGGATAGGTCACGCGCGTGGCCAGGTGCTCGACCGGCACCTGCCGCCAGTACAGGCGGACCATCACTTCGGTGTCGAAATCCATGCGCCGGCCGATGGCTTCCTCACCGACCAGGCGCAGCACCGGCGGCAACGGATACACGCGGAATCCGCACATGGTGTCGCGCAGGTGCAGCGACAGCGTGTTGATCCACACCCAGATGTGGGTGGCGTAGCGACCATACAGACGCGCCTTCGGCACGCTGGCATCGTAGGCCGGAATGCCGCAGATCAACGCCTCCGGGCGCGCGCGGGCGGCGTCGATGAAGCGCGGCAGGTCGCCGGTGTCGTGCTGTCCGTCGGCATCGATCTGCAGCACATGGGTATACCCACGACGCTGCGCTTCGGCGAACCCGGCCAGCATCGCACCACCCTTGCCCTGGTTCACGTCCAGCCGCAGCAGATCGACACCGGCTCGCTGTGCCAGTTCCTGCAGCACCAGCGCGCAGGACGGCTGCGAGCCGTCGTCGACCAGCAGGCAGGGCAGGCCCGCAGCCTGCACGCCATCGACGACCGTGCCGATGGCGTGTTCGTGGTCGTACACGGGAATGACCACCAGCGGCGCGAACGCGCCGCCAGCGGTGGCCGGCTCAATGCGCATCAGCGAACACCACCCTGCCGCTGGCGTGCACCCCATGCACGGAGGTGTAGCGGAACGTCAGCACGCCGCGTTCGGCCTCCCACTGCAGTTGCAGGGTCAGCTCGTCACCGGGGCGGGCCACGCGCTGGAACTTCACTGCATCCATGCGCTGGAAACCGGTCGGCAGCACGAAGGCCTGGCGCCCGAAGCGCACCGCCCAGTCCAGCTGGGCCACGCCGGGCAGGATCGCCGCCTGCGGGAAGTGGCCCTGGAACGCGCGCAGCGCAGGGTCCAGCGTCATCCGCAGGGTGGCCTCCGCTTCTTCGCGACAGTCCCAGACCGGCACCGGCATCATCGGCTGGAACAACGCGACCAGCGCGGCCCGGGTGACCTTGCCCTGGGCATTGATCGGCAGCGATTCGACCAGGCGCCAGCGCCGCGGCCGGGTGACCGCATCATGGCCCTGCGCCAGCCGCGCACCGAGCCGCTGCCCCAGCGCACGCCGTGCGCTGTCACCGGCACGTGCCAGCGCCGGATCGGCCGGCACCACCACGGCCGCCAGCTGCTCGCGCTGGCCCTGCAGCACCAGCACGCGCACGTCCTCGACTTCTGGATCCTCGCGCAGCGCGCGCTCCAGTGCATCCAGCGAAACACGTCGTTCTTCGATCTTGACGATGCGGTCGGCACGGCCCAGCAGGCGGAAACGGCCATCTGCCAGTGCTTCCACGCGATCCTGGGTGCGCCACCAGTCCGAGGTCTCCAGGTGCGGCGAGGCAACCGCCAGGCAGTCCTCCTCGATCCGCCATTGCACGCCCGGCAACGGCTGCCACGGCGGCGCATCGGTATCCCAGCGGCGCCAGGCGATGCCACCGGTTTCGCTGCTGCCGTAAACCTCGGTGGGCGCCACGCCCAACCACTGGCGGACCTGGCGCGCTGCGTCCTCGGGCAGCGGGCCGCCGGAGGAGAACACCGCACGCAGGCGGCCGTGCAGGCTGGCCCAGTCGAGCTGCTCGGGCAGGCGCTTGAGATGGGCCGGGGTCGCCACCAGCACCGTATCGGTACCGGCCAACGCGCCCACCAGGTCTTCGTGGAAGAAACGCCGGGGCTGGATCGCACGGCCAGCGGCCAGCGGCCACAGCACGCGGAACAGCAGGCCGTAGATATGCTGGTGGGACACGGTGCCATGCACCTGGGCGCCGTCGAGCTGGGCGCCGAAGGCGGCCTGCAGCGCATCGACCTCGCGCGCCAGCTGGTCCAGCCGCTTGCTGATCGCACTGGGCTGGCCGGTGCTGCCAGAGGTGAATACACAGAGTTCGCAGGCGCGCTCGTCCAACGGCAACAGCGACGCATCGTCGGCGATGGCGGTGGCCTGCAACGGCTGGTAATCCGCCGACAGGTCACCTGCAAAGCCACTCACCTGCGGCTGCAGCGCCTGCAATGTCGCGGGCAGGTTGTCGGCGGCCAGGAAGACCCGCTTGCCGGCATGCCAGGCACCGAACAACGCCGCAGCGAAGGCCACGGTGTCATCGAAGTAGAGCGCCCAGTCGCGACCTTCGGCTGTGCTGAAAGCGTCATGCCAGGCGAGTACGCGCAGGCGGAAGGCGACGTGATCGACGGCAATGCCATCGCAGACACCGATGTCTCGGCCGGGTTGCGCCGCGATCAGCAACCTATCCAGGGCGATCCAGTCAGCCATGCGCGTGCGCAGCCTTGACCCGACGCCGTACCAGCCATTCGCCCCCGAACAACAATCCCATCATCACGTACGCCAACAATCCGTTGTAGAGCATCCAGACCCGATCCGACGCATACAGCGCGGTGAGCAGGGCGAGACCACCATTGAGAACGAAAAAGCCGCACCACACCTGGGTGACGCGGCGGGTATAGGCCACCGCGAACGGTGGCAGGTCCGGCTCCTGCAGGCGCGCCAGGCGTTCCACCAGGGGCGGACCGAAGCGCAGGCTGGTGGCGAACACCGTCAACATCACCACGTTCACCAGCGCCGGGTACAGCTTCAGCGGCAGGGCCTGGTTGAGCACGGTGGCCAGCCCGGCCAGCAGGCCCGCGCCGGCGGCGGCGGCCCACCACAACGGCTGCCGGGTGCTCAGCGCGCGCAGCAGGGCCAGCGCGAACAGCAGCAAGGACAGCCAGCGCGGCTCGAAGCGGCCCATCGCCACGTAGACCAGCACCGGATAGGCAAGCGAAATCGCTGCCACCACGACCATGCGTGCCCGTGCCATGGTCGCGGCGTCCGTAATGCTGTCAGGCAGCGGCCTGACCGGGCAGCAGGCCATGCACGACATCAACGATGTCCTGCACGGTGCGCACGGCCTTGAACGCTTCAGGCTGCAGGTTGCGGCCGAGCAGCGGCTTGAGCTGCACGATCAGGTCCACGGCATCGATGCTGTCGATGTCCAGGTCGTCGTACAGGCGCGACTCCGGGCTGATCCGCGCCGGCTCGATCTCGAAGCTGTCGGTCAGGATGCGGACGATGCGCTCGAACAATTCATTCTTGGTCATGGCAGTTCCTGGCGCCTTACGACTGGCGGGCGGCGACGAACTCGCCGAGCGCGCGCACGCTGGAGAAATGGCGACGGGTTTCTTCCGAGTCGGCCGAGAGGCTGACACCGTACTTCTTCTGCAGCGCCAGGCCCAGTTCCAGTGCATCGATCGAGTCCAGGCCGAGGCCTTCGACGAACAGAGGCGCGGTCGGATCGATGTCCTCCGGGGTGATGTCCTCCAGTGAAAGCGAGGAAATGATCAATTCCTTGATCTCGTGCTCAAGTGCTTGCACGGGTCGGATCTCCAGACAGGTCGAAATAACGAGTGAGGTGGTCGGTGACGCGACGGGCCGCCAGGGCATCCCCCCTTGGCGAGTCATCTTCGGCCAGGAACGGCGCGATCGGGATATCTTCGCCGATCTGCAGCTGAACGTGAAAACGACGTGAGGGCACACGATACCACTTCTGGCCCTTGGTCAACGTCGGCGGGGTGCAGGTGATGCGCACCGGGGTGATGTCCAGGCGCCCGCGCACAGCAATGTTGGCCGCGCCGCGCTGCAGCCGCAGCGGCTGCCCCGGCACGCTGCGGGTGCCTTCCGGGAAGATGACCAGGGTGCCGCCGGCATGCACGGCCGCCGCGCAGTCATCGACCAGGCCAGCGCCGTCGTCATTGGAGATGTAGCCCGCCGCACGCACCGGGCCGCGCATGAACGGGTTGCAGGCCACCGCCCGCTTGACCACGCAGTCGGCGTTGGGCAGCAGGGCGATCAGGCAGACCACGTCGATCAGGGTCGGGTGGTTGGCCAGCACCAGCAGGCCATCGCGCTGCAGGCGTTCGCGCCCATCGACCTGCAGGGTCATCACCCCCAGCCGGCACATCAGCCATACGTGGCTGGCGAAGGCGCGCTGGACCAGCCGGCGGGCCAAGCGACGACGCGCGACCCGGTCGCGCATCAACAGCAGTACCGGCATCACCAGCACGCCCAGCAACAGACCGCCGACGCCAAACGCGGCGAAGCTGAGGCCGGTGCCGAACACCCGCCAGGCATGTTCGAGGCGGCGCAGCGCGTCAGCCACGGCGGCGCCAGGACCAACGCTGGCCCTGGGTCACATGCTGCAGCACCGGATCCCCGGCCAGCAGGAAGCGGTGCAGGTCCAGCGCATGCGGCAACAGGCCCGGAGCGGTCGGATCGACGTCGCCGGCCACCTGCCAGGACAGCGAAAGATCGGTGCCACCGGCGGTGCCAACGGGTGCCAGGCGCCAACACCAGGCGAAGAACGGGTCGGGTTCGTCGGCGAATTCGGAGTAAACGTCGGGCAATGACGACTCATAGACCACGATCCGCACTTCACTGGCACCATCATCGAGCAGGCCGACGGCCTCCAGGCACGCCGCTTCCACCGTCGACTGGCCGGCGGACAACGCCAGGTAGTTGCCCCGGTGGCCGCGGGCGATCGAATACAGCGCGGCGATGGCGTTGTGCACCGACAGGCCGAAGCCGGTGGGCGACAGCGGCTGATCGGCCACCAGCGAGCCCAGCAGGTCCATCGAACGGGCGACATCGCCATGGCGGCTGGCGAACACCAGCGGCACCTGGCTGTCAGCGCCCTGCCCGTCCTCGCACCAGCACGCGGCCTGGATCGCCATGCGGCCCAGGCGCTCGATACGGCGGCGCTGCATGGCCGGGATCTCGGCCAGGGCCGGCGTGTCCTCGCCCTGCGGCAGGGACGGCGACCCGGCCCAGCCCATCCATTGGCTACGCTCGGTCAGGCCAGGCGCCCAGGCGGCCCAGTCGACAACGGAAAATTCGATCATTACCGGTGATGTTTCGATGGGCGAACGAGAGTCTCGAGCCATTACGGCGACGCGCGGCTGCCCCCCATTCCTGCAGCCATGCATCCGTCCAGGACGTCGCCGGCTGCCCTCTGGCGGCCGGAAAGGAGCGCACGCTAGCACGTCCGACACAGGGATGACATGTTTCACAAAGCACAACGGGGAACGGTCAGCGACCGCTCCCCGCGTGGATTGATCCAGCGAACGGATTCAGTGATAGCCGGCGTCGGCGCGCACCTTGCCGCGGAACACCCGGTAGGACCAGGCCGTGTAGCCCAGGATGACCGGCAGCAGCAGCACCAGCCCGACCAGGGTGAATCCCAGCGAAGAGGCCGGCGCGGCGGCCTGCCACAGCGTCATCGACGGCGGCAGCAGGTACGGCCACATGCCCAGCACCAGGCCGGTGAAGCCGAGCACGAACAAGGCCAGGCTGAGCAGGAACGGTGGCAGGTCGCGACGCGGATGGGTGGCGCTGCGCCACAGCGCGATGGCCACCGCCAGGGTCAGCAGCGGCACCGGCGACAACCACCAGAAATTGCCGTCGCTGAACCAGCGGTCCATCAGCCGCGACTGCAGGAACGGCAGCCAGCTGCTGACCAGGCCCATCGCCGCGATCACCGCCACCACCAGCGGCCGGGTCATCTGCCGGGCCAACGCCTGCACGCGGCCTTCGGTCTTCAGGATCAGCCAGGTGCTGCCCAGCAATGCGTAACCGGCCACCAGCGCAGCACCGGTCAGCATCGCGAACGGGCTGAACCAGCCGAACGCGCCGCCCTGGTACACGCCATCGACCAGCGGCAGGCCCTGCACCAGCGTGCCGAGGATCACGCCTTGGGCAAAGGTGGCCAGCAGCGAACCAAGGCCGAACGCCACGCTCCACAGCCGCCGCGAGCGGTGCGCCTTGAAACGGAACTCGAAGGCCACGCCACGGAACACCAGCGCCACCACCAGCAGCAGCACCGGCAGGTACAGCGCCGACAACAGCACTGCGTAGGCCTTGGGGAACGCCGCCATCAGGCCGGCGCCGCCGAGCACCAGCCAGGTCTCGTTGCCGTCCCAGATCGGCGCGGCGGTGTTCATCATCAGGTCCAGCTGTTCCTCGTCCTCGGCGAACGGGGCGAGGATGCCGATGCCGAGTACGAAGCCATCCAGTACCACATACATCAGCACACCGAAGCCGATCACCGCGAACCATGCCACCGGCAGCCAGGTCATCAGGTCCATGTCAGCGCTCCTCCAGCGGTTCGTCAGCGGCCGACAGCGGCCGCGCCGGGGTGTGGCTGCCATGGTCCAGCGACGGGCCTGCGTCGTACGGCTGCGGGCCATGGCGCAGTATCTTCACCAGGTACCAGATGCCCCAGCCGAACACGAAGGCATAGCCGATCACGTAGACGCCCAGCGACAGCGCGGTCATCCACGCACTCTGCGGGCCGACCGCATCGGCGGTGCGCAGCACGCCATATACCACCCACGGCTGCCGTCCCATCTCGGTGACGAACCAGCCCGACAGCAGCGCGATGAAGCCGCTGGGCAGCATCCAGTTCCAGCCACGCAGCAGCCACGGCGAAGCCAGCAGCTTCTTCCGCCACCGCTGGAAGGCCGAGACCCAGGCCAGCACCAGCATCAGCGTGCCCAGCCCGACCATGATGCGGAAGGCGAAGAACACCGGCGTCACCGGCGGCCGCTCGCTGGCCGGCACCGACGTCAGCGGATCGAACGTACCGTCCAAGGTGTGGGTGAGGATCACGCTGCCGAGCTTGGGAATGGCCACCTCGAAGTCGTTGCGCTCCTCCTCCTCGTTGGGCAGCGCGAACACCACCAGCGGCACGCCCTCGCCCTCCTTGGTCTCATGCCAGTGCGCTTCCATCGCCGCGATCTTCATCGGCTGGTGCTTGAGCGTGTTCAAGCCATGCATGTCGCCGACGAAGATCTGCACCGGCACGGTCAGCGCAGCGAACGCGACGGCGGCGATCAGCATGCGCCGGCCCGCTTCCACGTGTTGGCCACGACGCAGGTACCAGGCGCCGACACCACCGATCACGAAACAGGTGGTGATGAACGAACCCAGCGCCATGTGTGCCAGGCGGTACGGGAAGGACGGGTTGAACACTACCTGCCACCAGTCGACGGGATGGACGATGCCGTTGACCATCTCGTAACCGGCCGGCGTATGCAGCCAGCTGTTGGACGACAGGATCCAGAACGTCGAAAACAACGTGCCCAGCGCCACCATGCAGGTGGACAGGAAATGCAGGCGCGGCGACACCCGGCCCCAGCCGAACATCATCACGCCGAGGAAGCTGGCCTCCAGGAAGAACGCGGTCAGCACTTCGTAGGTCAGCAGCGGGCCGATGACCGTACCGGCCACTTCGCTCAGCCGCGGCCAGTTGGTGCCGAACTGGAAAGCCATGACGATGCCGCTGACCACGCCCATGCCGAACGACACCGCGAAGATCTTCTGCCAGAAGAAATACAGCTCGCGCCATACAGGCAGCTTGGTGCGCAGCCAGCGCCATTCGATGAAGGCCAGCCAGCTGGCCGTGCCGATGGTGAAGGCCGGGAACAGTACGTGGAAACTGATGACGAATCCGAACTGGATCCGCGACAACAACAACGCGTCCAAGGGACGCCTCCTGCCAGGTGCCGGTGGGATACCGGACCACTTTAGGAGGATTTTGTTAAGCCGGGATGCGACCGGGTGACGCGCTGCTTCACTTTGTCGCAGGTGGAGAAGGCGCAGCCGACATGGCGCGGCGCTACCGTTTAGCCGCTCTGGTAGCTGCCAACCTTGGTTGGCACACACCCAAGCGCCGACCAAGGTCGGCATCTACCAACAGCGATTGGAGCGGCCCATCACCCGGCGGGCGCCTCAGCGCCAGAAATACCAGACGCCCCCCGCCAGCAGCGCCCCCAGCAACACCACCTGCACCACCACATAGCCCACGCCGCTGTCGCGCGATTCGGAGGTAATGCGCTTCCGCAGCGCCTCGCTCACATCCGGCGTCCCTTCCTGCTGTTCCTGCTCACGCAACGCCTGCGCCAGCGCGCGCTCTTCCGCATCGCGGGAATCGGTCGGTCGTTTCACAACAGCTCTCCGGCGGTGGCATGCCGCACCAGTTCCTGTTTCAGGACCTGGCGCGCACGGTACAGGTGGCTCTTGATGGTACCGCGGGCCAGGCCTGTCACCTGTTCGATCTCGGCCAGATCGAAATCCTCCAGATAATGCAGGCCTACGATCAGGCGCTGCGGTGCACTCAATCGTTCCAGCGCCGCGCCGAGGTGGCGGCCGGCCTGCAATGTCTCGCTGAGTTCGGAAGGACCCGGCCCCCCGTCACCAACCCCCAGCTCCTCGGGCGCTTCCACCGCCACCATCCACTGCGCTTCCAGCCGCCGCCGCCGCAGGTACTGCAGCGCGGTGGTGTAGGCCACGCGCGAAATCCAGGTGCGCAGCGAGGATTCGAAACGGAACCGGTGCAGCTGGCGGAATGCCGCCAGGAACGTTTCCTGCAACAGGTCGGCCACCTGGTCGCGGTCGCCGACCACGCGGCCGATCACATGCGCGCAGGTGCGCTGATGTGTTTCCACCAGCTGCGCGAAGGCCGGTTGCGAGCCGTCGATGATCGCGCGCACCAATACCTGGTCCGCATCCAGCGGCTCGGCGGGTGTGGTTGCCGCCGCGGCATCCGGTCGATGCCGCCCCCGCAATGCAGCCAGCGCTCCCCTGAGCAGGCTCATGCGTGGGGCTTCCCCTGTGCCCGCAGCATGCGCCGGCTCAGCCCTTGCGCACTGCGGGGCGGGTGAAGTACCAGGCCAGCAGCTGACCCAGGCCGGCGCTGCCGACCATCGCGGCGGCGGCGCCGAACGTCAGGTCGCGTGCACCGATGGCCTCCAGCAGCGCCATGGCCAGTGCCAGGCACACCAGGCTGATGCCCCAGCGCAGCGCGCCCTGGCGGCGGCGCTCCTCTTCCAGCAGCGCCAGCGAGCGGATCACCTCTTCCGGCACGTGCGGCGCCACCAGCTTGCTGCGCGCACGCGCATCGGCGATGGCATGGATCGCATAGGCGGTGCAGATGAAGAGGGTGATCGGGATGAGTTCCTGCATGGTCGTGCTCCTGTCCGCTGGATGATGCGGGTTCAGGAGATTGGATGCGCGGCCCTGCCGACCGGTTGCACCGCTTTGCCGATCCCGCTGCCATGACCTGTGGCCCCCTCCCCCGGCCCTTGCGGCTGCTACGCTTGCCCGGTTTCCTCTTCTGGTGCTGTCCGCCCATGTCCCGAGTGCTGCCCCTGTCCCTCCTGCTGTCTGCCGTGCTGGCCGCTCCGGCCGCCCAGGCCGCGCCGACGCCGATCACCATCGAACAGGCCATGGCCGACCCGGACTGGATCGGTCCGCCGGTGGAGAAGGCCTGGTGGTCGTGGAACAGCCAGCAGGTGGAATACCAGCTCAAGCGCAACGGCAGCCCGGTGCGCGACACCTTCCGCCAGCCGGTGGCCGGTGGCGTGGCCGCACAGGTGGCCGATGACCAGCGTGGCAGCCTGGACGTGGCCGATCCGGTCTATGACCGCAGCCGCAGCCGCAGCGCCTTCGTGCGCAACGGCGATGTGTTCGTCCGCGACCTGCGCAGCGGCGCGCTGACCCAGCTGACCCGCAGCAACGAACGCGCCGCAGGCGTGAACTTCGCCGCCGACAACGGCGTGATCTGGCGCGTCGGCCAGAACTGGTTCCACTGGACCGCCGCCAGCGGTGTGCAGCAGGTGGCCAGCCTGAAGGCCGACAAGGATCCGAGCACGCCGCCGAAGGCCGACGTGCTGCGCGACCAGCAGCTGCGCACGCTGGAAACCCTGCGTCGCGACCGCGAACAGCGCGAGGCGCTGAAGGACCAGGACCAGCGCTGGCGCCAGGCCGACCCGACCCGCGCACCGGGCCCGGTGTTCCTGGGAGCCGACGTCGAGATCGTCGACAGCGTGCTGTCGCCGGACCTGGGCCACCTGATCGTGACCACCAAGCCGAAGGACTTCGATGACGGCCGCGGCGGCAAGATGCCGCTGTACGTGACCGAGTCAGGCTATGAGGAAACCGAGGACACCCGTCAGCGCGTCGGCCGCAACGGCTTCGAGCCGCACACCCTGTGGTTCGTGGATGTACGCAGCGGCAAGGCCGAGAAGCTGTCGCTGTCCAGCCTGCCGGGCATCGGCACCGATCCGCTGGCCGCGCTGCGCCGCAAGGCCGGCAAGGACGCACTGAAGGGCGACCGCAGCGTGCAGGTGATGAGCGATTTCATGGGCGGTGGCATCCGTTGGAGCGCTGACGGCCAGCAGGCCGCGGTGATGCTGCGTGCCAACGACAACAAGGACCGCTGGATCGTCAGCGTTGCCGCTGCCGATGGCCGCGTGCAGAACCGCCACCGGCTGACCGACAACGCCTGGATCAACTGGGGCTTCAACGATTTCGGCTGGATGGCCGATGGCCGCACACTGTGGCTGCTGTCTGAAGAATCCGGCTTCTCGCACCTGTACATCCAGGCCGGCGGCGGCAAGCCGCAGGCGCTGACCAGCGGCAAGTGGGAGACCTCGGCGCCGGTGCTGTCGGCCGACGGCAAGGGCTTCTACTTCCTGTGCAACCAGCAGGCCCCGCATGACTACGAAGTCTGCGCGGTCGATACCACTGCCCGCCAGGTGCGCGAGCTGACCAACCTCAACGGCGTGGAAGACTTCTCGCTGTCGCCGGACGGCCAGCAGCTGCTGGTGCGCTATTCCGGCGCCTACCTGCCGGCGCAGCTGGCGGTGGTGCCGAGCACCGGTGCTGGCCAGGCGCGCGTGCTGACCGACACCCGCACCGCCGAGTACAAGGCGCGCCAGTGGGTCCAGCCGAAGCTGGTGGCGGTGCCATCCAAGCATGGCGCCGGCGTGGTCTGGGCCAAGTACTACGAACCAGAAAACAAGGAAGCCGGCAAGAAGTACCCGATCGTGATGTTCGTGCACGGTGCCGGCTACCTGCAGAACGTGCACCAGCGTTACCCGGCCTACTTCCGCGAGCAGATGTTCCACAACCTGCTGGTGCAGAAGGGTTACATCGTGCTGGACATGGACTACCGCGGCAGCGAGGGCTACGGCCGCGACTGGCGCACGGCGATCTACCGCAACATGGGCCACCCGGAGCTGGAAGACTACAAGGACGGCCTGGACTGGCTGGTCGACACCCAGCAGGGTGACCGTGACCACGCCGGCATCTACGGTGGTTCCTACGGCGGTTTCATGACCTTCATGGCGCTGTTCCGCTCGCCGGGCACGTTCAAGGCCGGCGCTGCGCTGCGCCCGGTGGTCGACTGGCACCAGTACAACCACGGCTACACCAGCAACATCCTCAACACCCCGGACATCGACCCGGAGGCGTACCGCGTGTCGTCGCCGATCGAGTACGCACAGAACCTGCAGGACAGCCTGCTGATCGCCCACGGCATGATGGACGACAACGTGTTCTTCCAGGATTCGGTGAACCTGACCCAGCGCCTGATCGAACTGCACAAGGACAACTGGTCGATCGCGCCGTACCCGCTGGAGCGCCACGGCTACGTGCGTGCCGACTCCTGGCTGGACCAGTACAAGCGCATCCTCAAGCTGTTCGAGCAGAACCTGAAGTGAGTGTTGCCGCGGCCACGATCCACATCGTGGCCGCGGTCATCCTCGATGATCGCGGCCGGGCGCTGGTGGTGCGCAAGCACGGTGCCAGCCGTTTCATCCAGCCGGGCGGCAAGCCCGACCCGGGCGAGCAGCCGCTGCAGGCCCTGGCACGCGAACTGGACGAGGAACTGGGCGTGCAGCTGCACGCTGCCTCCGCCATCGCACTCGGGAATTTCGAGGACTGGGCAGTGAACGAGCCCGGTCACCGCGTGCAGGCGCAGGCCTGGCGGGTGTGGATCGAAGGTGAGCCGTGCGCGCGTGCGGAGATCGCCGAACTGGCCTGGGTACCGCTGCGGCCGCCGCACGGCCTGCCCTTGGCACCCTTGAGCGAACACCATATCCTGCCGGCGGTCGCTGCCCTGGCGACGGCCCGCTGACCCGGCGGGCATCACTCAGCCGGACAACGGATGTCAGCTTCCATTCCCCCGATTCCAGCACCCGCCCCACCGCCACCCAGCAACTGGGTCGGCGCGGTGGCGCAGGGCTCGTTCTGGCTGAGCCTGCTGGTCACCCTCTACTTCCTCGCGCAGGCGCTGATGGCTGCGGTACTGGCCCGCACCGGGTTCTGGACCACGCTGGTGACACTGGCATGGGAACAGCAGCTCGACGGCAGCCTGTGGTGGATGCTGAAACACCCAGCGGCCACCTCGCTGCTGGTTGCCCTGCTCTGCCTGGTCTCGACCCTGGCCAGCTGGGGCCTGTGGCGCGGGCGACGATGGGGCCTGTGGGCCTATGTGTGGATGCTGGCCCTGAGCGCGCTGGCCAACTTCGTGATCGCCTGGTGGATGGACCGCCTGCTGCTGGTGTTGATCGCGCTGCTCGCCAGCGACCCGTCGGCGCAGCATGAGCTGCAGGTGCAGCGCGTGCTGTTCACCCTGACCCTGGTCGGCACCTCGGTGCTGTTCGCGGGGCTGCAGGGCTGGCTCGGCTGGCGCCTGCTGCGGCCGGACATCCGCGCGCGCTTCCACTGAGCCTCTCCCGCGTTCCGCCTTTGACAAGGACCTCGCATGCCTGCCCTGCTCCGGATGTTGCTGGTCGTCACTGCGCTGCTGCTGACTACCCCGCCAGCGCCGGCCGCAGCCTCCGCTTCCACGCCCGCGCCGCTGCGATGTGGCCGGTACGTCAATGCGCAGAGTGACACCGCGCTGGTGATCGACTCACACAACCGGGGTCGTCGCCTGGCGATGGCCTTTGATCTCGAATCGCTGCAGATCGAACGCGATGGCAGCGGCCTGGTGCTGGTCAACCTGGATGACGGCGTGGCAACAGCACTCACTGCCAGTGCCGATGGCAGACGCATCAACGACACGCTGCAGGACTACCAGCTGCGTGCACCGGCGGTCTGCCAGCCGGTGGCCGTGAACGCCGCCGGCAGTTGCTTGGCCGATGCGAACCGCTGCATCGCTCGTCTGCACGCGGCGACGCCGCCGCAGCTGCTGACCGCCGGCGTGGGCGCGGCCTGCAGCGGCCTGTTGCTGGGCTACGTGGACGATGCGTTCCTCGCTGCCGCGTCTGCCATGGGCGTAGCGCTGGCTACCGCCGCACCGGCGCCCTGCACTACCGATGCGGAGCGCGAGGAGGTACTGACCTGCCGTGATGCCAGTCGTGACGCGTTGGCCGCCGCCGTGGCACAGGCCAGCGGCCAGGCGTTCGCCCGCGGCATCAATCCAGCGTGGGTGGAACTGCCGGCGGCGCAACGCGACCAGCTGCAGCAGCTGTGCCTGCAGCAGCGCGCTGGCCGCTTCTGCACCGAAGTGGCCGAGCGGCAGTTGAATGCGCGCGATCCGCGGGCGGCCGTGCAGGCGTTGCAGGCGGTCTGCGATAGCGGTCGCTACAGCGCATGCGAACGGGTCGAGCCCCTGCAGGCGCTCGGTGCTGCATTGCGCCTGGTCGACGCGACCGAGTCGCCCTGTGGCCTGTACCGGGCCGACGGCGGCACGCTCGATGCGGTTGCGTTCGGCGACGATGGCCACGCGACGATCGATAGCCAGCGCTCGCAGGTGCGACTGCTGGACGGTGCCATCCATCTGCGCAATGACCACGGCAGCGATTACGTGCTGCGCCTGCTGGCCAATGGCGACCTGCTGGGCATGGATGCCTGGACCGGCTACCAGCGTTACCGGCGTCAGCCCGGCGCGGCGCAATGCGGCGCCAGCGAGGGCCCACCCACGTCCCTGCGGTAAAGTACGCGCCATGAACGAATTCGAGCGCGTTCGCGCCTACCTCACCGACCTGCAGGACCGCATCTGTGCGGCGATCGAGTCCGCCGATGGCCGCGCACGCTTCCAGGAAGACCTGTGGCAGCGTGCCGAGGGCGGCGGTGGCCGCACCCGCGTGCTGCGCGATGGCGCGGTGTTCGAGCAGGCCGGCATCGGCTTTTCCGATGTGGCCGGCAGCCGCCTGCCGCCCTCAGCCTCGGCCAACCGGCCAGAGCTGGCCGGTGCCTCATGGCGCGCCACCGGGGTGTCGCTGGTATTCCACCCGCTCAATCCCTACGTGCCGACCACCCATGCCAACGTGCGCTTCTTCCAGGCGCAGCGCGATGGCGAGGTAGTGGCCAGCTGGTTCGGCGGTGGTTTCGACCTGACCCCGTTCTACCCGTTCGACAAGGACGTGCAGCACTGGCATCGGGTGGCGCGCGATCTGTGCGCGCCGTTCGGTGAAGAGCGCTACGCCGCGCACAAGCGCTGGTGCGATGAGTATTTCTTCCTGCGCCATCGCAACGAAACACGTGGCGTGGGCGGTCTGTTCTTCGACGATCTGCACGGCGATTTCGAGCGTGACTTCGCCTACCTGCGCGCGGTCGGCGATGGTTTCCTCGATGCGTATCTGCCGATCGTGCAGCAGCGCAAGGACACGTCGTACGGCGAGCGCGAACGCGAGTTCCAGCTGTACCGACGTGGCCGCTACGTCGAGTTCAACCTGGTCTACGACCGCGGCACGCTGTTCGGCCTGCAGAGCGGTGGCCGCAGCGAGAGCATCCTGATGAGCCTGCCGCCGCGCGTGCGCTGGGAATATGGCTTCAGCCCCGACGAAGGCAGCGCCGAGGCGAGGCTGGCGGACTATCTGGTGCCCCGCGACTGGGGGTGATGTGTGGTTGTTGGTAGACGTCGAGCTTGCTCGACTGCTGTTGGCACCATGCAGAAGGCGGTCGAGCAAGCTCGACATGCACCACAGCGCCTTACCTCTCCTTGCGGCGAGGAATGATGGTGATGTGACCGTTGGTCTCCAGCAGCGCCAGTTCCATCTCTTCCACGCCGATGCAGCTCTGCTGGCGCACGGCGACATCGAAATCGGCGCGGCTGTCCAGCTCGCGCCGTAGTTCAGCAGGATCAGCGTGGCGGCCAGCAGCAGGCCGCCGGCCAGCGAAGTATCGGTGCCCAGCAGCACGATCAGCAACACATCGAACGGGGTGATCTGCCCGGCGCGCGCTTGCCGCTCAGCCGGACCATGCCCAGCACCACCGCTTGGACCGCGGCCGCGCGCCGGATGAATTCCCACCACGGCATCGCCAGGGCGAACAGATCAGGCATTGCGGGTTTCCCTGCTGAGCGATGGCCGGCGTGGCGCAGCAGCGCACAAATAAAAAAGCCCCGCTGACCAGGGGGAGGTCAACGGGGCCGGGGAACGGGCGCTTGGGGAGGAGCCCCCGTTCCGAGATCTGCTCCAGGGGATGGGAGAGATCCATAACAGGCATTGCGCCTGTCGGGAGTTATAGAAGCACTCCGAACACTAACGGTTCGTGAAGGGGCCCAATTTAATAAGCGCCCCTCAGGGAAACATTCATGTTCGAGTCAGAAATATCAACCAAATGAATGAATTCACGGCATTTTCGGCCTGAATACGACTCAGTGCGCCTCATCCCAATTGCTGCCGGTACCGGTGTCGACCACCAACGGCACCCGCAATTGTGCCGCTTGCGACATGTGCTGCACGACATTGCTGCGCAGCTCTTCAATGAACCCGGCCTCGGCTTCGAATACCAGTTCATCGTGCACCTGCAGGATCATCCGCGCCGGGGCGCCGCTGTCACGCAGCCACTTGTCCACATCGACCATGGCGCGTTTGATGATGTCGGCGGCCGTGCCCTGCATCGGGGCATTGATCGCCGCGCGTTCAGCACCGGCACGCAGGCCCTGGTTACGTGCATGAATGTCGTTCAGGTACAGGCGGCGGCCGAACAGGGTCTCCACGTAGCCCTGCTCCCGGGCCTGCTCGCGCATGCGCTCCATGAAGTCACGCACGCCCGGATAGCGGCTGAAGTACAGCGCGACGTAGTCCTGCGCCTGGCCGCGGTCGATGCCGAGGTTGCGGGCCAGCCCGAACGCGCTCATGCCGTACATCAGGCCGAAGTTGATCGCCTTGGCCGCGCGACGCTCGTTGCTGGTCACTTCTTCCAGGGTGCGGCCGAACACCTCGGCGGCGGTGGCACGATGAACGTCGGCGCCCTGCTCGAAGGCGCGTACCAGGCCCGGGTCTCCGGACAGGTGGGCCATGATCCGCAGCTCGATCTGCGAATAGTCGGCCGCCAGCAGCTGGAAGCCTTCCGGGGCGATGAACGCGCGGCGGATGCGGCGGCCATCCTCGGTGCGGATCGGGATGTTCTGCAGGTTCGGATCGGACGAGGACAGGCGGCCGGTGGCGGCGCCGGACTGGTGGTAGCTGGTGTGCACCCGGCCGGTGTCGGGGTTGACCATCTCCGGCAGCTTGTCGGTATAGGTGCTGCGCAGCTTGGCCAGGCCACGGTAGTCGAGGATCACCCGCGGCAGCTCGTGCTGCTCTGCAATCGCCTCCAGCGCCTCTTCATTGGTGCTGGGCTGGCCCTTGGGGGTCTTCACCACCGCCGGCAGCTTCAGCTCGTCGAACAGCACCGCCTGCAACTGCTTGGGCGAATCCAGGTTGAAGCTGCGCCCGGCCAGTTCGGTGGCCTTCTGCTGCGCGGCCAGCATGCGCGAGGACAGGTCCTGGCTCTGTCGGCGCAGTTCGTCGGTGTCGATCCGCACGCCATTGGCCTCGATGCTGGCCAGCACCGGCACCAGCGGCATCTCGATGCTGCGGTACACGCTCTCCAGGGTCGGTTCGGCCAGCAGCTGCGGCTGCAGCGCGTGGTGCAGGCGCAGGGTGATGTCGGCGTCTTCGGCGGCGTAGCGGCTGGCCTCGTCGATGCCCACCTGCGAGAACGAGATCTGCTTGGCACCCTTGCCGGCCACCTCCTCGAACTTGATGGTGTTGTAGCCCAGGTAACGCAGGGCCAGCGAATCCATGTCGTGGCGGGTGGCGGTGGAATTGAGCACGAAGCTCTCAAGCATGGTGTCGTCGTGGTAGCCCTGCACGTCCACGCCATGGCGGCGCAGCACGTGCAGGTCGTACTTGCCATGCTGGCCCAGCTTCTTCTTCACCGGATCCTGCAGCACCGGCCGCAGCGCATCGAGCACCTGCGCCAGCGGCAGCTGTGCCGGCGCGCCCGGATAGTCATGACCGACCGGGATGTAGGCGGCCTTGCCCGGCTCCACCGCCAGGCTGATGCCCACCAGCCGCGCGCGCATCGCATCCAGTGCGTCGGTCTCGGTATCGAAGCTGATCAGATCGGCCTGCTGCACGCGCGCAACCCAGGCCTGCAGCTGCTCGGTGGTAAGCACGGTCTCGTACTCGCCGGGCGCCGACAGCGCCGGATCGAGCTCGCCGGCGGGCGGCGCTTCGGCGCTGGCACGGGCAAAGCCGGCCGCGGTGCCACGCAGGCTCGGCGTCGCGTCGTTGGCCACCGCAGGCGCCGGTACCGGCCCGCCCAGCTCCTTCAATGCCTGGGTGAAGCCATAACGCAGGTACAGCTCGCCCAGGGTGGGCACATCCGGATCGCGCAGGGCCAGCGTGGTCGGGCTGGCGTCCAGCGCGACGTCGGTGCGGATGGTCACCAGCTCCTTGTTCAGCGGCAGGCGCTCCAGCGCGGCGCGCAGGTTCTCGCCGATCTTGCCCTTCATGGTCGGCGCCGCCGCGATCACACCGTCCAGATGCTGGTATTCGGCCAGCCACTTGGCAGCGGTCTTCGGCCCGCACTTCTCCACGCCGGGCACGTTGTCGACCGCGTCGCCCATCAGCGCCAGCAGGTCGACGATCTGGTCGGCGCGCACGCCGAACTTGTCCATCACCGCCGCGTCCGAGTCCATGCGGCTGCCGGTCATGGTGTTGACCAGCTCGATGCCCGGGCGCACCAGCTGAGCGAAATCCTTGTCACCGGTGGAGATGGTCACCTTCAGGTCCTGCGCCACGCCCTGCAGCGCCAGCGTGCCGATCACATCGTCGGCCTCCACGCCGTCGATGCGCAGGATGCTGATGCCCAGCGCCTCGACGATGCGGCACATCGGCTCGACCTGGCTGCGCAGTTCATCGGGCATCGGCGGGCGGTTGGCCTTGTACTGGTCGTACAGGTCGTCGCGGAAGGTCTTGCCGGGCGCATCGACGACGAAGGCGACGTAGGCCGGGCGCTCCTTCAGCGTCGAGCGCAGCATGTTGACCACGCCGAACAGCGCGCCGGTGGGCTCACCCTGTGCATTGGACAGGGGCGGCAGCGCGTGGAACGCGCGGTACAGGTAACTGGACCCGTCGATCAGGACTAATCTGCTCATGCGACGATTCTACGCGCCCACGCCTGCACCGAGGCGACACGGCGGTGACGCGGCGATGGGGCATAATCAAGGCTCTTTCCAGGCAAAGGCCCCGCCGATGAAGACCCTGATGCTGGCTTCCCTGCTCCTGCTTGCTGGCTGCGCCAGCATGGGCGGCGCAGGCGCTCCCCCGGTGGACGTCAAGGGCGCCGATGTTTCCAAGCGCACGATGGACAACGGCGACACCATCGAGGAATACCGGGTGTCCGGCCAGTTGCGCATGGTCAAGGTGACGCCGGCACGCGGCGCCCCGTTCTACATGTATGACAAGAACGGCGATGGCCGCTTCGACAACGATAAGGATGGTGTGTCGCCGGTGTACTGGAAGCTGTACAGCTGGTGATGTGGTTGCGGTAGGTGCACGCCATCCACGCATGGCGTGGATCTACTGGGCATTGCGGTGGCCCATCCACGCATGGCGTGGATCTACTGGGCGTTTCGGTGGCCCTATCCGCCGGGCGGCGGAAAAAACAACGCCGGCGCGCATCCTGCGGCCGGCGTCGGGTCCCCTCCCCGGGACGCTCTGCATTTCAGCGGATGACCAGCACCGGCAGCGTGCTGCGCGCCAGCACCTCGGCGGTCTGGCTGCCCAGCAGCACGCGGGTGACACCGCGGCGGCCGTGCGAGGTCATCACGATCAGGTCGCTGTTGCGCTGGCCCGCCGTCTCGATGATGCCGTCGGCCGCGTAGCGGTCCAGCACATGCACCGGATTGGCGGTGATGCCCTGCTCGGCCGCCTTGGCCAGGGCAGGCTGCAGCACCTTCTGCGCGCCTTCCTCGCGGTCGGCCTTGTACTCCGGGCTGTTCATGTAACCCACGCTCCAGCCCATGGCGTCGTACATGCCGACGGCCCACGGCTCGGAGACGGTGACGATATCGACTTCGGCGTTGAGGTCCTTGGCCAGCTCCAGGCCCTTGGCCAGACCCTTGTCGGCCAGTTCGGACCCGTCGGTGGCAATCAGGATGCGCTTGTACATGGTGGGGCTCCGCGGTGATCTACCCAGTGGGAACGCCACCATTGCACACCCGATGTGGAGATCGTGCCTTGCGCAGGATCAATCCGGCAGCGCGCAGCGATGCCTGCGCAGCGCGGCATGATCGAGGCACGCGCCGCGGGCTGGCGTACGCTGGCGGCGCCGCACCGGGTTGCTGCGCCGTAGACAGCCGCCGGACCCTGCCCGGCGCAGCTGTCATCCCTCCACCGTGATCCGCCAGCCCCCCTCGTGCGGCTGCCAGTCGAATTCCACCGGCAGGAACTTCTCGATCAACCGCGCATTGCTGACCAGGTGATCGCTCAGCACGTGGGTGGTGAACGCACCGCCGCCCGCCAGCGCCATCGGCAGCAGCAACTGGTCGGACAGGTACTCGCCAACGGCACCCGCCCCGTCCAGGTACTGCTTCACCTGCCCAGCCAGGCGCGCGCCGACCTGCTCGGCGGAGACACTGCGCTCGCCATGCCCGCTGAACACCTCCACGTGATCACCATGACGCACGCGCACCAGGGCAACGTTGCCCGGTCCCAGTGCCGGCCGTATCGACCGCACATGGCGCGGATGCGGATCCACGCCCAGCGTCTCGGCCAGTACCTGCAGTTCGCGCAGGCCGATGCCGCTGGACAGGCCGGACATCAGCACCTGTGCCTCGATTCCCTGCAATGGTGCACGCACCTCCAGCGACGGCGCCTGCAACGCCGTGCACGGTTGCACCTGCACCTCCATCACGCCACCGCCCGCCGGATGGAAGCCGTGCTGCAGCAGCTGCATCGACGCCTGCACGCCCATACGTTGCAGCGCAGGCAGATAGCTTTCGGCAATGAAGTCCGCGCTGGGCGCCAACGGGTTGTGGGTACCGCCTTCCAAGCGCAGCTGCGACGGCCCCTGCGCGCGCCACAGTGCCGGCAGCACGGTCTGCAGTACCAGCGTTGCCGAGCCACTGCTGCCGGTCGCGAAATGATAGTCGCCAGCGCTCACCAGACCCGGCTCGAAGCGCAGTGAGGTAGCGCCCAGCTCTGCACCGTGCACACACGCGTTGCCAACCCGCGCCGCCGCGTTCACCGCGGTCAAGTGCTGGCGCATCAACCCCGGCTTGCGCCGGATCGCGCGGATGTTGTTCAACGTGAAGCCTGTACCGGTGCACAGGCTCAGGGTCAACGCCGAGCGCAGCAGCTGTCCGCCACCGTGCCCGCCATCCAGTTCAATCATGTCCATCTGTCTGTTCCTCCGTACCCGTTGTGTCGATGCCGGGCCTTGCTGCCGTGCGCGGCGCAGTGTACGTCGCGCACGGGTTGCCTCATCCCTTCACGCACACCACCTGGCGCAGCGTGTGCACGATCTCGACCAGATCGCGCTGGGCCTCCATTACCGCCTCGATCGGCTTGTAGGCCGCCGGCGATTCATCCACCACCTCCGCATCCTTGCGGCATTCCACGTGCGCGGTGGCCTTGACGTGGTCATCCACCGTGATCAGCTTGCGCGCCTGGGTACGGCTCATCACGCGGCCGGCGCCGTGGCTGCAGCTGTGGAAGCTGTCCTCGTTTCCGAGGCCACGCACGATGAAGCTCTTGGCGCCCATGCTGCCCGGAATGATGCCCAGCTCGCCCCTGCGCGCACTCACCGCGCCCTTGCGGGTCAGCATCACTTCCTTGCCGAAGTGGGTCTCGCGGTTCACGTAGTTGTGGTGGCAGTTCACCGCCTCGGCCTCGGCCTCGAACGGCTTGCTGATCACCGTACGCACCGCGGCCACCACGTTGCGCATCATCACCTCGCGGTTCATGCGTGCGAAACGCTGCGCCCAGTCCACCGCGAACACATAGTCGCCGTAGTGCTGGCTGCCCTCGGGCAGGTAGGCCAGGTCCTGGTCGGGCAGGTTGATCATCCAGCGGCGCATTTCCTGCTTGGCCAGCTCGATGAAGTAGGTGCCGATGGCATTGCCCACCCCACGCGAACCGGAGTGCAGCATGAACCACACGCGCTGCTCCTGGTCCAGGCAGACCTCGACGAAGTGGTTACCGGTACCCAGCGTTCCCAGGTGCTTGAGGTTGTTGGTGTTCTTCAGGCGCGGGTGACGCTCGCAGATCAATGCGAAGTCATCCACCAGTTGCGCCCAGCCTTCCACCGCCAGCTCGGGTGGCGTGTCCCAGCTGCCCTTGTCGCGGCCACCGCGGGTGACGCTGCGGCCGTGCGGCACAGCCCGCTCGATCGCGCTGCGCACCGCCGACAGGTTGTCCGGCAGGTCGCTGGCGACCAGCGTGGTGCGCACTGCGATCATGCCGCAGCCGATGTCCACGCCCACCGCCGCAGGAATGATCGCGCCGATGGTCGGCACCACCGAACCCACCGTCGCGCCCTTGCCCAGGTGCACGTCGGGCATCACCGAAATCCACTTGTGGATGAAGGGCAGCTTGGCGATGTTCTGCAGCTGCTCGCGCGCCTGGTCTTCCAGCGGCACGCCGCGGGTCCACAGCTTGATCGGTGCAGCACCCGGCTGCTGGATCACGTCGTAATTGAGGGTGGTCATGGTGATGTTTCCTTTCATCCAAAGCAAAAACAAAGAAGGTGCGGTGACAAAGGGGGTGGAACATTCCGTCGCCCACGTTGCCGTGGAGGACGGCCGGGACTTGAACCCGACCCCGAAGGGCTTCCGATGTAGTTCCACCTGCATTCCCCGCGCAACGAAAGCGAAGGTGCCGGCAGCACGACAAGAATCTGGAGGAACATCCTGCTCTACCACTGAGCTACCGCTGCGTTACCACAGCGGGCGGGGCTCGAACCCGCGACCTGGAGCTTAAGGGGCTGTAGTTCCTCCGGCATTCGCGGTGCCGGCGGTGAAGCATCGGCGCCGTTGCCGGTGCCGTTTGAAAAGGTGCGGTGACAAGAGGAAGTGGAACGTCTGTTTCCTCACGACAGGCAGGAAACGCGGGACTCGAACCCGACCCCGAAGGGACAACCAATGTAGTTCCACCAGCATTCACCGCAAAAAAAGAATTCCTGGCCCTGCCCGGCTGGCCCCATTGCCAGCCGGGCGGTCCGTGGCGGCTTCCCTGCCGCCTTACAACGCCATGTCCTGGATGCGCTGGACCCAGCTGCTGCCGTCTTCGGCCGCAGCGGCGTACTGCGCGATCAGGTCGAACACCGCATCGCTGAAGCCTCCGATGTGCAGCACGTCATCGCGCTGCACGGTCTGGCTGCTGGCCACCGGCTGCAGGTCGATGCATACCAGCCGCGCCTGTGGGCAGCGGCGCTTCAGTGCATCCCACTGCAGCATCGTGGCCGTCTGCCCGCCGTGGCGGGTGTCACGCCAACTCTCGCTGTCCGACACCAGCACCACCAGGTCCACCGGCTCGCGCCGCAGGTTGAGGTGGTGCAGCGGCGCGCTGACCGACGTACCGCCACCGTTGATCGCCAGCTGGCGGGCCAACGTCATCACGCTGTCGCGCGGGTTCAACCGCACGTGACGCACCTCGGTATCGAACGGCAATACCTTGGCCTGCGGCTGCCCGCGCAGCACGCAGGCTGCAACCAGCGCCGCCACGTCCACACAGCGTGCTGCGGTGCTGGCGCCCCTGCGGTAGCCGGTCACCGGCGACTGCATGGAACCGGACACGTCCACCGCCACCACCACCCGCCCCGGCAATGCCGGTGCCGACGCCGTGGCGATCTCCATCGCATCCTGCAGCGCTTCCAGGATCGGCGACGGCAAGCCAGCGCCCGCGTGGAAGGCCATCAGCAGCTGGTACGGCAGTACACGGGCACGACGCACCTGCTGCGGATCACGCAGGCGCTCTGCGATCACCTGCACCATCGCTGGATCATCGAACACGCCGTTGCGGGCGAACGTGTTGAGGTTCATCCGCATCGACTGCCACGATGCATTGCGGGCCAGTGCCGACCACTGCGCCGCATCCAGCGGCAGCGTGCTGTAGTACTGGAACGGCAGGTCCGGCGGCAGCCTGCGCGGATCACGCTTGAACGCTTCGTAGGCCTGCACCACCGCCGGCAGCTGCGCCTCGTCGTACGCACGACCGATGATCCAGGCATACAGCGCCTTGCGCTCGGCGTTGGCCGGCTTCGGGTGCACCATGCGTATCACATCGGCCAGCGACGGCTGCTGGCCGATCGCCGCACGCACCAGCGTTTCCGCCGAGGCCTGCTGGATCCACTCGCGCACCCTGCGCTTGGGCAGCGAGCCCAGCGAACGACGCCCTACCTGGCCGCTGCGCATGATCTGCACGAAGGTGCGCAGTTGGCGGCCGTTGTCGATCACCCGCGGAAACGCCAGAGCGAACGCCTCCGGATCGCGCAGGCTGAGCACCGCCAGCAGCAGTGCCGGCATGTCCTTCATGTGTGCAACCTGACGGGCGTACAGCGCAGTGCGGGCGATGAAGCGCGGCTCGACCTGCGCGGTCAGCGCCAGCACCTGCTGCAGCTGCGCCTCGGCGTCGCTGTAGAAAGTGTTGTTCAGGCACCCGGTGGCCGCATACAGCGCCAGCGCTGCACGCGGGTCGCGGCGGTAGGCCAGGCCACCGGCTTCATTGACGGTGTCTGCCTGCGGCGGCTGCGGCGTGCGCATCCAGGAGAAGAGCGAAAGGTTGGCCATGCTGATGTCCTCGGCGGGAACAGCCCGCGTCGTGTCTTGCCGGATATAGAGCAATGGCCGTGCCAACTTTTCCTGAAGGGACCCATGCAATTGATTTTAATGGCATTTCTTGTGAATCGAGCTATTTTTGCCAGCGAGCCTCGGCGAAAAGATATATATTTTCAGCGCATCTTTTATAGGAATGGATATGGCGCGTCGGCAGGTGGTCTTCGGCATGCTCGGCACCCAGCTCGACGCGGGCGAAGGCCCGGGCCGCTGGCAGAAGTGGCGCCCGACGGTGTCACTGGGCATGCATGAGGATTTCCTGCCCGACCGCATCGAGCTGCTGCTGGATGAGCGCCGCTACAGCAAGCTGGCGCGCGTGGTCTGCGAGGATCTGGTGCAGGCTGCGCCGGGCATCAACGTGCAGCGACACGACACCTACCTGGCAGATCCGTGGGAGTTCGAAGGGGTCTACGCCACCCTGCACGACTTCGTCGCCAGCTATCCGTTCCAGCCGGAGGAGGAGGACTACTACGTCCACATCACCACCGGTACGCACGTCGCGCAGATCTGCTGGTTCCTGCTGACCGAGAGCCGTCACTTCCCCGGGCGCCTGCTGCAGACCTCGCCGCCACGCAAACAGGACGGTGCCGCCGGTACGTACGCGATCATCGACCTGGACCTGTCGCGCTACGACCATATCGCCCAGCGCTTCGCCCAGCAGCAGCTGCAGGACCGCGACCTGCTGAAGGGCGGCATCGCCACCCGCAACGCCGCCTTCAACCGCATGATCGAACAGATCGAAACAGTGGCCACGCGCTCGCGCGCGCCGATGCTGCTGATGGGGCCGACCGGTGCGGGCAAGAGCCAGCTGGCCAAGCGCGTGTTCGAGCTGAAGAAGCTCAAGCATCAGCTGCCGGGTCGCTTCGTCGAGGTGAACTGCGCCACGCTGCGCGGCGATGGTGCGATGAGCACCTTGTTCGGCCATACCAAGGGCGCCTATACCGGTGCTTCCAGCGACCGCGCCGGCCTGCTGCGCTCAGCGCACCAGGGGCTGCTGTTCCTGGACGAGATCGGCGAACTCGGCCAGGACGAACAGGCGATGCTGCTGCGCGCACTTGAAGAGAAGCGCTTCCTGCCGGTCGGCAGTGACCGCGAAGTGGAGAGCGATTTCCAGCTGATCGCCGGCACCAACCGCGATCTGCAGCAGTCGGTGCTGGAAGGCCGCTTCCGCGAAGACCTGCTGGCGCGCCTCAACCTGTGGACGTACCACCTGCCCGGTCTGGCGCAGCGCATGGAAGACATCGAACCGAACATCGAGTTCGAGCTGGAACGGTGGTCGCAGGACCAGCATGCGCGGGTTCGGTTCAACGTTGAGGCACGCACGCGCTATCTCGCGTTCGCCACCAGCCCGGAAGCGGCGTGGCGCGGCAACTTCCGCGATCTGGGCGCGTCGATCATGCGCTTGGCCACATTGGCGAGTGCCGGGCGCATCCAGATCGAGGGGGTGGAAGACGAGATCGCGCGCCTGCGGGCACAGTGGCGCGGCGGCGATGTGCCGTCACCGCTGGATGCGCTGTTGGGCGATGCCGTGGACACACTGGACCGTTTCGATCGCGTGCAGCTGGAAGAAGTGGTGCGGGTCTGCGCGCGCTCGAAGTCGCTGTCCGCTGCGGGTCGCGAGCTGTTCGCGGTCTCGCGCACGCAACGCGCCAGCACCAACGACGCCGACCGTCTGCGCAAATACCTGGCCAAGTTTGGGCTGGACTGGGAGCAGGTGCGAGATCCGGCCCTGTAGCGCGACGGCCCAGCTTGCGCGTGCACCGGCCACGGCGCATGATCCGGCTGCGACCCCTACCTGAAAGGAGATTTTCCATGCAGGACCGCCCCCGCTCGACTTCCAAAACCGGCCTGATCATCGTGCTGGCCTGTGTCGCTGCCTTCGTCCTGTTTGTGGGTGGCTACCAGTTCGGCAAATCACTGGCCAAGGCAGACAACGCTCAGCAGGGCGCATCCGCCCAGCCGGCACGCTGATCGCGCTCCGGTAGTGCCGGCCGCTGGCCGGCTCCACCCGGAACCGCAACTTCAGGCGATCTGCACCACGCGTGCGTTCTGGCACAACGGGTAACTGCCGACGAATTCAGCGATCGCATCACGCATCGCCTCGAACGACTGGCCATACATGTACAGCGCAGTCTCGCTCGGGCCCTGCCACCAGCTGCAGATCTCGCCCAGGCCATCGATGCGCTCGGACAGCTGCTCGAATACATGGTTCGAATCGCACTGCTCGTACACCTCATCCGGCAGGGTCAGGCCGTCGAGGTAGATGCCCAGACCCTCGGTCACGCCGAAGCTGCGCTCGGCCTCGCCTGCGCCCTGTATCTGCGAACCCTTCGGTGCACCCAGCTGCTCCAGTAGGTCGACCAGCTTCGGCACGCCCGCGGCATCGACCAGTGCCACTTCGATATCGCCGTATTCGACTTCGCCTTCGCCGGACATGGCGGTACCGCCACCGGTGATCCCGCCCAGTTCGGCCGCCTGCAGCAGCGCATCGAGTGGATCCTCGAACAGCTCATGGCGATGCTCGGGCTGCAGCTTGGCATTCAACTTCACGGTGACATGCAGCGTGGGCTCGGTCATGAGGGCGTTCCTGGGAGATGTGGCCGCTATTGTAGAGCCGCGCCGTGCTGGGCTGCTTTGCGGCGTCGGCGCCCCGTCCTTTCAGGCGATATGCAAGCGATAATGCGCGGCGCAAGGACACCATTCCAACAGGGGGAATACATGAAGTCGATCATTACGCTGGCACTGCTGCTGTTGCTCACCGGCTGTGGCATCCGCACCGAAGTGGTGCGCGTGAACGTGCCGGACATTCGGGTGAACCCGGAGCAGGGCCCGGTGGTGGTGGTGGCCCCGGTGCGTGACAACCGCCCCCAGTACTTCCCGCAGGTGCAATCGGCGGCGCGTGCGAAGAACATCGGCGGTGTCATCCGTGCTGGCAATGGTGTACTGGTGGAACTGGAAACTTCCACGGCCTCGGACAAGGCCCGCGAGATCATGATCCAAGCGCTGCGCAACATGGGTTACAGGACTGCCGACAAGTGCGAGACATCGTGTACGCATCTGGACGCCACGCTGAACGATTTTTCGGTAAGTGCTCCGGTGAATGTTTGGCGCGCCGCGACGTACACCCAGCAGATGCTTGCAGACATCGCGGTACAGGTGACGGCACGCAAGGATGGCCAGACGCGCACCTTCACGATTACCGGCCATGGCGCAAACATCTTCCAGGTAGCCTCGCGGGAGAACTGGGAGATCGCACTGGAGCGCGCGGTGAAGAGCTTCACCAGCAGCCTGCAGCAGTCCATGTCCGAGCAGGATGCGGCCACCCCGACAGGTGCGCAGGACTGACTGCCGCCCGGCCAAGGTAGAGCCGAGCCTGCACGACTGGCCTTGCTGCGGAGAGCAGCCGAGCATGGGCTCGGCTCTGCAACGAACGCTCAGCGCAGGAAGGGCGGCACTTTCCGTTTCAGCAGCTCAATCAGCACCGGGTCCATGTACTCGTAGTCATCCGGAATATCCAGGCAGATCACCCTCTTGCCCTTCAGCCAAGGCTTGTAGCGGCTGGACAGCCGGTTGCGGTGTGCCCGCTCCATCACGAACACCAGGTCGGCCCACTGCAGCAGCTCTGGGCTGAGGATCTCCTCGGCGTCAGCGAGCAGCCCGGCCGAGGCGGTCTCGATGCCCGGCCAATCGGCGAACACCTGCTCGGCCGTGGGGCTGCGCAGGCGGTTCTGGCTGCAGAGGAAGAGAACCTTGCGGGTCATGGACGCAGCGTATCGGGGTCGGATCCCTTTTCCAACGGAGAAGGGCGCTGACCCTGCGCAGTACCTTCAGAGACGTTGCATGGCCGCCGTAGGCTTCATCAGCGATCATGGGCTATCGCACCCTGGACACGCCCATGATCACCAAAGATGACCTGTTGCAGGAGTTCGGAGAGGTTACCGAGGTCCACGGCTGCTACTTCGCCATGTACCCCGTGGCGACATTCGATCTTCATTGCTGCGTGAGGATCACCGCTGGCCAGGATCTCGTGGTTGTCTCAAAGAACACCAACGACCCGGAATTCGCCTCCAGCGTGGCACTGGCGGCGCCAGCTGGGATGCCCCACGACAGACCAACGATCTTCGAGATTCCGGCCAACGCCTATGGGTTCACCCACGCAATGGCGGTGCCCAGCACGTATCACGGGTTCCTCAACCAGATCGAGGGTCGTGCGAACCTTTTCCTGTGCCTGCCAATCTTCCGATGTGAGTTCAGCGGCGAGGAATCAGCAGAGGAGTTCCGCCTGGCGGCGACGCATGTCGTTCCGGTCTACGAGTGGGACAGAACCGTGCAACCCAGGATCAGCGTGTACTTCGACAACCCCCACACCGGAGGCGGCACGGACGAGTCCGGCGCCCTCGTGCCGCTGCATGTACTTCTGGCGGAAATCGAGAATCTGAGCGGCGTTGGCGACGGCTTCATCGAGATCACCAACTACCGGGGCGAGGTGATCGAGGTGCTGTCGCCGGAGGAAGGCAACTACGTGCTGATCCGCAACCGGCAGGACGAAGAGGTGATGGACCGTGCTCGGCTGGTGGCGGCAGTGGAGACGTTCACCACCGACTGACGGCCAGCTGCCGTTGTAAGGCCGGGCCTATGCTCGGCTGAGTTTTCCCGCGTTGGGGTCAGAGCCCTCCCTACGGGAGGGATCCGACCCCGACGGTGATCAGATCACCGTCAGGTTGGCATACGCCATCACCAGCCACTTGCTGCCGGCGTCGGCGAATTCGACCTGCACGCGTGCGTGGGCGCCGTTGCCTTCGTAGTCGGTCACCATGCCTTCGCCGAACTTGGGATGGGTGACCAGCGCGCCGAGCTTGACTGGCGGCGCCTCGATCGAGGCATGGCCCATCACCCGGCTGGCGCCCATCGAGGCCGGTCGCGAGACCTGCACCTTCGGCCGCACTTCATGCAGCAGCTCGCGCGGGATCTCGCGCAGGAAGCGCGACGGCAGGCTGTAGTTGTCCTGGCCGTGGATGCGCCGCGATTCGGCATAGCTCAGCACCAGCTTCTGTCGCGCACGGGTGATGCCAACGTAGGCCAGCCGACGTTCTTCTTCCAGCCGCCCGCTTTCCTCCAGCGACCGTGCGCTGGGGAACAGTCCCTCTTCCACGCCGGCCAGGAACACCAGCGGGAATTCCAGGCCCTTGGCCGAGTGCAGCGTCATCAGCTGCACACCCTCCTCGCCCGCCTGCGCCTGGCCTTCACCGGCTTCCAGCGCGGCATAGGCCAGGAACGCGACCAGCTCGTCCATGTCCTCGCCCACTTCCTCGATGTCGTCGGCACGACGCACGAAGCGCGAGGCCACCGACACCAGTTCGTCGAGGTTGTCGGTGCGCGATTCCGAATCCAGCGCGTTGCGGCTTTCCTTGCTCCAGTGCTCGCGCAGCTGCGAGCGCACCAGGACATGGTCCACGCGCTCGGCCAGGGTCATCTGCAGGGTCTGTGCCTGCAGTTCATTGACCAGCACCAGGAAGCCGGCCAGCGCGTTGCGCGCACGCGCCGCCAGTGCACTGCCCTGGGTCACCAGCATGGTCGCTTCCCACAGCGAGATGCCCTGGGCGCGCGCTTCGCGGCGCACTTCGTCCAGCGTGCGGTCACCGATGCCACGCGTGGGCGTGTTCACTGCGCGCTCGAACGCAGCGTCGTCGTTGCGGTTGGACAGCAGGCGCAGGTACGCCAATGCATCCTTCACTTCGGCGCGCTCGAAGAAGCGCATGCCGCCATACACGCGGTACGGCACCTGTTCGCTCAGCAGCGCCTCTTCCAGCGCGCGCGACTGCGCGTTGCTGCGGTAGAGCACGGCCACTTCGGTATAGCTGCCACCGTCGCGCACCCACTGCCGCGCACGCTCGACGATGTAGCGCGCCTCATCCATCTCGTTGTACGCCGCGTACAGGTCGATCGGATCGCCGTCACCGCTGTCGGTCCACAGCTGCTTGCCGATGCGGTCCGGGTTGTGCGCGATCACCGCGTTGGCGGCATTGAGGATGTTGGCGGTGGAGCGGTAGTTCTGTTCCAGGCGGATGGTCTGCGCGCCCGGGAAATCGCGCAGGAAGCCCTGCACGTTCTCGACCTTGGCGCCGCGCCAGCCATAGATGGCCTGGTCATCGTCGCCGACAACGAACACGTGGCCCTCATGCCCGGCCAGTACACGCACGAAGGCGTACTGGATGGCGTTGGTATCCTGGAATTCGTCCACCAGGATCTCGCGGAACCGCGCACGGTAATGCGACAGCAACGGCGGGTTGTCGCGCAGCAGTTCGTGCGCGCGCAGCAGCAGCTCGGCGAAATCGACCAGGCCGGCGCGGTCGCAGCGCGCCTGGTACTCGGCATAGGCCTGGCGCATGGTTTCCAGCCATGCGTCGTTCGGCTCGGGCTGGATGTGCTGCGGGCGGCGGCCCTCATCCTTCTGCGCGTTGATCCACCAGGCAATCTGCTTGGGCGGGTACTTGCCGTCATCCAGCTCCAGCGCCTGTACCACGCGCTTGACCAGCCGCAGCTGATCGTCCGAATCCATCACCTGGAAGCTTTCCGGCAGCTTGGCGTCCTGCCAGTGCAGGCGCAGCAGGCGGTTGGCCAGGCCGTGGAAGGTGCCGATCCACATGCCGCGGCTGCCATGCGGCAGCTGCGCGTCGATGCGATGGCGCATCTCTCCGGCGGCCTTGTTGGTGAAGGTCACCGCGAAGATGCCGTGGGTCGGCACGCCTTCGACTTCATGCAGCCAGGCAATGCGGTGGGTGAGTACGCGCGTCTTGCCCGACCCGGCACCGGCCAGCACCAGGTGGTGACCGAGGGGAGCGGAGACGGCTTCGCGCTGGGCCGGGTTCAGGCCATCAAGCAAGTGGGAGACATCCATTCCTCCATTTTACGGCATCGACGTCGCAGCTCCTGCGACCACCTGTGCGGCCAGTGCCTGTGCCTGCTGACGCAGTTCAGGCACCGCCAGGCTTTCCCACAGGCTGCCGATGCGCAGGCTGCCGAGTACGCCCAGGCGCGCCTGCGGCTGGCCGCCCACTGCGCACAACCGGTCGCCCGGCACACTGCTGTCCAGGCCCAGCCCATGCGGGCCGGGACGGGCCAGTCCATCGGCCTGCAGCTGCTGCAGCAAGGGGTTGCGCAGCGCCGAGGCGCGGGTTTCCACGCCCGTGGCATTGACCACCGCACCGATCGTCCACTGCACGTTGCCGCCGCCCGCCTCGCGGCCCGACAGCCACAGGGCGTCCCCGTCGCGCCACACGCGTTGCAGGCGGGCGCGGTGGACGCGCAGCTGGCCGCTGGCCTGCAGCGCCTGCAACTGCTCGGCCACCGGTTCAGCGATGCGGTGGCGGTGCACATCCCAGTAGCGCACCACGTGGCGCAGGAAGCGGCGCTGGTCGGCCTCGCCCAGACTAAGCCACAGTGCCTGGCCGTGCGGGCGGATGCGATCCATCACGCCCTGCCACGGGATGCCATCGGCCTGTGCCTGCCGTGCGTGCTGGCGCAGTGCACGCAGGCGCTGGCGCAGGGTCATCGTCAGCAGCTCCTGCGGGTCGAACGCCGGCAGGCCACCGTGTGCATGCGGCAACGGCAGCAGGCCATGGCGCGAGATCACGTGCAGCGGCCCGCTATGGCCGCCGGCCACCAACGCCAGCACGGTGTCGGCCATGCTCAGCCCGGAGCCGACGATGGCCAGTGCATGACCACCAGCCAGCGTGCGTACGCCGTCGTAATCCCAGGCTTCGACCACGTCATCGGCATGCAGCGCATCGGCGCCGTCCACCGGCAGCGGCCGCATGCTGTTGCCGGTGGCGATCACCACCTGCGCTGCACGCAGCGTTGGGCCATCGCCCAACTGCAGTTGGCAACCGTGGTCATCCGGCTGCATCGCCAGCACCGGCTGGGCCACGATCTGCAGTCGCGCCGCACTGGCAGTGACCGCTTCGTCCAGGCGCTGCTGCAGGTAGGCAGCGAAGTAGTGGCGACACACATAGCGTTCGCCCAGCACCTCGCGCGCCTCGCCCGGATAGGCGTTGGCGGCCTGCAGGAAATCGAGGAAGTCGCCGGGCTGGTCGGGGAAGGCGCTCATCTTCGCCGCCGGCACATTCAGCAGATGCTCCGGCCACGGCGTGGCATAGGCGATGCCCTGTGCCAGCTGCGAGGCCGGCTCGAAGATGGCCAGCGCCAACGGCGCCACGGCCTGGCGCAACACCTGGATCGCCACCAGCACGCCGGCCGCACCACCACCGATGATCGCCAGGTCCAGTTCGCCATTACGCGGTGAATCAGTCATGCGCCGATTGTAGGCCATCGGCCCTGCCGGACTGGCGCCGGCCTACATCAACGCATCGGCCAGGCGCGCGATGCCCTCGCGGCTGCGCAGCCACGCCGGACGCTTGCGCCACTGTTCCAGGTCCAGCAGGCGCGACTGGCGCAGGTAGTCGTCCTCGATGGTGCACAACTGCGTGACCAGTTGCCGGTCGTAGCAGATCAGGCCGATTTCGGCATTCAGCGCGAACGAGCGGATATCCATGTTGATCGATCCGAGCACGGCGATGTGCTCGTCCACGCTCATGTGCTTGGCATGCAGGAACTGCGGCTCGTACAGCGCGATCTGCACCCCACAGCGCAGCAGCTCGTCGTAGTAGGCCTCCTGCGCCCATGAGGTCAGCCGCTGGTTGTTGCTGGCCGACAGGATCAGCTGCACCTGCACGCCGGACAGTGCGGCGATGCGCAGTGCACTCAGCGTCGCTTCGTCGGGCACGAAGTACGGCGTCACCATCACCAGCCGCCGCCGGGCAAGATGGATCAGCGCGGCCACCGCATCGCGCGCGTTGCTGTAGGGGTAGGCCGGGCCGCTGGGCAGCAGCTGGGTGGCGATGTCCTCGCTGCACACCGGCACGTCGGCGATGACGTCCAGGCGCTGCCCGGTTTCGATGTACCAGTCGCTGGCGAACACCGCTTCAAGGTGCGCCACCGCCGGCCCGCGTACGCGCGCTACCAGCTCGCGGTTGGGGTGGCCGGCAACGAATTCAGGCCGCGCCAGGTTCTGCGAACCAACGTAGCCCACTTCGTTGTCGATCACCGCGATCTTGCGGTGGTTGCGCAGGTCCATGCGCCCGCTGCGGCGCCAGCGCAAGCCGCCGGGCAGCATCGCGCGCACTTCAACGTCACGTGACCGCAGCCGCTTGCTGTACGCACGCAGGCCGCGCTTGGCGCCGACCGCATCCAGCAGCACGCGGCACTGCACGCCACGCGCTGCGGCACGCTGCAGGGCTTCGACGATGGCCTCACCCACCGTGTCATCGAACATCAGGTAATACAGCAGGTGCACGCGGTCCTGGGCCTGGTCGATGTCGGCGATCAGGTTGTGCAGTGATTCGTCGTAGTCGGTCAGCAGATCGACCGCGTTGCCATGCACCGGCATGAAATCGCCTTGGCGCTGCACCAGCGGCACCACTTCGGCGCTGGCCGAATCGGGCTGTGGCGTCCAGCGCAGGCGGCGCTGCAGCGCCTGTTCCTCGCGGATCACCTGGGATGCCTCGGCCTGCCGACGGATACGTTCGCGCGACAGCCACGGGTGCCCGAACAGCAGGTAGAGCGGCAGGCCCAGCAGCGGCACGAAACCGACCAGCAGCAGCCAGCTGCGCGCCGCGCCCGGCGTGGTTCGGGTGGGAATCCAGCACAACGCCACCAGCCGGATCAGCCAGTCGATCAACAGCAGGTACGAGCCCAGCAGCCACTCGAACAGCATCATGCGCGCCCGTCGGGAGGGTGATGGGCCATTCTGCCCAGCGGGGTGGGTAGAGTCGAGCCGCGCCAAGCGTGCCGACCAACGGTCGGCACCCACCGGGGTCGGAACGAGTCGACCAAGGTCGACACCTATCGGGGGCGGGGGGCCACAAAAAAACCCGCCACGAGGGCGGGTTTTTTCGGAGGCAATCAGCAATCCTTGCGGATTACTTGATCTTGCCTTCCTTGTACGGGACGTGCTTGCGCACGACCGGATCGTACTTGGAGAATTCCATCTTCCCCGGGGTGTTCTTCTTGTTCTTGTCGGTCGTGTAGAAGTGACCGGTACCAGCGGTCGAAATCATACGGACCTTATCGCGCTTGCCTGCCATGATCGTCTACTCCTCAGACCTTTTCGCCGCGCGCACGCAGCTCAGCCAGAACGGAATCGATACCGTTCTTGTCGATGGTGCGCAGTGCATGCGCGGAAACACGAAGCTTCACCCAGCGGTTCTCGCTGGCAACCCAGAAGCGGCGCTCGTGCAGATTCGGCAGGAAACGACGACGGGTCTTGTTGTTGGCGTGCGAGACGTTGTTACCCGTCTGCACTCGCTTGCCGGAAACCTGGCATACGCGGGACATGGCGCACCTCGATAGTAAGTTTTGTCAGCCCGTAGCCCGGGAGACGGCGGCCTCGGTGGTTGCCCACCACACGTCAAGAGAATCAAAGGGTTACGCTGGCGTTGGGCGGCCGGGGACGTGCTCCCGGGGGCGCCGCCCGGCACGAAACCGGACACAGCGAGCCGCGCATTATGCACGCAATCAAGACCTTGCGCAACTTACCCACAGGCCATGCCTGAATGCGATGGCGATGCCCTGCCCTCAGCGCAGGTGCGGCACCACCTGGGCCAGCAGCTGCGCATCCTTCAGTGCGCCATGCAGGCCGCGCGTACCGGGAATACCCAGGCGCTGCAGCACATCGTCGAGCTTGTTGGGCATGCCCGGCCAACGGTTGCGGGCCAGCTTCAGGCTGCAGGTCACGCGGCAGTGCTGGGCCAGCCCGTCGGCGATGCCGGCCAGGCGCAGCTCGTTGTCGAGGAAGCCGACATCGAAGGTAGCGTTGTGCGCGACCATTTCGCTGCCACGCAGGAACTCCAGCAGCTCGGCGGCCTTGCTCGCAAACAGCGGCTTGCCCACCAGCATCGCATCGCTGATGCCGTGCACGCGCTGCGCGCCCCAGTCCACTTTGCGCTGCGGCTGCAGATAGGTGTGGAACTGGCGGCCGCTGAGCTGCCCATCGATCAGTTCCACCGCCCCGATTTCAATCACCCGGTGGCCCAGACGATGCGAGATGCCGGTGGTTTCGGTATCCAACGCAACGACGCGGCTCATGCCACACACTCGTATGCAGCAACGGGCATGCAGGAGACAAGGGACGGTAGTGAAGGTAGTGCGGTCATGCGGTGCTGGATCCTGGTGCGCGCGCCCGTGCAGCGTGGGCAGGTGATGCGGGATTGTCCCATGCGGCGCGCCGGCGGGTAGGCGGGACGAACGCTGCGATACCGGCATACTGCCGTTTCACTGCGGAGGCTCCAATGCGACTGCTGGCCCTCACCTACGGCACCGAAGGCGATACGCGCCCGCTGGTCATGCTCTGCCACGGGCTGATCGCGGCCGGCCACGAGCTCATGCTGCTGGCCGACGGCGGCACCTTGGGCAGCGCGAAAACACTGGGCGTCCCGCACGCTGCGCTTGAAGGCGACATCCACGATGACGTGGTGGCGTTGGTCTCGCGCGGCAACGGCGTGGCCGCCGCCAGCACCGGGCTGGCACGGATGGCGCTACAGCACGTCGCCGGCTGGATGCGCCAGGCCGATGCTGCGGCCGACGGCTGCGATGTGATCCTGACCGGCGGCCTGGCGGCGTTCGTCGGCATGAGCGTGGGCGAACGTCGTGGTCTTCCGGTAATCGGCGCCGGCATGATTCCGCTGACGCCGACGCGCGCGTTCCGCTCGCCCTTCCTGCCACCCGGACGCTCGCCGGGCTGGTTGAACCGGGCCAGTTATGGCCTGGTCAACGGCCTGATCTGGCGACAGTTCCGCGGCCCGATCAACGCGGCCCGCCAGCACGCCGGGCAGCCGCCACGACGCTCGCTCTGGACCGGCCTGCCGATGCTGTACGGCATCTCGCCGCAGCTGTTGCCACCGCCTTCGGACTGGCCGGCCGACCACCTCGTGTGCGGCCAGTGGTCGGCACCCGCAGCGCCGTGGCAGCCGTCAGCCGAACTACAGGCCTTCCTCGATGCAGGGCCACCGCCGGTCTACCTGGGCTTTGGCAGCATGACCGGCTTCAACCGCGAACGCGTGTTGCCGGCGCTGTTGGCAACGCTGGCACCGCGCCGCGTGCTGCTGTTCCCCGGTTGGGTCGGCGTGCCCGACATGGCGCTGCCCGACACGGTGCTGGTCATCGGGCCCACCCCGCATGAAGCGTTGTTGCCGCGCTGCACGCTGGCGATCCATCATGGTGGCAGCGGCACCACGCATTCGGCCTGCCGCGCCGGCATACCGTCGATGGTGATGCCGTTCGCCGCCGACCAGTTCTTCTGGGCCGATCGCCTGCAGCGCCTGGGCGTAGCGCCTGCGCCGCTGTCACCCAAACGGTTGCAGCCGCAGGCATTGGCCGATGCACTGGCGTTCGCCGAGCATGCCGATACACGCGCACGGGCGGCCGCGCTGGGCGCTGCAATGGCGAACGAGGACGGAGTGGCATGCGGCGTGGCGGCGATCGAGCGGTGGCTCAGCCCAACGTCTCCACCACCCAATCAATAAACACCCGCAGCCGCTGGCTCATGTGCCGGTTCGGCGGGAACATCACGTGCATCGGCATCGGCGGCAATTGCCAATCCTGCAGTACGGGCAGCAACTCGCCGCGCGCTACATGCGGTTCGGCCATGTAACTGGGCAACGCGACCACGCCGAGGCCGGCCAGACCCGCCGCCAGATAGGCATTGCCATCATCGAAGCCGATTGAATAGCGCCCCTGCACCTCGATGCGCTCGGCGCCGCGCTTCGCGCTGAACGCGCGGGCACGGCCACTGCGCGGGCTGAGGAAACCGACCGTGTGGTGGTCCGGCCCTTGCAGCGCGCGCGGGTGTTCCGGCACACCGAACTGCTGCACATAGCCTGGGCTGGCATGGAAGCCGATCGGCAGGCTCGCCAACGGCCGCGCCACCAGCGCCGGGTCGGCCGGGGTGCCGCCGCGGATCACGCAGTCGACGTTGTCGGCGATGACATCGACCTCGCGGTCGCTGACCCCCACCTCCAGTTGGATCTCCGGATAGCGAGCCTGGAAGCCGGGCAGCACCGGCACCAGCAGCAGCCGCGCGAAGGGGCCGGGCACGTCGATGCGCAGGCGACCGTGTGGTTGTGCGGCGGCATCGCCCAGACCACCCTCCACCTCTTCCAGCTCGGCCAGCAGGCGCACGATGCGCGGGTAATACGCCGCGCCATCGGCGGTGACACTGACCCGGCGCGTGGTGCGGTTGAGCAGCCGCAGCCGCAGATGTGCCTCCAGCTGCTGCACCAGCTGGGTGACCGTGGTGCGGCTGATCTGCAGCGTGTGCGCGGCGCGGGTGAAGCTGCCGGTTTCCACCACGCGGGCAAACGCCCGCATCGCCTCGAAACGGTCCATGGTGGGCCATGATTGTTTGGAATTAACAATCAATCTAGGCCGATCATCGCGGTTTATCCAGACAGCGGCTGCGGGGAGGATGGACTCCTCCCATCTGGAATCCGTCTTATGTCCCACCGTGATGTCGTCTTTCCCGCCGGCAGGCAGGCGCTGTACGAGCGCAACCGTTACTCACCCGCGATCCGGTCCAATGGCTTCCTGTTCGTCTCCGGCCAGGTCGGCAGCCGCGAGGATGGCTCGCCCGAACCGGACTTCGAAGCGCAGGTGCGCCTTGCCTTCGAGAATCTCAATGCGGTGCTGGCCGCTGCCGGCTGCACCTTCGATGACGTGATCGACGTGACCGTGTTCATGGTCGACCCGGAAACCAACTTCGAAAAGGCCTGGGCGATCGTGCCCGAGTACTGGGGCGAGGCACCGCACCCGACCCTGACCGGCATCGGCGTGACCTGGCTGTATGGCTTCCAGTTCGAGATCAAGGTGATCGCGAAGCTGCGCGCCGACCGGTAGTGCCGGCCGCTGGCCGGCAACGTGTTGGGGTCAGAGCCCTTTCCGGAGGAAAGGGATCCGACCCCACGCCCGACGCGCCTGAACGGAACACGCCGACAAATTCCCGAGGTGGCCATTGATATTGTATCCACCGAAAACCGCTTGCTAGCCTCCCCTCCATGCGCCGGATCGCCCACCACCTTCGTTCGTACCTGCTGATGCTGCTGATGGCGGCGTTCGTGGTCGTGCCGGTGGCCGATGTACTGGCGTGTGCGGTGGAACCGCACGACAGCACGGCGGTGCACGTGGAATCCGCCGTCGAAGATGCCGAGGGTGACAGTGACAATGACGGCAAACACACCGCTGCCTGCAGTCATAACCACTGCCACCACTCCAACCTGAGCTTGCCGGCGAGCACCTTCGCCGCCTTTGGCACGCCGCTACCGGCGCGCTGGATGCATGCAGGCGACGCGGCGACCTATGCGGTCGCCCAGGACGAACTGGCACGTCCTCCCCGGGCGTGAGTTGAGCGCGTCCCGCAATCGCGGGCTCCCGATTCACTCACAACCGGAATCCCCCTATGTCGATCCTGACACGTCGGTCGCCGCGCGCGGCCGGGCTGGTCGTCGCCGTGTTGCTGGGCTTGATCCCCGCCGCACAGGTCGCTGCACAAGCCGCTCCTTCGTATGACACCCTGCTTGAACGTCTCGACCAGCTGCCCGGCACCCGCATCGGCGCGGCATTGGCCGAGGCGGCCGACGCCCGCGCCGACCAGGCCCGGGCGCTGCCCAATCCCTCCCTTTCCTGGTCCGCCGAAAACGCCTGGGGCACCGGCTCCTACGGCGGCATGGGCAGGGCCGACACCGTGCTTACCCTGTCCCAGCCGTTGGAGGTCTGGGGCCAGCGTGGCGCGCGCGTCCGCGCCGCCCGCGCCGAGGCACAGGCCGCTGCCCTGCGCGGTTCGCAGAGTCGCAGCGATGTCGCCAGCAAGCTGGCGGCGATCTACGCACAGGCGGAAAGCGCCCTGCGTCGTTACACCCTGGCCGACGAAGCGCTGACCCTCACCCGCGACGATGCGGCGGCGGTCACCGCCATGGTCAAGCATGGCCGCGAGCCGCAGCTGCGTGCGGTGCAGGCGCAAAGCGAAGTGGCCAATGCCAGCGCCGCGCTGGATGAGGCGCAGGCCTTCCGCGATGCCGCACTGGCCCGCCTGGCCGGTGCGGCCTTGCTGGATGCACCGGTGCAGACCATCGACAACAGCCTGCTTGATCGCGCACCGCCGGCACCGCGTGGCGCCATCGATGTCGCACTGGCCGTGCGTGTCGCCGAAGCCGAGGTCGATGCGGCCGGTCGCCTGGTCGATGTGGAGCGCAAACGTGCCCTGCCCGACCTCAGCGTCACGGCCGCGCAGACGCGTTTCCGCGAGGACCGCGAGCAGGCGTACACGCTCGGCGTCAGCCTCTCGATCCCGTTGTTCGACCGCAATCGTGGTGGCATCCGCGCCGCCAGTGCCGAACAGCGCGCGGCCGAGGCGCGGCTGGACCAGCAGCGCCGTGACAGCGAAGCGGAACGGTTGTCGGCGGTGGCGGGCCTGAAGGCCGCCGGCAGCCGCACCCGCGCGGCCGACGAAAGCGTGGTCGCCGCCGAGGAAGCCTATCGCCTGGCCCGCATCGGCTTCGACGCCGGACGCATCTCGCAGCTGGAACTGCGCAGTACCCGCAGTGCCCTCATCGCCGCCCGCGGCACCGCTGTGGACGCGCGTTTGTCGCGCGTCGGCGCGGAAATCGATCTCGCCCGCCTCGAAGGGCGCGCACCTTTTGTGGAGGCCCGATGAACCTGTCCCGCTCTTTCCCCCTGGTTGGTGGCCTGCTGCTGACCGTAGTGCTGGCCGGCTGCTCCGGCAACGCACAGACCCCGGACGCCTCGGATGCCGCCAGCAAGACAGCGGCCGACGACGGCCATGGTCATGCCGCTGACAGCACCGCAGCCAAGGCCGAAACAAGCAAGGTGCCCGACGCCGATGAAGGCGTGGTGCAGCTGACGCCAGAGCAGATCAAGGCATCCGGCATCGACGTGGTTGCCGTCGGCCGCGGCGGCGGTGGTTCGACGCGGCTGTCCGGCCGGGTGGAACCGTCGATCGGTGCACGTGCCTCGGTCGCTTCCACCGTGACCGGTCGCGTGGAGCGCGTGCTGGTCGCACCGGGCACGGCGGTGAAGCAGAACCAGGCGCTGGCGATCGTGGTCAGTGGCGAGGCGGCGGTGTTCCGCGCCAATGCGGTTGCCGCCGCAGCGGAAGCCGAGGCGGCACGCCTGGCCCACGGCCGTGACAAGGCGCTGGTCGAACAGGGCGTGGTCGCCCGCCAGGAACTGGAAACCTCACGGGCGCGCTCGCTGGCGGCACAGGCACAGGCCGCGGCCGCACAGGCACAGGCGGCCGCCAACGGTTCACCCGACAGCAGCGGCCGCGTGCGCATCACCAGCCCGGTGGCCGGCATCGTTGGCAACGTGCAGGTCACGCCCGGCGGCGTGGTGGCGGCCGGCAGCCCAGTGGCCGACGTCGCCGATCCGTCGATGAACGAGCTGGTGTTCACCGCGCCACCGGCGCTGGCCGCGCAGGTCAGCCCGGGCATGACGCTGGAAGTGACCGTGCCGGGCGGCAGCTTCAGTGCCACCGTCACCGGTTCGGCCGCCGATGTGCGCCAGCAGGGTGGCGTGGCGGTGATCCGTGCCACGCCGGTCAATGCGGCATTGCCGCCCGCCGGTTCGCCGGTGTCCGCGGTGGTGGTCACCGACGGCAAGGACGGCGCGTTGAGCGTGCCGGCCGATGCCGTGCAGAACGTGGATGGCAGCAGCGCGGTGTTCGTCGCCGTCGAGGGCGGCTTCAAGGTGCAACCGGTGCTGGCCGGCCGACGCGCCGGCGACCGCATCGAGATCCTCGGTGGCCTGAGCGGCAACGAACGCATCGTCGGCGCCAACGCTTTCCTGCTCAAGGCCGAACTGGCCAAGGGCGAAGCCGAGCACGGGCACTGAGGACCTTCCATGTTCAAGCTCATCATTGAAACTGCGGTACGCCACCGCTGGCTGGTCGTGGCCTTGGCTGCACTCGTTGCCGCCGTGGGCCTGTTCCAGCTCGGCAAGCTGCCGATCGATGCGGTACCGGACATCACCAACCGCCAGGTGCAGATCAACACCGTGGCACCGGCACTGACGCCCGAGCAGATCGAGCGGCAGGTGACCTACCCGCTGGAAACCGCGCTGGCCGGCATCCCCGGCCTGACCACCACCCGTTCGCTGTCGCGCAATGGCTTCTCGCAGGTCACCGCGATCTTCACCGATGCCACCGACATCTACTTCGCCCGCCAGCAGGTGGCCGAACGCATGCGCGAGGCCGCCGAAGCGCTGCCCGAGGGTGCCTCGCCCATGCTGTCGCCGGTCACCACCGGCCTCGGCGAGGTGTTGATGTGGACGGTGGACTTCACCGCGTTCGACCCTGCGAAGCTGGCCACGCCGGGCGAAGCAGGCTGGCAGGCCGGCGAGGTCTACCGCACGCCGGAGGGCAACCTGCTGCGCACGCCGGAAGAACGTGCCACCTACCTGCGCACCGTGCAGGACTGGATCATCGCGCCGCAGATGCGCTCCAGCCCCGGACTGGCGGGCGTGGACACCGTCGGTGGCTACGTGAAGGAATACGGCGTGCATCCGGACAGCGCGCGGTTGGCCGCGCATGGCCTGGGCCTGGCCGATCTGGTGACGGCCCTGCAGCGCTCCAACGTGCAGGCCGGTGCCGGCTTCGTGCAGCGTGCCGGCGAAGGCTTGGTGGTGCGTGCCGATGGCTTGGCACTGACCACCGACGATCTGGCACAAGCGCCGGTGGCCACCCGCAACGGCGTGGTGGTACGGGTGTCCGATGTGGCCGAGGTCGAACTGAGCCGCGCACCGCGCTTGGGTGCGGCCAGCCGCAACGGCCATGAAGCCGTGCTCGGTACCGCGCTGATGATCGCCGGCGGCAACAGCCGCACCGTGGCCCAGGCCGCCGCCGCGCGCCTGGAACAGGTGAACAAGTCGCTGCCGGCGGACATCGTGGCAGCGCCGGTGCTGGACCGCAGCGTGCTGGTCAATTCCACCATCAAGACCGTGGCCAAGAACCTCACCGAGGGCGCGCTGCTGGTGGTGGTGGTGCTGTTCCTGCTGCTCGGCAACCTGCGTGCAGCGACGATCACCGCACTGGTGATCCCGCTGTCGTTCCTGTTCGCAGTGATCGGCATGAACCGCTTCGGCATCAGCGGCAACCTGATGAGCCTGGGTGCGCTGGACTTCGGCATCCTGGTGGACGGTGCAGTGATCGTGATCGAGTCGACGCTGCTGATGCTGGGCAAGCGTCGTGCCGAACTGGGCCGTGCATTGACCGCGATGGAACGCCTGCGCGTAGCGGCCGATTCGGCGCTCAAGATGGCGCGACCGGCAGCGTTCGGCCAGCTGATCATCCTGCTGGTGTTCGCGCCGATCCTCACCCTGGAGGGCGTGGAGGGCAAGACGTTCCACCCGATGGCGGCGACCTTCATGCTGGCCCTGGTGGGTGCTTTCATCTTCTCCTTCACCTTCGTGCCGGCGATGGCCGCGCTGCTGGTGCGCGAGCCGAAGCTGAAGGAAGGCGAGGCACACAGCGATGATGGCGAGCACGAAACGAAGCTGATCCGCGTACTGCGTGGGCGCATCGAGCCGATCATCCGCCAGGCCGTCGCGCGTCCGCGGTCGGTGGTGGCCGGTGCAGGCCTGATGCTGCTGGTGGGTATTGGTTCGTTCGGCCTGCTCGGCCGCGAGTTCATGCCGACCCTGGATGAAGGCAACGTGGCGATGCAGGCACTGCGCGTGCCATCCACTTCACTGGAGCAGTCGCTGGCGATGCAGCTGGCACTGGAGAAGGCGATTGCCCAGCAACCGGAAGTGGAAACGGTGTTCTCGCGTACCGGTACCGCTGAAGCGGCGATCGACCCGATGCCGACCAACATTTCCGACAGCGTGATCGTGCTCAAGCCACGTGCGGACTGGCCCGATCCGAAGCTGGGCAAGGAAGCACTGGTCGCCCGCTTCGAGAAACTGGCCGGCCAGCAGCTGGGCAACAGCTTCGAGTTCAGCCAGCCGATCGAGCTGCGCTTCAACGAGCTGATTTCCGGCGTGCGGACCGATCTGGCGGTGATGATCTTTGGTGATGACTTCAGCCAGCTGCAGAAGGTGGCCGACCAGGTAGCGCTGAAACTGCGTGCGGTGGAAGGCGCGGCCGATGTGCGGGTGGAGCAGATTTCCGGCCTGCCCACGCTCAACGTCAAGATCGATCATGTGGCAGCGGCGCAGTACGGGCTGACCGCCGCGGATGTCAGCGACGCGCTGTCCACCGGCATCGGCGGCACGGCGGCCGGCAAGATCTTCGAGGGCGACCGCCGTTTTGACGTGGTGGTGCGGCTGGATGACAGCGCACGCAACGACCCGGATCAGCTGGCCTCGCTGCCGATCGCCACGCCGACCGGTGTGGTGATCCCGCTGTCCTCGGTCGCGCGTATCAGCGTCAGCGAAGGGCCGAACCAGATCAGCCGCAACAACGGCAGCCGCCGCGTGGTGGTGCAGGCCAACGTGCGTGGCCGCGACCTGGGCGGCTTCGTTGGCGAAGCGCAGACCGCCGTGGCCGAGGTGGCGCTGCCGCCGGGTGCGTACCTGACCTGGGGTGGCCAGTTCGAGAACCTGCAGCGTGCGGAAAAGCGCCTGGCCACGGTGGTGCCGGTGGTGTTCCTGCTGATCGGCAGCCTGCTGTTCATGGCCCTGCGCAGCGGCAAGGAAGCGGTACTGGTGTTCAGCTGCGTACCGCTGGCGCTGGTCGGCGGCATCCTCGCCCTGCTGCTGCGCGGCATGCCGTTCTCGGTGTCGGCAGCGGTGGGCTTCATCGCGGTATCCGGCGTCGCCACGCTCAATGGCCTGGTGCTGATGCAGGCCATCCGCGAGCGCCTGGACGCCGGTGACCTGCCGATGATGGCCGCGATCAATGGTGCGTCCAGCCGTATCCGCGCGGTGCTGACCACCGCACTGGTGGCCATCGTCGGCTTCATTCCGATGGCGATCGCCAGTGGTTCCGGTGCGGAAGTGCAGAAGCCGCTGGCGACGGTGGTGATCGGTGGCCTGATCACCGCCACGGTGCTGACCCTGCTGGTGCTGCCGACCTTCGCCGCGCGCGTGGCGAAGGTGCGGGCGGTGGGGTGAGGTCGGAGGGGGTCGGAGCCCTTTCCGCGGGAAAGGGATCCGACCCCGCGCCCGGGTCGGACCCCCGCCACCGGCGGGGCTCTGCCCCGACCACACGACGGTCAGGCCTTCTTGCGCTCGGCGATGTACGCCTGGATCTGCTGCTCCAGCACCGGCAGCGGCACCGAACCCTGCTTCAGCAGCGCGTCGTGGAAGCCTTTGATGTCGAACTTGTCACCCAGTTCCTTCTCCGCCTGCGCACGCAGGCGCACGATGGCGATCTCGCCGAGCTTGTAGCTCAACGCCTGGCCCGGCCAGGAAATGTAGCGGTCCACTTCGGTGGTCACTTCGTGCTCGCTCAGCGCCGTGTGGTCACGCAGGTAGGCCAGCGCCTGCTCGCGGCTCCAGCCCTTGCTGTGCACGCCGGTGTCGATCACCAGGCGCGTGGCACGCCACATCTCATAGGTCAGGCGACCGAAATCCTCGTAGGGGGTTTCGTAGATGCCCATTTCCACGCCCAGCTTCTCGCAGTACAGCGCCCAACCTTCGCCATAGGCAGAGATGTAGGCATTGCGGCGGAACTCCGGCAGGTTCTTCTGCTCGGCGGCGATGGCACCCTGCAGTGCATGGCCCGGATCGGATTCGTGCAGGGTCAGCGCTGGCAGGTTGTACAGCGGACGCGACGGCAGGTTGTAGGTGTTGAGCCAATAGGTGCCCATGCCACCTCGGCCGGCGGTCCAGAACGGCGCGATGTCCGGTGGCACCGGCACGATGGTGAAGCGCGCGCGCGGCAATGTCATGTACTTGCCGAGCTGGCCATCGGCACGCTTGGAGATCCATGCGGCACGCGACAGCAGTTCTTCCGGGGTCCTGGCATAGAACTGCGGGTCGGTACGCAGGAAGGTCAGGAACTCGGCAAAGCTGCCCTTGAACTTCACCTGCTTGATGATGTCGTTCATTTCCTTCTGGATGCGTGCCACTTCATCCAGGCCGATGCGGTGGATCTCGTCCGGTGACAGGTCCAGCGTGGTGTATTCGTGGATCTGCTGCTTGTAGTACGCCTTGCCGTCGGGCATCGCTTCGGCGGCCAGGGTGGTACGCGCCTGCGGCACGTATTCGTTGACGAAGAACGTGCGCAACTGCTGGAACGCCGGCACCACCTTGCCGCTGATCGCCGCGCGCGCCTGTGCCTGCAGCTTGGCCTGCTCGGCAACCGGGACGGTGTTGGGCAGCTTCTTGAACGGCGCGTACAGCGGCGATTCGGTCGGGTCCTTCAGTTCGGCGACGGTGGCGATGGACACCTCGCGACCATCGAGCACCGCACGCGGCACGCTGAAGCCGCGCTTCAGGCCGGCACGCATGTTGTCGGTCTGCTGGTCGAAGTAGCGCGGCACATCATTCAGGCGCGCGATGTAGTTCTGGTAATCCTGCACGGTCTTCATTTCGCGCCGGGCCATGAAGGACAGGTTGGACCAGAACGAGGAGTCGGCGTTGAACGGCATTTCGTAGCCGCGCAAGCACACTTCTTCGGCCAGGTTGAACACCTGGTCACGGTAGATCGCGTAGTTGACCTGGTTGTCGGGTGACAGGGTCTTCGGGTCGATCTTCTTCAGCGCGGCCAGGGTCTCGTCCCATACCTTCAAGCGCGCCTGCTGCGCGGCCGCGCCGACGTCGGGCAGGCGGGTGGCGTTGGCCGGGGCGTCTTCGTCCTCGCTGGCCTCGCCGCCGCCGTCCTGGCGCCACTTCCATTCCTTCTCGTACAGCGCGCGGAAGGCCGCATCGGCGGCCGATTCAGCGGCCACGCTGGCCGGCGCGGCGGCGGTGGGCGGCGCGGCCAACGCCACGGCGGGGGCAGACAGGGCGATCAGCAGGGCAACGGCAAGACGGGTTTTCACAAGCACAGGTTCCCGGGAAGGCAGACCCCGATCATGGCACCCCGGATCGCGCATGGCATGGGACGAAGGTCCTGCCTGCAACACAGGCAGGACCGGGAACCGGCCGCAGGCCGGGACCCCCAGCGCCGAAGGCGCGCCGGCTGCTCTTGCGCTCGATGCGTGGAAAAATCCACGCCTCGCATGGCATGGGACAGAGCCCGGCCTCAGTAGATCCACGCCATGCGTGGATGCCCCTGGCGCTGGGCACACCTGCGCCGACCAAGGTCGGCGTCTACCGGAGCACCGAGGCGCCAGCATTGCCGCTCTGGTAGTGGCCAACCTTGGTTGGCCCCGCAAAACCCAGCGCCGACCAAGGTCGGCATCTACCAACGCCTCAGTGGCTGGCCTTGTCCCGCTTCCAGCCGCGGTGCTTGATGTCCAGCTGCAGGCTGTACAGCGCGGTGAACGCCGGGAACAGGTTCTGCAGCACGCCCACCGAGTCCTGCTTGGCCGAGAACAGGAAGTAGCTCAGCGTCATCAGGCTGCCGACCACGCTCATGTACCAGAACAGGCGCGGGATCACCGGCTTGCCGGCGCGCTTGGAGGCGACGAACTGGACCAGCCAGCGGCCGCCAAACATCAATGCGCCGGTGTAGCCGATCAGCTTCCAACCGGTCACATGCAGGCCGGTCCAGTACAACCAGGTCAGCGGCTGGTCCAGCCAGTGAAGCTCCAGATCCATCAACGCTCCTCCACCGCGGTGCGCTTGCTGCGGGTGATCAGCCAGGCCACGCCGCGCAGGTCGCGGATGCCGACCAGCGCGCGGCCGAGATTGTTGTACTTGGACACGCCCGCGGTGCGGTGACGATGGTTGACCGGCACACTGATGGTCTTCCAGCCGGCGCGCTGCATCAGCGCCGGCAGGTAGCGATGCATGTGGTCGAAGTACGGCAGATCAAGGAAGGCGTTGCGCTCGAACAGCTTGATGCCGCAGCCGGTATCGGGGGTGTCATCGCGCAGCATGCGCGCGCGGATGGCGTTGGCCCACTTGCTGGCCCAGCGCTTGCTGCCGCTGTCCTGGCGGTTGACGCGCCAGCCGGCAAACAGCTTCACCTGGGCGTCGGCGGTACCGCGGGCCTCCAACAGCTTGGGGATGTCGGCCGGATCGTTCTGGCCATCACCGTCGAGGGTGGCGATCCACGGTGCACGCGCGTGCTTGACGCCGGTACGTACCGCGGTGCTCTGCCCGCTCTGCGAGACGTGGTGCAGCACGCGCAGCTCCGGCGTGATGGCCTTCAGGCCCTGCAGCACGGCCAGGGTGTCATCGCGCGAATGATCATCGATGTAGACGATCTCGAACGGCAGCCGGCCGCGCAGTGCAGCGGTGATTTCGGCCACCAGGGGCGCGACGTTGTCGCGCTCGTTGAATACTGGGACGACGACGGACAGCTCGGGTTGGCTCATGGGGGGACTCGGCCAAGGAGGGACAAAGACCGCGCATTTTCCGATGCCGAGGTTATCCGAAGATGAATACGACAGTGTGAGGATGCGTTCTCACGCGCGATCAGCAAAATACTCGCGGCACCACTGCACCACCGGTGGCAGGCCCTGTTCGATGGGCATGACCGGTTCGTAGCCAAATGCGTCATGTGCGCGCCGGGTATCGGCCATCGTGCGTACCATGTCGCCCGGCTGCATCGGCTTGTAGACCTTCTGCGCGGGGCGACCAGCGGCCTGCTCGATCACGCCGATGAAGCGCTCCAGCTCGACCGGCGTGTGGTTGCCGAGATTGAACACCCGGTGCGGCACCGGACCATCAGCCGGGTGCGCGAGGGCGCCGAGAATACCGGCCACGATGTCGGAGACATGTGTGAAGTCGCGCTGCATGCGGCCTTCGTTGAACACATCGATCGAACGACCGGCCAGCACCGCGCGCGAGAACAGCAGCGGCGCCATGTCCGGCCTGCCCCACGGGCCGTACACGGTGAAGAAGCGCAGGCCGGTGGCACGCAGGCCATACAGCTGCGCGTAGGTGTAGGCCATCAGTTCATTGGCGGCCTTGGTGGCGGCGTACAGCGAGCGCGGCTGGTCCACGCGCTGGTCTTCGGAGAACGGCGGCGTAGCCGAATCGCCATACACCGAACTGCTGGACGCATACACCAGGTGCTGCACGCCACGGTGTCGGCACAGTTCAAGCATGTTGACGAAGCCGACCAGGTTGCTGTCGACGTAGGCGTGCGGGTTTTCCAGCGAATAACGCACCCCGGCCTGCGCGGCCAGGTGGATCACCGCCGTCGGCTGGATCTCGTCGAACAGCGCGGCCAGGCCCTCGCGGTCGGTCAGGTCCAGCGTGCGCAGGTCCAGCCTCGGGCACAGCGCGGCCACACGGTCGCGCTTGATCTGCGGGTCGTAGTAATCGTTGAAGTTGTCCAAGCCGACCACCGACTGGCCCGCATCAAGCAGGGCACGCGCGGTGTAGGCACCGATGAAGCCGGCTGCGCCGGTGAGCAGGATGGTCATTGCGGTGAGCCTGGAATTCAGCCGTTACAGAGTCTGATGGTACGCGCAGGGCCTAGAACAGGCCGAAACGCTTCTTGGCCACATTGGTGCGCCCCGGCTGGATGACATCCTGGATGTTCTTCGCATCGAAGCGGTCCAGCAGGGTTTCCGAATCCTTCTTCAGCTTCAGGTCCATCTCTTCCGGGTACAGCGGCACGATCGCCATGAACTCGATGGTCGTGCCGTCTTCCAGCTCCAGCGTGCCGAAATCGTCCGGGGTGGTGACCGGCGGCAGCACGATGGCGCCATCGAATCCCACGCCCGGTGCATAGGGCTCGGACGGATGGCCGTTGGGAATGGTGTGGCCGAAGCCCAGCCAGGTGTCGTACTCATGCGGCAACCGCGCCAGGGTCTTCAACAGACGCACCGGCCAATAGTTGCGCTCATCCTCGAAGGCATCCTGGGTGATCGGCCAATCCGCCGACAGGGTCACCATCAGTTCCATGTGCCGGGGGGCGTCCACCTCATCGGGCACGGCCATCGGCAGATCGCTCATGCCCGAGGTCACCAGGCGCAGGTACGGGCACTCGTCGGTGGCCGGCACCACGTGCACGTCGATGTGCACGATATCGGAGATGATTTCGTGGAAGACACCGGAGATCGGGCCAAGATGGCGCTCGATGTGCGCGCTGATTTCCTCGATGTGCGACTCGCCCTGGGCCGGTGTGAAGTCCTTCTCGCGGTTGTGCACGAGAATCGGGCTGCCGCCTGGGCTGACGTCGTCGATTTCAATGGTCATGTCCTGCTCCCTGGATGAGCCACGGGGCGGAGCGGCCCACCTGCGGTGGACGATACGACCTCCGGCACGCGCGGCGGTGCGTTCCCTGCAATCGACGGAGCACGGCAGGAACAGGCCGTACTCCCATGAAACTGCGCCGGGGTCAGCCCTGGCGCGTGCGCAGCCGCTCCAGCACGCCATCAAGCGTGTCCAGGTTGGCGTAATGGATGATCAGCTTGCCCTTGCCACCGCGGCCATGGTTGATCGCAACGGAGGTGCCCAGTACTTCGGACAGCTCGGTTTCCAGCGAGGCGATATCGGCCTGCTGCACCTTGGCCACCGGCTGCGGACGGTTGCTCGGCACCTTGCCGGCGGCGAACGCCTGCGCACGACGCTCGACCTCACGCACCGACCAGCCTTCATCGGCCGCTTCCTGGGCCAGCTTGCTGGCCAGTTCCGGGGCCAGCGTCAGCAGCGCGCGGGCGTGCCCCATCTCCAGCCGGCGCGTTTCCAGCAGCAGGCGGATGGCGATCGGCAGTTCCAGCAGGCGCAGCAGGTTGGACACCGCCGCGCGCGAGCGGCCGACGGCCTCGGCGGCCTCGGCATGGGTCAGGGTGAATTCGCTGATGAGGCGCTGCAGTGCTTCGGCTTCTTCCAGCGGGTTGAGGTCTTCACGCTGGATGTTCTCGATCAGCGCCATCGCGATGACGGTGCGGTCTTCCAGCTCGCGCACCACCACCGGCACTTCGTCCAGGCCAGCCAGCTGCGAGGCGCGCCAGCGACGTTCACCGGCGACGATTTCGAAGTTGCCTGCCGGCAGCTGGCGCACCAGGATCGGCTGGATCACGCCCTGCGACTTGATCGAGTCGGCCAGTTCGGACAGCTTGCCCTGGTCCATTTCGCGACGCGGCTGGTACTTGCCCGGCTGCAGCTGGCCTACCGGCAGCTTGCGCAGCACTTCACCGGGCAGCGGCTCGATCACCGCCGTGCTGGCCTGCACCTGGCTGACCGAGCCCTTCGGACCGAGCAGTGCGTCCAGGCCGCGGCCGAGGCCTCGCTTCTTGGCTGCAGGCTTGCTGCTGGTCATCAGACGGTCTCCACGGCCTTGCTGGCCTTGTTGCGTTCGTTGTTGCGACGGATGATCTCGCCGGCCAGGCCGAGGTAGGCCACGCCGCCGCGCGAAGCACGATCGTAGCCGACGATGCTCTGGCCATGGCTGGGCGCCTCGGCCAGGCGCACGTTGCGCGGTACGATGGTGCGGAACACGCGGTCACCGAAATGCTCGGTGAGCTCGGCCGACACGGCATTGGCCAGGTTGTTGCGCACATCAAACATGGTGCGCAGCACGCCTTCGATCTCCAGCGCCGGGTTGAGGTTGGCACGCAGCGCTTCGATGGTTTCCACCAGCGCGCTCAGGCCTTCCAGCGCGTAGTACTCGCACTGCATCGGCACGATCACCGAATCGGCGGCGGCCAGTGCGTTGAGGGTCAGCAGCGAGAGCGCCGGCGGGCAGTCGATCAGGATGTAGTCGTACTCGTCGCGGATCGGCGCCAGCGCGCGCTTCAGGCGCTGCTCGCGCTCGCTCTGCGCCATCAGCTGGATCTCGGCCGCGGTCAGGTCGATGTTGCCCGGCAGCAGGTCGTAGCCTTCGGCGGTCTGCACGCGGACGTCGGCAGCGCTGGACTCGCCCAGCAGCAGATCGTAGGTGGAGGAGACCAGCTCGCGCTTGTCCACGCCACTGCCCATGGTCGCGTTGCCCTGGGAATCCAGGTCGACCAACAGCACGCGCTTGGGTGCGTTGGCCAGGGAAGCGGCCAGGTTGACGGCGGTCGTGGTCTTGCCGACGCCACCCTTCTGGTTGGCGATGGCGATGATGCGGGCCATGCGGGTGTGCCTCGTCGACGTGTGCTGGGACCGGTCATTATGCGTACAACCGGGCCCGTGCGGAAATCGTGGATCGCCAACCGCTTGTTCCACAAGGGGCGGGCGGCGGGGTTCAGGGGCCTGTGACGGTGACCAGATGGCGTTCACCGGCCAAGCCGGGCACGCTCAGCGGGACCACCTCGCGCACCTGCCAACCGGCCGGCAGCGCTGCGATCTCTTCATGCGGGTAGACGCCCTTCATGGCCAGCAGCACGCCACCGGGGCGCAGCAGGTGGCCACCGACGCGGACGATGCCGGCCAAGGTGTCCATCGCGCGCGCGGTCAGCTGGTCGTAGCTGCCCGGCTCGGCCAGCGCTTCGGCGCGCGATTCGGCCACGCGGGCATTGCCCAGGCCCAGCTGGCGCACGGCCTCGCGCATGAAGCGGGCTTTCTTGCCGTTGCTTTCCACCAGGGTGACCTGCAGACCCGGGCAGGCGATCGCCAGCGGGATGCCCGGCAACCCGGGGCCGGTACCGAGGTCGGCCAGGCTGCCATCGGCCACGAACGGCTGCATCGCCAGTGAATCGAGCAGATGGCGGGTGACCATTTCCTGCGGATCGCGGATGGCGGTGAGGTTGTAGGTGCCGTTCCAGCGGTGCAGCAGCGCCAGGTAGCGCAGCAGCGGCGGGGCCAGCTCGGCGGCCAGGCCCATGCTGGCCAGGCCCTGCTGCAGCGTGTTCGCTACGCCGGCGGGAAGATCGTGTTCGCTCATGCCGGCATTATCGCCGGTTTTCGCCGTTGATTCGCCGATTCACTGCGGATACCAGGCCAATGCGGCGCGGAACTGGCCACTGGCCTGCCATTCGTGCAGGTGCCAGCACGCGGCCTCGCCCAGCTCCGGGTCGCACCAGCGCAGGTGCAGGGCGCCATCGTCGGCCGGGGCCAGCTGCAGGCGGTGCAGGCCGAAGGAAATGCCCTGCCCGTGCGCCTTCAGCAGCGCTTCCTTGGCACACCAGACGCGGAAGAACCAATGTTCGCGGTCGGCCTCGTCCAGGCCTTGCAGCCAAGCCACTTCGTCGGGATGGAAGAAGCGCTGGATGATTTCCAGCATGCGCGGGCGCGGCCGCAGCAGTTCCAGGTCCACGCCCAGCCGCACGCCCTCGCCCAGCGCCACCAGCAGGACCTCGCCGCTGTGGCTCCAGCCGGTGCCGTAGTGGGCGAGCGCGCCACTCAGTTCCGGCCGGCCCTTGTCGTCGCGCACCAGCGGCAGCGCATCCGGCTCGCCCCCCAGTGCCTGTGCCAGCACCTGCCGGGCCTGCGGCTCACCGCGCTGGCCGGGCACGTGCGGGCAGCGCCACACGGTGACCGGGCCAAACCGCCAGGGGCCCTCAAGGGTGGCTGGCAGGCTCATCCGCACGCGGCCATCACGGGATTGCACGGCGGGTTCACAGCACTGCGCGTCAACTGGGCTCGGTTATCCACCGGAGAGTCGATCATGGGAATCATCATCTGGCTGATCGTCGGCGGCATCGTCGGCTGGCTGGCAAGCATCATCATGAAGCGAGATGGCCAGCAGGGCATCATCCTCAACATCGTGGTGGGCATCGTTGGCGCACTGATTTCCGGCTGGCTGTTCGGCGGCGGCATCAATGAAGCGATCACCCTGCGCACGTTCCTGTTCTCGCTGATCGGCGCGGTGATCCTGCTGGCGATCGTCAATCTGTTCACCCGCAAGAGCATACGCTGACGCGGGATACTGCTTGAACACGGGGCCCGGCCATTGCCGGGCCTCGTTGTTTCAGCCCAGCTGCACCCACGCCGGTGCATGGTCGCTGGGACGTTCCCAGGTGCGCGGCTCGCGGTCGATGCCCGAGGCCACCGCACTGCCCTTCAGTGCATCGGAGACCAGGGTCAGGTCGATGCGCAGGCCGAGGTTGCGGCGGAAACCCGCTGCGCGGTAATCCCACCAGCTGAACGTACCTGCCTCGTCGTTGTGCAGGCGGAAGCCATCGTGCAGGCCCAGCTGCAACAGTTTGGCCAGCGCGCCGCGCTCAGCGGTGGAGGTCAGGATGTGGTTCTCGTTCCAGACCTCAGGGTCGTGCACGTCGCGCGCATCGGGGGCGATGTTGAAGTCGCCCATCACGATCAACTTCGGATGCCGCTGCAGTTCTTCGACGATCCAGGCATGCACGGCGTCCAGCCAGCGCAGCTTGTACTCGTACTTGTCGGTGCCGACGTCCTGGCCGTTGACCACGTACAGGTTGATCACCCGCAGGTCGCCGAAAGTGCCGGCGATGACCCGCTTCTGCTCGTCCTCGAAGCCGGGAATGCCGATCTGCACGTCCTGCGCCGGCTCGCGCGACACCAGCGCCACGCCGTTGTAGGTCTTCTGCCCGGCGAACACGCTGCGGTAACCGGCGGCGACCAGCGCCGAATCCGGGAACTTGTGGTCCTCCAGCTTGGTTTCCTGGATGCCGACGATGTCCGGGCCGAACTCCTTGAGCCACTGCTCCAGGTGCGGCAGGCGGACATTGAGCGAATTGACGTTCCACGAGGCGATCTTCATGCGGGCATTCTACCCGGGTGGGCTTTGGTGGATGCCAACCTTGGTTGGCGGTAGGGGGCGCGTGTGTCCCGGTGGATGCCGACCTTGGTCGGCGCTTGGGGTTCACGCGTGCCAACCAAGGTTGGCACCTACCAGAACCCGGTCCCGTCAGTAGAGCCACGCCATGCGTGGCTTCACCGCAGCAGCAACCTCAACAACCCGGCAATCCTCGAATACGGCGGCCGCAGCCGATCACTGGCCGCCCAGCGCGACTGCCACAGCACCGGCAACAGCTTGCTCACCGCATCAAACCCAGCCCGCCCGTGGTACGCACCCATGCCACTGGCGCCAACCCCGCCGAACGGCAAACCATCGGCGGCGAAGTGCAGCAGCGTGTCATTGACCGTCACCCCACCCGCCACCACCTGGCCAAGGATGCGCTCCACCGTCGCCGTGTCGTGGCTGAAGGGATACAGCGCCAACGGCCGGTCGCGGGCCACGATGTCGGCCAGCGCCGCATCCAGGTCCGGATAGGCACGTACCGGCAGGATCGGGCCGAAGATCTCCTCACGCATCAGGTCCAGGTCATCCGGCGGGTCCAGCACTACGGTCGGCACCAGCAGGCGCTCACGATCGGCGCGCGCCTCATCCACCTGTGCCAATGGAATCACCGGCACGCCGCGCTCGCGCGCCTGCGCCAGATAGCCCTGCAGGCGCCCGTACTGGCCTTCATTGATGATCCGCGTGTAGTCACCCGCATCGCTGAAATCACCGTAACGCTCGCGCACCTGCTGCTGCAGCGCCTGCACGAATTCGCGCTGGCGAACGCTGTCGATCAGCACGTAATCCGGCGCGATGCAGGTCTGGCCGGCGTTGAACCACTTGCCGGTAGCCAGCCGCGCTGCGGCTTTATCCAACGGAAAATCGCGGCAGACGATGGCCGGCGACTTGCCGCCCAGCTCCAGCGTCAGTGGCACCAGATGTTCCGCCGCCGCCGCCATCACCTTGCGGCCGACCGCGGTGGAACCGGTAAACACGAGGTGGTCCAGCGGTAGCGAAGACACCGCCGCAGCCACGTCCGCGTCACCCTGCACCACCGACACACGATCGGGCGGGAACACGTTGGCCAGCAGATCGGCCAGGAACGCGCTGGTGCGCGGGGTGTGCTCCGAAGGCTTCACCAGCACATGGTTGCCGGCGGCAATCGCAGTGGCCAACGGCACCAGCGCCAGCGTGACCGGGTAGTTCCACGGCGAGATCACCCCGACCACGCCCAGCGGCGTCGGCCGCAGCTGCGCGCGGGCTGGCCACAGCTTCCAGCCTGCAGACGCATGACGCGGCTTCGACCAGCGTCGCAGGCGGCTGCGCAGGTGATCGATGGCCGAGAGCACGCTCATGCCATCGGCCAGCTTCGATTCAACGTGGGCGCGATGGCCGAAGTCCTCGGCGATGGCCTCGGCCATTTCATCCATGCGCGTCTGCAGCGCCTCACGCAGGCGGCGCAGGTCGGCTTCGCGCTGATCCAGCGAAGGACGCTGGGCCTGCCATGCACTGCGCAGGGTGTGCAGGATGGCGGGGAGGTCGGCGGCTGAGAGGCTCATTCCGCGACTATACGGCGTGCACACGTGAGGCGGCGGTCTCGATGGGGTCAGATCCCTTTCGCGTACGAAGGGGCTCTGACCCCGGGCGACGCCCCCACAAACAGAAAGGCCGTGGTCTGCACCACGGCCTCTCCTTCATCCAATGAACATCATTCTTACTTGGTGATATCCACGTTCTTCGTCTCGCGCAGGAACAGGCCGCCAATCACCACCGACATCAGCGCGATGATGATCGGGTACCACAACCCGTAGTACAGGTTGCCGGTACCGGCCACCAGCGCGAACGAAATCGCCGGCAGGAAGCCACCGAACCAGCCGTTGCCGATGTGGTACGGCAGCGACATCGAGGTGTAACGGATGCGGGTCGGGAACAGTTCGACCAGGTAGGCGGCGATCGGGCCGTAGACCATGGTCACGTACAGCACCAGCAGCCACAGCATCAGGATCGTGCCTGCGTAGTTGATGCGCGAACCATCAGCCTTGGCGGGATAACCGGCGCTGGTCAGCGCGGTCTTCAGCTCGGCACCGAACGCATCGGCCTTGGCCTTGCCTTCTTCCTTGGTCAGGCCGGCGGCCTCATACGAGGTGACGCTGGCACTGCCCACGTTGACCATCGCCAGCGAGCCAGCAGCAGCCGGCTGCACGTCATACGGCACACCGGCCTTGGTCAGCGCGGCGGTAGCCACGTCGCAGGAGCTGGTGAACTTGCGCAGGCCGACCGGATCGAACTGGAACGAGCAGGTGCTCGGATCGGCCACAACCAGGGCCGGCGAGCTGCTGCGGGCTTCTTCGATGGCCGGGTTGGCGAAGTGGGTCAGGCCCTTGAAGATCGGGATGTAGGTGATGGCGGCCAGCAGGCAGCCGGCGAGGATGATCTTCTTGCGGCCGATACGGTCGGACAGCCAGCCGAAGAAGATGAAGAACGGCACGCCCAGTGCAAGCGCGGCGGCGATCAGCAGGTAGGAGGTGGTGGCATCGACCTTCAGCATGCTGCTGAGGAAGAACAACGCGTAGAACTGACCGCCATACCAGACCACTGCCTGGCCTGCGGCAGCACCCAGCAACACCAGCAGCATCAGCTTCAGGTTGCCGCCCTTCAGGCTGTCACGGAACGGCGTCTTGGAACCCTTGCCCTCCGACTTCATCTGCTGGAACAGCGGCGACTCGCTCAGCTGCAGGCGGATCCACACCGACACGCCCAGCAGCACGATCGAGACCAGGAACGGAATGCGCCAGCCCCAGGCTTCGAAGGCTTCGTTGCCGAGGAAATAGCGGCAGGCCAGGATGATCAGCAGCGACATGAACAGACCCAGCGTGGCGGTGCACTGGATGAAGCTGGTGTACAGGCCACGCTTGTCGGCCGGTGCGTGTTCGGCCACGTAGGTGGCAGCACCGCCGTACTCGCCGCCCATCGCCAGGCCCTGGGCCAGGCGCAGGATGATCAGGATCACCGGTGCGGCGAAACCGATCGAGGCGTAGTTGGGCAGCACACCGACCAGGAAGGTCGAGATGCCCATGATCAGGATGGTGACCAGGAAGGTGTACTTGCGGCCGATGCGGTCGCCGAGGCTGCCGAAGAAGGCCGCGCCGAACGGTCGCACGAAGAAGCCGGCCGCGAAGGCCAGCAGGGCGAAGATCATGCCCGTGGTTTCATTGACGCCGCTGAAGAACTGCTTGGCGATGATCGCCGCGAGCGAGCCATACAGGAAGAAGTCGTACCACTCGAAAACGGTGCCCAGGCTGGACGCGAAGATGACCTTCTTGTGTCCCTGGGTAAGTTGGGCTTTCGCCGGTGCAGGTGTTGTGGACATGGGACGCTTCCCCTCCGAAGCAATCGTTGTTGGTGGGTGCCGACCGTTGGTCGGCACTCATTCTTGGTAGGTGCCGACACCGTTGGTCGGCACTCATTTAAAAACTGTATTTCGTAGTGAACTGCAGACGGGTGATGTCGCCCTTGTTGCCGTTCTCGATCTCGCGCTTGCCGTACATCAGCTCGGCGCCGACATCGACCTTGGGCATCGGCGAATAGAAGATGTTGCCGCGGATGCTCTGCACGCTCTTGGTCACCAGCGGGCCGAGGATGCTGTCGTTGTCGTAGTCGCTGCGCGCGTAGATCAGGTTGGTGCGCAGCTTCGGCGAGAAGGCATGGCGCCAACCGACGTAGCCGGCGATCACACCGGTTGGGTTGAGTTCGTCGCGTGCCACGTCATAGGCCGAATCGGCGGTGATGCCCAGGCCGATGTAGCGGGCGATGCCCTCGCCACCGGTGAACTGGTAGTGCAGCGAATCGCTGTCACCCATCACCCACTTGCCGCCCAGGGTCAGGCCACCGGCCACCTTGTCAGCCTTGGCACCGGTGGTCTGGTTGTCGACCTTCAGCTGGCGGACCACGCCACCGACACCGAAGGTGCCCCAGTCACCCTTCCAGCCATAACGCAGGGTCAGGTCCGGCAGGCTGCCGCGATCGGAGTTGGCGCTGGCATTGGTCCAGGCGCCGGTGACCGGATTGCGCGTACCAGTGAGGGTGGTGGTTTCCGGATTCTCCAGCGCGACGCTGAAACCGCCCTTGGTGTAGCGAACCTGGGCCTGGCGCACGAAGATCACACCATCGGTCGGACCGACGAAGTCGACCGCTTCCGGCAGCGACGCCGCATCCATGAAGTTCGACCAGGTCTGGCCGGCCATCCAGTTGTTCCAGTACATGTACGCATGGCGCAGGGTCACGCCATAGGTGTTGGTGGCAGTCTGGTTGCCCAGCGAGTTGCCGAAGAAATCCATCTCGAAGAACGCGCCGGCCTTGTTGCCCGACTCGCTGACGTTGTCGATGCCCAGGTTGAAGCGCGAGAACTTGGCGTGGGCGTTGTAGTCCACGTCCGAGCGCTTGCCGCTGCCGCCGGCGCCTTCCACCGGGGTCTGCCCGGGCAGGTACAACGAGCGGCCGGTGGCATCGTCGGCCAGCTGGCCATCGCTGGTCTGGGTGGCCAGGAAATCGGCCTTGATGAAGCCGCCGATCTTGACCGTGGTACCCGGCGCCGCACCGGGGGTGATGGTGGTGACCTGGATCGGCTGCTTGCCCGCAGGCACCGCCGGCTTCTGTTCGGCCTGCAGCGTGCGGACGTCGGTGACCGCCTGCTGGGTCTGCACGATCTGGGTCTGTTGCTGCTGCTGCGACGACAGCAGCGCCTGCACCTGCCGCTCCAGTTCGGCAACGCGTGCTTCCAGTGCCTTCTCTTTGGCGGTCTCGGCGAACGCCATGCCCGGTGCGACCAGGGCGACCAACAGGCAGGCCGCCAAAGGTTTGCGCACGGCTTTCAACGTACGGTGGCTCATGTTGCCCTCTCTCCCAAGTGGCAAGGTGATGCCGCGCGTGGGGCACGGTCGAGCCGAGACTGCGGGGCGTTTGCACGCACCGGCTATTGGCCATTGGTCGAACCCGGGCCTGCAGGGGCCCGACTTTCGACCAAGGTCTAACCGAAGTGGTGACGCGACCGGGGGTGGATGGGGCAAACTGAGGGGGAACGGCTGCGGCAATGCTGCGGCTGCACACACAAAGTCAACGTGCAAGTGAGGGTGCCATGGCTGATCTCTACCCCGTCGATCCGCAGTTCGCCGCCAAGGCGCGTATCGACAAGAACTCCTATGAACAGCAGTACCAGGCCTCGGTGTCCGATCCGGATGCGTTCTGGGGCAAGGCCGCTGAGCGGCTGGACTGGTCGCGCAAGCCGACGAAGATCAAGAACGTCAGCTACGACCTGTCCGACTTCCACATCAAGTGGTTCGAAGATGGCGAGCTCAACGCCAGCGTGAACTGCCTGGACCGCCAGCTGGAAAAACGCGGCGACAAGACCGCGCTGCTGTTCGAGCCGGACAGCCCGGATGCGCCGGCCCAGCACGTGACCTATCGCGAGCTGTACGAGCGCACCTGCCGTCTCGGCAACGCGCTGCGCAACCTCGGCGTCAAGAAGGGCGACCGGGTCACCATCTACCTGCCGATGATCGTCGACGCTGCCGTGGCCATGCTGGCCTGCGCGCGCATCGGCGCGATCCACTCGGTGGTGTTCGGTGGCTTCGCGCCGAACTCGATCGCCGACCGTGTCAGCGACTGCCAGAGCAAGCTGATCATCACCGCCGACGAAGGTCTGCGCGGTGGCCGCAAGATTCCGCTGAAGGCCAACGTCGATGCGGCGCTGAAGCTGCCCGGCACCAATACCGTGGAAACCGTGCTGGTGGTGCGCCATACCGGCGGCGCGGTGGACATGCAGGCACCGCGCGACCGCTGGTTCCATGACGTGGTCGACAGCCAGCCGGCCAGCTGCGAACCGGAGCCGATGAACGCCGAGGATCCGCTGTTCATCCTCTACACCTCCGGTTCCACCGGCAAGCCGAAGGGCGTACTGCACACCACCGCCGGTTACCTGTTGTACGCGGCCTACACCCATGAAGCGGTGTTCGATCTGCGCGAGGACGACATCTACTGGTGCACCGCCGACGTCGGCTGGGTCACCGGCCACAGCTACATCGTGTACGGCCCGCTGGCCAATGGTGCGACCTCGCTGATGTTCGAGGGCGTACCGAACTATCCGGACACCTCACGCTTCTGGAACGTGATCGACAAGCACAAGGTGTCGATCTTCTACACCGCCCCCACCGCCATCCGCGCGCTGATGCGCGAAGGCGAGGAGCCGGTGAAGAAGACCTCGCGCGCTTCGCTGCGCCTGCTTGGCAGCGTCGGCGAACCGATCAATCCGGAAGCTTGGCGCTGGTACTACGACGTGGTCGGCGACAGCCGTTGCCCGATCGTCGATACCTGGTGGCAGACCGAGACCGGCGGCATCCTGATCTCGCCGCTGGCCGGCGCGATGGATCTGAAACCGGGTTCGGCCACCCTGCCGTTCTTCGGCGTGCAGCCGGCACTGGTCAACGCCGATGGCGAGATCAAGGACGGCCCAACCGAAGGCAACCTGATCATCCGTGATTCCTGGCCGGGCCAGATGCGCACGGTGTATGGCGACCACCAGCGCTTCATCGATACCTATTTCCGCACCTACCCGGGCAGCTACTTCACCGGTGACGGCTGCCGCCGCGACGAAGATGGCTACTACTGGATCACCGGCCGCGTGGACGATGTGATCAACGTATCCGGCCACCGCATCGGCACCGCCGAAGTGGAAAGCGCGCTGGTCTCGCATCCGAAGGTGGCCGAGGCCGCCGTGGTCGGCTTCCCGCACGACGTGAAGGGCCAGGGCATCTATGCCTACGTCACCCTGGTGGCCGAAGAAGCGCCCAGCGACGAGCTGCAGAAGGAACTGGTCGCCTGGGTGCGCAAGGAGATCGGTCCGATCGCCACGCCCGATCACCTGCAGTGGGCGCCGGGCCTGCCGAAGACCCGCTCGGGCAAGATCATGCGCCGTATCCTGCGCAAGATCGCCGAGAACGCGCCGGACCAGCTCGGCGACACCTCGACCCTGGCCGATCCGTCGGTGGTGGCGTCGCTGGTGGACGAACGCAAGGTCCGTTGATGACGTGAGCGCGGGCACAGTACGCGCCACGAACGTGGCCGGGAGGAGGGACCCGGCCATGTTCAACCCGTCCTGTGCCAACCATCACACCGCCCTTTTTCCTGATCGATAAGCTCGACCCATGACCACCCTCCTGATTGCCGATGACCATCCGTTGTTCCGCGAAGCCCTGCGGGGTGCCGTGCAGCGGGTCATTCCGGGCGTTCAACTGTTCGAGGCCGACAGCGTGGAAGCGTTGTATGCGCTGGCCGACCAGCACAACGACGCCGACCTGGTCCTGATGGATCTCAACATGCCCGGCGCACAGGGCTTCAATGCGCTGGTGCACATGCGCTCGCTGCATCCGCAGCTGCCGGTGGTGGTGGTCTCCGCACGCGAAGAAGCCACGGTGATGCGTCGCGCACTCGACCACGGCGCGCTGGGCTTCATTCCGAAGTCCGCTGATTCGGACACCATCGGCCATGCGCTCGGCACCATCCTCGATGGCGAGACCTGGGCGCCGCCGGAAGCACACAATGTGCCGCCGACCGGCAGCGAAGAACGCGAAGTCGGCCAGCGCCTGCGCGAGCTGACCCCGCAGCAGTTCCGCGTGCTGCAGATGCTCGGCGCGGGTCGTTTGAACAAGCAGATCGCCTACGACCTCAACGTCTCCGAAGCAACGATCAAGGCCCACGTCACCGCGATCCTGCGCAAGCTGGGCGTGACCAACCGCACCCAGGCGGTACTGATGGCCGGCAAGCTGGCGATCGACGACGACGCCATCGTGCTTCCGCCGGAAGAAGACTGACGGTAGTGCCGGCCGCTGGCCGGCAATCACGTGAAACGGTTGGAGCTGCCGGCCGCTGGCCGGCACTACCTTGTCCTGCTCTGGTAGGTGCCACGCTTGCTTGGCACGCTCTCGCCGTTGCGCGTGCCGGCCGCTGGCCGGCACCACCGGATTCCGCTTCGGCCTCCGGCGCCACCATTTCCACGTGATATAGCCATCGCTATAAAAACCAGCCCTGCCTGCGCGTTTCGCATGAGATGCGCCACGCGCGGATCGCGATGCTAAGCTTCGCGTCCCCTTGGGGAGTAGCCGGATTCCTTCGCAGGAATCGTCCACGTCAACATACTCGGCCAGTGCGCCGTGGCGTGGGCAACCATGATGGTTGGCGAGACCAGCGGCCCGCGCGCGCAACATCAGGTTGGGCGCGAGCGCAGGCCGTGCGTCCGTCCTTGCCCGACCTCAGCAGCTGCCAATGCCCCCCCTTTCGATCCTACTGATCGGCTTTGCCATGTCCACCGATGCCTTCGCCGCCGCGATCGGCAAAGGTGCAGCCATGCGCAAGCCGGTGTTCCGTGATGCGCTGCGCGCCGGCATCATTTTCGGCGTCATCGAGGCAATCACGCCCATCATCGGTTGGCTGCTTGGCCGGGCCGCTCTGCAGTATGTGGAAGCGTTCGACCACTGGATCGCCTTCGTCCTGCTCGGCGCACTGGGCATCCACATGATCTACAACGGCCTGCGTCCGGATAGCGGCGAGGACGAGGAAGATCCTTCGCAGCACCATGGTTTCTGGAAGCTGGCACTGACCGGCTTCGCCACCAGCATCGACGCGATGGCGGTGGGCATCGGCCTGGCCTTCATGGACGTGCATATCGGGGTGATGGCTGCGGTCATCGGCCTCTGCACGCTGACCATGGTCACCGCCGGCATCATGCTCGGCCGCGCACTCGGCAGCATGGTCGGCAAGCGCGCCGAAATCATCGGTGGCGTGATCCTGGTGATCATCGGTGCGACGATCCTGTATGAACACCTGCACGGCGTGGCGTAAGGCGTAGGTTGCCGGCGATCATGAGGTTGCCGGCCAGCGGTCGGCATTACCCGCGCGTCATCCGCGTGTGGCGTGGATTCAGTCGTTGTTGCGGGTATCCCGCAGCGCACCCAGGAACGCACGCAGCGACGCCGGCTTGATCGGTTTGGTCAACAGGCGATAACCACGCTCGCGTGCCATCCGCTTCAGTTCATCGCGGCCATCTGCGGTAAGCAGCGCACCGGGCAACGGATAGCCCGCCGCCTCGCGTAGCGCCACCAGCGCGTCCAGGCCATCCATGCGATCGTGCAGGTGGTAGTCCACCAGCATCACCTGCGGACGCTCGGCGATCTTCTGCAGCGCCTGGTCCACCGTCGATGCGGTGATCACCTGCACCTGCCAGCGCCCCAGCAGCGCACGCATGCCATCGAGGATCTCCTCGTCGTTGTCCACGCACAGCACGCGCAGGCCCGCCAACGAATCGCTGCGGACCGGCGGTGCTGTCGACGCCAAAGTGACCGCTTCGGTATAGCCCGGCAGTGGCGCCACCCGCGGCAGGATGATCGAGAACATCGAACCACTGCCGACCCGGCTGCGCGCATTCAAGCGATGATCGAGCAGGCGCGAGATGCGCTGGCAGATGGACAGGCCCAGTCCCAGGCCCTGCTCGCCCCAGTCGAATGGCTGCTGGTAGCGGTGGAACTCGTCGAAGATCTGCCGCATGTGATGCTCGGGAATGCCGGGCCCGGTATCCCACACCTGCAGTTCCACTTCGTCGCCGCGCTGGCGCACGGCCAGCACGATGCGCCCCTGCCGTGTGTAGCGCAACGCATTGGCAAGGAAGTTCTGCAGCACCCGACGCAACAGGCGTCGGTCGCTGCGCACCCAGGTGGTCCGCGCGAACAGATCCAGTCGCAGCCCACGTCCGGCCGCAACCGGCGTGTACTGCGCGGCCAGCTCGCGCATCAATGCGCTGACATCGAACTCGCCGATCACCGGATGCAGGCCACCGGCATCCAGCCGCGACACGTCCAGCAGACCATCGAGCAGCTCTTCGGCCGCACGCAGCGAGGCATCCACGCGTTCGGCCAGATGCCGCTGCTCGTCGCTGACATGGTCGCTGTCGCGCAGGGCCGAGGCGAACAACCGTGCCGCATTCAACGGCTGCAGCACGTCATGGCTGATCGCCGCCAGGAAGCGGGTCTTCGATTGTTGTGCGACTTCCGCAACATGCGAGCGCTCGGCCACGCGCTGTTCCAGCGTTTCGTTGGCTTCCAGCAGCGCGCGTTCGGCGTGCTTGTAGTCGGTGATGTCGTTGTAGCTGGTGACGTAGCCGCCGCCGGGCAGTGCCTGGCCGCGCATTTCGATCACCTTGCCATCGCTGCGGGTGCGCTCGAAGACGTGCGGCGAACCGGCGCGCATGTAGCCGATTCGGCGGTTGATCTGCACTTCGATATCGCCCTCGCCCAGCTCGCCACGCTCGGCGTTGTAGCGGATCAGATCGGCCACTGGGCGGCCGACGTAGAGCATGCCGTCGGGGTAACCGAACATGTCCTGGTAACGCCGGTTCCAGGCGGTCAGTCGCATGTCCGGGTCGACCACGCTGACGCCGGCGCTGATGTTTTCCAGGGTGGTCGACAGGATCTCGCGGTTGAAGCGCAGTTCCTGTCCCGCTTCGTCCAGTACCGCCACCACTTCGCCCAGGTCCATGCCCGAGCCACGCAGCAGGCTGGTCAGCAGCAGGCGCGCGGACGCCGCACCGATCGATGCGGCCAGCAGGCGCTCGGTGAACTGCACCCATGGCCGGTCGGCCGGCGCCGAGGACTGCAGCTCTCGACCCAGCGACTGCGCCTGTTCGAAGAACGAGCGCCGCGCATGGCGTTCGCCGACCACGCGCGAAGCCAGTGCCAGCAGGTCGCCCACGTGTACGTGGCCCGGCCAACCACCGGCCACCGAGGGGCGCTGGGCGTAGGGATCGAGGAAGGGCGCAGCGCGCAGGCGCTCGTCCACGCCCGGGCGCCAACGCGCCGATACCAGCATCATCGTTGCCGCATTGACCAGCAGCGACCAGAACGTGCCGTGGGTCAGCGGGTCCCAGCCGGTCATGCCGAACAGCTGCTGCGGGCGCAGCCAATCGATGCCGAACGGACCATGCTGCACCCAGCCAGCATCCATCCAGCCGGCCATCGTCATCGCCGGCAGCAGCAGGGTGTACAGCCAGGTGGCGAAGCCGAGCAGCATGCCAGTCTCGACGCCACGACGGCTGGCCCCGCGCCAGTACAGGCCACCGATCAGGCCCGGCGCGAACTGCGCTACCGCAGCGAACGCCATCAGTCCATACGAGGCCAGGGTGCTGTCGTTGCTGCTGCTGCGGTAGTAGCTGTAGGCCATCAGCGCCAGTAGCAGAATCGCCAGGCGGCGGATCCACAGCACCCGCGAGGCAACATCGGCCGCTTCCTGGTGGTCGCCACTGCGACGCAGCAGCACCGGCATCACCAGATCGTTGCTGACCATCGTCGCCAGCGCAATCGAGGACACGATGACCATGCCGGTGGCAGCAGAGAAACCACCGATATAGGCGATCAATGCCAGCGCGTTGCGGCCCTCGGCCAGCGGCAGGGCCAGCACCATCGAGTCGTCGGCCACGCCGCTTCCGGTGCCGAACAGGCTGACGCCGGCGGTGGCGATCGGCAGCACCATCGCCGAGATCAGCACAAGGTAACCGCCGAACATCCAGCGCGCGCGGCGCACATCGCGCACGTCGCCGCACTCGACCACCGCCACATGGAATTGGCGGGGCAGGCAGATGATGGCGAGGAAGCTGAGCAGCGTCTGCGACAGGAAGCCCACAGGTGGCAGCCCGGTGAACAGCGTATGCACCGACTCCACCACCGCTTCGTTGCGGTCGCCGAGCCAGACATAGGCGAACACGCCCACCGCTACCATCGCCACCAGCTTGATCACCGATTCCAGCGCGATCGCCAGCATCATGCCGTGGTGGTGTTCGGTGGCATCCACCTGGCGGGTGCCGAACAGGGTGGCGAACAGTGCCATCAGCAACGCCACATACAGGGCTGGATCGCTGAAGAATCCGGTCGGCCCGGTGTTGCCGGTCAGTACCTGCAGGCTCATCGCCACCGCTTTGTACTGGAGGGCGAGGTAGGGAATGATGCCGATCAGCGCGATGATCGCCACCAGCGCGGCCAGCCGCCGCGAGCGGCCGAAGCGCGAGGAAATGAAGTCGGCGATGGAGACCACGTTCTGGCTGCGCGCGATCAGCGCCAGGCGCTCGATGATGCGCCAACCGAACAGCAGCAGCAGCAGCGGACCGATGTAGATCGGCAGGTAGCCCACGCCGTTGCGCACGGCGGTACCCACCGCGCCGTAAAAGGTCCACGACGAGCAGTACACCGCCAGCGCTAGGCTGTAGACGACCGGTCGCAGCCACGGCCGGTCCGGGTACATCGGCCGACGGTCGCCCCACCACGCCACACCAAACAGCAGCGCGGCATAGGCAACCGAGACCAGCAGCAGGATCCAGCTGGAGACCAAGCGCGTGTTTCCGTCGAAGGAACCCGCAGTGTAGGCCACGCGTGGCCGGGTGTACGGGCCCATTGGGGGCAACCACCCCCACCAAGGTGGGGGCTTACGCGTTGCGGGCCACGACCGATGGTCGCGGCCGGCTTCTTACTGGGCCGGAACGCCCATTTCCTTCAGCAGTTCAGGTGCCGGGTAGACCTTGGCCAGCAGCCAGCGCAGGTAGCGCATGTCCACGTGCACGGCGCGCTTGTAGCGCGGGTCGAACCACCAGCTGGCACTGACCGACTCCCAGTTGCTGTCGAAGTTCAGGCCGATCAGTTCACCCTTGGCGTTGAGCACGGGCGAGCCGGAGTTGCCGCCGGTGGTGTCCAGGTTGGTCAGGAAGTTGACCGTCTGCGTCTTCAGCGCGGGATCGGCGGTGCTGCCGAAGTCGCCCTTGGCAATCGCGGCCAGCAACGGCTTGGGGGCGTCGAACGGATAGGCGTTGGTGTTCTTCTCGACGACGCCGGCCACGGTGGTCACCGGCGAATAGGTCACGCCATCACGCGGATGCAGCGCCTCGACCTTGCCGTAGCTGATGCGCAGCGTGCGGTTGGCATCCGGGTACACCGCACGGCCCTGCTTGGCACGCCAGGCGAACAGCGCCTGCATGTAGGCCGGGCGCAGGCGCAGCTGTTCACCTTCGCGGGTCTTGCTCTCGTTTTCGATGCGCAGCTGCGCGGCTACCAGCGGGCCGGCCACGGCAATCAGCGGATCGGCCGCCAGCGCCTTGCCTTCGCGGGCAGCGGCGAAGCGGGACAGGCGCTGCGCTTCGTCACCCAGCTGGGTGCCGGCATACAGCGTGTCCAGCGCCTGCGCCAGCTGTGCCGGGGTACGGCCGAACGCCGTGTCGAACTCGGCCACGCGCTGCGCATCCGGCAGCTGCTGGTAGCGCGTCAACAGGGTGGTCAGCAGCGCCTTCTCGACCTCGGGTGCATAGCGGCGCTGTACCTGCTTCAGCACGCCCTCGATCATCGCCTGGTCGCGCTGCTGGTAGCCGGTCTCGCGCTGCGCGTCCGGCTTGGCCGATTCAATGCGCAGGCGTTCCAGCAGCAGCGCCGAGCGCAGCAGCTGGCTCTGGCCGGCCATCTGCTCCAGCAGCAGGTCGCGCTCGCCCACCGCCGCGCCCTGCGACAGGTTGGCCAGCAGCGCCTTGATGTCACCCTGGTACTTGCGGTCGGTGGCGGCCAGCATCGCCTGCTCGTCGGCCGCACGCTGGGCCTTGGCATCGCTGCGCAGCAGCCCTTCCAGCTCACCGGCAGCGCGCTTGCGGTTGTTCTTCAGCGACTGCAGCTGCGAGGCATAACGGGTACGTGCCTGCGCATCCTTGGCACTGGCCGCTTCGATGGTGTCGATCATCTGCTGGAACACCGACACCCGGCGCGGCAGCACGGCATCGATCTGGCCAGCGAACTCGGCGGCGGTGCGATGGCGGTAGGTGATGCCCGGGTAACCGGCCAGCATCGCGTAGTCGCCCTCCTTCGGGCCTTCCACCGACATCTGCAGGTGCGCCGGGGCCTGGTAGGGCACGTTGTCCTTGCTGTAGGCGGCCGGCTTGCCGTCCTTGCCCACGTAGGCACGCAGCAGGGTGAAGTCGCCGGTGTGGCGCGGCCACATGAAGTTGTCGATCTCATCGCCGTAGTTGCCGATCGCGCGCGGCGGCGCATAGACCAGGCGCACGTCGCTCAGCTCAAGCTGGGCGATGCGGTAGAAGTCGGTGCCGTAATACATGTTGGCCACCGAGCAGCGCACGCTGCCGTCCTTCTCGCACTCGGCCACGATCTGCTTGCTGGCTGCATCCACCGCGTCGAAGTACGCGCGGCCGGTCTTGCCCTTGGCCTGTGCCAGCACCTGGTCGGTCACCTTGTCGAAGCCGACGGTGACCAGCACGCGGAAGTCCGGATTGGCCGGACGTTCGTCGGCGCGACCCTTGGCGATGAAGCCATCGTTGATGAAGTTGTGCTCGGGCGAGCTGTTGTACTGGATCACCCCCATCGCCACGTGGTGGTTGGTCAGCAACAGGCCATCGGCCGATACGAACGAGCCGGTGCCACCGCCGGCACGCACGACTGCGCTCAGCGGCGGCGCGGTCACGTTGGCCAGGTCGGCCGGATTGCCCTTGAAGCCGGCCGCCCGCAGCGGCTTGGCCAGCTCCGGCAGCTGGGTCGGCATCCACATGCCTTCATCGGCGTGGGCGCCGGCGGCGAGGGTCAGGCCCAGGGCCAGGGCGGTGGGGAGGGCTTTGCGTGGCGACATGAGGCAATCCGGTACGACAGAACAGCCCGGGACCATAGCTGCTGGGGCCGGATGGGGCAACGGCCGATGGTTGGGGGCCTGACAGGTAGAGCCGAGCCCATGCTCGGCTGCTCTTCCGTCAGTCCGCGCTGCGCGCGGAAGCCGAGCATGGCTCGGCTCTACAGGGATGCCGCGGCGGGTTATTTCTCCCGCCGCCAGTTCAACGAACCGCGGTTTTCCACCGTGCTCGATTCCACTTCAACGTCGAAGCCGCGGCGCAGCAGGTACTTCAGGGTGATCACCGAACCGGCTCCGACCAGCGACACGCCGTAGCCCACGTACAGCTTGGGTGAGATGAACTTGCCGACGCCGATCACCGAGCCGCCCAGCGCGCGCGACTGGCTGACGCCGGCATCGTCCAGGCCCAGCTTGGCACCCAGCTGCGAGGCCAGCAGGCCGCTGCCGGCCGACAGCGCGGCCGATGCGGCGTTCACCTGCTGGGTCTGGTCGCTGCTGGCACCGGTCAGGCTGCGCCCCAGTACCAGGTAACCCAGTGCTTCGGACTGCGACATCGCCGGATCGGACCAGACATCGGCTCGTGGCTGCTGCGCGCGCCCGGTCACGTCGATGCCTGCGGTGACATCACCGATCCGGCGCTCGGCGCGGATGTTGATGCGCGGGTCGGACACCGCGTTGTAGTTCCAGTTGAGGTTGCCGCGGGTGATGGTCAGGTCCTGGCCATAGGCCTTGTAGCGGCCACTGACTTCCAGGCCGCCGTTGGCGGTCATCTCGCGGCCGGGCTTGGCCCAGACCTGCATCTTGCCGGTCAACGCGCCCTTCAGGCCGAAGCCGGTCATCTTGACCTTGTCGCCCAGGCTGACGGTCAGCTCCATGTCCAGCGGCGAAGTGCGCGACTCTTCCGGATCGGCCGGGTCCAGCACCACTACGTCTTCGGACACCGAGGTGCCACGGTCCAGGCGTTCCAGATCGATGTCGGCCTCGGGCACGTGCACCGTTCCGCGCAGCTCCATCGCGGCCTTGGCCAGGGTGAAGTCCAGGTTGGGATTGGCGATGATGCGCAGCTCGCTGGTGTTGGACAGCAGCACATTCTCGCCGTGGATCTTCAGCTGCAGCGGCTGTGCATCGCCGAACCAGGACAGGCCGCCATCGACATACAGCGTGCCCTTGCCCGAATTGGCCTGCGCGGTGATCTTGGCCGACCCATCGGGCTGGGCGACGAAGCTGCCCTTGCCCTGGTCGAAGGTCAGGCCCAGCGCCGGGAACTCGCCCTTGAAGTTGCTCAGCTGCGCATCACCGCCCAGCGACGGCTGGCCGCGCGTGCCACGCAGGCTCACGTGGCCTTCGATCAGGCCGGTCGGGCGCACCACATCCGGCGAGAACAGTTCCAGCCAGTACAGGCGCGACATGTTGAGGTACAGCTCACCGTTGAGCGGCGCACCCGGTTCCCAACCGGTCTGCATCTTCGCATCGACGAAGCCGTTGCCCTGGAAACCCATGCCCAGGTAGCCCTTGATGCTGGCCGGGGTCATGTCCAGCTTCAACGAGAACTGGTCGTAGCGCACCAGCTCGCCACGGTTGGCATCGGCGCCCACGCTGGTATTGCGGTTCTCGCCAAGGCGCACGCCGCCTTCAGGCGAGCGCACTTCCACATGCCCTTCCCACGCGTTGCCACGCGGACGGATCTGCGCGTCCAGGTTGAGTTCGCCACGCAGGTAGATGCGGCGGCCGGACTGTGGCGGCAACCACGGCTGCACCAGCGCCAACGGCAAGGCATCGCCGCGCACCACCAGGCCTTCGCGCGGCCAGTTGGCGTGCGCACACAGGGCGCCCCCGGTCGCAGCGCCCAGGCAGGTTTCGCCCAGCGTGTAGTTGCCGCCGTTGATGGCGAACGCTGCGGGTGCACGCAGTGCCCACGCATCGCCCTTCACCGGTGCGATGCGCAGCGTGGCCAGTTCGCCACGCCATTGCTCGCCCTGCTGGCGCACGCTGCCCTGCAGCTCGATCGCGCCCAGTTCGTTGCGGGTCTGCGCGGCCAGGCGCAGGTTGGAGACACTGCCCTGCGCATCGATGTTCAAGCGCTCCAGCAGCATGCCTGCATTGACCTGATGGCCTTGTATCGCCAGCGTGCCACTGTCGCCACGCCACGGCAGACGGCCCTTGATGCTCAGGCTTTCAGCGCCGTAACCGTCCCAGTTGAGATTGTTGCCGACCAGATCGGCGGTGATGTCCGGCGCATCGCGCGGGCCTTTCACCTGCACCTGGCCGCGCAGGCCACCATCGGCACCGGGCAGCAGATCGCTCAGTTGCAGCGGCTCGAAGCGCGCATCGATGTCCAGGCGGTCGCCGACCTTGCCCGAGGCGGTCACCCGGCTGCTGCCGACGGCCAGTTTCAGTTCACCCTGGCCCTGTTCGCCCTGCAGGGCGAACTTGCCTTGTGCATCCACGTTGCGCTGGCGCAGGGTGCCCTTCAGCGAGGGCAGGTCCACCGTAGCCTCCAGCGTGCCGGCAGTGCCCGGCGGTGCATTGGCCGGCGGCGGCAGCTGACGTCCCTTGGACGCGAGATTGCCGGACAGACGGCCATCCCAACCCGGCGCGAAGTAGCCCGGGTCGAAATCCTTCAGCGTGGCCTTGGCATCCCAGTCCAGCTGCGGTGCCCACGCCACCTTGCCTTCCACCTGTAGCTGGCCACCCGGCGTCTGCGCCTGCAGTTCGCGGATCTCGGCGGCCTGATCGTTGCCACGCACATCGAAGCGCAGCTGCGCCTTCTGCTTTTCGCGTTCGACATCGGCACGGCCGATCGCCGCCCACGCCTTCAACGTACCGGCCAGGCCGAAGCGCGCTTCCTTCAGCGTCACCGGCACCGGCGAACTGCCGGCAGTGTTCGGGTCCGGCGCCGGCACCCAGGTCAGGTCCTGCGCGATCACCGAGAAGTTCAGCTTCTGCTGGTCTTCTTGGCTGAAATCGGCGGTACCTTCCAGGCGCGCTTCGCCGCCCAGGCCCTTGACCACCAGCGGTGAGACCTTCAGCACCTGGTCCTGCAGCGACACCACCGACGGCGCCAGCTCCAGTTCCTGCTCACCCTGCTTCACCCGGCCATGCAGGTTGGCGTTGCCGCCCTTGCCGGATGCCGTGAAATCCAATGCCAGCGGCGCGATGGCCGAGCTGGCCAGCGCGGGCGACAACAGCGCAAGGTCCAGTTCGTCGCTGCGCACGGTCGCATTCCAGGTCGGATCGGTGCGGCCATCGAACACCAGCATCGCGTGCAGCGGCTTTGGTGCGCGACCGGCCAACGCCACTTCCATATGCGCCAGATCACCGCGTGCGACCAGGCCGACCGTGGCCGCGGTCCGCCCGCGCGGTGCCGGCAGCACCGCAGTGACGGTGACGTCGGTGTCGTAGTCCTTGGCCGGGATGTAGCGGCCTTGGGCAGTGAAATTACCCATGTCGCTGTCCACGACCAGCTTGCGCGCCTGGAACTCGCCGTTGGCGATCTCGATGCCACCACGCACGCGGCTGATGTCGATCACCGGCTCGTTGGCCTGGCTGATGCGGAAGCCATCGATGGCGATGACATCGGCCTGGATCGCCAGCGGCATTTCGATCTGCGGCAGCGAATCAGGCCACGACGGCAGCTTGAACGGCTCATCGCTCTTGGCCAGGTTGAGCGTGGCGTTGGTCAGTTCCAGCTTGTCCAGCAGCAGCTTGCGGCCCAGCAGCGGACGCAGGTCCGGTTCCAGGTGTACGCGCTCAGCGTGGAAATGGATGTCGTCGTAGCGGAAGTCGACGTTGTACAGGGTCAGCGGTCCGGCCACCGGGCCATCGACCTTGTCCCAGGTGAAGCTGGCACCCACCGGCAGGCGTGCCACCACCTGCGCCAACAGCACATCGCGACCGGCCACCGTCTGCAGCAGCCAGTACACAGCCAGCAGGGCAACCAGCACCAGGCCGACCACGCCCGCGCCGGACCATGCCCAGAAACGGCGACGGCGGTAGAAGCGAACGCGTCGCGGCGGCGTGTTCGGCGACGGGGTCGGTGCGGGCGTGCTCACAGGTCCGCTCCGATGTTGAGGTACAGCTGGAACTGCGAATCAGGGTTGTTCAGACCGTGCGCGATATCCACCCGCACCGGGCCCACCGGCGACTTCCAGCGCACGCCGAAGCCGACGCCGGTATGCAGGTCGATATCGGTATCGAAGGCGCTGCCGGTATCGACGAACACCGCCGCACCCCACGGGCCGCCATTGAAGTAATGCTCGTACTCGGCCGACCCGACCACCAGGTGCTTGGCACCCAGAGCGTACTTGTCGGGTCTGGGCGTGCGCGGGCCGACCTCACGGTAGGCATAACCGCGGATGCTACGGTCGCCACCGGCGAAGTAGCGCAGGCTGGGCGGCATCGCCACCAGGTCACTGGTCCAGGTGGTGCCGCCTTCGCCGCGCAGGATCAGGCGATTGGTCGGCCCCATCGGGATGTACCAGCGCAGCACCGCATTGGCCTGCACGAAGCTGGTGTCCGAACCGACGCCTTCGACGCCGGCACGCACCGTCGCCGTGCCACTGATGCCGCTGCGCGGGAACAGCTCGTCGTCCACCTTCACGTAATCGGCCACGATCTGCGGGTAGACCAGCGTGGACGTGTTGTAGACCGCATCGGTGAATTCGGTGCCCGAGGCATAGCGCCAGCGCTCGCGCAGCGCGTTGATCGAGGCGATGGCGGTCCAGTTCTCGTTGATCTCGCCGCTGCGGCTGGCGATCAGCTTGAAGTTGCGCAGATCGATGTAGTCGGTCTGCTCATCGTAGGCGCTGGCGGCGAAGGTGTACCAGCCATCAAGCCAGTTGAACGCCGGGATGCGGTAGCTGGTGATCAGGCTCTTGCGCTTCTGCGCATAGTCCAGCTGGGTGTTCATCTTGTGGCCACGGCTGTTCAGGAAACGCCGCTCAAGGCCGCCACGCACACCGGCGCCACTTTCGCTGCCGTAGCTCAGACCGTAGGAATAGATGCTGCGCTTGGCCCGCGTCAGCTTCACATCAACCGGCACTTCGCCGTTTTCATCGGCCTGGTCCGGGCGTGGCTGGATGTCGATCACGCTGAAGTAATCGAGCTTGGTCAGCGACTCGCGCAGGCGGTCCAGCTTGCCTTCGTGGAAATAGCTGCCTTGGTCCCAGTACACCAGCGGGTCGAACAACTTGTCGTCGAAGTAGTTCTGCTCGAAGGTCACCGGGCCCATGTTGTAGCGGCGGCCGCTGTCCCAGGTCAGGTCGATGTCGGCAGCGTTGTCCGCGCGGGTGATCTGCACTTGGCGCTGGGTGTAGTCGGCGTCGAAGTAGCCACGCTCGGCCAGGCGCCGGGTCACGGTGATCTTGCTGGCTTCGTACTGGGTATGCTCGAAACGCTGGCCCTTGCGGGGCTTGAATGCGGTCAGGTCGTCCTGCAGGTACTGGTCGTACATCGCCGGACCGGTGATGTCGATATGCTCGCGGCGCACCAGCACCGGCGGGCCCTTGTCGACATGGATCAGCACGGTGACGTGCTCGTCCTGCCGCGGCGCCTCGACCTTGATCACCGGGTTGTAGTACCCGAACGGCTCCAGCGCCTGGCGGGTCTGCCGCTCGGCCTGCGACAGCAGGTACTCCAGGCGCGACTCGCCCTGCTCCTTGCCGATCGTGTCGAACAACGACAGCGACTCCTGGATGTTCTCGATGATCGCGGCGTCGTCGCCCTTGTCCAATCCCTTGATGTCCACCTTGTCGATGGTGCCGCGCGCATGGGCCACGGAAGTGGCGCAAAGCGAGAGGACCATCAGCGGCAGGGCGTATTTCGTTGGCTGCATGCGGCACAGCATACCGACCGAAGGTGACGATGCGAAATGCATCACGTGTTTCGGGATCGGTTGTTAAGTGGCGGTCAAAATACGCGCGTTTGTGGCGATCATCGCGAGCGCATGCGGAAATGCCGGCATCGCGTCGGTGCCGGCCAGCGGCCGGCACTACCGGTGGGTGCCAAGCTTGCCTGGCACCACGTCTCAGCTGGACAGGTGCTCGATCGCCGCGACCTTGCCCAGGCGCTCGCCCAGCATCGTCAACAGTGCCAGGCGGTTGCCGCGCAGTGCCGGATCCTCGGCATTGACCATCACCGCGTCGAAGAACGCATCGACCTGCGGACGCAGGCGGGCCAGGCGCGCCAGCACGGCCACGTAGTCCTTCTGGTGCAGGCTGGTGCCGGTGTCGTCGACGGCTGCAGTCACGGCTTCCGCCAGCGCGCGCTCGGCATCTTCCTGCAGCAGGGCCGCATCGATCTGGCCCGGAATATCGCCTTCGGCCTTGCGCAGGATGTTGCGGATGCGCTTGTTGGCCGCTGCCAGCGCCTCGGCTTCCGGCAGCGCTGCGAAGATCCCGATCGCGTCCAGACGACGGTCGAAGTCGTACAGCGAGGCCGACTTCAGCTCGGCCACCGCATTGAAGTGGCTGGCCGGCACGCCCTTGTCGCTGTAATAGCCCTTCAGGCGGTCGAGGATGAAGTCGTACAGCTCAGCCACGTCGGCCTGCACGTTGCGCGCGGCCAACCCGGCATTGGCGCTGGCCAGCAGCGCGCGCAGGTCCAGTTCGAAGCCGCTTTCAATGATCGTGCGGGCCAGGCCCAGCGCGTTGCGGCGCAGGGCGAACGGGTCCTTGTTGCCGGTCGGCTTCAGGCCCGCGGCGAAACCGCCGGCCAGGGTATCCACACGCTCGGCGATTGCCAGCACTTTGCCCAGCGGCGACAGCGCGATGTCATCACCACCGAAGCGCGGCTGGTAGGCCTCGTCGATGGCCAGCGCCACCTCCGGCGACTCGCCCCCGGTTACCGCGTAGTGGCGGCCAGCGATGCCCTGCAGTTCCGGGAACTCGTTGACCATGCGCGACTGCAGGTCGTTCTTGGCCAGCTGCGCGGCACGCTTGGCCAGCACCGGGTCAGCCCCCACCTGCGCGGCGATCACCTCGGCCAGCGCCGCCACGCGCGCGACCTTGTCGGCCACGCTGCCCAGCTTGGCCTGGTAGGTCACCGTCTTCAGACCCTCGCCCATCGCCTCCAGGCCCTGCTTCAGGTCTTCGTCGAAGAAGAACTTGGCATCGGCGAAGCGCGGGCGGATCACGCGCTCGTAGCCCTTGGCCACTTCGGCCACGTCCTTGGACTCGATGTTGGCGATGCCGATGAACTTCTCGGTCAGCTTGCCGCCGTCATCCAGCACCGGGAAGAACTTCTGGTTGATCTCCATGGTCTCGATCAGCGCTTCCTGCGGTACCGCCAGGAACGCACGCTCGAAGCTGCACAGCACCGCCGACGGCCACTCGACCAGGTTCACCACCTGCTCCAGGTTGTCCTCGGTGATGCGCGCGCTGCCACCGGCGGTGGCTGCAGCGGCTTCAACTTCAGCAACGATGCGCTGGCGACGCTCGGCCGGATCAACCAGCACGAAGGCGGCGCGCAGCGATTCCACATAGTCCTGCGGCTGGGTCAGCCACACGGTCTTGTCGTGCAGGAAGCGGTGGCCGCGGCTCATGCGGTCGGCCTTCAGGCCGAACAGTTCGGCCTCCACCACGTCGCCGCCGTGCAACAGCACCAGCCAGTGCACCGGGCGGGCGAAGCCCCAGCTGTGGTCGCCCCACCGCATCGGCTTGGGAATGGGCATGCCGGCGATGGCCTCGCGCAGGATCTCCGGCAGCAGCGCAGCGGTACGCGCGCCCGGGGTCACCGCACGGTGCACGAAGCGCTCACCCTTGTTGTCGGTGGTCTTCTCCAGCGCGGTCCAGTCGATCCCGGCCTTGGCCGCGAAACCCTGCAGCGCCTTGGTCGGCTGGCCTTCGGCGTCCAGCGCGATGTTCAGGTACGGGCCCAGCACTTCGCTGTGCTGTTCCGGCTGTTCCAGGCCAACGCCCGGCAGCAGCACGGCCAGGCGGCGCGGGGTTGACAGCGGGCGGGCATCGCCCAGCTCCAGTTCGACGCCGCGCTTGCGCAGGCCATCGACAACACCGTCGAAGAAGGCCTGGGCCAGGCCCGGCAGCGCCTTGACCGGCAACTCTTCGGTGCCCAGTTCAATCAGCAGGGGAGACAGTTGGCTCATCGGATCGATCCTGTGGTGGGGGCGCAGCGCGCGACGCGGCCGGCGCCCCTGGGGAAGTAGGTGAAACGCGTGATGGGAGAACGGGCCGTCAGGCCTTCTTCGCGCCCGGGAAGCCCAGCTTCTCGCGCTGCTCGTAGTAGGCCTTGGCCACCGCCTGCGCCAGCGCCCGCACGCGCAGGATGTAGCGCTGGCGTTCGGTCACGCTGATCGCACGGCGCGCATCCAGCAGGTTGAAGGTGTGGCTGGCCTTCATCACCTGCTCGTAGGCCGGCAGCGGCAGGTTCACTTCCACCAGCTTCTGCGCTTCACGCTCGCAGGCGTCGAAGCGGTGGAACATTTCTTCCACGTCGGCGTATTCGAAGTTGTAGGTGCTCTGCTCCACCTCGTTCTGGTGGTAGACGTCACCGTAGGTCACCGGCTGCCCGTCCGGGCCGTAGGTCCACACCAGGTCGTAGACGTTGTCGCAGTTCTGCAGGTACATGCACAGGCGCTCGAGACCGTAGGTGATCTCGCCCAGCACCGGCCGGCATTCCAGGCCACCGGCCTGCTGGAAGTAGGTGAACTGGGTCACCTCCATGCCGTTGAGCCAGACTTCCCAGCCCAGGCCCCAGGCGCCCAGCGTCGGCGATTCCCAGTTGTCCTCGACAAAGCGCAGGTCGTGCACCAGCGGATCGATGCCCACCGCCTTCAGCGAATCCAGGTACAGCTGCTGGATGTTGTCCGGCGCCGGTTTCATCGCCACCTGGTACTGGTAGTAGCGCTGCAGGCGGTTCGGGTTCTCGCCGTAACGGCCATCGGTCGGGCGCCGCGAGGGCTGCACGTAGGCCGCGTTCCAGGTTTCCGGACCGATCGCACGCAGGAAGGTGGCCGGGTGGAACGTACCGGCGCCCACCTCCAGGTCGAGCGGCTGGATGAGCACGCAGCCCTGCTGGGCCCAGAACTGGTTCAGGGTCTGGATCAGGCCCTGGAAGGTGATCGGAACGGTCGGGGTCGCGGACATGCGGACGAGTCTTGGCCGGCAAAGGGGTGCGCTAGTATAACGGCCGACCTGCGGGGCATTCCGTACCCGGAAGGAGCAGGTAGATGGAACATCGGCTGCCCGTGGGCACGCCCGGCGAGCCTGGTGCGGTGCCGTTGCCGCCCGGTCGCCTGCAGTTCGAACAGGTTGCGGCGGCCCTGCTGGCCGATGGCGTGGTGGCTGCGCACGAGCGCGAGCGCATCCGTTTTTCCGCGCAGGGCGCCCGCAATGCCAGTGAAGTACATCCCCTGGTGCTGCTGTCCAACCTCAAGCTGGCCGCCAGCGACGGCGGCGACCTCAATCTTGAACGCCTCACCGAGTGGCTGGCCCAGCGCACCGGCAGCCGCTACCTGCGCATCGATCCAACCCGCGTCGACGTCGCCTCGGTCACCGCCGTGGCCTCGCACGCCTATGCGCGCCGGCATCGCTTCCTGCCGCTGGCGGTGGATACCGAACGCGTACTGGTGGCCACAAGCGAGCCGCTGGCACAGGAATGGCTGCGCGACCTGCAGCACCTGACCCGCCTGCGCATCGAGCTGGCGGTGGTCAATCCGCTCGACCTGCACCGTTACACCATGGAGTTCTTCGGCGTCACCCGCTCGGTGCGCGGTGCCCGTGGCGACGTGCGTGGCGAGGCCAACACCACCCTGCCCAGCTTCGAGCAGCTGGTCGAACTGGGCCGTACCGGCGACGTCAATGCCGACGACCAGCACATCGTGCACATCGTCGACTGGCTGCTGCAGTACGCCTACGAACAGCGCGCGTCGGACATCCACCTGGAGCCACGCCGCGAAATGGGCCGCATGCGCTTCCGCATCGACGGCGTGCTGCACAAGGTGTTCGAAGTGCCGCCTGCGGTGATGACCGCCGTGGTCAGCCGAATCAAGGTGCTCGGACGCATGGACCTGGCCGAGCGCCGGCGCCCGCAGGATGGCCGCATCAAGACCCGCTCGCCCGGCGGCCGTGAAGTGGAAATGCGCTTGTCGACCATGCCGACCGCCTTCGGCGAGAAGTGCGTGATGCGCATCTTCGACCCGGAAGCGGCCTTCAAGAGCATCGACCAGCTCGGCTTCAGCCCGCAGGAAGCAGCCGGCTGGACCGCCCTGGTCGAGCGCCCGCACGGCATCGTGCTGGTCACCGGCCCGACCGGTTCGGGCAAGACCACCACCCTGTATTCCACCCTGAAGCGGCTGGCCACGCCGGACGTCAACGTGTGCACGGTGGAAGACCCGATCGAGATGATCGCGCCGGAATTCAACCAGATGCAGGTGCAGACCAACATCGACCTGGATTTCGCCAGCGGTGTGCGCACCCTGCTGCGGCAGGACCCGGACATCATCATGATCGGCGAGATCCGCGACCTGGAAACCGCGCAGATGGCCGTGCAGGCCTCGCTGACCGGCCACCTGGTGCTGTCCACCCTGCACACCAACGATGCGCCCTCGGCCATCACCCGCCTGCTCGACCTGGGCGTGCCGCATTACCTGCTGTCATCCACCGTCAACGGCATCCTCGCCCAGCGCCTGGTGCGCACCCTGTGCCCGCACTGCAAGCAGCCGCACATCCTCGGCAGGGCCGATTGGGCGGTGCTGGCTGATAGCGAAGCTGCATATCCAGATGCCGCCACGCCCTGTCGACCGGTCGGTTGCCTGGAGTGCCGGCGCACCGGATTCCTCGGCCGCATCGGCCTGTATGAGTTGCTGCCATTGGGCTCGCGCCTGCGCGGGCTGATCCGTGCGGACATGGATCTGGCCGGTTTCAACCGTGCCGCGCGTGCTGAAGGACTGCGAACCCTGCGCCAGGCCGGGCTTGAAAAGGTGGCACAGGGGCTGACTACAATCGAAGAAGTCCTGTCCGTACTGCCTCCCCCGGATGAATCCAGCGCCCTTCCTGATCCTTGAAACCGGCCGTCCCGTGCCGTCACTGCGCCGCTACGGGCGCTTTCCGCACTGGATCCGGGTGGCCGCCGGCCTGGAAGAACACCAGACCGTCGTGGTCGACGTCGAGCATGGCGCCGACCTGCCCGATCCACGCCACTTCGCTGGCGTGCTGGTGACCGGCTCGGCCGCCTTCGTCACCGACCATGCCGAATGGAGCGAGCGCAGTGCCACCTGGCTGCGACAGACCGCGCACGACGACGTGCCGGTGTTCGGCATCTGCTACGGCCACCAGCTGCTGGCCCACGCGCTGGGCGGCGAAGTGGCCTACAACCCCGCCGGGCGCGAATCGGGAACGATTGAACTGGCACTGGATCCACAGGCCGCGCAGGACCCCTTGTTCCAGGGCCTGCCGAGCCACTTCGCGGCCCACGCCACCCATCTGCAGACCGTGCTGCGCGTGCCTGAGGGTGCCGCCGTGCTGGCACGCTCGCCGCTGGACGGCTGCCATGCCTTCCGCTGGGGCCGCCAAGCCTGGGGCGTGCAGTTCCATCCGGAATTTGCCACCCACCACATGCGTGGCTACGTGCGCGCACGCGCCGACTGCATCGGCCGTCATGGCGGTTGCGCGCGCAGCATCGAGCGCGCGGTCAGCGCCGCGCCGCTGGCGCGCCAGCTGTTGCGGCGCTTTGTCCGCCAGGCCCGGCTGTCTTCAGCCCAGCCGGTGGCAAAACAGGGATAATCGGCGGCACGGGCACACCGCCCGGCCCCTCCTGTCCCTCCCCGGATGTCCATGAAAGAGATTCGCAAGCTGCCAGCCTCGGCGGGCGCCCAGTGGTTGCTGGATACGTTCTCGCTGTATCGGCGTGCGCCGCTGCAGCTGGCCCGGATCGGCCTGACCTGGCTGCTGGTGAACTGGGTGGTCACCCTGCTGGGGACGATGCTGCCCGGCACCGCCGGCCTGGCTCTGCAGATGATGACGCTGGTGATTTCACCGGTGATGTTCGGCGGCATGCTGTACGCCATGGGTGAGATCGACCAGGGCCGTCCCGGCCTGGCCACCCATCTGCTGCAGCCGATCCGCGACCGCCGTGTCAGCCACCTGCTGGTGCCGCTGGCGATCCAGGTGCTGGCCGTGCTGCTGCTGGGCGCGCTGCTGTACCTGATGATCGGCCGCGAGGGCTTCACCGCCTTCAGCGACACCATGACCAAGATGCAGGAACTCGGCCGCAGCGGGCAGCAGATCAGCCCGGAAACCGCCGCCGAACTGGTCGCCAACCTGCCGGCGCAGCGCATCGCGCTGTGGATGCTGCTGGTGTTCTGCACCGCCGTGGCGCTGACCTTGGCGATGTTCACCCAGCCGGCACTGGTGGTGTTCGACCGCCAGAGCGGCATGCACGCGCTGCGCCTGAGCCTGCAGGGCTGCATCGAGAACATCGGCGCCACCGCCGTGTTCACCGTGCTCGGCCTGATCGCCGCGTTCTGCGTCTATGTGCTGTTCGTGATCGTGGTCCAGCTCGGCATGCTGCTGGGCGGCCCGCTGGCGGCGGCATTCATCGCGCAGCTGGTGTTCACCACAGTGCTGATGCCGCTGTATGTCGGCGCGGTCTATTCGGCCTGGAAGCAGATGTTCGTGCATCGCGGCAGCCGCGGCGCACCGCCGGTGCCGCAGTCGCCACCTGCCAACGACGTCTTCCACGCTTGATCGAAAAAGGGGACGGAGGGGATTAAGTCGTTTGTGGCACAAACGACTTAATCCCCTCCGTCCCCTTTTGTTTTTCAGGCAGCCGGCTTCTTGACCACCGAAGACGGCACCAGCCAGCGCGCGGCGTGGATGCCCAGCTCGTACAGCAGGCACATCGGGATCGCCAGCATCAGCTGCGACACCACATCCGGCGGGGTCAGGATCGCAGCGAGCACGAAGATGCCGACGATCGCGTAGCCGCGCCCTTCCTTGAACTGCTGCGGCGTGATCCAGCCCAGCAGCACCAGGATCACCATCGCCACCGGCAGTTCGAAACTGCCGCCGAAGGCGAAGAAGATCGCCAGCACGAAGTCCAGGTAGGCGTTCGCATCCGGCGTGATCGCGATCACTTCCGGGCTGAAGGTGGTGAGGAAATGGAAGACCGCCGGCAACACCAGGAAATAGGCGAAGGCGCAGCCGGTATAGAACAGCAGCACCGAGGAGACCAGCAGCGGCATCGCCAGGCGCTTCTCGCGTGCATACAGGCCCGGCGCAACGAAGGCCCACAGCTGGTACAGCAGCCACGGCACGGCCACGAACAAGGCCACGAAGAACGTCAGCTTCAACGGCGCGAAGAAGGCGCCGGCCGGGTTGGTGGCGATCATCGTCTGCCCGTTGGGCAACTGCGAGATCAGCGGCTCGGCCAGTGCGTTGTAGAGCTTCTGGGTAAACGGCAGCAGGCCCAGCAGCACCACGCCCAGCCCCAGCAGCGCACGCACCAGGCGCGCGCGCAGTTCAACCAGATGTTCCACCAGCGAGCTTTCGCCGAAGTCGTGTTCGCTCATGACGGGCGCTCCGTGCGGGCGGGCGTTTCGGCCGCGGTATCAGCAACGGCATCGCCCGCAGGTTCGGCGGTGGTGGGTACAATGGCAGCATCCTCCGCCGAAGCCACCTCCGGCTCGGTCGCGTCCGCCAGGTGTGGGGGCCGTTCGGCCGGTGCCGGTGCACGCACCTGCTGCGCCAGCGTGTCGCTATGCTGTTGCAGCTGCTCGGCCTCGCGGCGCACGGCTTCGCCACTGGCACGCAGTTGGTTCTCGGTGTCCTGCATGCCCTGGCGCACGTCCTGCATCTGCCGCTTGATGTCTTCGGCCTGCAGTTCGCGTTCCAGCTCCTGCTTGACCGAATCCCATTGATTACGCGCGCGGCGCACCCACAGCCCGGCGAAGCGGGCCGCCTTGGGCAGGCGCTCAGGTCCGAGCACCACCAAGGCGACAACCGCGATCACCAGCAGTTCGCTGAAGCCGATATCAAACACCAAAACCGCTCCGGATCAACGCGCGTTGCGGTCGTGCTCATCCTGCGCGGTGCGCGAGGCGTCCTGGCTGCGTGACTCATCGCCCAACTGTGCGTTCGGCTTGTCTTCGTCGTGCATGCCCTTCTTGAATTCCTTGACCGCCGAGCCGAGATCCTTGGCACCACTGGTCAGGCGCTTGGTGCCAAACACCAGCAGGACGATGGCGAGCACGACCAACCAATGCCAGATGCTGAAACTGCCCATAAGTCGCTCGTTACGTTAGTGATCAGATTGCCGAGCATAGCGCACCGGCTGTTAGCCGGCGCGCGTGACGAAAGTCAGTTGTTGCCCAGTGTTTCAGTGCGGATTTCACCGTCGTTGACCGGCTGGAAACCCTGCTGGACCGGCGGCGGGGTCTGCGGCACGGCCTGCAGCGGCGCCGTGGTCGCTTCAACGGGGGCCGCAGGTGCTGCCTGAACAGGCGCCTGGGCGGGCACTGCAGCGGCGGCCGGACGCGGTGCGGCATTGCCCCCGTTGCGGTTGTTGCGCGCCGCATAGGTGGCCTCTTCCAGACGATCACGGAAGGCGACCACATCCATCGACGGCGAGCCTGCAGCGCGGCCCTCGAAGATCATCCGCGGCGTGGTGTTGCTGCCGTAGGCGTCGAGGTTGGCGGCATCGTCGATCTGCAGGATCGCACCATCCAGGGCAACGCCTGCGAACAGGCCACGGGCGCGCGACCACGACCAGATCTCCGCCTTCAACTGGCCATCGGTGGCGGCGGCAGCATTGCGACCGACCGGACCGGCGGCTACACCGGCATCGGCGCCGAGGGTGAACTTGCCGTTGACGAGATTGTCCAGGCTGCGGTCATTGCGGAACACCAGCACAACGTCGGAGGACTGCACACCGGCCTGGAAACCGATGCTGCCGCCGGTGAGCTTGATGAATACCGGGTTGGACCACGCACCATCGGGCATGCGCACCGACATCAGGCCGTGGCCACGACGGCCGCCGATCACCAGACCGGCCTTGATCGTGTCGGGAATGACGATGACCGCGCGGCCTTCGTCGAGCAATTTGTCCGGAATGCCCTGTTCAGGGATTTCCTGGATTTCAGCCAGTACACGCACCGCATTGCGGGCGCGCTGGTCTTCCTGCGGTCCGGCCATGGCCTGGCTGGACAGCAGGCTGGCGGCGATCAGCAGGGCTTGGATCGGGCGACGCATGGCAGGCTCCAGAAGTCAGTCCATAGGAAGATATAGCAAGTGACTGAAATTAGTAGTGTTGTGATGAATCCCCAATGAGCGTTGCCTGCTCATGTTGGGCGCATCAATGACACCGATCCGAACCCTGCATGCCGACGTGACGATGGAATCGGCGACAATACCGCCCATGCTCGACGCACCCGATACCGCCGTATTGGCGGTCAACCTAGGCACGCCCGAGACGCCGACGGCTCCCGCCGTTCGCCGTTATCTGGCCGAATTCCTGTCCGACCCGCGCGTGGTCTCGATACCGGCGCTGCTGTGGCAGCCCTTGCTGCGCGGCCTGATCCTGCCGCTGCGCAGTGGTCGTTCGGCCGCCAAGTACGCCCAGGTGTGGCTGCCGGAAGGCTCGCCGCTGATGGTCCACACCCGCCAGTTGGCGCAAGCGATGCAGACCCTGCTGCCGACACTGCACGTACGCCACGCGATGCGCTACGGCGAACCCGCGCTGACCGCCGAACTGGATCGGCTGGCCACCGAGGGCGTGCGCCGCATCGTGGTACTGCCCCTGTATCCGCAGTATTCGACCACCACTACGGCCTCGGTCGAAGATCGCGTGGATGCGTGGCAGCGCCGGAACCCGCAGGTCACCGTCAGCCTGGTGCAGGACTATTCAATCGATCCCGACTGGGTTGCCGCCGTCGCCGGCTCGATCCAGCGCTATTGGCAGCAGCACGGTCGCGGCCAGAAGCTGATGTTCTCCTTCCATGGCATTCCGCAGCGCCTTGCCGACGCCGGTGACCCCTATCCGCAGCGCTGCGAGGCCAGTGCACGCGCGATCGCGGCTGCGCTGGGCCTGGGCGCAGACGAGTGGCAGCTGGGATACCAGTCGCGCTTCGGCCGCGAACGCTGGCTGCAGCCCTACGCCGAACCCAGCCTGTGGGAGCTGGCCGATGCGGGGGTGAAACAGATCGACGTGGTCTGCCCCGGGTTTGCCACCGACTGTCTGGAAACACTGGAAGAAGTCGCCATGGGTTTCACCGAAACGCTGGCCGAGCGCGGCGCGCAGATGCGTTACATTCCCTGCCTCAACGCCGAACCGGAACACGCCCGCGCATTGGCGCGGCTGGCCGTGGCCTCGCTGGCATGACCCTGCAGCCGTTTGAACTGCAGGTCGCAGGCGTCCGCGTGGCCGGCCTGCGCCGTGCGGGCGACGGGCCGCGCGTGCTGGCCCTGCACGGCTGGCTCGACAATGCGGCCAGCTTCGTACCGCTGGCGCCGCATCTGCCACAACTGGACCTGGTGGCGATCGACCTGCCCGGACACGGCCACAGCGCACATCTGCCCACCGGTGCGGTGTACACCACGCCGGCGGCGATCACCCATGTACTCGATGTCGCCGACGCGCTGGGCTGGGACCGGTTCACCTTGATGGGCCATTCAATGGGTGCCGGCATTGCCAGCCTCACCGCAGCGGTCAGTGATCGCATCGAACGCCTGGTCGCCATCGAGGCGCTCGGCGGCCTGCGCGGACCGGAAGAAGACACCGCCAGCCGTCTGCGCGAACACGTCGATGCCACCCGTGCACTCGCGCGCAAGCAACTGCGCGTGTTCCCCGATCTGGCCGCACCGATCCGGGCGCGAATGATGACCAACCAGCTCAGCGAAGGCTGCGCCCGCCTGCTGGTCGAACGCGGTGTCGAGCCGGTCGAAGGCGGCTATCGCTGGTGCAGCGATCCGCGCCTGATGCTGCCCACTGCGATCCGCCTCAGCGAAGGCCAGATCGACAACCTGCTGCAGGCCATCAGCTGCCCGACCCAGGTGATCTATGCCACGCCTGCGCAACCATACTATCCCGAGCCGATGCGCAGCGAGCGCCTGCAGCACCTGCGTGATGGCCGCCTGGCGGTATTCCCCGGCAACCATCATCTGCACATGGAACACCCGGCACAGGTTGCTGCGGTCATCGATGCATTCCTGAGCGAAAACAGCAACGCGCGCTGACCATCGTCGGCTGCGCGCACTTCACTCTGCGCCAGCGCGGCCGATAGAACGGTAGTGGGCCCCTGCGCCCACAGCACGCAGGCCCTTTGTGCCTGCGGCTCGTTCCTGGTTCTGCAAGGAAGACCGCATGTCCCGTCTGCTGCACCGTCATCCACAGGATGTGGTCACGGTGTCTGTCCTCCGCGTCGCAGCCTGCGCCGCATTCCCCGAATTTCCCGACCCTGCCGTCGTTGCGCTCGTCCGCGCAGCGCGTTGCATGGTCGCTGCCGTCCGTTGATCCAGGAGTTGCCGATGTCCATTGCGTCCTCCCGCCCGCCCGACCAGGGCCGTGTCCCTTATCTGCAACAGCTGGCACAGCGAGGCGATCGTCGCCTGCTGCTGGGCAGCGTGGTGTTCGCAGCGATCGGCCTCGTGCTGGCCCTGCGCGGCACGTCGGTACCCGCTGCGAGCGCGGTTGCCGCCGCGGCGCTGCCAGCCGTCTGGCTGGGCTTGCGCCAGGCCGGCCAGGCCATCGCACGCAACGGCCTGGCGGTGGCGCTGTCCCTGCAGTTGAGCCTGCTCTGCCATATCGCCGGATTGAATGCCGCATTGCCGATCGCGCTGCTGCTGGGCGTGCTGCTCACCCAGCGTGACCGCCTGCCTTTGTGGCTCACCGGCGTCATTGGCGTCATTGCAGTGCTGGAACCGTTGCTTGACGGGGCGGCTGTCCTGCCGCCGCTGTTGAACGCCACTGCCCTGGTGGTGCTGACGCTGGTGCTGGGCCAGACCGCCGCACGCCTGCGCCAACAGAGCGAGGCCCTGGGTCACGGCCCGCACCGCCTGGCCGCATTGGCGCGCGACATCGCCACGGGCGCCGACCTTGGTGCGCACAGCGATGCACGCAGCTACGCACCCGGTTCACTGGCCCACGCGTTGGCCGATACCGCACGTCACGTGCAGGCGCAGCGTGACCGCGAGGTCGAGGCGCACGCCGAGAACGCGCAGATCCGCCAGGCACTGGACGCCTCGCGCACGGCGATGATGATTGCCGACAACGATCACGTCATCCGCTACGTCAACCGTTCGGTGGTGGCACTGCTGCGCAACCAGCAGGCCACGCTGCGCCAGGCCTTCCCCGATTTCGACGCCGAGCGGCTGGTCGGCAGCAGCATCCATCGTTTTCATGCCAACCCTGACCGCATCCGCGGCATCCTCAACGGGCTGCAGGCGACGCACAACGGCAAGGTGCGGATCGGGCCGGTGCATTTCGCCCAGGTCGTCACCCCGGTCTTCGATGCACAGGGCGCGCGCCTGGGCTTTGCGGTGGAATGGCATGACCGCACCCATGAACTGACGCTGGAGAATGCCGTTGCCGGGATTGTCGATGCCGCCGCGCACGGTGATCTCGAACAGCGCCTGCAGGCCAGCGGAGGTGCAAGCTTCCTCGACGGCCTGACCGGTGGCATCAACCAGTTGCTGGACACCCTGGGCAGCACGGTCGACGAAGTGCGGCAGATGCTCTCGGCGATGGCCAATGGCGATCTCGACCGCCGCATGCAGGGCGAGTACCACGGCGCGTTCGCCGCCATCCAGCGCGATGCCAACGCCACTGCCAGCCAGCTGGCACGCATGGTCGGGCACATCCAGCACTGCGCCACCACCATCAGCACGGCCGCCAGCGAAATCGCCGCCGGCAACGGCGCACTGTCCGAGCGCAGCGAGCGCCAGGCCGCACACCTGCAGGAAACGGCCGCTTCGATGGAAGAGCTGACCGCCACTGTGCGCCAGAATGCAGCGCACGCGCGTCAGGCCAGTGAACTGGCCGCCTCCACCCAGGGCGCAGCAAGTGATGGCAACCACGCCATGCAGCGGGTGGTCGACACCATGCAGGCCATCGAAGGTGCGTCGAAGCGGATCGGCGACATTACCGGCGTGATCGACGGCATTGCCTTCCAGACCAACATCCTGGCGCTCAACGCAGCGGTTGAAGCAGCACGCGCCGGCGAGCAGGGGCGAGGGTTCGCGGTCGTCGCCAGCGAGGTCCGTGTGCTGGCGCAGCGATCGGCGGCGGCCGCCCAGGAGATCAAGGTCCTCATCGACGAGGCAGGACGTCAGGTCGGCGAGGGCGCCCAGTTGGTGGCCGATGCCGGACAGCGCATGCAGGGCATCGTCGGCGGCGTGGAGAACGTAAGCCACCTGATGCGCGAGATCTCGGCGGCGTCACAGGAGCAGTCCTCCGGTATCGAGCAGATCAACCAGACGGTGGTGCAGATGGACCAGGCCACGCAGCAGAACGCGGCTCTGGTGGAGGAAGCCACTGCAGCGGCACGTGAACTGCAGTCACAGGCCGGTGCACTGAACCAGGCGGTATCGGTGTTCCGGCAGCGCGAGGCTGCGTTGATCGACTGAGCAGACCCTGCGCGATGTTCCATGGAAGGCGGCGCCCGCAGGGCGCCGCCTTTTTATTGCGCGCGGTTCGCGGCAGGGCTCGTTGGCTCAACGGATGCGAAGGCAATCCGTTCAAGGCTGCCCGCGACGCGATGATGAGGGCCGAGGGCACCGGCCGTTGCGGCGAAGCTAGTGGGCCCACCAGCAGTTGAGCTGCACAGAAGGCGCCGCCTTCCCATGCGCGGCTACCGGCTATCTGCGTGAGGCTAGGCCGCATACGCAATCTCTACTGGGCCCCGGTAGTGCCGGCCGCTGGCCGGCAACCACGTGCCGCCGCGTGACGTTCGTGGGTTTCCGGCCGCTGGCCGGCACCACGCATTGGTTTCTCGCGCACAAAGAAAAACCCCGCTGCATGAGCAGCGGGGTTTTCGGGGTATAAACCCTGGCGATGACCTACTCTCGCATGGCTTAGGCCACACTACCATCGGCGCAGCTACGTTTCACTTCCGAGTTCGGGATGGGATCGGGTGGTTCCATAGCGCTAATTTCACCAGGGAGGCGGTTGGAGTGTCGCCTAGGCGTCGTGTCTTTGCAGGGGGCGGGCATGATGATGCCAGCATTGCAAAGAGACGCGCCTGAGCGCCTGCCTCTCGTTTGGTCTTGTGACGTAGCGTGCACCTGGATCTATCGACATGTCATGTCGGCCAAGGCAACTTGAGGTTATATGGTCAAGCCTCTCGGATCATTAGTATCAGTTAGCTCAATACATTGCTGTACTTACACACCTGACCTATCAACCACGTAGTCTACATGGTTCCTTCAGGGGGCTTGTGCCCCGGGAGATCTCATCTTGAGGCGCGCTTCCCGCTTAGATGCTTTCAGCGGTTATCGCTTCCGAACATAGCTACCCGGCAATGCCACTGGCGTGACAACCGGAACACCAGAGGTTCGTCCACTCCGGTCCTCTCGTACTAGGAGCAGCCCCTCTCAAATCTCCAACGCCCATGGCAGATAGGGACCGAACTGTCTCACGACGTTCTGAACCCAGCTCGCGTACCACTTTAAATGGCGAACAGCCATACCCTTGGGACCGACTACAGCCCCAGGATGTGATGAGCCGACATCGAGGTGCCAAACACCGCCGTCGATATGAACTCTTGGGCGGTATCAGCCTGTTATCCCCGGAGTACCTTTTATCCGTTGAGCGATGGCCCTTCCATACAGAACCACCGGATCACTAAGTCCTAGTTTCCTACCTGCTTGATCCGTCGATCTTGCAGTCAAGCACGCTTATGCCTTTGCACACAGTGCGCGATGTCCGACCGCGCTGAGCGTACCTTCGAGCTCCTCCGTTACTCTTTAGGAGGAGACCGCCCCAGTCAAACTACCCACCATACACGGTCCCCGATCCAGATAATGGACCCAGGTTAGAACGTCAAGCACGACAGGGTGGTATTTCAAGGATGGCTCCACTGCAGCTAGCGCCACAGTTTCATAGCCTCCCACCTATCCTACACAGACGAACTCAACGTTCAGTGTAAAGCTATAGTAAAGGTTCACGGGGTCTTTCCGTCTTGCCACGGGAACGCTGCATCTTCACAGCGATTTCAATTTCACTGAGTCTCGGGTGGAGACAGCGCCGCTGTCGTTACGCCATTCGTGCAGGTCGGAACTTACCCGACAAGGAATTTCGCTACCTTAGGACCGTTATAGTTACGGCCGCCGTTTACTGGGGCTTCGATCAAGAGCTTCGCCTTGCGGCTGACCCCATCAATTAACCTTCCAGCACCGGGCAGGCGTCACACCCTATACGTCCACTTTCGTGTTTGCAGAGTGCTGTGTTTTTGATAAACAGTCGCAGCGGCCTGGTTACTGCGACCCTCTTCAGCTATAGCTCGCACGAGCCACCAAAAAGGGTGCACCTTCTCCCGAAGTTACGGTGCCATGTTGCCTAGTTCCTTCACCCGAGTTCTCTCAAGCGCCTGAGAATTCTCATCCTACCCACCTGTGTCGGTTTACGGTACGGTCTGCGTAAGCTGAAGCTTAGGAGCTTTTCCTGGAAGCGTGGTATCAGCAACTTCGCCATAAAGGCTCGTCTCGGTGCTCGGTCTTGAAGGATCCCGGATTTGCCAAAGATCCAAACCTACCGCCTTTCCCCGGGACAACCAACGCCCGGTATGCCTAACCTTCTCCGTCCCTCCATCGCACTTACGCGAGGTGCAGGAATATTAACCTGCTTCCCATCGACTACGACTTTCGTCCTCGCCTTAGGGGCCGACTCACCCTGCGCCGATTAACGTTGCGCAAGGAAACCTTGGGCTTTCGGCGTGCGGGTTTTTCACCCGCATTATCGTTACTCATGTCAGCATTCGCACTTCCGATACCTCCAGCAGACTTCTCAATCCACCTTCAACGGCTTACGGAACGCTCCTCTACCGCGTACATATAAATATGCACACCCCAAGCTTCGGTTCACTGCTTAGCCCCGTTAAATCTTCCCCGCAGACCGACTCGACCAGTGAGCTATTACGCTTTCTTTAAAGGG